>JANYBW010000080.1 GCA_025360585.1 Actinomycetes bacterium | reverse complement strand
CACCGCGGGTTGAATTGCCTTCGCTGCGCTGGTTGCATTGCCTGCGCTGCGCTTCGGCGGCGAGTGATCTGCGGACTCATCTCGCTCGTCCCTCGCTCCTGAGTTCCTCCGATCACCGCGGGTTGAATTGCCTGCGCTGCGCTGGTTGAGTTGCCTGCGCTGCGCTCCGAGCGGGGTCGGTAGGTTGTTGTAGATGATTGTGGATTTGCGTTCCGATACCGTCACGAAGCCGACGGCTGCCATGCGCGCCGCGATGGCGGCCGCGGAAGTGGGCGATGATCTCGCAGGCGAAGACCCGACTGTCAATCGCCTGCAATCCATCTCGGCGGCACTCTTTGGCTTCGATGCCGCGCTCTATCTCCCAACCGGGACGATGGCCAACCAACTCGCCATCCGCGCCCTCACCACACCTGGAACCGACGTGATCTGCGCGCCTCGGGCGCACGTATACCGTTACGAAGACGCAGGAGCCGCGCGTAACGCAGGAGTTCAGATGCGGCCAGTGGAGTGGCAGTCTCTTGAGCGCGAACTCGCGGGCAGCCACCACCACTTGCCGCAGGTATCGCTCATCGCGATCGAAAACACCGTGATGGCCGAGAGCGGCCAGCCAATGAACCGCGACGAAATCGATCCGATTCAACGAATCGCGCAGGGCGCCGGAGTGCCGGTCTACTGCGATGGTGCTCGCATTTTTAACGCGGCGCTCGCTACCAAGACGGCCCCGCGTGAATTGGTTGCCGGCTGCGCGGCGATGATGTTCTGTTTGAGCAAAGGCTTGGGTGCCCCGATCGGTTCAGTGTTGTGTGGCTCGCGTTCGTTCATTGATGCAGCACGCGCGGATCGTCATCGTTTGGGTGGCGGGTGGCGCCAAGCAGGCATCGTTGCGGCCGCGGGAATCGTTGCGCTCGAAACCATGGTCGACCGGCTGAGCGAAGATCACGAACGCGCCGCTGCGTTCGCCGACGCGCTCGCACAGCGTTGGCCCGATGCATTGAATGCTTCAATGGTTCGAACCAATATTGTCTGCGCGCAATCCGCAGCCTTACCGTCCGACATCCTCGGACGGCTGCGCATCCACGGAGTTCTTGGTGCGACGATCGACGCCAATACAACTCGATTTATTTTCCACGCGGATATCACCGACGAAGCATTGCAACACGCGATCACCGCGCTCAACCGCATCGAAGGCTAAACAACAAGGCTGGCCAACAAGGCTGAACTACAAGGCTGAACAACGAGGCTGGGTGTGAAATTATGCGCGGCAGCTACGGGCGATCGCGCAACGCTGCGAGGCCATCGCCGCGGAGATCTTCGTGGGCCGCGGGCCGTCCCAAGATACCGAGAATGATTGCTTCACTGGAACCAGTCACCATGGGCCCATTGCCAAAACCCCAATTTAAATCGGTGGTTTCGAACCGTAATCCCGCGATACGACCCTTGGCCACGAAACCTCGAGTTGCCTTCGGGGTCACCAGAAAATCCAAAACGGAACGCGCCGCAGACGCAAGAGATGGTGGTGCAATTCCGAGCGGGCGGCAAATGTCAGAGGTGTGTACGAGCGCGTCTGTGAGTGGCGCTTCGAACCCGAATCCTGGTGGTGTCCACCGGTGCGCCGCGGTAGCGCGAAAATGTTGTGCGAGTTCGGTGCCATTGCGCTGATCGTTACGAACCAGTCGAAGGGTGAGCTCGTTAAGACTGAACTTGCTTTGCGCGAGCGCTACTAAAATCTTGAGCGCAGAAGCCGTGGCGGGATAGCTTAGATGTGCGGCGACATCGCGTACCGTCCATTGCGAACACAAACTCATCGTTTGCCACTGATCGTCGTTGAGCGTGTCGAAGATATCGGCTAACCGCAAACGGGCATGCACCGCTTCGGCGTGTAGATCGGTCACGATCCGGACAGCCGCGGCGGAGTCTTTTTCCAATCGGTCATCGCCCGCAAGACCAATCGAGCCACCACTCCGGCACCCGCGGCCGCAATGACCGCGCCCACGAGTGTTGCTCCGGCGTATTGCGCCTGGCAGCTGTGCTGGGGAGCCACGAAATGTTCAACACCGGTCGCTAAAAGCTGGCGCAGCCGAGCCGGCGTTTCCGAACACGCAGCGCGGACTAACCCGAAACCGATCAGCGCGCCAAAGGTTCCGGCCATTAGCACCGCACCGAACGCGAGATAGACGGGGCCTTTGCGCACAACGTTGGGATGAGAGTCGCGCACTGGGTCCATCTGCACGATCGGCATCGTAGGGGCCCAGCGGCGTGCTGGTGTCCTTGGGCTGTGTCAAACTGCGGGGGTGAGTTTGCATGAATGGACAGTCGCGAGCGCGTTAATCGAACAAGACGGCAAGCTGCTACTCGTGCGCAATGTTCGTCAAGGTGGGCGTGATGACTGGTCGACCCCCGGTGGTGTCATCGATGCCGAAGACGTTTCGATCCTCGATGGCCTCGCTCGCGAAGTCTGCGAAGAAACGGGCCTGCGGGTAACGGCATGGGCCGGCCTGGCGTATGAAGTCGTGGCCATCGCCGCGGATATGGGCTGGAAGATGCGCTGCGAGGTGCATCTTGTCGACGGCTTCGAAGGCGATCTGGTGATCGAGGATCCCGATGGAATCGTGGTCGAAGCCGATTTCTACCCGCCCCATCATGCTGGGACGTTGCTCGAAGATTGCCCGCCGTGGGTCCAAGAACCGATCCGCGAATGGCTGGCCGATCGGTGGGCCACCAATGGCGCCGTTCCGGCGCGGCGTTACGAGTACGCAGTCAGCGGAACTCGCCGTGCCGACCTCATCGTCACGCGCTGCTAGCCGCCGGCGATATTCGATGTTCTTGCATGTAGACCTCGATGCTTTTTTCGCTTCGGTCGAACAACTTCTCAACCCTGATTTGCGCGGCTTGCCGGTGATTGTTGCGGGGATCGGCCGTAGGGGAGTGGTGAGCGCCGCGAGCTACGAGGCGCGCAAGTTTGGAGTGCACTCCGCGATGCCGACGGCGATCGCGCAACGCAAATGCCCTCATGGCGTCTACGTGCAGCCGCGCCACGGCGAATATGAGCGTCACAGCAGTGTCGTGATGGGCATCCTGCGCAGCATTACGCCCGAGGTAGAGCCGCTATCCATTGATGAAGCATTCATCGCGGTCGATGGCATTCGAAGGCTGCACGGCGATGCCATCACGGTCGCGAAACTTATTCGCCAGCGGGTGCAGGACGAATCCGGGCTCACGATCAGTGTTGGCGTAGCGACCACGAAATTCCTCGCCAAGATCGCGAGCGACATGTCGAAACCGAATGGCCTGCTCGTGGTGGAGCCTGGCAACGAAATGGAATTTCTCGCGCCACTGCAAGTGCGCCGACTCTGGGGGGTTGGCCCCAAAACTATGGAGAAGCTGCAACGCATTGCCATCCAAACGATTGGCGATCTCGCGCAGCTGCCGTTGGAGGTATTGCAACATGCAGTCGGCGATGCTGCGGGTGCGCACCTGCATGCGCTGGCGCACAACGAGGATCCGCGGGGCGTCATCACCGAACGCGATGCAAAATCGATCGGCAACGAAGAAACCTTTGCGTTCGATCTCCGGACCCGCGAGGAGGTGGAACGCGAGCTCTTACGCCTCGGCGATCGAGTCGCATCCCGCTTGCGGGCCCACCGCGTCGCCGCTCGGGTCATCAGTGTCAAAGTACGGTACGCCGATTTTTCAACGGTATCGAGAGCGCGCACTCTGCGAGAACCGTCTGATCAATCTGGCGTCCTGGTCGCAACTGCTCGCGAGCTCATCGCGGAAATTGATATCGCGCGCGGAATCCGATTGCTCGGGATTCACGGATCGAAACTGGCCGAGCCCGCAAGCGCTCACCAAGGCATGTTGGATTTTGGCAGTGAATCTTGCATAACGGCGCCCGCGTTCGACGCGCGTCGGGCGCAGCTCGATACGGTCGTAGATGCGGTGCGAGCCAAGTTCGGAACCAAAGCCGTCGCGTCTGCCGCGCTCATTCCACAAGCGTCTGCTGCGCTTATTCCCAAACCGCGAAACCACGAAAGCGAAATTGAATGAAACGCATTGGAATTGTTGGGTGTGGGCACATTGGTACGGTGCACTCCTACGCGTTGAAACAGCTCACCAAAGCGGAGCTCATCGACGCGAAAATCACTGCGGCCTACGATACCGATCCTGATCGCAGCGCCGCGATGGCGCGCCACAACGACGCGGTTGCCTACGCGAAGCTCGACGAATTGCTTGATGTCGTTGATGTTGTTTGGATTTGTACATGGACTGCGGGCCACCTGGATGCTGTCGCGCGCGCCGCGGCTCGCGGCCTCGCCGTGTTCTGCGAAAAGCCACTGGCTCCTACCCTGGAGGATTGCGAACGTCTCGCGGCGATCTTGGAACCAATTCCGCATCAGGTGGGTTTGGTGTTGCGCCATGCGCCCGTGTTCGCGTTGTGTGCAGAAATTGTGCAGTCGCAAGAATTTGGACGAGTACTCACGACGATGTTTCGCGATGATCAGTACTTCCCGATTCAAGGGATGTACGGCTCGACGTGGCGTGGTGATCGCGATCAGGCCGGCGGGGGCACGTTGATTGAGCACTCGATTCACGACATCGATTTGCTCCAATGGATTTTGGGTGCGCCAACGGAAGTCGTGGCGACTACCGCGAATCGCTATGGCTACGTCGGGATCGAAGACACTGCTGTGCTCAATTTGCGATATGCGGATTCTAGTTCCGCGACGATGATCAGTATCTGGCACCAGGTACTGAGCCGCGGATCGAGCCGCCGCTTGGAGATTTTCTGTGACGATGCCTACATCTGGACGGAAGATGATTACCTCGGTCCATTGCACGTCCAGACGAAAGATGGAGTGCATGAGCGCATCGGCGGGGTGCCGCAATGGGCTGGCCGCCTCGATGTTCCTGAGGTTTATGAGAAATCGGTGATCCAATACGCGGAGCCCGCGAAGGCATTTCTGGACGGCCTGAATGCTCCAGGAGGGCCTGCCATCGGGCATCCTTCGGTGGCTGAAGCGCTTGCTGCGCACCGTGTGGTCGAGGCGGCCTATCAGTCCGCAGCCGATGGCGGCAGGCCAAAATCCTTGCTTGCGTTGTGAGTAGCCGCGCGGTGCGCGAGAATGGGCCGCTGACGGGTCGCTCCGACCCATCTCGTACTGAGGTCGAATATGCCGCTGTCTGACGAAGAGTTGAAAATCCTTCGAGAAATCGAAGCCCAACTCAACGCAACTGATCCGCAGCTCGTGGATACGGTGAGTAAAACGACGGTGTACCGTCACGCGCTGGGAGCGATTCGGTGGGCGATTTTTGGCTTCGTGATCGGGCTGGCCATTGTTGTGACCACGTTCACCTCCAGTCTTGTGTTCGCGTTTATCGGCTTTCTCGGGATGCTTGCGGCCCTCTGGACAACCGCGACGAACTTGAAAAAGATCGGCAAGGCCGGGCTCTTTAACGTGTTCGGTATCCGTGAGGGCGGCATCACGCGGTTGGTCGGGCAAACCCGAGAAGGTCTACGCGAACGTTTTGATCGCGGCGACGAATAGCCGAACAATCCTGCAACGAGCGCTATGCGTGCTCAGAGCGCATTACCAACGCAGCCGAATCAACCAGGCTCTGCGTTTGCGTTTGAGTGATTCGCGCAGCGCCGCCTCAATGCGCTCGACGCATTCCCATGCGTTGTGAGCATCGGCGTCGTCGGGTTCCTCTCCGCTGTACATCGCGGTTGTGTGGAGCTGCGACAGTTCGAGTAGCGGCCCGCCCGCATCGCCGACTCCGGCAGCTGGAGCCTCGCGTAATGCGAACTCGACCGCGGTCGTCGATGGTCGGCGCCGGATATCAAACAATGCGAGGCACTCCATTGCGTGGGCCCAGGCGTTGGTGACTCGATCGCGGGTACTCCCACGTAATTCGCGCCGACGGCGGCGCCGCCAACGCAAGAGTCGCCAGCATCCCAATGGTGCTGCGCCGATTGCGGCGACCGAGCCGAGGCCCAATCCGACTCGTGCCGGTGTGCTGAGCCCTGCGTCTTGTGCTTGCGGTGTGGCTGGACGGACGGGCTGATTCGGTAAGGCCGTCGTGGTTGGGGTTGCAGGGGCATTGGTTGAGGACGCGACGGGCTTTGGCTTGGTTGATGTTGTTGGCTTGAATGGCCCACCGTTGTCCGACACTGGGGGCGCCGCCTTGTGAGTTCCGTTGGGATCGCCGGGCGATTCACGATCAAAAATTGAAGGCGTCGGTTCGAACGCGATCCAGCCAACGCCACTGAAATACACCTCGGGCCAGGCGTGGGCTTGGCGCACCGTCACGTGATAGCCGTCGACTTTGCGTTCGCCGGGCTGGAACCCCACGGCGATGCGTGTGGGAATGCCCAACGACCGGGCCATCACGCCAAAGGTTCCCGCGAACTGTTCGCAAAACCCGCGCTTGACTTTGAACAAGAAATCGACCATTGCGTTGTTGGATTCACTGAGATCGACGGTCGTGTCGTACTGGAAGGTGCGCAGATATTGCTGAAGCGCGAGCACCTTGTCGTATTGGGTGGATTTTCCGGCCGCGATTTGGCGAGCCAGATCGGTGATGCGCGTTGAGATGTTGTTCGGGAGGCGTACGTTTCGTTGCAATACTGCGTTGTTGAGATCTGGCGCGGGCGCGGCGCGCAAGGTTGAGGCGTCGGCGCCGGTGAGATCTGATGTGATTTGGTAGCGAAGCCCAGAATGGTTTTTGTCGTCGACGAGCAGGGTCGCAGAATCGCGGATGATGAAACGGTCGCGTAACCCAACGACCGAACGTGCTTGATACGCCGCAGGAATGAACTTGCCGCTCATCGGGCCTATCGCGTACTCCTGATCAAGTCGCACAATGATTGCGTTGGGTTCCGCTCCACTGTTTTGTAAATCTTGGCCCGCGGTGGTATTTGCGTCGATATCCCATTGGTCGTTCTTGAACGACTCCAGCCCCACCAGCCGCCAGCGTGCAGGCTGATCGGCGCGTACCACGAACAGTTCGGAGTTGTCGCGTTGGTTGAGCTGATCGCGGATCTTGATGAGCGGTGAAATCGCGGTGATCGTTCCCGGGCCATGGTGACCGTTGGAGTGCCGGTAGTGAATGAGCGCCGCGCTCGATGCTCCCGGAAGCTGCGGCCCCGCGATTGCCGCAATCGCGATTGCGATCGTCGCGCCAATAATGCCGCCCGCGACAAGTCGCGATTGGCGCGGCCGCGATGCTTGAAATTCGGCGCGAGCCGCTGCGGTCGTCAGCGTGTGATGCACCAACATGAACGCAAACGCCGCGGCGATCCACACCGTGACGCTGGCGATATAGGAACGCTTGCCGAGCGCGGAAACGGCAATGAACAATGCGAGTTGCGCTACGAGAGCCTGCAATGTGCCGTCGGGTTTGGTCGCGCTCCACGCCGAACCGGCTGCGGTGATGAATGTCACGAGAATCGCAAGTTGTAGGGCTGGCCCGGTCGGCGAAACCGGTACAATCGCCGTGCGCAGGAGTTGTCCTGCTGAGCTGAGCGCGCCAAAGAAATGACGGATTCCGTTGAACGTGGGAATGCCTAACCAGGTTTCGCGAGGGCGGGTGACGGCGGCACCCCACCACATCAACACAATGCCCAACAACACGATGCGCAGCTGCGTAGCCCAATCCAAGGCCTTGGTGATGAGCACCGTCGCGGTCGCGATGAGGGCAGTTGTAATCAATAACGCGAGCCAACCCGCGTGGGCGAAGACGCGGGTGAGGCCGAACGATGTTGCGGCGCTGAGCGTTACTAGCGCGCCGGCGAGAATTGTCGTGTCGCGTTTTGTTGCCATGTGAGTACCGCTTGATTCCACTCGGTGACAAAGCCCCGAGTTGTGGGGGTAGCGAGATCGATTGTGAGGCGCCGGGAGCGTGCGATCGTCGCGTGATGTTGCGACGAATTGCAGAGCACTAGCGCGAGTCCGCCACCGCGCTGCACGGTCAGCTCTACGGCTGCGTGATCTGCGCTGTGAAGCTCACCCATAACTGCCACGACCGACTGCGATTTATTGCCGCGCAATGCAGGCACAACTCGGTTCGATGCGTGCGCTTCCACGACGGCGAGTTCATCCAGGACGCTACCGAGATAGCGGCGGCCCGGTTGGCCGAGCGTGTCGCCCGCAGTGGTAATGACTTCGTAGGGGCGACTATCTCGTGCCAGCGCCGTCACGATCGACGCAGTGACTTCTACTGCTACTTCAAATGATGCTTCGTTGTGCGCAATTGCACGAGTATCGAGCATGACGGTCACGGGCGCCCGCCGGCGTGATTCGTCTTGGCGCACCATGAGTCGGCCGCGACGCGCCGTTGATTTCCAGTGCACTTGGCGCAAGTCGTCGCTCGCGGCATAATCGCGCAAGGTGTGGAATTCTCCGCCGGTATCGGGACGGCCCGAGATATCGCGCGACTCTGTATCGACACCGCTGCCGCTGAGTTCCGGAAGGGCCAACACATCAAATATTCGGGGATGCACGATAACTTCTTGGCTGCTGGCTGCCGTCCAGGATCTCGACGCGAGCCCGAAGGGGTCGCCGATAGTGGCGATGAGGGGACCGAGATGGAAGCGACCTCGTCGATGCGTGGGTACCCGATACGCGGCGCGGGCTTGTTCGCCTGCAGCGAGGGGCTGGAGCGCGAACCTCGCCGACCGATCGCCTGAATCGAATTGATCGGCGTATTCACTGGTCGGTGATCCTGATGATCCTTGGTTCACAACCGTGAGATCGACCCGCCCGATGCTGCCGACGTGCAAGTGTTCGGGAATGTCGCGCATCGCCACGAGCGCAACGTGGTGATGTTGCGTCCACACGAAGCAGCCTGCGAGCAGCAGCCAGACGGCTGTCGCCACGACCCATAATTGAGCAAGGCCCAACATGCGCGCCGCGAAAATGATTGCGAACGTACTGGCGAACAGCACCCAACCGCGGCGGGTGAATGACACGAGTTACCTCGCGAGCCGGTCGGCGGGCACGGCTACAGAGTCGAGCACCGACGTGATCACGGCGTTGGTCGAGATGGATCGCAGCTGCGCTTCTGGGCCAAGCACCACACGATGTTCAAGCACCGATGGCGCAAGCGCTTTCACATCGTCGGGCACAACGTAACTTCGGCCCAGACTCGCAGCCAACGCTCGCGATGCTCGTTGCAACCCGATCGCGCCGCGAGGGCTCACGCCCAACATCAGATCGCGATGGTGACGGGTGGCGTCCGCAATCTCGACGATGTAGCGCTTGATCTCGGGAGCCACGAAGACACCGTTCAGTCGCTTGGTCCATTTGGCAATGACGTGATGGGTTGTGATCGGTGTCAGTGCTTCCGCGGACAACGTTCCCTCGCCATGCGCGTCGAGGATCGCAAGTTCCGCTTCGCGTTCCGGGTAGCCAATACGCAGCCGCATGAGGAAGCGGTCGAGCTGTGCTTCAGGCAGGGGATAGGTGCCTTCGAGCTCGATCGGGTTTTGGGTAGCGATCACCATGAATGGTGCTTCGAGGTGGTGCGTAATCGAATCAACTGTGACTTGGCGTTCTTCCATCGCTTCGAGCAACGCGGATTGCGTTTTTGGGGCAGCTCGGTTGATTTCGTCGGCGAGTACAACGTTCGCGAATACGCCGCCAGCGCGGAACTCGAAATCATTCGTGTTGCGATTCCAAATGGATATACCGGTCACGTCGGAGGGCAACAGATCGGGCGTGAACTGCACACGTTTCCAGCTTCCGCCGATCGAATGCGCGATGGCCTTGGCGAGCAATGTCTTGCCGACACCGGGCACATCTTCGATCAACAGATGGCCTTCTGCGAACAGCGAAACGAGCGCGAGATGGATTGCGCGGCGTTTGCCGCGCAACACGCCTTCGATCTGATTCGCGAGCAGTTCGAACAGTGCTTTGAACTCTTCGGAATCGTTGAGTTCGAAGGGCGCATTGTTGCTGGCGCGCACTCCGTTTTCCCCCGCGCTGATATTCATCGTGCTCCAATCCCCACCCCATAGGCGAGATCGACACGCTACCGTGCAACGCCATGCGTTACACGGCGGCTCCAGCGGTTTCTCGCAGTGCATTGTTGCTCAGCGCGCTGGCGGTAGCAGTGCGGCCGTGGCTTTGGCCCGTAGCGCTGCGGCTCCTCTCGCGCAGCGCTGAAAGCGGCTGGTGGCGCACCGCACCGTTTCTGCCGATTCCGTCGGCCGAGTACATGAATTTCCGCTATGCGACGGCGTACGGACATTCTGGCCGGCCACGAGGCCGGGACCTTGTCGCCTACCTCACATGGTGTCGGGCAACAAATGCCCGTGCAGACTGAGCATTTCGTTCCTAGACTCCTGGCGAACCCGCGTTTGGGAGGTCTGCAATGGCACGGGCTCTGTTGCTCAATGCCACGTTCGAACCACTGTGCGTCGTGCCGATTCGCCGCGCCGTTGTGCTGGTGCTGCGCGATAAAGCTGAAGTGATCGAACACGGTGTTGGCGCGTTTCATTCGGAACGGACGCAACTCGCGACACCCAGCGTGATTCGTCTCACCAATTACGTGCGCGTGCCCTACCGAACCTCGGTGCCGTTGTCGCGCCGGGCCGTGTTTATTCGCGATGACGGCCGATGCCAATATTGCGCTCGTCCGGCAGAAAATATCGATCACGTTGTGCCCAAGAGCCGTGGAGGTCGCCACTGCTGGGACAACGTCGTGGCGTGCTGCAAGGCTTGCAACTCCTCGAAAGAGGATCGGTTGTTGTCCGAGTGCACGATGCAATTGCGCAGGCCACCGGCGCCACCCACAGCATCGTTGTGGATCGTTGCTGCCATCGGCACGATCGACCCCGGCTGGAACCCATATCTCGGTATCGAAGCCGCCGTGGCCTAGCCCGGCCTAACGCCGCCCGCCCAAAAAATCTGTGCTCACCACCCCGGGGCCGTCTTTCCCGGAGCTTTTCCATGCGGAATCCGCACGAAAAGCTCTGGAAAGCCATTTTGGGGGTGTTGAGGGAAATGTTTGGTGAAAAAGGGGGTTGCATGGCGCGAAGTGGGGGTGTATGGTGACATCGGTAACAAGCGACATCGGTAACAAGTGATTTCGGTAACAAGTGATTTCGGTATCAACAAGCAAGTTTTCTCGTCAAGTTTTTCGCTTGAGGTTTCTGGTCAAGCTTTTTAGGTTCGTGTTTTTAGGTTTTGTTCGGTCCGGTGGTGCAGCGCAGTGTTTCTCTCACGATCAACACATTCGCTGGACGACAAAGGCCGGGTGATTCTTCCAGCAAGATGGCGGAACGCGCTCGAGGGGGGTGCTTACGTGACGGAATATTCGAGTGGCTGTTTGGCGGTCTTTGACCCCGAAGAGTTCATGCAGGTAGCCGAACGTGTGCGCTCAGTCTCGCAGCGTGGCGAGAGCGAACGATTCATGACGCTGTCGTTTTTCTCGTCGGCGACCGATGTCGTGCCCGACAAGCAGGGCCGCATCGCCATCCCGACGCATCTTCGGGAGTTCGCGAACCTCGACGGCGACGTTGTGCTCGCAGGCCAGTTTGATCACATCGAAATATGGAATCCCGACGATTATGCGCGAAGGAAAGGAGAGGGAACCGCGATGCTGCATTCAGAGCGCGGCATCGAAGTTTTCCGAGGTCCGTAAACGCTTGGACCCTGCTCGAGCTCCCCGGTCACACGGTTGGTTTGGCCCTACTCCGCCCGCCTTTCAGCTGTGCCGACCTTGGGAGAGACAACCCGGCGGCTATTTGTCGATCGGGGGGCTCGAGCTCGGTCTAGTCGTGCGGGCAACGACTCGCGAACAATACGAGGGGCATCGTGGCTGAGTTCACGCACCTTCCGGTGATGGCCAGGGAGGTTGTTGAACTTCTCGCGCCGGTTCCTCCGGGTTTGATTGTCGACTGCACGCTGGGAGGCGGAGGCCATGCTGGTCTTCTTCTCGACGCGCGTCCCGATTGCAAACTGCTCGGTATTGATCGCGACGCCTTTGCGCTCACGGCAGCAAAAGAGCATCTCGCTCGTTTCGGCGATCGAGTCGCATTCGTACATCAAGAGTTCGGCCAGCTGCGCGACGCGGTTCAGCAATACGCGGTTCGCCAACACGCGGTTGGGCGACAAACAGTCGGGCAACGGCAGGAGACAGTTGTGGCAGTATTCATGGATCTCGGCGTTTCTAGCCCCCAACTCGATCACGCCGAACGTGGCTTTTCGTATCGCTACGACGTCGCGCTCGACATGCGCATGGATTCCCGCCAGAGCCTCACGGCCGCGACCGTCGTCAACGAATATGAAGAATCCGAACTCGCATCGTTGATCGCCCGATACGGCGAAGAACGGTTTGCCCGCCGTGTCGCGCACGCGATTGTGGTCGCGCGTCCGGTCGCAACAACGGGGGAGTTGGCAACGATCATTACGAACGCGATCCCCGCGGCTACCCGCCGCACCGGTGGGCATCCCGCAAAGCGCACGTTCCAAGCCATTCGCATGGAAGTCAACCGTGAGCTTCCGAACCTCGCCGACGGCCTCGACGAATCTGTGCATCTCCTCGGGCCGGGCGGTCGCGTACTCGTGATGGCGTACCACTCCCTCGAAGATCGCATGGTGAAACAACGCATGCGGGAATGGTCCGACGACGGTCGTTCGGATCACGCGGTCGCGAAGTTGCCAATCGTGCACGCCCGACAGCCACTCATGAAACTCGTCACTCGCAAAGCGCTGCGACCGCAACCCGACGAACTCGTTATGAACCCGCGGTCGGAAAGCGTTCGACTCCGCGTGGCCGAAAAACTGGTTTCGTAATGGCCGAGCCCGGAGTTCGATCGAGTCGCGCCGCGGTCGCATCGCCCGACGCGCCGCAGCCTCAAGTACCAAATCGACGGGCCGCACTCGAAGCAGTCGCGGATGCTCAGTCGGCCCGCCAGCGGCGATCGTTGCTGATCGGAGCTGTGAGTGGCGCTGTGCTGCTCGCGAGCGTGTTCGCAGTCGTTTCGATGCATGTTCACATGGCGCAGAATCAATACGGGCTGCGAGATATGCAGGTCAGCCTGGCCCAACAACAGCAGCGCAACCTGCAATTGAAGGACGAATTTGCTCGTAAGTCCTCGGGGGAGTGGATCGTGCCGCGCGCGAATGCTCTCGGACTGCAACAGCCCGAACGAGTGGAGGTAGTGACCGTAGAAGCATCACCGATTACCAAGTCGCCATCGGGCAATATTTCTCGAACCCCTTCCACCGGCACTGTGCCGCCCCGTTCTGCAAAGGATTCAGGTGCTGCGACGCACTGAGACAAAAGTTCCGCCGGCGCGGGCCCCCGAGGGGCGGCGTACGAGTCAGGCCGTACGCGCGCCCCAGGGCCGCGTTGCACCACCAGCACCGAATGAAACGCTTCGGCGGGTTCGCGACGATCGCCGCGATGAAATCAATGTTGGCCGAGCGAGTCATCCCACTCGCCAGCAGCCCGCGCAAGCCCATCGCACACCCAACTCGAAGGTTGTGACTGGGTCCCATAAGACGCGCACTACTCGAACGGGTAATGCTCGCCTTGTCGTGGTCGATCACCAGTTGGCGACCGCGAAACGAGACCGATCTCGGATGGCCGTGTTGGTGGGGGTCGTGTTGCTGATGCTCGGGCTTTTGTGTGCCCGATTAGTGAACGTGCAGATTGTGCAAGGCCCGCACTGGCAACAAGCCGCACAGCGCCAATCGTTGGGTTCGAACACGATTGCTGCCAGCCGCGGCGCAATCCGCGATCGCTACGACACCGTGTTGGCCAATGATGTTCCCGCAGACCAGGTCGTGGTCGATCCGCAGCATGTCGACAACGCTCCCTATTACGCGCATGCGCTCGCGCCGGTGCTCGGCATCGAAGAGGAGCGCCTCCTTGAGCTGCTCAAAGCCGAGAAACTCAAGAACGGCAAATGGCGGCGGTACCGCGTCATCTCGGCATCGGTAGATGCGAATACCGCCGAAATCATTAAGGAAATGGACTTTCCTGGCATCGTCGTCGAGCCACAGCCGCGTCGGGATTATCCCGCGGGGCAGCTTGCGGCTTCGATCATGGGCGGGATCCAAACCACGGAGTTCGGCAACGAAGGATCCGCGGGTGTGGAATTCATGTTCGACCAAAAGTTGCGCGGTCGCCCTGGTGTTTTGGTTGCCGATCACGACGTCAACGGAGTCGCGATTCCGCGATCCGAACAACGCAATATCCCCGCGCGCTCGGGCGACACTGTGAATCTCACACTCGATAGTGGAATTCAGTATCACGCGGAACAGATATTGGTGGATCAAGTTCGTGCGCAGGGAGCGCGAGGCGGCAGCGTGACGGTCACCGACGTTGCTACCGGCGATATTTTGGCGATGGCGAGCGTGACCGATGGTTTGAACCGCAGTGGCCCTCACGTTTCAACGGCGTCGCAAGGCAACGAAGCGGCAGTGATGGGTTACGAGCCCGGTTCGGTGATGAAAATTGTCGCGATTTCGCAAGCGCTAGAAACGTCATGCATCACGCCGCAAGCAAGGTTTTTGGTTCCCCGCACGATGAAAAACGGACCGTTTCTGATCACCGACGACGAACGTCATCCGGAAGAATCATGGACTGCGCGCGACATCCTCACGCATTCTTCGAACGTCGGAACCGCGATGATCGCGCAGCAATGCTCGCGTACGCCTGCTGAATTTGATCGATGGTTGACTCGGTTTGGCTTTGGTCGGTCAACCGGTTTGAACTTCCCGGGTGAAGCGACTGGGCGTTTGGTTCCCGTCGATCGCTACGGCGATTCTGGACTCAAGAGTGGCGCCTTCGGTTACGGCGCGATCGCGTCGCCCGTGCAAGTGCTGGATGCCTACGCGACCATTGCTCGTGGAGGGATCCCAGTTACTCCACGATTGGCCCTTTCGATGACCGACGCCGCCGGCAAGGTGCACCCGACCGCGGTGCAAGAAGGAGTGCGAGTGGTCTCGGCCGATACCGCGAAGGCGATGCGATCGATGCTGAAAAACGTCGTCACCGAAGGAACGGGTGTGTGTGCATCAGTTCAGGGCTACGACGTTGCTGGCAAAACCGGTACCGTGAAAAAGCGCAGTTCAAACAGCGCCTATTACGCGTCGTTCGTGGGGTTCGCGCCAGCGGCCGCGCCGCGTGTCGCGGTAATGGTGGTACTCGACGATCCGTCTGAACAGTACGGCGGCAAGGCAGCAGCACCCGTGTTTAACGAAGTGATGGCGATTGCATTGCAACGTATGCAAGTTGCTCCAAACGATGTGCGTCCAGGTATCCCGACGCAGTTCGATATCGCTCGCGATCATGCTCGTCGCATCGGTGCCCGCTGCACCGTGCCACACCGCGACGAGCTCGCGCGCATCCTTGCCGCGAAACAAGCCGCGCTGAACCCGCCGGCCGCTTCAACGACGACTACTGCGACGGCTGTAACTTCCACGACAATCTCAGTGTCACAGACACCGTCGAAATCTGGGCCGCCGGTCAAGGCATCGACCACGCCAACGACGTCAGCCAGGTACAAGAATTCGTCCAAGGCAGTGCCCGGTACCACCGCTGCCCACGCGAAGTCTTCGGTATCCACTCGCGCTTCGGGCCCGTAGCGATGCCCATTGCGCTGGCCGAGATGCTGGAACGTTCATCGGTTGTGCCGAGTGCACTGGTTGGCGAATTGCAAGCAGTTCCACCGATCATCGCCGTGGAATGCGATACTCGGCGCGTGCGCGAAAACTCGTTGTTTTGTTGCATTCAAGGCGTTGCGACCGACGGACATCAATACGCGGCCCGAGCCGTCGCACTGGGAGCTACCGCGCTGCTCGTGCAAGCCGAACTTCCAATCGCAATACCGCAAATTGTCGTGGAGGACACGAGGGTCGCTACCGGTCAGCTCGCGGCTGTACTGCACAGGAATCCGTCGCGTCATCTAAATATTGTTGGCATTACGGGCACGAACGGCAAGACTACGGTCGCGTATCTCGTCGAAGGAATGAGCCGATCCGCAGGAGTTGAATCCGGCCTGATCGGCACGATTGAAACCCGTTTTGCAACATCGATCATCCCGTCAACGCACACGACTCCGAATCAGTGCGACCTCCAGGCGCTTTTGGGCGAGATGGTCGCGGCGGGTGTTTCTGATGTCGCGATGGAAGTGTCATCGCACGCGCTTGATCAGCGGCGCGTCGCGGGCACGGATTTCGCGGCCGTGTGTTTGACCAATCTTGGTCATGATCACCTCGATTATCACCGGAATCGGTCCGAATATGCGAACGCGAAAGCGCGCCTGTTCGACGGTACGTATGGCGATGTGGTCGTACTGAATGCGGCGGATGAATTTGGCGCCAAGCTCATTGAATTGTCCCGATCCCGCCATGCCGAAGTTTGGAGCTACGGCACTCGTGATAGTTCGGTCGCGGCCGACTTGATCGAGTCGTCGGTTTCGGGTACAACCTTTCGCATCTTCGGCCGCCGAGTATCTAAGCCACGCCACATGGAGGTGCCATTGGTTGGTGCCTTCAACGTCGAAAACGTGCTTTGTGCGATTTCGGCGCAACTTGCAATCGGCAAGGATCTCGACGCTCTCCAATCCGGGCTCGAAAATTTTGGCGGAGTTCCGGGGCGATTGGAACGGATTCAGGTTCATGGAGTTGAGCGCAATGTGTTCGTCGACTACGCGCACACGGCCGACGCCCTTTCGACGATTATGGCAACAATGCGGCCCCTACTGAATGAAGGCGCCCAATTGCGAGTGCTCTACGGCTGTGGTGGCGATCGCGATTCGTCGAAGCGTTCGTTGATGGCTCGTGCCGTTGCGAACGGCGCCGATGTTGCCGTACTGACCTCGGACAATCCACGCAGCGAGGATCCCGAAGCCATTGCTGCGGACGCGTTGCGTGGCATCGAAACTGTGGCTCAACGACCGCATGTGGAACTGGATCGGCGAACGGCGATTGAAACGATTATCGCGAACGCCGCGCCTAACGACATCGTGATCATCGCGGGCAAAGGCCATGAGACAACCCAGACGATAGGAACCGACGTCCTGGCATTCGACGACCGCGTTGTGGCTCGGGCCGTGCTCGAAGGCCTGCGATGAAGCTTCGGGTAGAGGAGCTCGTGGCCGCAAGTGGTGCCGAGCTGTTGGTCGGTGATCCCCTAACACTCGTCGAGGGCTTTGCGAACGATTCTCGCACGGCAGCCGTGGGATCCTGTTTCGTTGCATTGCGTTCCGAACGAGACGGCCACGCGTTTCTCCGCGACGCGTGTGATCACCGAGTAGCCGCGGTGTTGATCGATGCGGCCGCGCTCCCAACCGTGAATATCGCAGCTGTGGATCCACGCGGCAGCACCGCAGTTCTGGTCGTACCCGACACGCTGACCGCGATGGGTCACATCGCCGCGTACGCTCGTCGCAGCTACCTCGACGGTGCGGTTGTGGTGGGCATTACTGGTTCGACGGGTAAGACATCTACCAAAGATCTCGTCGTTGGCGCGGTGCAAAACAGTCGTCGCGTCCATGCGAATGTTGCATCCTTCAACAACGAGATTGGATTGCCGACGACGGTGCTCAGTGCTTCGCCCGACACTGAAGTTTTGGTATTGGAAATGGGCGCGCGGTTCGCGGGCAACATCAGCGATCTCTGCGAAATTGCATCACCATCAATTGGGGTCATCACGAATATTGGCATGGCCCACGCAGAACATCTTGGTGGTCCCGAGGGCATCGCAGCGGTGAAGGGTGAGCTCTTCGCTGCGCTGCCCAAAAACGGCACCGCGATTTGCGGCGAGGGTCCGTTTGCGCAGGCGCTCGCGCACCGGGCGAAGTGTGACGTGCTTACGGTTTCGGAGACCACGTGGGACTCAGCCGAGGTTTTCGTTGAGGTTCTTGGCATCGATGCCGGGTTGCGACCGACGATTCGCATTGCCTCGCCCTGGGGGACCGCGACCGGTGTCGTTGCGTTGCGCGGTGCACACCAAGCAGTCAATGCGGCGATGGCCGTATGCGTTGCCGCGTTGGGTGGATGCGCGTTCGACGATGCCGTCGCAGGCCTAGCCGATGCTTCGGCTGCGCAATGGAGAATGGAACTCCTCACGACCGCGACTGGCTACACGATCATCAACGATGCATATAACGCGAACCCAACATCGATGGCCGCCGCGATCCATGCGCTGGCTGCCGCTTCAACAACGGGTCGACGCGTCGCGGTGCTCGGTGCAATGCGCGAACTCGGTGAACGTTCGGAACCCGAACACCGCAGGATCGGAGGTCTTTTGCAGGACGCGAAAATTGATGCCGCCATTTGCGTGGGAGTCGAAGGGCAGTGGATCGCGAATTCCGCCGCGGGGCTCACTACGGTGCTGTGCGTGGAAACCGCCGTAGAAGCCCAACGAATACTGCAAGAATTTGCGGAGCCCGGCGATGTCGTGTTGATCAAAGCAAGCCGCGCGGTTGGCCTTGAAGCCCTTGCCGGTGCATTTGGCGAAACCCTCGCGGTCGAAGTCACATGATCGCACTCTTTCTCGCGCTGTTGGGTGGCTTTGTTTTCACCGTGTTTTCCACGCCGTTTCTGATCCGGTGGCTGCGAGCGAATTCAGTCGGCCAACGAATTCGCGATGATGGCCCCACCGAACACCCGCACGTCGCAAAAGTCGGCACCCCGACGATGGGCGGCATCACCCTCGTGCTCGGCGCGTTTGTCGGCTATGCGTTCGCGCATATTCGTCGGGGCTCGTTCAAATTTTCAACCTCGGGCCTCTTGTTGGTCGCCCTGATCCTCGGATGCATGGTGATCGGATTTCTCGACGACTACCTCGGCATCAAACACGAACGCAATCTTGGTTTACGCAAACGCGGCAAGCTCATAGGTCAACTTGGCGTGGCGTTTGTGTTCGCCTACTTGGCGGTGCATTGGGCTGGCGTATCGACCAAATTGTCGTTTACCCATGAGTTCAATATCGATTTGCATGAGTGGGGATTCATCGCGTTGGCCGTGGCGATGATTATGGCCACTACGAACGCCGCGAATCTCACCGATGGCCTTGACGGCCTGCTGTCAGGGACTTCCGTGTTGGTTTTCGGGGTCTATGCGATCATTGCATTTTGGGAATTTCGCCACTACGGAACGTTTCGCCACGACGGTCGGATGTTGGTATATCCCTACACGGTGTTGCCTGCACACGCGCTCGATCTGATGGCAGTCGCGGCGGCAATGGTTGGTGGTTGTACTGGATTTCTATGGTGGAATGCGGCACCCGCTCGGATCTTTATGGGCGACACCGGTTCGATGGCCATCGGTGGCGGAATGGCAGGCTTGGCGTTACTGACCCACACCCAATTGTTGTTGCCGATACTGGCGGGTTTGTGTCTGATCGAGACGTTGTCGGTGATCGCGCAAGTGATTTCGTTTCGCGGTTTCGGACGACGGGTTTTGCGAATGTCGCCGATCCACCATCACTTTGAACTGCTGGGATGGCCCGAAACCACGGTTACCGTTCGGTTTTGGGTGTTTGCGGGAGCCTGTGCCGTGCTCGGATTGGGATTGTTCTACGCCGATTTCCTGCGGATACCTGGAGTCACTAATTAGCGCGCCGTTCACGCTGGTTGTTGGTCTCGCCAAGACCGGCGTTGCCGTGGCCGAGTTCCTCGTTGCGCGGGGTGAGGCGGTCGTCATCATCGACGACGGGCCGGAGTCGGCCGCGGTCGCTGAACGGCGTAGCTGTGCGTTGCGGCTCGGCGCTACGGTGGAGATCGCTCCGTCGGCGAAGCGTCTCGCCGAACTGGTATCTGCCTCGGCACTCGTTGTTCCTAGCCCCGGAGTGAAACCCAACCACGCTTGCATCGTTGCGGCGCGTGCCGCGGATGTGCCAGTGCGCAGCGAAATCGACATCGCCGCGCAAGCATTGCGCACGCCGATGATCGCGGTCACAGGAACAAACGGCAAAACCACGACCGTCGAAATGATCGCTGCATTGTTGCGATCGGTTGGTCTCAATGTCGCGGTTGGAGGCAACATTGGCACTCCATTGGTGTCGTTCGTCGGTACCACCGCGGATGTCATGATCGCAGAAGTCTCGAGCTTCCAACTGGAATTCACGACGACGGCATGGCAGCCGAGTGTTGCAGTTCTGCTCAACATCGCCGAGGATCACCTCGACTGGCACGGAACCTTCGACGCGTATATCAATGCAAAGCGAAAAGTGTTCGCCAACCAAGACGATTCCGATACTGCCATCCTCAATATCGATGACCCCATCGTGCTGCTGGGTTCCCAACAACTTCGCGGACATATCGAAACTGTGAGTATCGCTCGCGAGGCTGATTGGTCCGTGAACGATGCTGTGCTGACTCATCACGGATCACCAATTGTCGCGGTCGACGACCTCCACCGAGCGCTCCCGCACGATCTGACGAATGCCTTGGTCGCAACCGCAGCCGCGCGAGCGATCTGTTCGCAATTGGGTCGCGAAATTCCGGTCGAGGATTTTGTTGGCGCGCTGAAAAATTATGAAACGCTCCCACACCGCGTGCAATTCATCGGCGAGAATCAAGGAGTGAAGTATTACAACGATTCGAAGGCTACGAATCCGCACGCAGTATTACGCGCCGTCGAGTCCTTTGATTCAGTTGTGCTGCTCGCCGGCGGCTTGAACAAGGGCCTGGACCTCGGATCCTTGCGATCCATAGCGAGCCGCTTACGGGGCGTGGTTGCATTCGGCGCCGCCACGGCGGATATCCAAGCCGCATTTCACAATGTCGTGCCGGTTGTCGCAGCAAAATCGATGTCTGAGATGGTCGCGGCAGGATCGCGAATGGCCCAGCCTGGCGATGTTGTACTGCTGTCGCCCGGTTGCGCGTCGTTCGATATGTACGAAGCCGGATACACGGCGCGCGGCGACGATTTCATCGCAAACGTAGAAGCGTTTATCCAGCGGGAGCAGACAGCATCGTGAAGCAATTGGTATCGCGGATTTGGCGCAAAGTTGCGTTCCCGCAAGCGACCCGAGATGGAGCGCCACTGTTCTGGACGATCGCGCTCGTGGTCGGTGGCCTCACGTTGATCGGTCTGGTGATGGTGCTGTCGGCATCGTCCGTCATGTTGATCAATAAACACGCTTCGGCGTGGTATCTGTTCAACCGTCAGCTGATGTTTGCGGGGATCGGCCTCGTCGCGTTTGTATTCGGTGCTCGCATCGATTACCGCGTATGGCTGCGGTATTCGCCCCACCTTTTGGTACTGGTATTACTGAGTCTGATCATTGTGTTGTTCCCCGGAGTTGGTCACGAAACGGGGAATGCTCGCCGTTGGATCGGCGGTGCAAGTTCAATCGGATTCCAGCCGAGTGAGTTCGCCAAGTTGGTACTGCTCATGTTCGCGGCCCGAACGCTTTCGAAACGCGCCCAGTACATCAACGACTGGCGCCGGGTGTTGCTGCCAGTGCTGATCATCATGGGCGCGATGTGCGGGTTAGTCATGCTCGAACCCGATCTGAGCACCGCGATTGAAATCTCACTGATTGCCGCCGGCGTGTTGTTCGCCGCGGGGATACCGAAACGGCAGCTCGGCTTCTTGGCGCTCGGCGAAGGCTTTGCGATTTACATCTTGTCGATTGTTGCTACCTATCGGTTTGAACGCTTGATGACATTCTTGCATCCTGAAAAAGATCCAATGAGCACGGGCTATCAGATCAAACAATCATTGATCGCGTTGGGTAACGGTGGCTGGTTCGGAGTTGGTTTGGGCAATGGTCATGCCAAATGGCTGTTCTTGCCTGCCGCGCACACCGATTTCATTTTCGCGATTATTGGTGAAGAGATGGGCCTTGCCGGTTGCGTGTTTGTGCTCGGACTCTTTGGCTTGTTCGCGGTACTGGGTTGCAAGGTCGCGTTGCGCGCTCCTGATCGATCCGGCATGTTGGTCGCAGCCGGAATCACAACCTGGGTGAGCGGACAGACATTCATCAACGTCGCGATGGTGGCAGGATTCGCTCCCGTATCCGGCATCCCGTTGCCCTTCATCTCGGCGGGTGGAACTTCGCTGGTGGTGCTCATGGGCGCCGTCGGAATTCTGGCCAATATTGCTCGGCAATGCCGGCTCCCTGCGCCAGTGCAATCCTTTGCCCATCCCGCGGTGCGGCGTTCGCACGGGCTGCGCCCGGCCCCCGGCGTATGACCATCGCGCCCGAGCGCGCGTTTGCGATCATCGCCGCAGGAGGTACCGGAGGGCATATCTATCCGGGCATCGCCGTCGCCGACGCCTTGGTTGCGTTGGGGCACGAGCGAACCACCATTCGTTTTGTGACCGAGTCGCGGCCGATGTCGACCCGAGCGATTGGAAACGCGGGATACGACTACGACCTTGTCGCACTCGGGCATGGTTTGCAACGGAGGTTGACGATCGCGAATCTCGTGGTGGTATTCAAGGCATGGCAGTCGTTTGTACAATCGTGGCGCCTGCTGTCTCGATATCAACCACAGGTCGTACTTGGGTTCGGCGCGTACGTGACGCTGCCCATTATCGCGGCGGCCCGGCTCCGGCGCATCCCGGTTGTCGTGCACGAACAAAACGCGTTTCCAGGCCTTGCGAATCGGCTTGCAGTGCACTGGGGGAGCCATGCCGCGGTCTCAGTGCCGGCGACACCGTTGGCCGGAGCGACGTTCACAGGTAATCCAGTTCGGCCTGAAGTGGTCGCGGTTCGTCGTCGTCCAGAATCGCCGCCGTTGGTCGCGTTCGTCGGTGGTTCGCTCGGCGCGGCGATCCTCGACACGACTGCATTGGGGCTCTTCGAGCGTTGGCGCGATCGCGACGACATTGCAATCCACCACGTTTCGGGAAACCGATCGTTTTTGCAGTGCCGTTCGGTGCTCGACGAAACTCGACGCGCCGGTGATCAGCTTGAGTACAAACTGGTTGAGTACGAACACGATATGCCCGCGTTGTACTCGCGAGCATCGCTGATGATTACGCGCGCCGGCGGCAGTGTGGCCGAACTCGCGGCGACGGGAATGCCCGCCATTGTCGTCCCGTGGCCTGGCGCTACCGAACGTCATCAACACGCCAACGCGCAAGCGATGGCCGATCATGGCGCTGCCGTCATGGTCGATGAAAAGGACTGCACGGTCGAACGGATTGCGGCACTCTGCGACGGACTGTTACTCGATCGCGAAGCTTTGGAAGCGATGAGCGCTGCGGGTCGCGAACTTGCGAATCCGAATGCTGCGGTTGCGGTCGCAAATTTGGCCGAGACGGTGAGTCGGCCGCGATGACTGGTTTCGATCTCAGTACGCCACGACGAGTGCATGTCGTGGCGGTCGGTGGTGCGGCGATGAGCGGTATCGCTCGGTATCTCGTGCAGCTCGGTCACCAGGTTTCAGGCAGCGACATCCGCGCAACCGAGACCACAGACAAACTCAGCGCGCTCGGCGTTGCGGTCAGCATCGGACACTCGGCCGAAAACGTGCCGATCGACGCCGATGCGATCGTCTACTCGACAGCAGTCGCGCTCGACAACGTGGAGCTCATCCGGGCCGCAGAACTCGGTATTGAGCGACTACATCGCTCGCAGATGATGCAGCCGATCTGCTCCACGAAAGCCAATGCTGCCGTCGTTTCGGGTACCCACGGCAAAACGAGCACATCTTCGATGCTTGCCGAAATTTTGTCTCACGCGGGTTGGAATCCGAGCTTCTTTATTGGCGGCACCGCGACCAGTTTGGCTACGAACGCCTGCTTCAATCCTGCGGGCGATTGGATCGTGGTTGAAGGCGACGAAAGTGATCGATCGTTTCTCGCATTCGACCGCAATGCCGTGCTGGTCACGAACCTCGAAGCCGATCATCTCGAACACTGGGACCACAGCTTTGCGCGATTGCGACTCGGGTTCGTTGAGTTCGTGCAGCAATGTCAAGGGTCGGTCGTGCTGTGTGCCGATGATCCCGAGAGCCTCGGGTTGCAAACTGCTCGCCCGGACGCCACCACGTATGGATTTGGCGCGGCCGCGCAATTTCGCATCGCGAGCTACGAGCCGACAACGCTCGGAACCCGCATTGTTTGCCTCGATCCGCAAGGGGAGGCAGTCGCCGTCGAACTCGCGGTCCGAGGCCGCGACATGGCAACGAACGCGTTGGGCGCCGCGACGCTCGCGTGTGCGCTCGGCCTATCGTGGCGCGAATCCGTCAATGGTTTGGAAGGCTTTCGTGGGGTTGCCCGGCGATTCGAATTTCGCGGAAGCTACAACGGAGTCGATTGTTACGACGACTATGCCCACACTGCAACCGAAATTGCCACGACGATTGCCCGGGCTCGTGAGGGCGGGTGGCGGCGGGTCATCGCAGTGTGTCAACCGCATCGATACACGCGGATCGCTGCGCACGGTGGCGACTATGGAGCGGCGCTGAAGGCCGCGGACATCGTCGTTGTGACGGCACTCGATCCGGCTTTCGAGCTGCCGATCGCGGGAGTCGACGCGACAATTGTGGTCGAGTCGGTGCGGTCGGCGACGCCCGCGGTCGCGTTGGAATACTTGCCCGATTGGCATCAACTCACCGACCTTCCGTGGCGAGTCGGGCAGCCCGGCGATGTCATCGTGACCCTGGGTTGTGGCACGATCACCGATGCCCATGCGCTCTGGGCGAATGAGAGCCGTCGTCGTGGATAACGGCGAGCCGCAATGGGTGCGGCGATTTGTGGCCGCGATCGGGGAGCGGGTGCCTTACGTTCGCTCGATGCCCGCGAGCAACCTCTGCACCTGGAGGGTTGGGGGGCCGGTTGCTGTGGTTGTCGAACCTCGAAGCAGCGATGAACTGGCCTTCGTGGCCGCCGCCTTGACATCAGACGTCGCAGTATTGGTGGTTGGGCGCGGCTCCAACCTGTTGGTAAGCGACGCCGGATTCGATGGAGTGGTCGTGTTACTGCGTTCAGGTTTCGACGAGTTCGAAGTCTCCGGAATCAGCCGCGGCGAGAGCCCGACGCACTTCGGTGTGGTGCGTGCCGGTTCCGCACTCGCGCTGCCAAAGCTCGCTCGACGAGCGGCATCGATTGGTGTCGGTGGGCTGGAATTTTTTGTCGGCATTCCAGGATCGGTCGGTGGTGCGGTAAGGATGAATGCCGGTGGCCATGGTCGCGAGACCGGTGATGTGTTGCGAACCGCAACCCTGATGAGTCTCGACGATGGGCAAGTACGCGAAGTCGAAGTCGAAGACCTTGCATTAACCTATCGACACTCCAATGTTGGCGAGCGTGAGGTCGTGCTTGCGGCATCGTTTGCAGTGGCGGCGGAACCGGTGCCGGAATGCTTGGCTCGGGTCGATGAGATCGTTCGCTGGCGCCGAGAACACCAGCCGGGTGGTGCCAACGCGGGCTCGGTGTTCACGAACCCACCTGGCGATTCCGCCGGACGCTTGATCGAATCGGCAGGCTTGAAAGACTTCACGGTGGGTGGTGCGGTCGTGAGCGCCAAACACGCCAACTTCATTCAAGCCGAACCCGGCGCGCTCGCCTCCGACATCGTTGCGGTGATCAGTCACGTCCGCAGACGCGTATTTGAGGCCCACGGAATTCGGCTGCAAACCGAAGTGCGTCTCATTGGGTATCCACACAACTACATCGAGGAACTGACAACATGAACGGGATGCGCACGCTCATTCGCTCCGGTCACTCAACAAGTGCGAACGACGACATCCTGGAGGGCACGGCATACGCCGACGTCGGGATCGAACTCGACGACATCTTCATCGAAGCCGACGGTCCGGCGATCGATCGGCGCTTTGTCGAGCGGCGCGAGTCAGTGGCGCGAGCGGCGTTTCGCGAGCGATCTCACAAACAGTTGATTATCGTCGCGATCATCGTGTTGGCCTTGGTCGGCGCGGTCGTCGCGAAGTCGGGGATCTTTAATGTCCGAGCGATCGATGTTGTTGGCGTGAGTCTCGGCCGCCAGGATGAAGTACGGCGCGTTGCGGCGGCGCGCGGAGACTCCATGGTCGCCCTGGATACGAGCGCGATCGAGCAGCGGATTCTCGCGCTGCCGTACGTTGGCAGCGTCGCCGTGGACCGCGAATTTCCGAACCGGCTGCGACTGCGAATTGTTGAACTAACTCCGGCTGCGGTTGCAGTCGCACCGCACGAAGTTGCGCTCATCGCGAGCAATGGGCGGGTGCTCGAACATCGCAGCCACACGCCTCGGGGAATGGTGCGTGTGACCGGTTTCGTGGCATTGCCTCGCGATGGTGAAGACATCCGTCCTGTTGGCATCGGCGCCCTCGCCGCCGCCTTGCCAGACTCGATGCGCGCTGAACTTCGTTCGATCGATATCAGCGACGGCAGCGGAATTGTTGTGCGGCTGAGGACGATAGAAATCCGGTTGGGGGAGCTGCAACAGCTCGACTTGAAACTGAGGACCGCGGAAGCAGTGCTCAGCAAAGCAAACGGTTGCACGAAATACGTCGATGTCAGCACCGTTTCTGCTCCCGTCGCCGGCTGCTGACACGTTTATCAGACCAGGTCAGAGCGACTCTTTTCGTTCTTTGATTGAAATCAGTACGCGAATCCGGTAGAGTCTCAATGCGTACCGTAGGTTTACATAACTCTAAATCTCAAGGTGAGGTTGAGGGTTGACCGAAGTCGGGCGCTCCGTAGTGCACACAGGAGAAATCTCATGCTTGGCTCCCCGCAGAGCTACCTCGCCGTGATCAAGGTCGTCGGCGTCGGTGGTGGTGGCTGTAATGCCGTTAACCGAATGATCGATGCCGGACTCAAAGGCGTCGAGTTCATCGCCGTCAACACCGACGCGCAGTCCCTGCTGTTGTCGGACGCCGATGTAAAACTCGATATCGGCCGCCAACTGACCCGCGGGCTTGGCGCCGGATCGGATCCGGAAGTCGGTCGGCTCGCGGCAGAGGAACACCGGGCGGAAATCGAAGAGGTGCTCAAAGGCGCCGACATGGTGTTCATCACCGCGGGCAAAGGCGGCGGGACCGGTACGGGAGCTGCTCCCGAAATCGCTGAAATCGCCAAGAGCCTCGGCGCGCTCACCATCGGGGTCGTGACTCGGCCGTTTGGTTTCGAAGGGCGCCGCCGTTCGGTGCAAGCCGAGCAAGGTATCCAGAAACTCAAAGAAAAAGTCGACACGATCATCATCATTCCGAATGAGCGCCTCCTGCAAGTCTCGGACGCCAAAACGACGATGCTCAACGCCTTTCGGATGGCCGATGAAGTCCTCTTGCAGGGCGTGCAAGGCATCACCGATTTGATCACGACACCAGGGTTGATCAACACCGATTTTGCCGACGTCAAGATGATCTTGACCAACGCTGGCAGCGCGCTGATGGGCGTCGGCAACGCATCAGGCGATGGCCGGTCCGTCGCCGCCGCGCGCAGCGCGATTTCCAGTCCTTTGCTCGAAGCGAGCATCGAAGGCGCCCGCGGCATTTTGATGACGATCACGGGCCCGAGCGATGTTGGGCTCTTTGAAATTAACGAAGCCGCCGAAATCATTGCCCAAGCTGCGCATCCCGATGCGAACATCATCTTCGGAACCGTCATCGATGATTCGCTCGGCGACGAAGTTCGCATCACAGTGATTGCTGCCGGCTTTGATCGTTTCGAAGGCGAAACGGGAAAGAACCGTGGCTCCGCAGACCTCGGGCTTCGAAAAGACCTGCAGGAAGAAGAGTCGATCCTTGGCGACGACGCGCTGGATCTCGGCAGCGACGACGACTTCGATGTCCCGGAGTTTTTGCGCTGACCCAACCGGCCCATGCGGGCGCCGACGGCGATCTGATCGCGCGGTGCCTGCAACAGATCCAGGAACGAATCCACTCGGCCGCGATCAAGGCTGGTCGTTCTCCTTCGGACATTCAATTGGTCGCGGTCAGCAAGACCGCGACGATTGAAGCCATCGAAACTGCCTACGCGATGGGGCAACGGTGCTTCGGCGAGAACCGCGCGCAGGAGTTGGTCCGCAAGGCCGCGGCGCTGCCGAGCGATATCCAGTGGCACATGATCGGTGCGGTGCAGACCAATAAAGTTCGCATCCTCAGTGACGTCGTGGAGCGCTGGCACACGATCGACCGCGACGCGTTGGTGCTGGAAATTGCCAAGCGCAGCCCCGGTGCACGGGTACTGCTGGAAGTCAACGTTGCGCGAGAAGCCCAAAAAGCTGGTTGCGATCCCGATCAAGTCGCCGGGTTGCTGAACATTGCGACGAGCGCGGGCTTGCGGGTTGAGGGCTTGATGTGCATTCCGCCAGCCGGACCAGACAGCGCTGCTTGCTTTGGGCTCCTGCGAGACATCGCTGCGGAATTGCAGCTGCGCGATTTGTCGATGGGGATGACCAACGATTTCGAAACCGCGATTGCGTGCGGCGCGACGGTCGTGCGAGTCGGTACCGCAATATTTGGTCCGCGACCGAGCGTTGCGCCCGCGCGAAACTAAGGTCACTGCCGAGGAGGCAACCACCATGTCGGTCTTACGCAAAGCTGCTGTATATCTCGGTCTCTACGACGATGAAGAGGACGCGGGCGTTTACGAATATGAAGATGCTGGTTACGATCAGCCAGAACGCCCTGCGGTTCGCAACCCAGCACGTGGCGCAATGGAGCCAGAGGGTGGCCCATCGCGTCCGATCCGCGAGCAGATGATCGCGGACAGCACCCCGACGGTGCGAGTCGCGGCTGTCACTCCCACCATCGGCGCCGTGCGGGCAGTTGCTCCCGCGAAGGTGCACGTCGTGGAGCCACGCAGCTTCAACGACGCCCAGGATGTCGGCGATCGGTTGAAAACCGGCACTCCGGTCATTTTGAACTTGCAAGGTCTCGATAAAGAGCTCCAGCGGCGGCTGATCGATTTTTCGAGCGGATTGTGTTACGCGACTGCTGGCACAATGTCGAAAGCCGCGGATCAGGTGTTTTTGCTCACGCCGCCGAACGTCGAAGTGACCGACGATGAAAAAGAACGGCTCCGTGACCGGGGCCTGTACCGACGCACCTAAACCCTGATGGCCAATCGTTTTTTGTGTTCCTTCATCCAGATCTACATGATCGTTCTGTTTGCTCGCGCGCTGATGTCATGGTTCCCGATTTCACCCCAGAGCCCATTTGCGATTGTGCAACGAATTTTGTTCGATCTCACCGAGCCGATTATGGCTCCAGTGCGCCGGATTATTCCGCCGGCAGGCATGTTCGATCTGTCGCTTTTGGTGATTTCATTCGGCTTGATTTTGTTACGCAACATTGTGTGTATCTGAACGATTCTTCGAAAGCCACCACTTGGGGTGTTCACGCCGTTACGATGACGGCACCGCCATATCGAGGAGCTGGCTATGGACATCACGCCCCATGAACTTCGTGATCTTGATATTCCTGAATCATTCCGGGGATACAACCGCGACGATGTGAACGACCTGCTGGAGCGGGCCGCCACCACGATCGAAGATCAGCTGAACAAGATCGGTGTGCTCACCGAACGAGTGAGTAGCGCGACCGCTGACGTCGGGCGCACCCGAGATAACGACGACATTTTGCAACGTACGTTGATCATGGCTCAGCGCGCGGCTGATGATGCCGTGGATACCGCGAACCGCGACGCCGAAGCGACCCGGGCATCGGCGCAGGCTGAAGCAAGCGAAATCCGTGCCACCGCGGCCGCGCAAGCCGAAGCATTTCTTGCCCAGGCCCACGAGGAACTCCAGCGTTACAACGATCAAGAGCGCGGTCGAGTGGAGCGCGAGGTCGTGGATCTCATGGGCCGTCGCGACGCATTGCTAGCCGATGTGTCGGCCCTTGAGGCATGGGATGCGGATTACCGCGACCGTCTGGTCCGCCAACTGGAATCGGATCTCAACTCGGCGCGCAAACGTCCGGCGGTCTCAACGATTGCGACACCGTCTATCAGTGATGTTCGAGTCGATGATCTTGGTGGCGCTGCCTCCGTGAGCGCGCCGCGAACGCCTGATACTGAAGCGTTTGCCGTGGAACCCATTGCCCAGGTTGCGACCACAGCCCCGGCGCCTTCACTGCAAGCATCAGGCCCTGCAGATGTTGCGGCGGGCGCTAATGCCGCATTCGAAATTTCCTACACTCCAGCTCCCGAAAGCGCCACCGCGCCGTTGGTGGGTTCGGCGCAGCCGAGTGCTTCTGAGACCCTCGCTCCGGTTGTTGCATCCATTGCGGAACCAGTCGAAGCAATTCTTGAACGGCCTGCTGCTGCACCGCCGAGCGCACCGCCGGCTCCGCAGGCGCTGCAGCCCGCCGCGGCTGAGCCTTCGGCTCGCGCGAGCTACCTCGATCAGGTGATGTCGGCTCCGGAACGGCGCCCGCAATCTGACATCGATTTGCGCGCGACCGAAGCAGATCGCGCGAACCTTGACGACGACGCATTCTTCGCAACCCTGCGAGACGCCGTTCGTGACGATGCGCCGTTGGGCGAAAGCACTGGTCAAAGAGAAGCGGTCGATGATCGTGATCCCAGCTTCCGCGAAATGTTCAAACGCCGACGCTGAATCTCCCCCCATCACGGGCTGCTGAGTCCGGGCTTGGTTGCGCCCGGGCGTTCAGGCTGAAATGCTCTGGCCGTTAACCGATTCCCGCTCAGTGAAGTGCGGCCAGTGATGGCGGTCACGCCAAGGCAATGACCGCGTGTATCTGGTGGCCGGCAACCATCGTTGAAGTTTCGCCTTCGATGGTCTCGTTGGTGATCGGCACAACGATTGCTGAGGTCGCAAGTACCTCTGTCGTGATGTACTCAAGATGCAGGGTCGCGGGAGCGACGGCGGCTTCGCCGACTTCGAGCCGCAAGGTGATGCGGTCGGAGATCGCATAGTCAAGATGTTTGCGCTTGTCGTTGATATGGCGCACGAGCTCACGCGCGAAGCCTTCGGCGCGCAGCTCGTCATTGAGTTCCAGATCAAGGGCCACGGCATAGCCCCCGTCCTGGACGAGTGCGAGCTCACCATGCTGCTCCGCACGAACTTCGAGATCATCGGGGCCAAATTCGAAGTCTTGGTCACCGATTCGTAAAGCGAACGCTTTGCCTTGCGAATGAGTGGCGCGCACATCGGCGCCGTCGACCTCGGCGAGCGCAGCTTTGACCTCGGGCAGCAATTTACCGAGCTTGGGGCCAAGCACTTTGAAGTTTGGAACGATGCGATAGCTCAGCAGCCCGTCGAGATTCTCCACGGCTTCAATGGCTTTGACGTTCAATTCAATTTCGATCTCGCGTTGCACTTCGTCGCGCAACACGACGTCGCGGGCCAGTAGCGCGATTGCTTTGCGCAGCGGCTGGCGGACACCAATCTTGGCGTTTGCTCGCGCACTACGGCCCAGCGTGGTGAGCTGTCGAGCAATCGCCATTTCGGATTCGAGCGCGTCGTTGATCGCCGTTTGGTCTACGGCGGGCCAGTCTCGCAGGTGCACCGAGATGCCGTCGTTGTTGAGGTTTTTGTCGATTTCGTCGGAGATGAACGGACAAAATGGTGCAAGCATGGTCGCGATGAGCGTCAAGCACTCGTGCATGGTCTGGTGCGCGGCCCGATCCGATGCCTTCCAGAACCGCGGGCGGCTGCGGCGGACATACCAGTTGGAAAGATCATCGATCAACGTGTCGAGGGCCTGCGCGCCTGCCAACGCGTCAAACGATTCGAGCGCCCCTGTGACCGTATCGAGGGTGCGATGAGTCCGCGAACGAATCCATTGATCGAGCACATGCGTGCTGGGTTCGGCGTGATTTGACGGTGTGAAACCGTCGAGCGCGGCGTAGGTCACAAAAAAGGAATAGGTGTTCCACAATGTGCGTAAGAAGCGGTTGCTGGTCTCGTCGATGGCGTCTTCGAAGACCCGTTTTGGTGTCCACGGAGAACCGGACGAAAACATGTACCAGCGCAACGCCTCTGCCCCACGCGTGTTGAGGATCGACCAAGGGTCGATGATATTGCCCTTAGTTTTCGACATCTTTTTGCCGTCTTGGTCCACGATGTGCGCCAAGCACACAACGTTGCGATACGGCGTTTTGCCGAACACGAGGGTGTTCACCGCGAGCAGCGAATAGAACCATCCGCGGGTCTGGTCGATGGCTTCGCAAATGAAATCGGCAGGGAAGTGCGAGTTGAACTGCTCGACGTTTTCGAACGGATAGTGGAGTTGCGCTGCCGGCATTGACCCCGAATCGAACCAAGCATCCAATACCGGTTCGACCCGTCGCGCCGTGCCGGAACACTGGGAGCACGGGATACGGATTTCATCAACGTACGGACGGTGTAAATCGAGATCTGTGAGCTCGCGGCCAGCTCGTTCGCTCAACGCCGCGACCGACGCGATGCATTCGTCGTGACCGCAATCGTTGCAACGCCAAATTGGGATGGGTGATCCCCAGAAACGGTCGCGCGACAACGCCCAATCGACATTGCCTTCGAGCCAATTGCCAAAACGGCCGTGTTTGATATGGCCGGGGAACCAATTGATCGTTTCATTTTCGCGAAGGAGGTCGTCGCGGTGCTCCGACGTACGAGCGAACCAAGTGGGTTTCGCCCAATAGATCAAGGGCCGATCGCAACGCCAGCAGTGTGGGTAGCTGTGGGTGTATTGCTGTACCCGCACGATCCGCTGCGATTGCTCCAACGCTGAGATCAAATCCGCGTCGGTGTCTTTGACGAAGCGTCCCCGGTATTGCGTCGGAAGCACGTCGGTGAAATGAGCGTTCTCATCGACCGGATTGAGCACGGGCAAGCCGTAGGGTTCGCACACTTCGCGGTCGATTTCGCCAAATGCAGGGGCGAGATGCACGATCCCGGATCCGTCTTCTACCGTCACGAAGTCGGCAACGATGATGATGTTTGCGGTTGCGTCGATCTCAACGAAATCAAATGGCCGTTCGTAACGAAGGCCGCCAAGATCAGCTGCGTTGATGGTGCCAACAATTATTATGTCGTCGCCGAGGACCGCTTGGGCCCGATCGCGGCCTAACACGAGATCGCGCCCGCCCAACGGGTCGCGGACGCGTACATACTCAATTTCGGGCCCGACGGCGGCCGCAACGTTCGCCGGCAACGTCCATGGTGTCGTGGTCCACACGACGAGATCAAAATCGCGATCGATCACGGGAAAACGCACGTACACCGAAGGTTCCGTGACGTCTTGGTACGCGCCCGGTTGGGCGAGTTCGTGGCTCGACAATGCGGTGCCGCAGCGTCCGCAGTACGGGACGACCTTAAAACCCTCGTAGATATCGCCGTTCTTCCACATTTCCGAAAACAGCCACCACACGGTCTCGACGAATTCGTTCGAGAGGGTCCAGTACGCGCCGTCGGTATCAAGCCACATCCCGATTCGCGAGGTGAGGGCTTGCCAATCCTCCACGTGCCGTTGCACCGAAGATCGGCACCGCGCGTTGAATTCAGCGATGCCGTACTCAATGATTTGTGGTTTTCCCGAAAAGCCGAGTTCCTTTTCGACCTGTACTTCTACCGGAAGCCCGTGGCAATCCCAGCCACCTTTGCGGATCACGTGTTTGCCACGCATGGTGTGGAATCGGGGATAGATATCTTTAAACAGCCGGGCCCAAACGTGATGCACGCCCGGTTTGCCGTTTGCAGTCGGCGGACCTTCGTAAAATACCCATTCCGGCTGGCCCTCGCGCAGGGTCAGGCTCCGGGCAAAGACATCATCGGAGCGCCACCGATCAAGGACTGTTTCTTCGAGCGCGACAAGATCAAGTTGGGGCGAAACCGGTTGGAACATGCCGCTAACGATAGTTGCGCGACAAGAATTCAACCGCTGCTTTGCGCTCCGGGCCCACGACTGGCCGCAGGTATATGGCGTCGTTACGATGATGTTGCTCAATTCGCGCGGGTAAGTGATGAGGTAACTGTGAAAGCAACGGGACGCCCTGGATCATTTCGGGCTGGATCATTTCGGGGTGTGTCGCTGCCTCGCAGTAAGGCCTTCATCGTCGGAATGACTGCCGTCGCGATGATCAGCGCGGTCATTGATCTGGCACCCGCTCACGCAATCCGCACCGTGTCGGCTCGTCACGCATTGGCCCCCAGAACATTGGCCACCAGAACATTGGCCACCAGTACGTTTTCTGGGAATCCGACCGATGGCATCGTGACCGGTTCCGGAGCGGCGCAATTCCTTGGCTCGCCCGGATCGCACGCGCGTTCACCTCTCGCTGGGATTGCGGGGCGACCAGACGGCACTGGCTATTGGGTCCTGCGCTCAGATGGCTACGTCTACAACTACGGTAACGCAGCGCCATTGGGTTGGCCGCCGCTCGCGAATTTCGGGATGAAAGCAGTCGGGATTGCGCCGAGCCCAGATGGTGCGGGCTACTGGATCGTCACCGCGAACGGCGTGGTATTCGGATACGGGTCCGCCGCGAATTTCGGTCACCCTGCGACGCTCGGTTCGGCCGTCACTGGCCTCGCCGCGACCCCGACTGGTGCCGGCTACTGGATTGTTGCGAGTGACGGCGGAGTGTTCGCCTATGGCGATGCTCACTTTTTCGGCTCGGCGTTTGGTTTCGCCGGGCCTAATGGCGGTGCAGTCGCGATCGCAGCCACACCCTCGGGTCATGGCTATTGGGTCGTCACTCGTAACGGCGCGGTACTGACGTACGGCGACGCTGCGAACCTTGGAAACCCGTGGCCGAGTTCGACGGCCGTTGTCGGCATTGCCCCTACCCGCAGCGGCAGCGGTTATGCGCTGTTGTTCGACAACGGCAAAGTGAAAGCGTACGGCGACGCTAATCCCAGTGTGGCCCGTTCGCTCGTGCGAGGCCACACAATTCGTGGACCCCGAGACCGAATTCGATTTCTGCCAACCCTTGGTAATTCTGCGGATGTCGCCGGCCAGGTGCATTCAGTTGTGGTCGCGATAGATCGCCATTCTGTCGCCATCGCGCCAGCATCTGGCTTCCACAGCTTTTGGATTTTGAACGCGCCATTGCGTTCCCACGCGGTGATTGCGGCGGTCGGAGCGCGCGGATCGAAAGTCCGTTCGATCCAATACAACCTGATTGCGCGGGGCTATTGGCTCAATGTCAACAGCAACTTCGACACCGTCACTCAGCAGGCGGTTTGGGCATTTCAAAAGGCACTCAGGCGGCCGCGTACTGGTTGGATTTCGGCAGGGGACTATCGCAAGCTGATTCGTTCGGCGCGGCCCCGAGCGCTATCCACTTCGGGATACGTGATCGAGCTCGACAAGACCCGCCAAATCATGATGGTGACCAACAATGGCCATGTGGATTGGATCTTTAATACCTCCACGGGGACCGAAAAGCCCTATGTGTTCGCGGGCGTGACCTCGATCGCTCACACGCCCACGGGTCGATTTCGGGTCCTGGGCCAAGTTGATGGACTCCAGAAGGGCAGGTTGGGTTCCTTGTGGCGCCCAAAATATTTCACGTCCGACGGAATCGCGTTCCATGGCAGTGCCAATATTCCGCCGTTTCCGGCGTCCCATGGTTGTTCCCGGCTCTCAAACTCGGCCATCGATTTTCTCTGGGCAACGAACGCACTACCGCTCGGAACGGCAGTTTGGGTCTACTAAGTCGATAGAGCCACGGTTTTGGCTGCTCGCGAGCTACACTCCGCCGCTTCCTGCAGGCATGATGTCCGCAGGTGCAATGTAGTGCCAGACCACCGCAGTTGGGGTCTGAGGCCACCTGAAGGTCACGGAGAGGCATATGCCGACAAGCAAGGCCAAAGCCACCGCGAATAAACCGATCAAGGCTACCCAAGCCGCACCAGCCAAGGTCAAAGGCGCACCGCCGAAAGCCAAAGCCGCACCAGTTAAGGCCAAAGGCGCGCGGCCGAAGGCCAAAAGCGCGTCAGATCAGACCAGTGCAGCGGCCAAGAAGGCACCAAAAGCCGCCAAAGCGGTTCCGAAAGTGGCCCCTGTCAAAAAAGCTGCTCCCGCGAATGTCAAAGCTGCGCCGGTAAAAATCAGTGCAGCCAAAGCGACACCCGCGAAGGCCAGCGCGCTGAAGTCGAGCGCCGAGAAGACCAATGCACCCAAAGCCAGTGCGGTCGTGGCCGGTCCGGCGAAGGTGAGCAGTCCAGCGACCAGCGGTGGAAAAACCGCGGCTTCAAAAGCTGCGCCGGCGAATGCCAAGGCTGGCGCAAAAGTTGCGTCTCCGACCAAAGCCACGGGAGCGAAGAACGCAGCGATATCCAAGTCCGTCGTGCCGGCTGCCGCGCTCGCCAAGGCCACAGCGAAAACTGCAAACAAAGCGGCTCCGGCCAAAACTGCCGCGGGTAAACCGGCGGCGACGAAGGTTGCGTCTGGCGGTGCGGCGAAACCCAACGCCAAGCCAGTAACGAAACCCGTCGCTCCAAATTCATCCAAGAAACCCACCACGGTTTCGTCTCCGACCGTATCGACAGAAAAAGCCGCCGCGTCCATGAAGACTGCCGCGCCGAAAGTCACCGTGCCCGAAGCTCCAAAGAAACCGAAGATCGAAACGGTCTCGGCGCCAGTCCGCCTCCTCGACAATGCGGAATCCCCGAAACATCACGGCCCAGCGCTTGCTGCGGGAACCCTAGAAAAGTTAGTTGCGCAATTACACCAAGAACGGGCGCATCACGAACGCCAAGCGGCGGAATTGATCGCCGAAGCCGAAGTGCTCGCCAACGAACGCGAACCCGGCGATACACAGTTCGATGAAGAAAGCGGCGAAGGCGATTCGCTCACGGTTGAGCGCGAACGCGATCTTGCGTTGTCGGCCACCGCGCTGATGACGGTGGATGAAATCGATAAGGCGTTTGCTCGTATCACGGCGGGCAATTTTGGTTATTGCGAGATGTGTGGTGACCGAATCGCGGTTGCTCGCCTTGAGGCGATTCCGTGGGCTGAATTGTGTATCAAGTGCAAGTCCCGTGGTGAGCGCCGCCGCTAGTGCACTGAGTCCGAAGTTCACTTGGTAATTCGCCGGTCATGAACGCCGATTCCTGCGTCCTCGTCCTCGACGCCCATGTCTCGCCGAATTCCACAAGGAACGTATGACTCAGCACACTCTTGCGGGAACGCGATCGCGCGCGACTCGCATCGGCGTGTGGCTGGCGGTGATCGTCGCCGCCGATCAAGCCACAAAATCCTGGGTCGTCGCGGCGCTCTCGGATGGTCCGCAGCAGATTGTTGGCTCAAACATTGAGTTTTTGCTTGCCCGAAACTCTGGTGCTGCGTTTAGTCGTTTCCGTGGCTTTACGCCGGTGTTGGCTATTGGTGCGTGTGTGATCACCGTCGTGTTGGCCCGTACCTTGCGCAAAACGAACGACCGCGCGACGGTCATCGGTTTAGTCATGGTGCTCGGTGGCGCGCTCGGAAATCTTGGTGATCGAGTGTTTCGATCGCCGGGAGTATTCCGTGGTGAGGTTGTTGATTTTGTGAAAGTCGGGAGTTTCCCGTTGTTTAACGTCGCCGACAGCTGCATCACCGTCGGTGCGATCTTGATCGCGATACGCAGCCTGCGTGCAGACCATCGCGAAAATGCCAAAGAATTGGGCACAGAAACTGGCCATGACAACATCTGAGCGCGACACTTTTTCGGTTCCTGCAAGTCTCGATGGCGATCGCGTCGATCGTGCTGTGGCGTTCCATACGGGCTGGACTCGTGCCGAAGTGCAGATCCTGATCGACAACGGCGAGGTCACGGTCGATGGGCGGGCTGTCGCTAAGAGCTATCGACTACACGAGGGCGAACAGGTCGTGATCGCGGGCGTTCCTGCTGTGGTGGGGCCTCCGTTGCCGGAAGCGTTGGATATTGATGTTGTGCACGAAGATGATGACGTCATTGTCGTTTTGAAACCTGCTGGTTTGGTTGTGCATCCGGGAGCAGGCAACGACACCGGAACCCTCGTGAACGCATTGCTGCATCGGTATCCAGAAATTGCAGAGGTTGGTGAAGCCGATCGGCCGGGAATCGTGCACCGATTGGATCGCGACACCAGTGGCTTGTTGTTGGTCGCCCGATCGCAAGCCGGTTATGAATCGCTCATCGAGCAGCTCTCGCAGCGCGAAGTTGAGCGCCGCTATGACGCGTTGTGTTGGGGCCAACCGTCGTCGCCTCGGGGCGTGATTGATGCGCCGATTGGTCGTTCGCAAAACCGTCGTACGCGTATGGCGATTCGCGACGATGGGCGGATGGCGCGAACTCACTACGAAGTGCTGTCGTCGTGGCGAGTGCCTGGCGTGTCGTTTCTTGAGTGCGTCTTGGAAACGGGTCGGACGCACCAAATTCGTGTGCACCTTCTGGCTATTGGTCACCCAGTCGTGGGCGACGCGACGTACGGCGGTTATCGAGAATCGATCGCGCTGAAGCGCCCGTTTTTACATGCTCGCGTTGTCGGCTTTGAACATCCAACAACGGGCGAGCGAATGCGTTTCGAACGGACGATCCCCCAAGAGCTCATCGAAGTGCTGGACTCCCTAGGAAACGCCGACTGAAACGGAAGCCCCAAATCAAGCTTGATGCTGGCCGCCGCGAGAGCGACGAACTCGCTATGGCCAACGTGAGGGAGCGTCCCATCCGGGCGCCGAAGCGGAGTGAGTCGGCTGACTAATTCGACCAGGAGGCGGTTTTTATACGTGGCCTTGGATTGTGCGGTCGACGAGTTCGGCGAGTGTGACTCGGCTCAATACGGTCCGGGTTTCGTCATCGAGCTGGACCCATACTTCTTGCAGCACGCAGTGGCCTTCGCAGTGATCGTGGCCTTGAGCCAGGGTCGGGGCGGGTCCTTCGACGGCGGCGACGATGTCGGCCAGGGTGATTTCGGCGAGCGGCCGGGCGAGTACGTAGCCGCCGCCGACGCCGCGTTTTGAATGCACCAAACCGGCGCCTTTGACTGCGAGCAGGATCTGTTCGAGGTAGGGCTGCGGGAGTTTGGTGCGTTCGGCGATTTCCTTCACGGAGGTGGGGCGGGCCTCGCCGTGCAGGGCCAACGACAACAACGCGCGCGCGGCGTAGTCGCCGCGGGTCGAGACCTTCATGGTCGCGTGCTGGTTGGTATGACAGTTCGCGGGCTGGTCGGGCTGGACCGTCTCAGTTGCACCGGGCCATCGTAGGCTCCTCAACATCATGGATGTGACCCCCGAACCAGTGCTTGCGGATTACGCCGGCGCGTGTGTCTCGAATTTGGTGCCGGCGCTGTTTGGGCTCACGGGCGGTTCGTGGCTGCCTGCGCCGGTCGTTGATGCTCGCGTCGTCGTGCTGTTGGTGATCGACGGGTTGGGCGCGAACGCGATTGAGCAGTTCGCGGATTGCGTGCCGACGTTGGCCTCGATGGCGCCGCCCGAGACCGGGGATGCGTCGATCACGACGGTACTGCCGGCCACAACTTCGGCTGCGCTGACATCAATCACGACTGGCACTGCTCCGGGCCGCCACGGCATTGTCGGGTACCGGACCTTGGTAGACGAGCGGGTGCTGAACGTGTTGCGCTGGCAGTACGAGGGGGAAAAGAGTCGCGGTCCGGTTCCGCACGAAGTGCAACGCCAACCGGCGTTTCGCGGGCGTCCGATACCGGTCACCACAAAATCCGACTTTAAAACCACGGGCTTTACGCTTGCGCACCTAGGTGGGTTGCCGTTTCATGGTTGGAAGACCCCGAGCGTACTCATCGAACATTGCCGTAATCTCGCGCTCCAGCCCGATGCATCGTTGATCTATGCGTACTACCCGGGCGTCGATGAAGTCGCACATGAATTTGGGTTGCTCGACGGCTACTACAAAGCCGAATTACGTCACGCCGATGCCATTGTCGCTCGGCTGCTTTCGGTACTTCCTTCGGATGTCGCGTTGCTCGTGACTGCGGATCATGGCCAAACCCATATCGAACCCGACGATTGGATCGACACCCTTGGTCTGGCTCCGATGCTGCGGGCTCAGTCTGGCGACGCGAGGTTTCGCCACCTTCACGCGCGTGCGGGCGCGGCCAAAGATCTTCTGGCGGAGTGCGAAGCTCGATTCGGTGATATCGCATGGGTGCGGAGCCGCAAGGCGCTGCTCGCAGACGGCTGGCTCGGACCGAGCGGTCCGGGTCTGAGCCCCGCGGGATCGCGAATCGGTGATGTCATTTTGATGCCATTCGAGCCGGTGGGATTCATCGACCCAGCACTGCCGAAGGAGCGGGGACTTCGCAGCGCCCATGGAGCGCCTACGCCTGCGGAGATGAGGGTGCCGTTACGCGCCGCCCGAGGTCAGGCGGTAAATCGCGTTTGACTGTTGAGTCAGCCCGTCGGCGCGCCTATCGTCGAGACGGAATCACACTGCTGTGATTCGCTGATTATCACCAAATGTCCCCTTCGCTGCTCGTCCTGCACGACAGGGCAGTTCGTCCACCGCCACTACCCCCACCACGAGACCGGCCCGCAGCCATGACCGACAGCTTCGTTCACCTTCACCTCCACACCGAGTATTCGATGCTCGATGGTGCGTCGCGCATCGACGATGTTGTGAATGCCGCATTGCGCGACGGGATGCCTGCGGTTGGGATCACCGACCACGGCAACATGTACGGGGTTTTAGAACTGTACAAATCGGCACGTAAACAGGGCATCAAACCCGTGTTGGGTATGGAGGGTTACTTCACCAGCCAGTCGCGTTTCGACCGTCCGAAACGAAGCGAACACGAGATTTTTCATCTCACCATGCTCGCCGAAAACAACACCGGCTATCACAACCTCATCAAGGTCTCCAGCGCCGCGTATATGGAGGGCTACTACTACAAGCCGCGCTCGGATTGGGATCTCCTCGAACGGCATCACGAAGGCATCATCGCAACGAGTGGTTGCTTAGGTGGCCTCGTACCGCAACTGATTCTCAAGGGCGAAATCGACGCCGCGTATAAGGCTGCTGGTCGGTTCCAAGACATCTTTGACAAAGATCATTTCTTTATCGAGATCATGGATCACGGCATTGAAGATCAAGTCAAAACCATCAAACCGTTGCTGGAAATCGCGCGCAAACTCGGGGCGCCGTTGCTGGCAACGAACGATTCGCACTACACCGATCGCGAAGATGCCGATGCTCACGACGCGCTGCTATGCGTACAAACCGGCGCGTTGAAAAGCGACACCAGTCGGTTCAAATTCGATGGCGAAGATTTCTACATCAAGTCGGCCGTGGAGATGCGCGACCTGTTTCGCGAACTCCCCGAAGCCTGCGACAACACGTTGTGGATCGCAGAACGCGCCCAAGTCGAAATCGAATTTGATAACGCGGTTTTGCCTTCATTTCCCGTGCCGGAAGGCCACGATCAGGACTCCTATTTGCGGGAGTTGGTGTTTGCCGGCGCGAAAGATCGTTACGGGCAAAGCCCCGCGATGCACGTGCTGGAGCGAGTTGAATTTGAACTTGATGTCATCAAGACGATGGGGTTCTCCGCTTATTTCTTAGTCGTCTGGGATTTGGTGCGGTACGCGAAATCACACAACATTCGTGTTGGTCCGGGTCGAGGGAGTGCCGCCGGATCGGTGGTCGCGTTCGCGCTGCGCATCGTCGATATCGATCCCATCAAATACGACCTACTGTTCGAAAGGTTCTTGAATCCAGGCCGTACGCAGATGCCCGACATCGATATGGACTTCGACTCGCGGTACCGCGGCGACATGATCAAATATGCGGCGCAGAAATACGGCTCCGATCGCGTTGCTCAGATCGTCACGTTTTCAACGATTAAGGCGCGTGCAGCCGTGCGCGACGCCGCACGCGTGCTCGATTACCCGTACATCGTCGGCGACAAGATTGCGAAGGCGATGCCACCGTTGATCATGGGTCGCGATACGCCGTTGCAGTACTGCTTCGAAGAATCCGAGAAGTACGCGGACGGTTACAAGATGGCCACTGATCTTCGCCAGATGTACGACGAAGATCCCGATGTCAAACGCATCGTCGACGTGGCCAAGGGGCTTGAGGGGCTGCGCCGCCAGGACGGCATTCACGCGGCTGCAGTCGTGATTACCCGCGATGCGCTCACCGATTATTTGCCGATTCAGCGCAAGCCCGGTCCGGGCGGCGACATCAGTGAAGCGCCCGTCGTGACACAGTACGAAATGCATGGCGTTGAAGAACTCGGTCTGCTCAAGATGGACTTCTTGGGGCTGCGCAACCTTGATGTGATGGAGATCGCGCTTGAGTTGATCGAAGCATCGACTGGTTCGCGTCCTGATATCGACGATCCGCCGCTCGACGATCCCGCGACGTTCGCACTCTTGCAGAGGGCCGACACGATCGGTGTGTTCCAGCTTGAAGGGGGCCCGATGCGGGCCCTCATTCAGCGCCTCGCGCCGACCTCATTCGAAGACGTTGCAGCTTTGGTGGCGTTGTATCGCCCTGGCCCGATGGCGCAGAACTGGCATAACGAATACGCCGATCGCAAAAACGGCCGCAAACCCGTCACCTACGACCACGAGTCGCTCGAAGAAATCCTTGGCCCCACGTACGGGCTGATGATCTACCAAGAGCAACTCATGCGGGTTTCGCAACGTCTCGCGGGATACACGCTCGAAGAAGCCGACAACCTGCGGAAAGCCACGGGCAAGAAGATTCGCGAGATGATCGCGAAGGAACGCACCAAGTTCGTCGCCGGCTGCGTTGCCAACGGTCACACTCCGGAGTTCGCGGAGTCCTACTTCGATACGGTTGAGCCGTTCGCGGATTACTCGTTTAACAAATCGCACAGCGTTGGCTACGGATTCGTTTCGTACCAGACCGCGTACTTGAAGGCCAACTTTCCGGTCCAGTACCTTGCCGCGTTGCTGACATCGGTGAAGGCGAGCTTGGAAAAGGCCGCGGTCTACATCAACGAATGTCGACTGCTCGATATCCCTGTACTGAATCCCTGTGTCAATGACAGCGTCGTGGATTTCTCGGTGCGCTTCAATGAACTCCATCCCAAAGGCGCGATCCGTTTCGGGATGAGCGCAGTGCGCAACGTCGGCGAAGGTGTGGCCGAACAAATCTGCGCTGCTCGTGAAGTCGGCGGGCCGTTCTCGGATTTCTACGACTTTGTGGAACGCGTCGATATGAGCGCACTCAACAAACGAACCGTGGAATCGCTCATTAAATCGGGTGGTTTCGACAATCTCGGCCACCCGCGCCGCGGCTTACTCGCAGTCTTTGAACCACTCATCGATCAAGTGTTCAAACGCCGTCGCGAACGCGAACAAGGCACCATGAGTTTCTTTGATCTGGATCTCGGAGATTCTGGTGATGGCAGCGGAACCGGTGGTGGTGGCTTTGAGCAACGGATGGCCATCCCGGATCTCGAATTCGAAAAGATGCAAAAGCTCGCGCTGGAAAAAGAAATGTTGGGTCTCTACGTCTCGGATCATCCGCTCGCGGGCGCGCGTCGGCAGTTGGCGCGGATGGCTGAGTGTTCGGTGGAAGAGTTCGGTGAATTCGAAGACGGCACCATGCGCACCGTCGCGGGCATCGTCACCGCGCTGAATCGCAAATACACCAAACGCGGCGATCTCATGGCCACGTTCATCTTCGAAGATCTCTCGGGGTCCATGGAAGCCATGGTGTTTCCCAAAACCATGTTGGCCGTCGGCACGAAACTTGCCGACGACACCATCGTGGTTATCAAAGCCCGCCTTGATCGCCGCGACGACACTCCCAAACTCATCGTGATGGAAGTGACCGTCCCAGAAATTTTTGGCGACTCTGGCCCGCCCGTGCGGCTCATAGTGCGCGCCGGAGCCTTCGACGAAGCGAAGGTCGCACGGCTCAAAGAACTCCTTGTCGCGCATCCCGGAGAGTCGTCGGTCTTCGTGCACCTCCAACGCCACGACGGCGAAACCGTCCTCAAACTCGACGACGACTTCAACTGCGACGGCTCCACCGGGCTCTTCGCCGAACTCAGAGTTGCCTTCGGCGCCGACGCCTGCCGGTAATTGGTCGGTTGCCGGCGCGCGTGATCGTGGTTGTGCCGCCAGTCGCGTAGGTGTGATCGCCGCAAACCCAATGCCGATGATGAACGCGATCAGCAATCCAGGAACGATCAAAAGCAGGTGCGGCAATGTAGGTGCGGCACTGCAGGTGGTGGCTGAGTCGTCATGGGTTCAGCAAACGGAAGGATCGCAGCCGATGTTCCACACAGCGTTGCGCGGGCGGCGTAACGCGGATCAGACGGTACGCCGCCGTCGCGCCAGTAATTGTGGATTCCGCTCTCGACTATGGAACAATTCCGCCCCATGCGTATCGGAATCCTTGGAGCCACCGGCCCGGCGGGGGCAGGCCTTGCTGCTCGCCTCGCGAGCGTGGGCCACGAAGTGCTATTTGGCTCGCGGGCCGTCGATAAAGCCAAGACCGCCGTCGATCAATTGCAAGCGCAGTGGGGTGAGCGTGTCAATGGGCTCATTCCCTGCGATAACGCCTGGGCCTGCGACGCTCCGGTGGTGATCTTGGCGGTCAACGCCGATTCGGTGATCCCAACCGTGCGCGAACAAGCCGAACGGTTGGCCGGAAAAATTGTGGTGAGTATGGCCAACAATCTCACGCGAAACGGCAATGAATTCAACGCTGTCTTGCCGCCGCACGGCTCGGTCGCGGCGGAGATCCAAGCCTTGTTGTGGCGTTCGCGAGTGGTAACGGCGTTCCATTTGGTGCCGGCCGCTGAATTCGCAGATCTCAACCACTCAATGGAAAGCGACGTGGTTGTCCTGGGCGACGACGACGAAGCCCGCGAAGCGCTCATGGAAATCACCGCATCGATCCCGAACCTGCGCGCCCTTGATGGCGGCTCACTGCGCAACGCCGTCGGCATGGAAACGTTCGCGGCCGTATTGCTCACCATCAACGTCCGGCACAAAATGAAAGCCAGCTTGCGCCTCACGACGATTTGAATTGCCTCCGCTGCACTACAGCGGCGAGGAGCCCAGGCCTCCTTTCGCACGTCCCTCGCTCCTGAGCTCGTGACCCTCTTCCGGGTCGGATCGCCCGGAGTGACTGATCTCCCGGCCGACATCTGACCGCCACCACAGCCAAATGTCGCACTAAGCCTGTTGTGGTCACTGTCGTGGGTCGCGCCGGGCGTTGTGTGGGGACCAGGGTTGTTGTGGTCACTGTCGTGGGCCCTGCCGGGCGTTGTGTGGGGACCAGGGTTGTTGTGGTCACTGTCGTGGGTCGCGCCGGGCGTTGTGTGGGGACCAGGGTTGTGAGTTGTGTGCCCGCGTCGGCCGCTAGTTTGCAAACGATGCGCCTGTATGACACTGCCCAACGCAAAGTCGTCCCGTTTGAAGCGGGCCCGACGGTTTCGATGTACGTCTGCGGGATCACCCCGTACGATTCGACGCACCTCGGCCATGCGGCGACGTATCTCACCTACGACCTGCTGATCCGTCGCCTTGAAAGCCTCGGCCACGAGGTGCGCATGGTGCGCAACATCACCGACGTCGACGATTCGATCTTGCCCAAGGCCCGCGAACTTGGCGTGAACTATCTCGATCTTGCCGCCACCGAAGTCGCTCGCTTCCGGGCCGATATGGATGCGCTCGAAATGCGTCCAGCGGTCGCCGAACCGAGAGCGACCGAAGCTGTCGATGGAATCATCGAACTCGTGGGCAAGCTGCTCGACAAAGGCAACGCCTACATCAGCCACGGCACGGTCTATTTCGACGTCTCGACGTTTCCGAGCTTCGGCAAGCTTTCGCAGTATCCCGAAGATCGCATGATCAAGTTGGCTCGAGCTCGTGGCGGTAACCCCGACGATCCGCACCGACGCAACCCACTCGATTTCATCTTGTGGCAACCGAGCCTCAGCGACGAGCCGGCGTGGCGGGCTCCGTTTGGTGTGGGCCGGCCGGGGTGGCATATCGAGTGTTCCGCGATGAGCATGGCCGAACATGGCACCACGATCGATATTCACGGTGGCGGCACCGATCTGATTTTTCCGCATCACGAATGCGAGATCGCGCAATCCGAGGCGCTCACTGGCAAACCGTTCGTGCGGCTCTGGATGCATAGTGCGATGGTGAACTACGAGGGCGAAAAGATGAGCAAATCGCTCGGCAACCTTGTATTCATTAGCGATTTGCGCAAGGTCGCCGATCCGCGTGCAATCCGGCTTGCGCTCATGCGCCACCATTACCGCAGTGGTTTCGAATGGTTCGACACCGATATCGACGAAGGCATCGCGCTGCTGAATCGACTGCTGGCTGCCGCGGCCTGCGCTGCCGGGCCCGATCCAACACCATTCATCGATCGCGTGCACACCGCGCTCGATAACGACCTCGACGCGCCGAAGGCCATCGAAGCACTCGGTGATCTCGCCGACGCAATGCTGAGCGGCGGCACCGACACGACGGCTCACACCGCGCTCTGCGAACTCGGCGCGCTCATGGGCATCAATCTCGAACGGCCCGTCGCGCTCGGGTAACGGCATTGGAAGAGCAGGCGCCAATAAACGAGGTTTCAGTGACGCCCGGCCGTAAACTCGGCGCCTATGAGCAGCCAAATTACGGTCACCTTGCCCGACGGAACTTCTCGGGAATACGACCGCGGCACGACGCCGGGTGCGGTTGCGGATTCCATTGGCCGCGGTTTGGCCAAGGCTGCACTTGCCGCGAAAGCCGACGGCGAATGGATCGACCTCTCCAAACCGCTTGACGGCGACACGAACCTTGCAATCGTCACCGGCCCTTCCGACGACGGTAGAGAAGTCTTGCGCCACTCCACAGCGCACGTGCTCGCCCAAGCAGTCACCAAACTGTTTCCGGGCGCGAAATACGCGATTGGCCCGGCGATTAATGACGGTTTCTATTACGACTTCGAGCTCCCCGACGGTAAAACGTTCTCCGATTCTGATCTGCAAACGATCACCGCCGAGATGCAACGCATCGTCAAAGCGAATCAGACCTTTGTTCGCGAAGACCTCGATTTCGCAGCTGGCCTCGCGTTGTTTGACGGCCAGAATTACAAACAAGAGATCATCGAAAAGGTGCGTGGCGGTGCGGCCGATGCCGACGACTCGGGTGAAGTGAGTGGCGAAGGCGTGAGTGTGTATCGCAATGTCGCTCAAGACGGCAGCGCGACGTTTACCGATCTCTGTAAAGGTCCACACGTACCGAGTACTTCGAAACTGGGTGCGTTCAAACTGATGCGCGTTGCGGGTGCCTATTGGCGTGGTAACGAAAAAGGCCCACAATTACAACGGATTTACGGCACCGCATGGGAGAACAAGCAAGCGCTCGAAGAACACCTCCACCGTCTCGAAGAAGCCGAAAAGCGCGATCATCGCAAACTCGGAGTCGAGCTCGACCTCTTTAGCTTCCCCGACGAAATTGGTAGCGGCCTCGCGGTCTTTCACCCCAAGGGCGGCATCATCCGTCGATTGATGGAGGAGTACAGCCGCAAAGCGCACGAAGCCGCGAACTACGAGTTTGTGTATTCACCGCACATCACCAAACGCGATCTGTTCGATACCAGTGGGCATCTTCAATGGTTCGCCGACGGCATGTTTCCGCCGATGAAACTCGACGGCGAAACTGAGTATTACCTCAAGCCAATGAACTGCCCGTTTCACATTCTGATTTTCCGAAGTCGCACTCGCAGCTACCGCGAACTGCCGCTGCGGATGTTCGAGTTTGGCAGTGTGTATCGATACGAGAAAAGCGGTGTGGTCCACGGCCTCACCCGCGTACGAGGCATGACCCAAGACGACGCGCACATCTTCACCACCAAAGAACAAATGGGCGAAGAACTCGCGAGCCTGCTCGATTTCGTCCTGAATTTGTTGCGCGATTATGGCCTCAACGACTTCTACTTGGAACTGTCGACCCGCCCCGAGGCCAAAGCCGTCGGCACGGAAGCCGAATGGGAAGAAGCAACCGAAGCATTGCGCGTTGCGGCACAAGGCAAAGGTCTTGAACTCGTTATGGACGAAGGTGGTGGCGCGTTCTACGGCCCGAAAATCTCGGTGCAAGCGCGCGACGCGATCGGCCGCACCTGGCAGATGAGCACGATTCAAGTTGATTTCCAATTGCCGCAACGTTTCGATATTCATTACGTCGGCGCCGATAACGAGCGGCACCGTCCGATCATGATTCACCGCGCGTTGTTTGGCAGCGTAGAGCGATTTTTCGGCGTACTGGTTGAGCACTACGCGGGCGCGTTTCCATTGTGGCTCTCACCGCAACAAGCCGCGGTGTTGCCGGTATCGGATCGGCACGTCGATTACGCATGGTCGGTAACGCGACGCCTGCGCGCGCAAGGTGTGCGCGTTGATGTCCTCGATAGCCACGCTGGCGCGCTGGGCGCGCGTATTCGCCGCTCGAAGATGGAAAAGATCCCCTATGTACTCGTCGTCGGCGACGAAGACGTCGAGAACGACACGCTCGGCGTGAACGCCCGAGGCGCGGCGGATCCCGAACGCGGAGTGACCGTGGAAGCGTTTGCGGCGCGGGTCGCGCACGAGGTTGAGACGCGCGCATGAGCCTCGATCGGCTCTGGGCCGGATGGCGTTCCAAATATGTGAGCACGGTCGCTGGCAAACAACACGATTGTTTCTTGTGCGCAATTGCTGCGCTGCCGGACGACGCCAGGTTGGTCAGCGAATCGACGCTCGTGTTGGAACGCACGGCCTCGACCCTCACCGTCATGAATCTGTTCCCGTACGGCTCCGGCCACCTGTTGGTAGCGCCGCTCGAACACATTGGTGACCTGACCAAACTGACTGACGAAGTCGCGGTCGAACTGATGCGTGCCCAGCGCCGTGCCGTTCGGGCGATCCAACAGGTATACGGCTGCGAAGGCATCAATCTGGGTGCAAACCTTGGCCAGGCTGCCGGTGCCGGTGTCCCAAATCACCTGCATTTTCATGCGCTTCCACGCTGGGTTGGCGATACGAACTTCATGACAACCGTCGCCGAAACCCGAGTCGTGCCCGAAGCCCTCGAAGCCGGTTGGCAAAAACTCCACGCCTCCTGGCGCTAACCCCCCGGGCCCTAACCCCCTGTGTCCCACGGATGTTCCATCCGTGGAATATCCGTGGGACACAGGGTTTAGGGTTTTGGTATGACTGGTATGGATGATCTTGGCGCCCCCGAGGCCGGCGCATCGGCAGCCGCCGCCGTCGGCGATTCGCTGCCCGAAGATCTTGATTTCAATGCCGCGACCCTCGGGCCGTACCAATTCCCCGATGTGACGCGTCGGAGAATTGCGGGGTGGCTGTATCTGGGGATCGCGGCAGTGTGTTTTGCCACGGGAGTGGCGAGCAGCAATCAGGGTCTCATTGGCGGTGGAATCGCGCTGGTGGCGATCGCGGCATATCAGTTTGCATGTGCGTTCCCTCTGGTGATTGATCAGACCCAAGCGCTTGCTGTCGCAAGTAAAGAAGTGGGTTTTCCTGCGGGACACGCCTCGGGGCAAGTCACGTGGCGCGGGCTGCGCAGCAAACCGTTGTGGCGGGTCGTGTTGTACTCGAGCGAAGAACCGCCACAACAGCGCGGCATTGTCGAACTCGATGCCGTGAGCGGCGAAGTGGTGTTCAGTACCAACGAACCGAACCCCGAAGACTGGTCCAAGTTCGCTCATCAATGACTCAGTAGGAGACCGATCGCGGTTCGGTTAGCGCGTTCCGTGGTATTCGACAATCGCCTGAGAACTCTCTAGGTTTGTGCACTCCACTTCAATATTGAAGGGCGCAAGCACACATGAAGAAATTGTTCGGAGAATTCAAAGTATTTTTGATGCAAGGCAATGTGCTCGATCTCGCGGTTGCCGTGGTCATTGGCGCCGCGTTCAAAGCAATCGTTGACGCGCTCGTTGCCGACTTGGTCAATCCGCTCATCGGTTTGATTGTTGGCAAGAACAGCTTCGACAGCGCGACGGTAACCCTCGGAAGCTGCACGGGAGTCGGCAAAGCCCAGGTTTGTAAAGGCGTCATCACGTACGGGCATTTCCTCGGCCAGATCCTGAACTTCGTCATCATTGCGGCCGTCATTTTCGTGATCATCAAATCATTTGAGAAAATGCAAAACCTGCGTCGCTCGACGACCGAAGAAGTGGCCGAATCCATCGCCGAAGACACCGTGTTGCTGCGAGAGATTCGCGATGCGTTGGTAGCCCGCTAACGCGCCAGGCCTGAGTAGCAAGCGTGGGGGAGTGGTTGTACCCTCTGCCCCACGCGTGCTATCGTTATCGCACTGCTTGCGGACGCGAGCAGTAGTTTTGCGATACCCCGGCGCTTTGCGAACGCGCCCGAAGCACCCAAGGAGGCCCGATGCTCGACAAACAGCTCCGCGCTGGCGTTGAGCGCACCCTTGGCCCAATGGGCCGAGGCCTCAATCGCCTCGGTGTAACTCCTGACGCGCTCACCGTGCTCGGCGTCGGCTTTGCGTTCGCCACAGCAGTAGCCGTCGCGTCCGGCCATGTGATTTGGGGTTGTGTCGGCATAGCGCTTTCGGGCCTGGGCGATCTCCTCGATGGCAACATGGCTCGCAGTTCGGGCCGTACCGGCGTTCGCGGATCGTTTTTTGATTCAGTCATGGACCGCGTTTCGGATGCGGCCGTCCTCGGCGGAATCGCCTGGTATGTCGGCCGCACCAATCCGCACTTGCCCGTCTTGGCCATGGCCGTCGCCGCGCTTTCGATGCTGATCTCGTACGAACGTTCGAAAGCCGAAGGCCTCGGCCTCACGGCCAAAGGCGGCCTCATGGAACGCGCTGAACGCTACGTGCTGCTCGGTGTGGGAATGGCCTTCGACATTCTGATACCCGTTATGTGGATCATGCTCGCACTGACCGGATTCACCGCAGCCCAACGTTTTGTGCGGGTCTGGAAACAGGCCGATAAGCCGCCGGCCGTCGAACGAACGGCCCGCCGGGCACCTCGTGTCACGACTACCCGCCGCCCTAGCGCGCCGACGGGGCCGGCTACTCCGCGCTTGCGCACATGGTTCGAAACCCGCAGTGATCGTGCTCCGAACGAACGGGGCGAATTGCGCCGCGCCGAAGTAGCTCGACGGTTGCATCCAACGCGCCGCACTCGCCCATAGCAAACTGGCGCCGTGGACGACGCTGCACACCCCCGCTCGCCGGAGGCTCGCGCCCCCAGGGGCGCGGTCAACCCCCGCTCGCCTGAGGCTCGCGCCCCCAGGGGCGCCCGCGAGGATGTGGTGCAACGCGCAACGTACTGGGCGTACCGCTGCGGAGCGCTCGCCGCGAATGCGCTGCCGGAACCGGTAAGTGCCGCGACCGCTCGTGGCATTGGGCGAGCGTTGAGCTATGCGATGCCCGCCCGGCGCCGCATGTCGGCTCGACACCTTCAACGCGCAAGCGGCGGTGAACTCCGTGGAATCGCGCTGGAACGTTCAGTGAACCAAGCATTCGATTCGTACGCTCGCTACTGGGTCGAAATGTTTCGATTACCACACGCGCAACGCGAAGAAATCATCAGCAATTTCAAGATTGATGGTTACGAGCACGTGGAAGCTGCACTCGCTCGCGGCAACGGCGCGATTTTCGCGTTGCCGCATCTTGGCGGTTGGGAGTTCGCCGGCGCGTGGATGTCTGCGGCCAAACGCCAACGGTTGCTGGTGGTCGTGGAGGCCCTGGAGCCGATTGAATTATTTGATTGGTTCGTGGAGATCCGCAATGCGATGGGAATGGAAGTTGTCGCCGCGGGTGCCGATACTGCGCAGCGCTGTTTGCAAGCGCTACGCGAGAACCGTATCGTTTGTTTGTTGAGCGATCGAGATCTCAGCGGTGGTGGCATCGATGTTTCGTTTTTCGGCGAATCCACGAAGCTTCCTGCGGGTCCGGCGATGCTCGCGCTGCGCGCTGATTCTGTGGTACTGCCGGTGGCGGTGTACTTCGGAAAGGGCCGGAAACATTCAGCAATTGTGCGCCCCGCGCTCGATATGCAACGCCACGGCAAATTGCGCCAGGACATCGAGCGGATCACCCAAGCGCTCGCCGACGAATTCGAACTCTTGATTGGTGCGGCACCGCAGCAATGGCATTTGATGCAACCGAACTGGCCCAGCGATTACGAACTCGGCCCCCGCCCCACAATCTGGAACGCCCCATGAATCGGCCAATGATTGCGCGTATGCAATCAACCACGCCGGAGCTGCGTTGCGTATGAAAGTGTTGATGGTTTCGCCCTACTCGTTGTCGCGTCCCGGTGGCGTGCAATCGCAGGTGTTGGGATTGGTTCGCGAACTGCGCAAACTCGGTGTGGATACGCGCATCGCCGCGCCGTGCGATGGTCCGCCTCCGGTGCCGGGAGTGATCACTGTCGGCGAATCGACGCTGTGGGAAAACAACGGATCGGTTGCGCCCATCGCAACTGGCGCGCCAGTCGCGCGGCGCACAATCGACGCGTTAGCATTGTTCGAACCCGATGTTGTGCACCTGCACGAACCGATGGTTCCAGGCCCGTCACTGTCGATCCTGCTCGGCTATCACGGGCCGATGGTCTCAACCCATCACATTTCTGGCCACGTCGGCCGCGAGTGGGTTATGCCCGCCGTCCGCATCAACATGGAGCGAGTCCACACACGCGTTGCAGTGAGCGAATCGGCACGCTCGACCGCGCTCGATTCACTCGGTGGTAGTTACACCACGTTATGGAACGGTGTGGAGACCTCGCGATTTTCCCAAGCCAATCCGTACGAAACGCAGCGTCCGGTCGTGCTGTTTTGCAACCGCCACGAACCGCGCAAAGGCCTCTCGGTGCTGATCGATGCCTGGGATGGCATCGATCGTGACGCCACGTTGTGCGTCGCGAGCATCGGCCCCCAAACCGCAGAACTCAAAGCGCGCGCCGTCGCGAACATTGAATGGCTCGGTGTCGTTTCCGATGAGGTTCGCAATGCTTGGCTACGGACGGCAACCGTGTTTTGTGCACCATCGACCGGTGGAGAATCATTTGGCGTGGTGCTACTCGAAGGCATGGCTGGCGGTGCCGCGGTAGTAGCGAGCGATATCGATGGCTACTGCAACGTTGCGCGCGACGGTGTGGACGCGTTGTTGGTACCGCCCAACGACTCTGATGCGTTGCGGATCGCGTTGCGTCGTTTGCTCGATGATCCCGTGTTGCATGCGAAGCTCGTGAAGCAAGGCGATGCCCGCGCGGATGAGTTCTCGATGGCGCGTCTCGCGGGTCGCTACGTCGAGCTGTACGACGGTGCGTTGGCCGCGCACCGAAATGCGATCACCCGCAAGTAAGCCCAACTCACCCGAAATGCGTTTCGGCCGCCTGAGGTTCCCTCAGTGAGTTCAGATTGCTCAGGAATCAATCGCCAAGCTCGCTCGGTTGGGCTGAACATCGGTCCGCGAACGGTTCAACTCCTGCCGCTAGATTGACCGCACATCTTGAATTTGGAGCTTGTCCATGGTCGCAGTCATCATCATTGTCGTTGTTATCGTCTTGTTCGTGTTGCTGTTTGTCATGCAATACAACGGGCTGGTGAAGTTACGTAATCGCTGCGATAACGCGTGGTCGCAAATTGACGTTCAGCTGAAACGGCGCCACGATCTCATTCCGAACTTGCTCGAGACGGTCAAAGGCTACGCGAAGCACGAGTCCGAGACCCTCGAAAACGTCGTGAAAGCACGCAATGCCGCTGTCAGCGCAACCGGGGTTCAAGCAACCGGCCAGGCCGAAGGCATCTTGAGTGGTGCGCTTGGAAAACTGTTCGCGTTGAGCGAGGCCTACCCCGATCTCAAAGCAAACACGAACTTTTTGGAGTTCCAGGAGGAGTTAACGTCGACCGAGGACAAAGTGTCCTACTCCCGTCAGTTCTACAACGACTCAGTACTCGGGTACAACAACAAAATCGGTACGATCCCGTCCAACATCATCGCGGGAATGTTCAACTTCAGTGCCCGTGAATTCTTCGAGGCGCAGCTACCCGAAGACCGTGAAGTCCCGAAAGTGCAATTTTAACTCTTGATCTACGATGCAATAACTCAAAACAAACGCCGGAGCGTCGTCATGATCGTGGCGTTTGCGCTCGTTGTTTTCCTCGTGGCGGCGATCATCACATACCTCTCACATTTTGGTGTCGTTGGTGTCGTCATTGCAGCGGCGATCGCCATTGGTTCTTCGGCGCTGTCGTATTTTCATTCCGACAAAATTGCGCTCACGATGAGCCGCGCCGTGCCAGCCGACGAAACGGAATACCGACGATTCCACAACCTGGTTGAAGGCCTGTGCATCGGTGCGGGCATGCCGAAACCACGGTTGTTCATCATCAACGATCCCGCTCCGAATGCCTTCGCTACGGGTCGCGACCCAAAACACGCCGCGGTAGCTGTCACCACTGGCTTGCTCGAGAAGATGAACCGCGTTGAGCTTGAAGGCGTGTTGGCCCACGAGCTCAGTCACATCAAGAACTACGACATTCTCGTGATGACGCTTGCCGTCACCATGGTCGGGATGATCGCGTTGATGAGCGACCTCTTTTTACGCTGGTCGTTTTGGGGTGGCGACAGCCGCGACCGCAACGACAACAACGACAATCCGTTCGGAATCGTCCTGGCCATTGTTGGTTTCGTATTTCTCATTTTTGCGCCGATCATTGCGCAGCTCATGCAGCTGGCCATCAGTCGCCAACGCGAGTATCTCGCCGACGCGAGCGGTGTGATGATTACCCGTTATCCGCCGGGGCTTATTGCTGCGTTGGAGAAGCTCAAAGGCGATACTTCCGTCGTTCATAGCGCATCGAAAGCGACTGCGCATTTGTGGATCGAGGGACCGTTAGAAACGAATGAAAAGAAGCAACGCAAATTCGATCATATGTTTGCGACCCATCCGCCACTCGACGACCGGATCGCCCGCCTACGCGAGCTGTAATGCCCGCCTGCGCATGCACGAAGTGCGCCTTCTTCGGAGTGATTGTGCGACCATCCAAGATTCTCGCCGCTGGTTTGTGTGTGGTTGCGGCCGCCGCATGCAGCAGCGATAAAGCCAAGCCGAAAACTTCTCAGCCCGTCACGACTACCGCGGTCGGTGGAAGCAGCGCGACCTCAACCACAGTCGCGCTCGCAACTGGGCCGATCGCACCGCTGACCGGATTGCACAGTGACGATGCAGTCGAGACTCGCCCAGCGTTAACAGTCAAAATCGAGAACACTCCCGAGGCGCGTCCCCAATCGGGCGTGGAACACGCCGACGTGGTGTACGAAGAAGTCGCGGAAGGTGGAATTACTCGACTGGCCGCGATTTTCCAGTCTGATATTCCTGCCGTGATCGGCCCAGTTCGTTCTGTGCGGCGCACCGATCGCGAGATCGTTGGGCCGGTGCAAGGCATTTTTGTCTACTCCGGGGGTGCGAAATACGCCGAGCAAAGTATCGCTACGGCGTCGGTCGTGCGTTTCAACGAAACGAGCGCGGGCCTGGCAATGTTTCGTGATCATGGGCGTCAAGCTCCGCACAATCTCTATCTACGCGCGCCCGACATTTTCGCGAAAGCCGCGAGCGCGGTTGGGCCTCCTCCGCCTCTGTTTCATTACGGGGCGGCCAGCGCGCAGTCGCGTCGGATCACGAGCTGCCGTGTCGGGTTTTTAGCCGGATTTGCGGTGACCTGGAACTGGGACGTGGCTACAAAGCATTGGCAGCGTTTTATCTTTGGCCGCCGCGATATCGGCATCGGCGGTGCGAACATCGACGCGGTGAATGTCGTCGTGCAGGCCGTCCACTATCAAGGCGGTGCCGGAGTTATCGGGGCTGAAGCGCAGCTCACTGGTTCGGGCAAAGTCTGGGTGCTGACCCGAGGCCGGGTTGTGGAAGGTTCCTGGACCCGTTCAACACCAAGTTCGCCGGGGCAATTACTCGACACCGATGGCAAGGTCATCAAGCTGGCCCGCGGCAACACCTTCGTGGAACTCCCCGATACCAAGTATGCCGTCACAATCTCGTAGCAAGTTCGGCCGCGAGCGTCGGTAAGATCGCCACCATGACCGAAGCCCGTACAACCGGAACCGCACGCGTCAAGCGTGGCCTCGCCGAGATGTTGCGAGGCGGTGTGATCATGGATGTCGTGGATGCGACCCAAGCCAAGATCGCAGAAGACGCTGGAGCCTGTGCCGTCATGGCATTGGAACGCGTGCCGTCCGATATCCGCCGCGACGGTGGGATCGCCCGCATGAGCGACCCGGAAATGATCGACGGTATTCAAGCCGCCGTTACGATTCCGGTGATGGCCAAATGTCGGATCGGGCATTTTGCCGAAGCACAGGTCCTGCAATCGATGGGCGTGGATTACATCGACGAATCAGAAGTTCTGAGCCCGGCCGATGAGGCGTATCACGTCGACAAGTGGGCCTTCACCACACCGTTCGTGTGTGGTGCAACGAACCTAGGTGAGGCCTTGCGGCGTATCAGCGAAGGTGCGTGCATGATTCGTTCGAAGGGCGAAGCAGGCACGGGCAACATCATTGAGGCCGTGCGTCACCTTCGCAGCATCCTCGGCGACATTCGTGCGATCACTCAAGCTGCGCCCGAAGAGCTCTTTGGTTGGGCCAAAGAATTGCGCGCGCCGCTTGATCTCGTGCAAGAAATTGCTGTGCTCGGCGAACTCCCAGTGCCGATGTTTTGCGCGGGTGGTATCGCCACTCCGGCCGATGCCTCGCTCGTCATGCAGCTGGGTGCCCAAGCCGTCTTTGTGGGCTCGGGCATTTTTAAGAGCGACGATCCTGCGCCGCGAGCGAAAGCAATTGTCGAAGCCACGACGCACTATCAAGACGCCGACATCATTCGGAAAGTTTCGACCGGCCTCGGCGATGCGATGCGCGGCGAAAGTAACCCGCAGATTCGTTTCGAAGAACGTGGTTGGTAGAATCACCATCGGAGTGCTCTCGCTCCAAGGCGCATTTCGGGAACACGTTGAGGCGTTCGCTGCGCTCGGCTGCGCAACGACTCTCGTGAAGCTGCCGGAACAACTCGCGAACGTCGATGCGATCGTGCTGCCAGGCGGAGAGTCCACAACCCAAGAAAAGCTGCTGGATTCTTCGGGCTTGCGGGAACCGTTGGTCGCGGCGATCAACGCCGGTCTGCCGACCTTGGCAACCTGCGCCGGCTTGATCCTGCTGGCGGCGTCGGTACTCGACGGCCGAGCTGATCAGCGCCCGCTTGCCGTTCTCGACATCGATATCCGGCGCAATGGCTACGGTCGCCAGAACGACAGCTTCGAAGCGCCTCTGACCATTGATGAAATTGGCGCTGCCGCGTTCCCCGGAGTATTCATCCGGGCCCCAAAAATCGAACGAACGGGTAGTGTTGTGGTGATGGCGACGCACGATGGAGTTCCTGTCTTGGTGCGCGATGGGCCAGTATGGGGAGCAACGTTTCATCCGGAGCTCGCTCGCGATAACCGAATACACGAAAAGTTCTTGATGCAGTGTTCGTGAACGTTCACGAACGCCGACTCTTTAGGAGGTAGGCAACGATGAGTGGCCATTCGAAGTGGCATTCGATTAAGCACAAAAAGGGTGCCTTGGATGCAAAACGCGGCAAAATCTTTGCGGTGCTGACTCGCCAAATCGAAGTCGCGGCGCGTGCCGGGGGCGGCGATCCCGCATCGAACGCAACGCTGCGCTCGATGATCCAAAAAGCGCGCGATTCATCGTTGCCCGTCGACAACATTCAACGCGCGATTAAGCGCGGTATCGGCGAAGAAGAAGGCGTCATTTATGAGGCGATCAACTACGAGGGCTACGCGCCGAGTGGTGTGGCCGTCTACGTGCAGTGTTTGAGCGATAACCGCAATCGCACTGGTTCCGAGATCAAGAATATTTTCAATAAAAACGGGGGTTCCTTCGCCGAGCCGGGTGCCGTTTCATGGCAGTTCGATCGTAAGGGCATCGTGCTCGTGGGCAAGTCTGCGATTGGTGAAGACGACCTGATGTTGCTGGCTGCTGACGCGGGCGCAGAAGATATCGGCGATGGTGGCGATGATTGGGTTGTAACGACCCCCGCCACCGAATTGCACGCGGTGAGAGTTGCTATCGAAGCTGAGGGCATTGCGGTGCGATCGTCGGATCTCACGATGATTCCGAGCACGGCTGTGTCGATCGAGACCGAACCGACGGCGAAATCTGTGTTGCGCTTGATCGATGCGCTCGAGGATCACGACGATGTCGAAGCCGTCTACGCAAACTTTGATATTCCAGAAGCAGTACTCACTGCTGTGATGGGTTAAGGAAGGTTCTTCAGTGGCTGGTCTTGCAATTGGCACAACTGCTCCAGAGTTCACGCTTGCCGGTGTGCAGGGGAGTGAACGTCGCGATTATTCACTTTCGGAATTTCGAGGCCAGACGGTTGTGCTGGCGTTTTATCCCGGCGATTTCACGCCTGGTTGAACGATCCAACTTCGGGGCTATCGCGATGATTACGCGATTCTCGCCCCGGCCGGCACGGTCGTGCTCGGCATTTCTCCCCAAGATGTAGACAGTCACGCTCGTTGGATTGAAGGCGAAGGATTCCCGTTTCCGCTGCTCGCCGACGTGGATAAGTCCGTCGGTGAAGCCTTCGGTGCAGTGGGGCCGCCGTTTGGGTACCGGCGATCGGTGTTTGTTATTGATCGCGAAGGTGTCATCCGTTGGCAGACTGTGAAACTGGTGGGTGCCACCTGGCCCAAAGCCAAGGATCTCGCAAAGACCATCGCGAAATACGCGTGAAGCTTGGCCGTCGGCTGCGTTTGTTGACGTTTATCTACTAGGTTGCCCGCCGCATGAAGATTTCAATTTCTGTCAATGGTGGTGCTCAAGAGCACGACGTCGAACCCCGCACGTTGCTGGTGCAATATTTGCGTGAGGATTGCGGGCTGACCGGTACGAAGGTGGGCTGCGATACCTCATCGTGTGGCGCCTGCACCGTGCTGTTCGAAGGCGAATCAGTCAAGAGTTGCACGATGCTCGCCGCTCAAGCCGACGGTGGCTCAGTCACAACTATCGAAGGCCTGGCCGCCGCCGATGGCACGCTGCACCCAGTGCAGCAAGCCTTCCACGACAAGCACGGTTTGCAGTGCGGATACTGCACCGCAGGCATGGTGATGGCCGCCGTTGGTTTCTTGGATGAAAACCCAACGCCGTCGGAGCGCGATGTGCGTGAAGGCCTTGAAGGCAACTTGTGCCGTTGTACCGGCTACCACAACATCGTCGAAGCCGTCCTCGCCGCCGCCGAAACAGGCGCAGTATCGGGAGGATCGAAATAATGATTCCTGCTGCGTTTGAATATGTGCGTGCGGGATCTGCGGATGAAGCGATTGCCGCCATTGCTGAACATGGTGAAGATGCCAAGTTCCTTGCGGGCGGAATGTCGTTGTTGCCGTTGATGAAATTGCGCTTGGCTACCCCGACCGTTTTGGTCGATGTTGCGCGCGTTCGCGACTTGTCGTACATCACCGACGCGGGCGATCACATCGCGATTGGCGCGTTGACTCGCCACCGCGATGTGGAGACGAGCACGTTGTTGGCCCAAGAGTGTGGCGTGGTTGCTTCGGTTGCCGCCCAGGTTGGCGACAATCAAGTTCGCCATCGCGGCACCATTGGTGGGTCGGTGGCGCACGGCGATGCTGCAAGCGATCTGCCCGCGGCGTTGGTCGCGCTCGACGCGACCTTCGTGTTGCGCAGCGGATCCGGTGAGCGCACAATCGGTGCCTCCGACTTTTTCACCGGATTCCTCGAGACCGCCCTCAACGCTGATGAACTTTTGACTGAAATTCGGGTGCCGAAGGCTGGCGCTTCGGGCTTCAATTTCCAGAAGTTCAATCGCCGTGCGCAAGATTGGGCAATTGTTGGTGCGGTTGTCGCGACGGTTGATGGGGCCAAGCGAGTGGGCCTGGTCAACATGGGCAACACGCCACTGCGCGCGACTGCCGTTGAGGCTGCGTTAGCCAGCGGCGCGTCGATCGCTGATGCCGCGCTTAGCGCCGCGGATGGCTGTGAACCGCCAACGGATCTCAACGCCTCGGTCGAGTATCGCGAACACCTTGCTCGGGTTCTCGTGCGGCGGGCGCTTGAAGCTTCGGCGTAACTCGTTGGGGTGTGCCTCGGCGTCCATTGTGGTGTCGTGGGCCGCGGAGTCTTGTTTGTTCCGATCGGTGTGCGTTCGATGAGCACGTTTCAGGGCACGGTCGCGGCAGTCGTACTTGCCGCCGGGAGCGGCTCACGTTTCGGCGACGATATCGTGAAGCCGTTGATCCCGTTTCGGGGCCGTCCCATGGTGTGCCATGCGCTCGATGCTGCCGTGGCCTCGGGGCTGGGACCGGTGGTGTTGGTCGTCGGCAATGGTGCGGAGCTCGTGACGGCCGAAGCGCTCGGCTCTGCTCCGGGCGTGGAGATCGTGCAGAACCCCAATTTTGCTGAGGGAATCGCGTCTTCGTTGCACGCCGCTCTGATGCACTTGGCCGCACGCGGAATTGTTCACGCTGCGGTCATTGGCTTGGCCGATCAGCCCTTGGTCAGTGAGGCCGCTTGGCAGCGTCTGGGTGCCGCCTATGAATCTGGTATGAGCCTCGCCGTTGCGACCTACGACGGCGTGCGTGCAAATCCTGTTCTGCTCGGCCGCGACCATTGGCCTGAGGCATTGGCGCTGCGCGGCGATCAGGGCGCGCGACAATTATTTGGCCGCCATTTGGTGATCGACGTTGCGTGCGACGACACTGGTAGCCCTAACGATATCGATACCCCCGACGACCTCGCTCGGCTCAACGCCCTGCCGTAGTGATGGGTCGTCGTCATTGAAAGGCAACGATGGAACACATCACCGATAGTTTCCGAGTCGACACCTCACTGGAGACGACCTGGAACACGCTGCTCGACATCGAGCGCATCGCCCCGTGCATGCCCGGTGCGCAACTCCAAGAAATCGAAGGCGATGAATTTCGTGGGGTCGTGAAGGTGAAGGTCGGACCGATCACCGCGCAGTACAAAGGGACCGCGAAGCTCGATACCGTCGACGAAGCGACCCGCACTATCAAGATCGACGCGAGCGGCCGCGATACTCGTGGGCAGGGCAACGCCAGCGCCATGATCACTGTGGTGATGACCGAAGACAAAGGCGGGACAAAAGTCGACATCGACACCGAACTCAACATCACCGGCAAGGTCGCGCAGTTCGGTCGAGGCGGAATGATGGTTGAGGTTTCGTCGAAGATCTTGAAACAGTTCGTGGAGAGCCTGGAGCGCGATGTCCTGGCGCATGCCGAAGAGTCGAGCGCGGCCGCGAGCGCGGCTTCGCCAGGGGCCATAAATGCGAGCGCCTCAAACGGTTCCGGCGCCGCGCCTTCGGCGACAGCCGCCGGGTCCGTGCCAGCCAGCTCCGAACCCGCGGTGACGCCACCGCCGACCCTGCGCAAAATCGACGCGCCAGAAGCGAAACCGCTCGATCTTCTCGACGCGGCCGGCAACTCGCTAGCAAAGCGAGCCCTACCGGTAGCGGCGCTGCTTGCCATACTGCTGCTCATCTTGCGCCTCCGCAAGCGCAACCCCTAAGCCCGCCTGTGTCCCACCGATCTTCCACCGATGGAAGATCGGTGGGACACAGGAAGGGCAGTGTCTCAGGCGTGTGATTTGATCTAGCTACTTCCCCAATCATTGAGAATGGGAGAAGTACGTGGATTCAAACTCGACTCGCGAGCGTCGACTCGCCGAAATAGCTGCGATGCAGGCGGGGCTGTTCACCATCGCGCAAGCGGTCACCGTCGGATTCTCCCGACAGACCATCATGCGCCGTCAACGATCCGGCCAATGGACCGCAATCACGCAACGGGTGCTTCGGCCGTCGATTGCACCGCCCCTTGATTGGCGCGGTCGATTGTTGGCTGAGCAGCTCTCAACGAGTGCCATTGTCGCTGCTGAAAGCGCGTTGGCGCTCTACGGGGTCTTGGCCGAGCCCGCCATCGATCACTTCGTCGTAACCAGATCGAAGCGGAACCTCGGGCGATATATCGTACATTCGACGCGGCAGCTGCCGGGTTTTGATATCTGGACGTATGCGGGTTTTCGCGTTACTTCTCCGGTCCGGTCGATTCTGCTAGCGGCTGAGCGGATGGAATCGGCGGAACTCGCGGACCTCATCACAACCTGCGCGGCCCGCCGACTGATCTGGATCGAAGGGTTGCTGCGCCGGGCGCACGAGCTCGATTCTCGATGGCGAGTCGGCTGCGCCCGGGTAATCACTGCAGTGGATGCAGTGCATCCGGAAGCCCAGCGCCTGCGCAATGATTGGGAGCAAGCAGTATTGGCAGCGCTCAGCGACGCTTCGTTGCCGGAACCCCGAATCAATTATCGACTGCACGTTGGCGGACGATGGAGGGAGCTCGATTTCGCCTGGCCGGAGCAGCGCATCGATTTGGAGTTTGACGGCTTCGATCCGCATGCATCCACTCGAGCGGTCTTCGACGATGATCGTTCGCGTCAGAACGACCTGGTCGCTGCTGGTTGGAAGGTGTTTCGAATCACTTCGACGACGATGAGCACGGGCATTCAGGCTGCTCTTGTACCTCTTGCTGCTCAACTCCGGTGTCCCACGGTTATTCCACATATGGAATAGCAGTGGGACACAGGGGGTTTGGGGGTAGGGTCGAACTTGTGTTCGAACCGTTGCCTGTGTTGGGGATAGACCCGGGGCTTTCTCGTTGCGGCTTTGGCGCCGTCGTCCGAGAGTCTGCTGGGCGGCTGCGAGCCGTCCGCTGTGGCGTCTTACGCACCGATCCCGTCACGCCGCTGCCGCTGCGTCTCGCGCAACTTGCCGAAGACCTTGAAGAACTGGTCCTGGAGATTCGGCCGTCGGTGATGGTGGTTGAGCGGGTCTTGTTTCAGGTTAACGCCCGCACTGCGATTTCGGTGGGTCAAGCCAGCGGCCTGGCGCTCGCCGCCGCGGCCCGCAACGGCATCCCCGTGGTGCAGTATTCGCCGAACGAGGTGAAGCTGGCGGTGGCGGGCGATGGCTCGGCGGGTAAAGCCGAAGTTGGAGCGATGGTCGCTCGGCTGCTCAAGCTGGCGGAGGTTCCGAAACCTGCCGATGCTGCTGATGCGTTGGCGCTCGCGCTCTGCCACGCCTGGCGCGAGCGTGTGCCTGGCGGCAGCGCGGTCACTGATGCGCGACTCAATATTCCGAACGCCGCGCCGAGCGCGGCGAATGCTCACAATGATCGACTTCAGGCGCGCATCAACGCGGCGCTCACGAAAGCCAAGTGATGATCGGTTCTGTGCGCGGCACCGTATTGGAGCGGTCCAGCAACGGTGAGGTGCTGATTGAAGTTGGGGGAGTGGGGTATCGCGCGCTGGTGCCTCTGTCGAGCTTCGGCCAACTCGAACCGGGCGCGCAGGCGTTTCTGTTCACGCATCTGCACGTCCGTGAAGACGCGATGGTGCTCTTCGGGTTTCTGACGCGCGATGAGCGCGACACATTCGAGTCGTTAATCACCGTCAACGGGGTAGGCCCGAAGCTTGCGCTCGCGATTATTGGTGTGCATCCTGTGAACGCGTTGCGGCGAGCGCTCGCCGAAGACGATGTCGACGCGCTGTGTCTTGTCCCTGGGGTCGGTAAGCGAACCGCCCAACGTTTATTGATTGATTTGAAAGCCAAGCTTGCATTGCCGGATGTCGATCTCGCCGCGATCGAAGGAACTGCGCACGAGCGTTCGGGCACGTTGAACGTGCGCGCCGAAGTACGTGAAGCATTGTCCGCGCTCGGTTACAACCCTGATGAAATTCGTGGCGCGCTCAGCGAGCTACGAATCGACGCAACGGTGAGCGACGGCGTTCGCGAAGCACTGAGAATGTTGGGCTCGAAACGATGAGCCGCGACGAAATCTTGCTGCCAAATGAAGATCTAGCGGAGGTTGCTGAAGAAACCACATTACGGCCGCGCCGCCTCGATGAGTTTGTCGGCCAATCCGCGCTGAAAGAACATCTCGATATCATGTTGGGCGCCGCGAAATTGCGGGGCCAAGCCGTCGATCACGTGTTGCTTGCTGGCCCTCCGGGGCTTGGCAAAACGAGTATGGCCGCCATCATCGCGGCTGAGATGGGCTCACGCCTGCAACCAACGAGTGGGCCAGCGTTGGAGCGGGCGGGCGATCTCGCGGCGATACTCACGAACCTCGACGACGGCGACGTGTTGTTCATCGATGAAGTCCACCGCTTGCCGCGCGCCGTCGAAGAAGTGCTCTATCCCGCGATGGAGGATTTCCAGCTCGACATCGTGATCGGCAAGGGCCCTGCCGCGCGTTCGATTCGAATCGATGTCCCGCGCTTCACGTTGGTTGGTGCCACAACAAGAACCGGCTCGATTACCGGCCCGTTGCGTGATCGCTTCGGATTTGTTGCGAGGCTTGATTACTACACGACCAACGAACTCACCCTGATCGTCACTCGGGCCGCGCAGATTCTTGGCGTAACCCTTGCGGCCGACGGTGCCGTTGAAATCGCCCGTCGTTCGCGTGGCACTCCTCGCATCGCGAACCGGCTCTTGAAACGCGTCCGCGACTATGCCGAAGTGCGTGGCGATGGCACCGTCTCGGCCGAGACGGCAAATACCGCGCTTGCATTGTTCGAAGTCGATGAGTTGGGCCTCGACAAAGTCGACCGCGCCATTCTCGCCGCCCTCTGCAAGACGTTCGCGGGCCAGCCCGTGGGGCTCGGTACTTTGGCGATTTCGGTGGGCGAACAACCGGAGACGGTAGAAGACGTCTACGAACCATTCTTGTTGCAAAACGGCTTGTTGCAACGCACGCCTCGAGGTCGCGTTGCAACCGCGAGCGCCTATCGGCATCTGGGCCTGGCCGTGGTTGCGGGCAATGCCGAAACGCCCGGTTTGTTCGACGGCGACTCCGGGAACCAAACTCAAGCGTAAGCGCTCGCGCGCGATACCCGAACCAATTCGCCCAAACCAATTAGCCCAAACCAATTCGCCCATGGCTGATTGTCGTGATGCACCCCGGCCACCAGCCCACGAAATCGGGCCAAACGAAACGAACGGAACCACCATCATGACTGTTGTGCATTACGAAGTACGAGACCGCATTGCCCACGTGGCGATTGATCATGGCAAGGCCAATACGTTGTCGAGTGAAGTGCTTGCCGCGCTCGAAGTAGCGCTGAGTCAAGCCGAAGCCGCGGGCCCGGAGACGGTCGGCGCGATGCTGCTCACCGGTAAGCCCGGGTTTTTGTCGGGTGGGTTCGACCTCGATGAAATCAAAGCGTCACCGGAATCCGCGGGCCGTTTGGTTACGAACGGGGGCGCGTTGTTCACGCGTATGTATGGTTCTGCGGTGCCGATCGTCGTGGCCTGCCCCGGGCACGCGATCGCGGCGGGGGCGCTACTGATGATGGGCGCGGATGAGCGGATTGGCGTTTCCGGCAAGTTCAAAATCGGCCTGATCGAGACCCAAATTGGGATGGTGTTGCCCCGCTGGGCGATCGAAATGGCGCAGGAACGGCTTTCAAAGCGCCACGAACAAGTCGCGATGGTGGGTGGGCGTACGTACGATCCGATGGGCGCACTCGATGCGGGCTTCCTCGATGCGGTGGTTGCGCCAGAAGATCTCGAAGCGAAAGCGCTGGAGGCCGCGAATTACTGGGCCGGGCTGCCCCGAGCGGCGTATGCGGGCCAAGTGAAGATGATCCGTGCCGATCGGATTGCTCGCCTCGATGCTGCGGTGGCGGCCGACCGCGGGCACGTTTTCAACGTGAATTCCTAACAACGGGCCAACAGGCGGCCGAATCTCAGCGGGTGTGCGCAGCTTTGCGCTGGATTCACGCTAGATTTTCGCCGCTTCGACCCATAGACGACGTGGTGGAAATTGCAGGCCTTGTTTTGGATCCCGTTCCTGGTGATCCCATTTTATTTGTTCATCGTGCTCCCGCAGCGGCGCCAGTCGCAGGCTGCGAGCTCCATGCACGCGCGCATTGTCGCGGGCGATGAAATCATCACAACATCTGGCATCTACGGCACGATCGTCCGATTAGAAGACGAAACTGCAGACGTCGAGATAGCACCGGCGATCGTGATCACCATCGCACGCCGTGCGATTGGGCGGCTGGTCGCTGATATGCCAATCCCTCAACCACAATCCCTCCCGGAGCCGCCGAACGGTTCCGATCATTCGGGCGAAGAAGGCTGACCTATGGGTCGTAAACCACTCCTACTTGCAGTCACCTTGGTCTTGGTGATCGCAGGATTTCTTGGAACGCTCGCTTCGGGCGATTCGCCGCAGCTCGGCCTTGATCTGCGCGGCGGGATTTCTGTGCGACTGTTCCCGGTCAAAGGCACCGACCCGACGCTGCTGGATACGGCCCGTCAGGTGATTTCGGCCCGGGTGAACAGCCTCGGTGTGGCTGAGCCCGATGTGAACCGCCAAGGCGACACGATCGTCGTCGACGTTCCCGGTATCAAAGATCGTAAGAGCGCGCTGGATCTCATTGGTTCGACCAGCGAGTTGCAAAACCGTGAAGTGGTGAATGAGTTTCCGGCGACGTTCAAGTTCCCGGTGACCACAACCACGAAACCAAAACCAACTACCACAACGAAGCCGGGCGCGACAACCACAACGAAGCCGGGCGCGACAACGACGACCAAAGCTGGCGCAACTACGTCGAGTGGTGCGACGACCTCTTCGGCCGGCACCACAACTACTGGTTCGTCGACGAGCGGCGCCCCGACCACGAGTGTCGGCCCTACCACCACCAGCGGTGCAACGATCTCGCCCGGCAGTAGCACGACGGTGAAGGCGGGCACGCCAAACTCGAAGCCGCCGAAAACCACCACGACGAAACCGGGCCCGACCACCACAACGAAGCCTGGCCCGACCACCACAACGCAAAGCCTGGTCGGTAAATCCTGCAAGGACATCGTCGATAACCGCCAAGTGTTCTGGGACCAAATGACCGGATCGCCGAAACAACACCATGTTTGTTACGTTCTCGGCCCGAATCTGTTGCCGGGCACCGCGGTGAAATCCGCACGGGCGCAGTACAACCGCGGCCAATGGGGCGTCGATGTTGAATATAAGGCCGGTTTATTCGCTCCTATAGCGACGAACTACGTGGGCAAGCGGGTCGCGATCTCGCTCGACAACGAGGTCATCAGCGCACCAAAGATCAACGCAGGAATCACCGGCGATACGGTCACGATTTCCGGATCATTCGGGCAAGGTGAAGCTGAACACCTGGCCCAAGCGTTGAAGTACGGCTCGTTGCCGGTGAAGTTCGACGAAAAGCAACAAACCGTTGAAGACGTCTCGCCGACGCTCGGAAAGGATCAGCTTCGTGCCGGGATAGCGGCTGGTGTCATCGGTCTTATTTTCGTCGCGATCTACATGCTGTTCTTTTACCGGCTCCTGGGCCTCGTCGTGTGGGTTGGGTTGCTGCTTACGGGAATGGTCATGTACAGCCTGGTGACATTGTTCGGCCAGAAATACGGCGTCACGCTCACGCTGTCTGGAGTGACCGGCATCATTGTTTCGGTGGGTGTGACCGTCGACTCGTACGTGGTGTTCTTCGAGCGATTAAAAGATGAAGTACGCATGGGCAAGACCGTGCGATCGTCGATTGAATCGGGCTGGACGAAAGCGTGGCGCACGATTGTCGCGGCGGATGCGGTGTCGTTGATCGGTGCTGTCGTTCTCTACGCGCTCACGATCGGATCGGTCAAAGGTTTCGCGTACTTCCTCGGTTTGAGTACCATCGTCGACTTAGTGCTCGCGTTTTGTTTCATGCATCCCCTCGTTCTGCTGATGGCACGCCGTTCGAAATTGGTAGCGATGAAGGGTGTGGGCATTGCGTCTGGGCTTGATGTCGCCGGAAGGACCTCGGTATGAGCCTCGTCAGTGATCACCAACGCGACGATGCCGGGATGCTTCCGGGCATGGATCGCAGACACCGTCCCGCGGATTTCTTCCACGAGCGCACGAACTTCAACTTCATCGCGAAATCGCGGGTGTTTTTGATCATGTTTTTGATTGTCGTGGTCGGCGGCCCGCTGCTGTTGATTCTGCGACCGCTGAGTTTGGGTATCGACTTCAATGGAGGTGTTTCCTGGCAGGTCGATGTGGCCAAGGGCCACGCCGCGAACGTCAACGACCTTCGAAAAATTGTCGACACGACGACGCTGGTCGACTACAAGGCAACGATTTCGTCGAGCCCACAATCGGGTAAGAAAACGATCCGGGTGCAGGCCCAGGTCGTGAATGATCCGATCGAGGCGATTCGTTCAGCGATCGCCAAAATCGTTGGCAAGAAAACTGCTGATGTCAATGAGAACCGCACCGGAACTGTGCAATCTTTTTCAGTCTCGAAAGTCGTAGGAGTCGAAAAGGCAACGATTGAATCGAAACTTAAAGCGATCGACCTTGGTGGAGCGAAGGCGAACGTCAGCGTCGCCAAGCAACAAGTGACCGTGACGTTGAGCGCGCCTCCAAAATCGGTGCGCGAACGTGTGAGCAGTGTCCTCGCTAAATACGCGGGCAAGACGACGAACGATGTGAGTATTTCTACCGTCGGCCCGACCTGGGGTGGCGAAGTTTCTAAAAAGGCAATCACCGCGCTGATTGTGTTTTTCTTTGTGCTCGCGATCTATTTGTCGATTCGTTTTGAGTTCAAAATGGCTATGGCCGCGCTGGTTGCCGTGGTGCACGACATCATCTTCACGGTCGCGGTGTACGCGATAACGCAGTTCACGGTTTCTCCGGCCACGGTCACCGCATTCCTGACGATTCTTGGGTTTTCGCTCTACGACACAGTGGTGGTGTTTGACAAGATCAAGGAGAATCAAGGGCCCGCGATCACGATTGGCAAGGCAACGTATGGCGAGATGGCCAACCGTTCATTGAACGAAGTGTTGATGCGTTCCTTGTCGACTTCGTTTGTGGCGTTGATGCCAGTGCTGAGCTTGCTCGTTGTTGGTGCCGGATTCTTTGGGGCAACTGCCCTTGAAGATTTTGCTCTAGCACTGTTTGCCGGATTGTTCGTAGGAACGTATTCATCGATTTTTGTTGCCACGCCGATGTTGGTGTGGTGGAAAGAACGTGAGCCGCAATACCGTGCGATTGCCGAACGCCAACTCGTTCGCGCCCAGACTGCGCAGCGCAAGGCCGCGAGGTCTGCGGCGCTCGTCGGTGAGGTGATTCCAGTGGATGCAGTAGCGCAAGGCGCCGATGATTGGGATTCCACCGGAGTTGCTGGGCCGCCCGCGATCATGCGCACTACCGGCAACGCGCCACGGCCCCGCCAACAGCGCGGCCGCAAACGAACCTAACGCCCACTCACGGCGAAGGCTCGGGGCGGGCGCGGCGTAAAGTCCAGTTTGGCCCAGGGCCACTTCTAGACTGGCCGTATGGGTATTGATGCTGGCTGGGTTCGTGATCATGTGCGTGATCTCCCGGATTACCCCAAGCCCGGCGTGGTGTTTAAAGACATCACGCCAGTGCTGGCGTTGCCGGATGCTTTTGCGGCAACGATCGATGCCGTGGTTGAGCCCTTCGATGGGCGCCAGATCGACAAAGTGATTGGTATCGAAGCACGCGGTTTCGTCTTCGCAGCACCCGTCGCGTACCACCTGGGTGCCGGTTTTGTGCCCGTCCGGAAGCCGGGAAAATTGCCGTGGAAGGTGGAGCGCGAGGAATACGCACTCGAATACGGCACCGATCAACTCGAAATTCATCAAGACGCGATTGTGCCGGGTGAACGGGTGCTCATCGTCGACGATGTGTTGGCTACGGGCGGAACTGCAAGCGCGGCGGTGCGCCTGGTTCGAAAACTCGGCGGCAATCTTGTCGGCTGCGCATTCTTTATTGAACTTGGGTTCCTAGGCGGCCGACAACACCTTGCAGATATTGAGATTCATTCGGTCGTGACCTATGCGGATTAACCCAACGAGCCACCCATCGCTATGAGGGCATTGCTATCTCGTCGTGGTTCGCCGTCGGCTCCAACCGATCAACTCCTCGCGGGATTGCTTACGCAATATTCGAGCCGGCATCCCAAAGCCGATACCGCGCTCATCGAACTCGCCTACGCGGTCGCGCGTGAAGCGCACAAGGATCAAGTTCGCCGGTCGGGCGACGCGTACATCACGCATCCGGTAGGCGTCGCAACTGTCCTTGCTGAACTCGGCCTCGACGACACGACGATCGCGGGCGCGTTGCTGCACGATGCCGTGGAGGACACGACGATCACGCTCGACGATTTGGAGCGCGATTTTGGTGCGGAGGTCGCGGCGCTCGTCGATGGTGTCACCAAACTCGATCGTATTCACTTCGATAGCAAAGAGGAACAACAAGCCGCGACGATGCGCAAGATGCTCGTCGCGATCGCCAAGGATTTGCGTGTCCTGTTGATCAAACTCGCGGACCGTTTACACAACATGCGCACGATCGGCTCGATGCCCGACGATAAACAACAGCGGATCGCCCAAGAAACGCTCGACATTTATGCTCCGCTTGCGCATCGCCTCGGCATCGGCGACGTGAAGTGGCAACTCGAAGATTTGTCGTTCGCGGTGCTGTATCCGAAACGGTACGCGGAGATCGAACAGATGGTCGCGGGCCGCGCCCCAGTGGCGATATCGGATCTCGATAGTGTCTTGGACGAGGTCGCGGCGCGTCTCCGTGAACTCCGTGTCGATGGAGTCGTGACGGGACGGCCAAAGCACTACTGGTCGATTTACGAAAAAATGGTCGTACGCGGCAAAGAGTTCGACGACATTTTTGATTTGTTGGGCGTTCGGGTTGTCGTCGAAGAAGTGAAAGATTGCTACGCAGTGCTGGGCGCGGTGCACGCGACCTGGCGGCCAATTCAAGGGCGATTTAAAGATTACGTAGCGATGCCGAAGTTCAACCTTTACCAATCACTGCACACGACTGTCGTGGGTACGAGTGGCCGTCCGGTTGAATTCCAGATCCGTACTCGCGAGATGCACGAGCGCGCGGAGTTCGGCGTCGCCGCGCATTGGAGTTACAAAGATCAAGGCACGCAACAAGATCTCGATTGGCTTGCTCGCATTGTCGATTGGCAACGCGACACAACCGACCCTGCGGAATTCATGGCGACCCTCAAGGTCGATCTTGAACAGGGCGAAGTGTTCGTGTTTACGCCCAAAGGCAACGTCATGGCGTTGCCCATCGGTGCTTGTGCGGTCGATTTCGCGTACGCGATTCACACCGAAGTGGGGCATCGATGTATCGGGGCGAGAATCAATAATCGTCTGGTGCCGCTCGATACGCCGTTACAATCGGGCGACAGCATTGAGATTCTCGCGAGCAAGGTTGCCGATGCTGGGCCGACACGCGATTGGTTGCAGTTCGTGGCAACGCCGCGCGCCAAAGCGAAAATTCGTCAATGGTTTTCTCGTGAACGGCGCGTTGATGCGATCGAAGCCGGCCGCGAAGAACTCGAGCGCGCGTTGCGGCGCGAAGGCTTACCGGTCCAGAAACTTCCAGCGCTCGCGTTGCGAGCTGTCGTCGACGAAATGCACTATTCGGAGGTCGACGCGCTCTACGCCGCGATTGGCGAACACCACGTGACGGCACAGACCGTCGTGCAGCGGCTTCAGCGCGCGATGCAAGACGGCGAAGAACAAGTACCAACTACGGCTCGCAAACCGCAACGTCCGAACACTTCGCGTTCCGCGGTCGGGGTGCACGTTGAGGGCCTCGACGACATCATGGTTCGGCTCTCGAAGTGCTGCACGCCAGTGCCGGGCGATGAGATCATGGGCTTCGTCACGCGCGGCCGCGGCGTATCAGTGCACCGTAACGACTGTGCGAACGCATTGAGCTTGATGACTGTGGGTGATCGGGTCATCGAAGTGGAGTGGAACCGTGATTCGCCCCAGGCGTATGTGGTGTCGATCGTGATTGAGGCGCTCGATAGGGCGAAGTTGCTGCGGGATGTCGCGGATGAGCTGTCGGATCATCATGTGAATATTTTGAGTTGCTCGTCGAAGACCACTGCGGATCGGATCGCTCGCATTCGTTTTGAATTTGAGCTCGCAGAACCCGATCATTTGGATTCGATCTTGTTGGCGATGAAGCGGGTCGATTCGGTCTACGACGTCGCCCGGGTGCTCGCCGGAGCTAAGGACAAGTAGCGCAGTCGTTCCCGGTCCACAGGCGCCGGGCTTCTTTACTGCCTGGTGGCTCAAGCTTTACCAAATCTTTGGTCGATACGCGAGTGAAGCATTCGCCACAACTCGACCGAAGGGAGCCCCAACATGCCGCGCGGCCCCCGTTGCATTTCGATCCGTTTAGAGATGGAACCGATTGCGGTGCGCGGAGCAGCCCAGGAGCGTCCCGTTAGGGCGGCGCAGCGGAGCAAGCCGAGTCGACTGACCAATGCAAGGAGGGAGCGTCCCGTTAGGGCGGCGCAGCGGAGCAAGCCGAGTCGACTGACCAATGCAAGGAGGGAGCGTCCCGTTAGGGCGGCGCAGCGGAGCAAGCCGAGTCGACTGACCAATGCAACAGGCT
>JANYBW010000081.1 GCA_025360585.1 Actinomycetes bacterium | reverse complement strand
GACCTTGTTGATCATCTGCATGTTTGTTGATCGGGTGCTGACTCGCAACCGCCACGATGCCGTACTAGAACGCGCACTGATAGGTGAGAGGTGATCCGATGCAAGAATCCAGTTTCGCGCTCTCGTCGCTGCGCTCCGGGGGCCGCTCGGGCCACGGGCGGCGCCGCGCTTCGTCGAGATCAGCCGAATCCGTCGCCCTTTTGGCGCGCCCTCTCATCCGAAACGCTGCTGTGGTGCGAGGAAACCCCGAGCAATTGTTGACTTGGCTGGTCGGGAATTAAGGTTGCGGCGTGCCCGTTAACATTGTCATGCCTACTCCGATCGATCCGAGAGGTCCGCGCCTGAATCAGGCTGTGTTGTGCGTGGCGATGTTGGCCGGCTTTGTCTACGACTTTTGGATTGTTGTGCCCATCTTTGCGGCGGTGCTGTTTCTGGGAGCAGCGTTTGGTGCGCAATACGGGCCGGTGCTGCGCTTTTACTCCAAGGTGATCAAGCCCCGGCTCAAGCCTCCGCTGCACCTTGAAGACCCTCGCCCGCCGCGCTTTGCGGCCACGATCGGGGTCGGGTTTTTGGCCGCGGCGACGGTTGCGTTCGCCACTGATGTCGCGCCGCTCGGATGGGTCCTTGCGCTCATCGTCGCGGCGCTCGCCGGGTTAGCCGCCACGACCGGTATCTGCGTTGGCTGTGAAGCGTGGCTGTGGATCGCGAAGCGTCGCAACATTCAAGTCGGAGCGTCCTAATGGCGAAATGGGGTGTTGTGGTCGCGATTGTCGTCGGGTGCATCGTCGCGCGCAGGATGCATCAAGCCTGGGCGAAACGTATCGCTGCCGATTCCGCGCCGGTTCCAACCTTGCCGTTGAAATTGCTCAACGGCAGCGATCGCACGTGGGTCATTTTTACGACCCGGTTTTGCGCACAGTGTGGGCCCGTCGAGCGACTCATCAAAGCCAATCAACCGGAGACGCGCGTGGTGACCGTGGATGCCGAACGGGAACCGCACCTTGCGAAATCGTTTCGGATTGCGAGCGCCCCTACTGCGTTGCTTGCCGACGCGAACGGCAACGTGCTGCAGCGCCTCGTGGGCGCCGCAGCCGTCACAAGTTTTGTGCAGGCCGCGAATCAAGCCGTGAACTAGAAGCAGCGACCGGATCGCGGTGAACGGGCCTATGCCTTGAAGTGCTCGGCAAGGCCTGCAATCGCACCTTCGTAGACTGGGCCGATGAAATCTGCGAGGGCATCAGGATCGAGGACGGCATCCATGTTCGCGGTGCTCGTGCCGTCGCCGTTGTCGGTTACTGAGATCGTGGTCTCGTACTTGTTGGCGTTGAGCATGGCCGCTTCGACCTTGTAGGTCAGCGTGCGTTTCGCGTCGTCGCGTGCAAGCAGCGTCTCGGTGATGTCCACGCCGGGCCCCATCGCGATGAGCCGTACATCGTCGCTTTGCTTGGTGGCTTCGACGCCGGGGAACCAGCTGGCGATGCCATGGAAGTCACCGAATACGGCCCAAACATCGTCGGCGGAACGGCTAATGGTGGTTTCTGCATGTGTGTTTGCCATAGATGTGCAGCTTCGCGCAAACGAGCTCGATTATGCGACTGCACCGTCGCTGATTCGCTGTGCGAAGTAGACAGGGATCGTGGAGGCCAGCACAACAAAGGTTGCAACGACGTTCACGGTCGGCAACGCGTTGGGTCGCGAGAAATTGTCGGAGAACCACAGCGGCAAGGTCCGGTAGCCACCGTCGACCGCAAACGTGGTGACGATGATCTCATCAAACGACAACGCGAATGCCAAAAGGCCGCCAGCCAATAGTGCGGAACGCAACAACGGGAAGGTCACGAGCCGCAAGGTTTGGATTGGCCCGGCGCCAAGATCGGCCGATGCCTCCTCCAAATTTCGCGCAACTCGACGGAGTCGGGCCGAGACATTGTTGTACACGATCACGACGCAAAAGGTCGCGTGAGCGACGGCGAGCGTGATGCTGCTGAGGGCGATGCCGATGCGATCAAATGCCGAACGCAAGGCGAGTGCGGTGACGATGCCCGGCAGCGCGATAGGTAACACAACAGCAAGCGACACGACGTTGCGACCAAAGAACTTATGGCGAGTCAACGCGAACGCCGCGAGCGACCCGAGTACTAACGCGATCGCGGTGGCCAACAATCCGGTCAGGACCGAATGCCACAGCGCGGTGCGAGGGCCAGGCTCGTGGAGCGCGTGCTGCCAGTTACCCAAGGTCCAGCCTTGCGGTGGCCACGCAAAATTCTTCGCCGTGCTCAGGCTTAAACGCGCGACATAGCCGAGCGGTGCGTAGAGCACGAAGATCACCAAAATAGTGAAGGATCGCAGCGCGATCCGAGCGGGTCGAGAAAGGAACATCGTTAGAGCTCCTCCAACGCGCCGGCGGCGCGCGCTCCGAGCAGATACACGACCATGATGACTATCGGCACAACCGCGAACGCGGCCGCGAAGGGCGCGTCGACGGAAAATTGCCGATAGATCACGTTGCCGATGAATTCTGTCGTGCCGCCGACGATGCGATTCATATAGAAATCGCCCAGCGTCAGTGAAAACGTGAAGATGGAACCGGCAATGAGCGACGGTCGGATTTGCGGCAACACCACACTTCGGAACGTGCGAAACGCCTTGGCCCCGAGATCGGTCGAAGCTTCAAGCAACGAATCAGGAAGCCGATCGAGGCCGGCGTAGACCGCGATCGCCATATACGGAAACCACTGGTAAGCCAACACCAATGTCGAAGCGGCAAAGCCGAAACCAGGCGTATGGCCAAAGAACTTACGGAGTGCACCACCGCTCGGATCGAGCAACGATCGCCAGGCGTAACCCTTCACCAGGTAGCCCGCCCACAATGGCATGGTGATCGCGACGATGATGCCGCGACGCGCCCAACGACTCGCGACCTTGGCGACGTAAAACGCAACGGGTACCGCAACAATTGCGTCAATAGTCGTGACGGTTACGGCGGACTGCACGGTGCGCAAAGTCACCGTTCGATAGACGGAGCTCAACGAATCGCTCGTCAGCAGACGGCGGAAATTCATTGCGGTGAAATGGGTGTCGAGTTTCGTGATGAGCCCAGTTGGATCGGACTGCATCGAATACAACGATGTGATGATCAGCGCGCCGAGCGAACCGATATAGATGATCAGCATCCACGCGCTTGGTGGGGTCAACTCGATCGCGAGTCGCAGCCGTTCACGCGTCGCGAGGATGCGCGCGACGCGTGAACGGCCCAAAGGTTTCGGGGACTGCGACTCGTGAATAATGGGAATCAGCTGCCTTTGATGCCGTCCCAGGCGGAAACCCATTCGTCGTACGATTTGCACTTGATGTCGGCTCGCCCATCGAGGCATTTCGCGGTAGGCGTGGTCCAGAACCTCAACTGGTCGTAGTACGCAGTGTCGCTGGCGTGGAAGGTCGCGCAGTGTTCTTTGCCGCCTTTTTCATCGCAGGCTTTCAGGTTCGCCGGAGCTTCACCGAAGTACGAAGCAACCTGGAATTGAATGTCGGGTTTCGTGATCCAATTCAGCCAGAGGTATGCGCAATTCGGGTGTTTGGCCTTCGCGTGCACCATCCAGCTGTCGGACCATGCGGTCGAGCCTTCTTTGGGCAGAATGGCTTCAACTTTTGGCGAGGCCTTATCGGCTTGCACCAGATTGGTGATGACCTGCCAGGTGGTGCCGATCACCGTGCTGCCTTTGGTGAACGCGCTTTGTTCCTTGGTGTAGTCGCTCCAGTATTCACCGATGTGCTTCTTTTGCTCTTTCAGTAATGCGACGGCCGCGTTGAACTGCGTATCGTCGAGCGCGTACGGATCGGTGATTTTGAGATCGGGTTTCGTCTTCGACAAGTACAGCGCAGCATCGGCGATGTAGATCGCAGAGTCGTACGCGGTGACCTTGCCGTGGTTGCTTATCCCGTCGGCAAAGACCGCGCCCCAACTCGTTGGGGCGGGCTTGACGACATCCGCGTTGTACATCAACAAGTTCGCGCCCCAACCGTGCGGAACGCCGTAGACCGTTCCGTTAACCGAGTTCCAACGCTTCTCGCGCAGGTTCACCCACAAGTCGTTGTAGTTCGTGAGCAGCTTGGTGTTGATTGCGGTTGCGTCGCCGTTGGCGATTGAACGCAGCGATGAGTCGCCCGATGCCGACACGACGTCGTAGTCGCCAGAGTGGAACATTTGGTACGCCTCATCAGACGTTCCGAAGGTTTTCACCGTGGTCTTGCAACCGCTCGCGGTTTCGAATGGCCCAACCCAGTTCGAGGCCTTGTCGGTTGAGCCGTTTTCGGCATAGCCGGGCCAGGCCAACACCGAGAGCGAACCTTCGCTTTTGCCGATCGTGGTCGGACCTGAGGCTTTGGTCGTGGTGGAATCGCCCCCGGGGTTTCCGCCTGGTTTTGCAGCCGGTTTGCTACTGCCGCATGCCGCGACGGTAACGATGAGTGCGAGACCGCTTGCCACGGTCCGCGCGGTGTGTCTGTTCATGATGCTCCTCTTGGTGGTGTCGGAAAAGGGCGGAGTGCCGACAATTTTCCGTATGGATGTTGGTTACTGGGTGAGCGGGTGCAGATTCGTGGTGGGGAATCCCAATCCGATCGCGTCGCCGCGTTGCGGGATCGGGTCTGTTGCTGAGATGTCGACGATGCACGATTGGCCGGCATTGAGTTCGCACCGCACTCGCACAACGCTGCCGAGGTACTGCGCTTCAGTGACCGTCGCCCGAGCGAACGCTGGCGTGCCCGGTGGTGGCGTGTCATTGGTGATCGCGATTGATTCCGGACGGATCGCGAAGGGCCCGGGCGAGCCAAACAAAGTGGTTGCGAGATCACCTTCGATGATGTTGCTCGTGCCCACGAACCCAGCTACGAAACGGGTCGCGGGGTGTTCGTACATTTCGTGCGGCGTGCCAACTTGTTCGATTGCGCCGTGGTTGAACACCGCAAGGCGATCGCTCATGGTGAGTGCTTCGCTTTGATCGTGGGTGACGAACACAAATGTGATGCCGGCGTCGCGTTGAATCGCTTTGAGTTCGACTTGCATCTCTTCACGGAGCTTCAAATCGAGAGCGCCGAGGGGCTCGTCGAGGAGCAGCACTTTCGGACGGTTAACGAGCGCCCGCGCGAGTGCGACTCGTTGGCGTTGGCCACCCGAAAGTTGGTTCGGTTTGCGAGATCCGTAGCCCTCTAAACGAACGGTGGCCAGGGCGGCGTCGACGCGGGTGGCCCGTTCGGATTTCGGAACTTTGCGCACGCGCAACCCATACTCGATGTTGCGCTCAACGCTCATGTGGGGAAAGAGCGCATAGTCCTGAAACACCGTATTGACGTCGCGTTCAAACGGCGGTCGTTTCGAGACGTCGGTTCCATCGAGCACGATGGTTCCTGATTCGGGAAGTTCGAATCCGGCGATGAGCCTGAGCAGAGTTGTTTTGCCGCTCCCCGAAGGGCCGAGCAACGCGAAGAACTCGCCTTGGTGGATATCGAGACTCACTCCGTCGACGGCGGCGACCGAACCAAAGCGTTTCGAGACGTCGCGCAACGAAATTGCGGTTTCGGCGTTTGGTTCATTCACCATGGCATTCCCAACATTGCCGCGCACGTTACGCCGTGCAGCAGTTTCCGGCGCGGTATTCCATGTTGTCTTCCCTAAAGGACAACGATTTTCGTGGCTGGACCATGGTGGAGCTACGAATCGCGAAATGCGCCAGGTTGTTGAAACGCGTGCCGCCCCCAACGGTCGGGCGTGAACAGCACCTTGCGTGGGTAGTCCTCAAACATCCAACGGGCGAAATTTCGGCGGGTAAACGCAGTCAGATCAATCGTTGCAAGTGCCGCGCGAGCTCCTATGTCGTGGGCCAGAACTCGTTGCAGTGAGCTGGCGAATCGAAGGTCGCGTCCGATTGCGTAGTGCACCATCCGCCGGTAATTGTTGGCCGCGTCGCCTAGCTGTGATCCTGCAATCGCCTGTGCGGCGAGGATTCCTGTCTCGATCGCTTGGGCGATGCCTTCGCCTGTCATGGGATCAACGACTTTCGCAGCGTCGCCCACGTACAACACGCGACCGTCGGTCAGTACCGACGGGTCGTATCGCGTTGGGATTGGCCAGGCGCGAACAGTTCCCTCGGGTTGCGCGTGTGGGCCGAGGATGCGTTGGATATGTGGCCGCGCTAACAAATCTGGCCATAACGCTTTGAGCTGTTTGCCGCTGCGACCTTGATTTCGCAAGACGCCGTAACCAACGTTGGCGCGGCCGTCGGGCATAGGAAATATCCAGAAGTATCCCGGCAATAAATCGCGTTCGAACGATACGTACAGTTTTGGGTCGCTCGCGTTGGAAAAGTATTGGCGGACCGCATGCCATTCGCCAAGGTCGCGTTCGTATTCCGGATGCAACGCTCGTCGTATCGGTGACCAGTGGCCATCGGCCGCGACGAGATGGGCAGCTTCGATCCGGGCACCGTCGCTCAGTGCAAGCTCGATGTGCGTATCGCGCTGCGTTGCTCCAACGACTTCGGCATCAACCCGCACTTCGCAGGCGGACTTCTCTACGAGATTCGCGAGCGCGGCGTCGAGCCGGATGCGCGACACCACTGCGGCATACTCGCCGTTGCCTTGCGGAAGTGCGAGGTTGATCACGCGACCGTTCGGGCCGCGCAACACGATGTCGGTGACACTGCGATATCCGCCGGCACCGTCAAGGTCGGCGAGGCGCAGACCAAGCGACTCCACGAGCCGCAGCGCGTGGGTAGTGAGGCCATCGCCGCACGTCTTGTCACGCGGAAATGTGGCCTTGTCGATCACGACCGTTCGAAGCCCGCGTCGCGATGCAGTGATCGCGGCCGCGGCTCCCGCAGGCCCGCTGCCCACTATCGCAAGGTCGTAGCGGTCCATGGTGGGACGAACTTATCGGGGGCTGCGACGCTCGCTCGGGTCCGCGTGTGGCGTTCGGTGGTCGTTATCGCATCTCGCGGCGTTCGAACCACGCGGAGGTGAGGGCAGTCAATGCGAGCGCAATGATCGAGGCGACCATGAGCGCGCCCAACATCGTGCGGATGCCGAACCAGTTGGTGTTGGGCCCAAATTCGTTCACGGCCAGCGCGGTCAACGAATTGATCGGTAAGTATTTCGCGATTGGCCGGCCCCAGCTGGTGCCACCGAGAACACCAAGCACGATATACATGCCGAAGAACATCCCGACCGCGGCGACGGTTCGCTTCGTGAGTGCCGCGACCGCGAGGCCGAGTGGTGCTGCGATTGCCGCGGCCAGCATGATTCGGCCGGTGTCGGCCAGGCGCAAGCCAAACCAATGTCCATCCATGCCGGTCGTGATGCCACGCGTAGCGGAGCCGATGTATTGCAACGCAAATGCGAACACGGCAAGTGCCAAGGTGATCAATGCTGCGCCGATCATCACCGCCAAAGTCTTGGTGAGATACGTCAATCGACGGCGCGGCTCGAACATGAGTTGCGTGCCGATCGAGGTTCCGAAGTCCGCGGCGAGGAAGCTCGACGCCAAAAGAATCGAAAGAAATACCATCGGCGCCCCGATGATCTTCAATGCCTTGGAAAACGTTGCGCTGATGTGTAGGCGTCGGTCTTGAGCCCTTTCGATCAACGCCGGCTTGAGTTCAGCACCATTGTTGACGCCCACGCCGAAGCTACGGCCGCCGTGGTCGATGTGTTCTTCAACTTGGCCTTCGAAGGGGCCGTTTGCCAGCCCATCCACGCACGCACCCGAATAGATCGGCGTGGGGCCGCTCATACGCACAAGACACTTTTGCGGAACTCCGACTGTGAGCGCGTCGTTGAGGTCTGGACTAGTGGAGGATCGGGCCAACTGGAAAATATTGACGCCCAAAACTATGAACAGACCAGCCAACAGCCCGCCCACCATGACGCGCCGCGAAAAGTATCGGCGCAGTTCAGTATTGAGAAGCCGCATGCTCATTGCGCGCCGCCTTGGGCATCGGCGGTGAGTTCCAGAAATGCTGCTTCGAGAGTGCGTGCGACGGGTGCGAGTTCGCTGACCCAGAGCCCATCGTTCGCAAGATGCGCCGTGATTTCGTGGGCGCGTTCGGCCGCCACGTCCACGAGCATCTCGCCGTGCTCGTCCGCGAAGACCGACCAGCCCGCGGCGAGCAGTGAACGGGCTGCGTTGTCGCGAACAGCCGAATCGCCAGGCACCTTGACCGTGTAACGCGAGGTTGTCCCCGTGCTCAAGATTTCTTGTACCGATCCGGTGCGCACGAGTTTGCCGCGGGCGATGATGGCAACGCGATCGCATGTGTGTTCAATCTCGCTCAAGATGTGGCTTGAAACAAACACCGTTTTGCCCTGTGCGCTGAGGTCACGCATGAGCTTGCGCATCTCTAAAATTCCGGGTGGATCGAGGCCGTTCGCAGGTTCGTCGAGGATCAACAAATCCGGATCCTTCAGCAACACCGAAGCGACCCCGAGCCGTTGTTTCATACCGAGGGAATAGGTTGCAAATCTCGAGCCCGCGCGATCGGTGAGCCCGACCGTAGCCAACACTGAGTCGACTCGTTCTTGTGGAAACCCGCGGGACCGCGCGAGCAACGACAAATTCTTTCGACCGGAAAAGTTTGGGAAGAACAGGGGTGCTTCGACGAGCGCTCCGACGCGATCAATGATGGAAGGGAGGTGCTTCGGGACGGGCATATCGAAAACTCGGATCGTGCCGCTGGTAGCGCGCATGTGCCCCACGATGGCGCGAATGGTTGTGGTTTTGCCGGCTCCATTCGCGCCGAGAAATCCGAAAATGCCGCCTTGCGGTATTTCGAGATCCAATCCGTCGACGGCTCGCACTTGCTGACCGCGCGCTGCGTAGGTTTTGGTGAGCGCCTCAATGGATATCGCAGCCGTCATCGGAGCAGCCTCGCACAGCTGGAAAGGATTTCGGTGTCATGTCGGTCGTAGCGCTCGGTTGATCCAGGATCGACGACGGGAACCTGCGTGAGCTCAGAGCCGGTTCACGGCCAATTCACAGGTTGGTCGACGATGCTGCCAGTATGAACGTGACGCACGACGGACCCGATCGCCGTGTTCGTGCCCGATCGACCTCGGAGGTTCAACCGTTGGACACCGCGCCGGTCGTCGACATCGTGATCCCGGTACACAACGAAGCGGTCGGACTACTCGATCAAGTTGAGCGGCTCCTGTTCTACCTCCGCTCGTCGTTTCCGTTTACGTATCGGGTCACGATCGCAGACAATGCTTCGACCGACGCCACGTGGCAGATCGCCCAGCAGTTGGACGATGCCCACGTTGAGGTGTATGCGTTGCGGCTGACCGAAAAGGGCCGCGGTCGCGCGTTGCGCTCGGCGTGGATGGGCAGTGACAGCGCGGTACTCGCGTATATGGATGTGGACCTTTCTACCGATCTGGATGCGTTGCTGCCGTTAGTGGCGCCCTTGGTTTCGGGGCATTCCGATCTTGCGATCGGGTCGCGGTTGTCTGCTGGTTCTTCGGTGGCGCGTCGCCCGAAGCGTGAGTTTATTTCCCGCACATACAACGCAATGTTGCGAACGATGTTTGCCACTCAGATCCGCGATGCTCAGTGTGGTTTCAAAGCGATTCGCAGCGATGTCGCGCATCGGATCATTCCAGTGATTGAAGATAACGCCTGGTTTTTCGATACCGAACTGCTCTTGCTGAGCGAACGAAATGGTCTGCGCATTCATCAAGTGCCGGTCGATTGGGTTGACGATCCCGATAGTCGAGTAGACATCGCGAGTACGGCTCGCGATGACATTAAGGGTGCGATTCGGGTTGCTCGCTCGTTCGCTGCGGGTCAGGGAAGGGTGGATTTCACTGATTTGGCTCGGCACGAACTCGTTGATGACTTCGGCCGTCGGTTCGTGAGTTTCGTCGCGATCGGTGCCACGAGTACTGCTATATCGCTGGCCCTGTTTGTGATGTTGCGCGGCGCGCTTGGCCCGATTGGTGCCAACGCCGTGGCAGTCAGTACGACGTTCGCGATGAATACTTACGCCAACGCGCGTTACACGTTTCGAGCTGGTCGCAGCACCTGGAAGCCCGCGTTGTTTGCGTACGTCGGCGCGCTGACGATCGCGACGATTGCGCTTGGGATTGCGCAAGCAGCGGGTGCTCATCGAATCGTTGAGCTGGTGGTGTTGTGTGCGGCGTGGGCCACAGCTACGGCAATACGACTCAGGCTCGTGGCCCGTCAAGGCGGGCAATCAAAGCCAATGACAAAGCTCACAAAGGATTCGCAAACATGACCTGGACCATCTCGGGCGATGCGCCCATATCGGATTCGGTCGTGCCCGGGTCCGCCGAATTCAAACGAGCAGACGGGGCTGATGCGGCTACTGCTGTCGGTATCGATCCAGCCGGTGCGCGTTCCTTCACGGTGCCGCCGCGTTCAGCTGATCCACTGTGGACGCGCGTTGCGTTCTTCGGGCTACTTGCGGCCACGGCGATCGCTTACGCCTGGCATCTCAGCGATTCAGGCTGGGCCAACTCGTACTACGCCGCGGCAGTCCAAGCCGGCACGAAAAGCTGGAAGGCAATGTTGTTTGGTTCCACCGACGCGTCGAATTTCATCACGGTCGACAAGAGCCCCGCGAGCCTGTGGCCGATGGAAATAATGGCACGCATCTTCGGTATGAACTCGTGGAGCATGCTGTTGCCGCAAGCGATTGAAGGCGTTGCCGCCGTGGCAATACTCCACGCCACGATTCGGCGTTGGTTCGGAACGGTTGCGGGTTTAATCGCTGCGCTCGTCATGGCCGCGACACCAGTAGCCGCGATGATGTTTCGTTTCAACAACCCCGACGCGCTGCTCACGTTGTGCCTCATCGCCAGCGCGTACTTCGTGACCCGAGCAATTGAAGACGGCGCGACCAAGTGGATGGTCGCGTGTGGATCGCTCGTCGGGTTCGCGTTTTTAGCCAAGGAACTCCAGGCCTTTCTGGTGTTACCCGCGTTCGCCGTCGCGTACTTGTTGGCGGGCCCGGGCCGAATTGCTCGGCGTATCGGTCAAGGCTTGGCGATGGCCGTTGCGATGTCCGTAAGTGCGGGTTGGTGGATTGCTGCATTAATGCTGACGCCAGCTGGTAGCCGTCCCTACGTTGGCGGATCAACCAACAACTCGTTTTGGAACGTGCTGTTCGGTTACAACGGTTTGGGCCGCCTGAGTGGTAAGGAAACGGGCAGTGTGGTCGCCGGCGGTGGGCAGGGGCAGCCTGGTAGCTGGGGAACTACAGGCCCTGGCCGAATGTTTCGTGATCAGTGGGCCACACAAATTTCGTGGTTATTGCCGACTGCATTGGCGTTGCTGGCTATTGGTCTGGGCTATTCGTTACTGCGGTCGCGCGACGACAAGACGCGCGCTGGATTGATCGTCTGGGGCGGCTGGTTAGTCGTGACTGGAACGGCATTTTCCTTTGGAAAGGGCATTATCCATGAGTACTACGCGGTTGCGCTGGCTCCCGCGATCGGTGCGGTGATCGGTATTGGAACGACCGTGCTCTGGCGTGCTCGCGCCGCGTGGCTCGCCAGAGGAATGGCCGCGGGCGTGCTGATCCTCACGGGTTGGTGGACCCAACATCTCATGGGCAAGACCGTGAACTGGTTTACGTCACTGCACCAATATTTCATACCGTTGGCGTGTGTGCTGGGCGTCGCCTTCGTTGTGTCGGGAGCGTGGTTGCGTCGAGCATTGCCCATCGTTGCGTCGGCTGGTTTCGGCTTGACTTTGTTTGCGCCCGTCGCGGCGACGGCCACGACCGTCCGCACCGCGCATAGCGGCCCGATCCCGATCGCCGGACCCGCGAGTACTGGCGGGCGTTTCGGCGGTGGAGGGCCGGGAGGTCGATTCTTGAGCCGGCCGGGTGTTGCCCCGAACTTCGGCGGTGGCGGGATTCCCAATGGTGGGCCGCCGGCAGGTTTTCCGAACTTTGGCGGCGGCGGCCC
>JANYBW010000056.1 GCA_025360585.1 Actinomycetes bacterium | reverse complement strand
AGAGCGGTCGGACAGAGATCGTGCAACTTGCACACATGACACTCTGGTGCTTCCTGATGGCAGAGGTTGTGACCGATGCGCCACAGGACTACGTCGAAAATCCCAGGAAAATCAGGTGAAATTTCGCGCCCAGCGTAGATCGCGTCGTCGCGTGACGTCGGCGAGTCGATAATCCCGAGGCGATGCAACACCTTCATGACTTGAACATCAGCAGAGATATCGATGGCCCGGTAGTCGGCCATTGGAATGCAATAGTGACGCACCAAGATGTTCGCAGCCATCGTGGCGATCTTTTGCCCGGCACCGTGAAACGCGAGGAATCTCCGTACTACCTGTGTGCTCGACGGTGTGTCCGACCAAATTCGCGAAGCGTCGCCGTCGTATGTATCGACGATCCGCTGGGTTCCGAGGTAGAGAACGTTCGCCATCGTCGCGGGCATGCGATGCAGATTCGTTGGTGAGCTGATCAATTCGAGCCATGCAGTTTCATCAAGCCCGGCCAGCGTGCCCATATCGAACTTTCCACCAAGACGATCTCGCACCGCCAAGGGAAGCGCCCATGCTCGCTTCGCGTCGGCTTGGCGATTCACAAGGCAAGCGAGCACGAACGCGTGCGGCATGCCATCGATGTCGTTGACGAGTTCGTTCGCATTCGCCAGCGGTTGTCGTTCGCGACCTTCAACGACAAGTGCCGTTCCCATCTCGACGAGTCGATTGCCGAGTGCTTCCTTCATTGTTCACATTCCTTCGGTTACTTCACGAGAGGCGACTGCCACGCGAGGGTCGATGGGGTGGTCCGTTAGTTCTGCGTATAGATGATGAAGGGAGGGGATGTGATGCCAGTTGCGAGCGCAGTTATGAATCGTGCGCGCGCTGTTGCCGCGTCTGGTTCACTCCCGAGCTGGCCATTCGGCAGATCGCAGCCGACGGTGATTGGCGAGGAGCCAACCGGCCTTGCTTGACCTGCGCCGAGGTCTGCGTTACAGGTCAGGGTGTATTGCACACCCGCGATGATCACGGCGCCCGCGGGCAAGTCTGCGCCAATCGAAGCGTTCGTCACGAACCTCGCGGGTAGTGCCGCCGTGTTTGCAGATGTTTCAAGGTAAATGCCGCCTTCGGGTCGCGACGCGATGGGGTGGCAACCCGTTTCGGACCACGACAGCGTCGTTCCCATTTGATTCACCGCGACGCGATATTCGCCGGGTGCGCAACCCTGGCTGGTAGCGGTCATCGTCATGCGATTGAAGAGGGTGCCGGTTGCCTCTTGCGCGGCCCACGAGCGCATCGAGTCGGTGGCGTTTGGGCACGATGATTTTGGTGTGTTGAGCCGAATCGTTCCCGCGCGCACGACACCGGCTGAACTCACGCATGAGTAGTAGGTATCGGGCGGAGTCGGTGGCGTTGTCGCAAGTGCCCACGCGACACTCGTTCCGGCGCAAGTCGCTATGACTATTGCCGCAATAGTCGCGGGCAGTTTCCAGCGCTTCGTTGTTGCAGTCATGTTTGTTACCCTCGGTTTTGGTCGGCGGATTGCGATCAAGTCATACGTTCTTGGAGGCGCTGGAGGAGATCGCGTTCGAGCTGGGTGATCGTTGCAATCAGATATTCGCATTGCTTCGCGAAGTCGGTGGCGACGACCAACGTGGGTTCGAACCCTGAGCTACGGGTCGCGGTGGCGTCGGCCTCGCCCCGTCGGAATTCGTCGCCGAGATCATCGACCGTTTCGTTGCCAGCAATAGCCATCGCCGTGGTGATGATTTCGCTGGTGTTGCGGTAGTTGGTGCGCAGCACGGTCGCCCTACCCGCGACGTTGATTCCCGCTTGGCGGAGTGTGAAACCCCCAGCGTAGATACGTTGAGCGCCGTCGCCCACGATGAGCAGACCATCCTGGCGATCGACTGATTGGCCATTCACGAGGCTGCGCACGAATTGGAGGCCGACGAGTGACAGGTCTTGTGACTCGTCGATAATTGCGGCGCGGTAGGAGGGTTGGTTTGTGGTTCGGGCGATGTCGCGGGCCTTGAGGACCACATCGACGAAGTCACATGTGCCGCGGCGTTGCATTTCCGCGTCCCAGGCATGCATCAATTGCCAGGTTTGGCGTCGGAGTGCTTCACCAAAACGAAGGCGTCGGCCTGTTCGTTCGACACCAAGATAGAGGTCGACGTTCTGAATGCCACGGCCCTTGATGACCGCAGTGATTTCGTCGCGCAGATATTGGCGGGTGATGTTGGCAACTTCGAGCGGCGAGCCTGCCGCGATGACTTGTTTGAATGCGGAGGCATAGGCCGCGTCTATAGCGCGAGGATCGATTGGGAGGTCCACGCCTGCTCGTGCACAGACGCGTCGCGCGAGTTTGTCGATGTTGACGAACTCGATTGCGCCGGGGATGGCAGTTGGGAGCCGGTTGTATAAGTTCTCGAAGACTGGGGGGAGCGACTTGATATACGTCGTGAACAAGATGGATGGCTGGATCTCATCGGGAGATTCAGTGTTGAAACGGTGGGCGAGCGCAGCGGCTCGGTGGAGTGCCACGACAGTTTTGCCGGTGCCAGCAGACCCGCGCACTCGTGCTGGCCCTTCGTAGCGGCGATCGGCGATGCTGCGTTGATCGGGGTGCAGAAAAATCATCCAATCTTCAATCGGCGCGTTGGCGATACGTTCGATTTCCTCGGCGCTGAAGAGCGGCGAGATGCCATGGAGCGAACCGAAGTTCGTGATGGCGTCGCGTAACTCGGCTTCTTGTTGTGAATCATCGGCGATGAGCTTGGGACTGCGACGCTGTTCTGGTGTTTGTGAGATGAGCTCAACAGCAAGATCGAATTGGTCTTCCGACAACCCGAGATCGAACAGCATTTCTTCTCGCAAACACGATCGCAACGCATCGATTTGTTTTTGTTGAAGACCTTCTTGGGCGAGGTCGCTATCGGACCAGTGATTGAAGATCGGTTGTTCAGAAATCGGTGGGGACGCTAACTGCCCTCGATTCTGGACGGTGGTGGTCTCTGGTTCTGGCGGTTCGATGAATCCGATGAAGTTGGTACTTGGATTCGTGACCCAACGGCCTCCGCGTTCGATGGTGTTGTAAATACTTTGGCGAGTGCCAGCTTTGAGCAACACGAAGACGTTGCCGGATCGGTGCAAGAGAATGCGAATGTCGTCGGCCGCTCGAACGGAATGAAGCTTTCCGCTCTTATCGCCTTGCAATGGTTTGAGGCGCAGTGACGGATGACTCGGATCGTCGCGCAGGCGAAGAAACGCTTTCGTCACGCGTTGGTTGTCGGCCGCCGATAGCTCAAGCGTTGAAGGGAAGAAGCCGTCATCAAATGCCACCTCGATCGTTGCAGTCATTCCCAGCCTCAAGCCTCGGTTGAATCACGATCAACGACGTAGACGCGCCGAAGCGGTAACAAACGACGCCATTCATCTTCGAGTTGCTCATAGTGAGCGAAGATCAGATCGACAAGCTCAGTACCGTTGATGAGTCGAAGATCTTGACGAGTGCGTTCGATGCGGATTGCGTCTGTGGCGTACTTGCCGAGGGTGATGAAAAGACCGACCTCAGCACCACCAGGTGCGAGTGTGCCGACGAGGTTTTGCACGTGTGGCCCGCCGATAGCGTCGAGTGTGCGTTTGCATTGCACTTTCACGATGGGTGGCTCGAGGCCGAGCTGATCTCGATGTGCGATGACGTCGACTCCGCCGTCGCCTGACGCCTGTGTCGCTTTCGCGTTGTAGCCCATTGCTCGCAGCAATGCAGCGATGAACTGTTCGAACTTCACTGGGCTGAAGGCTTGATGTAACGCCTTGATAATGAAATCGCGTGCGTGGCTTTCGATCTGTTCCGCGTTCGGTTCGCCTGCAGCCGTTTCAATCGCGATGTCGTCGGCGGTGCGGTTGTCTGGTGTGACGACTTCGGTCTTGATGCCCAAGAGAGCGAGAAATTCGGCTTCGTTTCGTTGCACTCGAAACAGCGTGACCGCTGAACCGATCTCGTTGCGGGCGGATTGGCTTACGGTGATGCGAGGGATGCCGACTTGGATCCATTCGACCTTGCGGCGATTACGGTGGAACTCAGCGTTTCCGTCCCAGTAGTACTCGCCTTGTACCCGACCAAGGTTGATCGTGCTGTCGGACTTTTGCGGGGCAACGATGAAGTCGCCCGATTGAATTTCGAATGCGAATCGGTGGAGCACGCCAGCCCACACGGGGATCGCCCCTGCTTTTGCGTCTGGGTAGAACGCGGCAATCCGCTCTTTCAACAGGACGCGATCGTTCGTGTACTGGTGGAGATCTCCGACTTCGTCCCACCCGACGCTGATGAAATTCTCACCGACAAGGTCGAGAGTGGATTGATCGTTGTGAATTCCCCAAAATGCCGCCATGGTCTCGACCCTATTGCGCGAACTCAGATGATGATTCGAAGGGTGCTGAGCATTGGCTCGGACATCGCGGATCAGGGAGTCTC
>JANYBW010000052.1 GCA_025360585.1 Actinomycetes bacterium | reverse complement strand
GTTCTCGGCCGCTGCGGTTCGCAATTATTGGTGCCGGGATGGCCGGAGTGCTCAGTGCGATCAAACTCGCTGAGGCGGGTCTGAACGATTTCACGGTCTACGAAAAGGCCGATCGGGTGGGCGGAACTTGGCGGGAAAATCGCTATCCGGGCTTGAATTGCGACGTGCCGTCGCAGCTGTATTGCTATTCGTTTGCGCCGAATCCGGACTGGACTCGCCCGTATTCCGAGGGCGACGAAATCCAAACCTATTTCGAGCGCGTCGCCAATACCTACGGTGTCGATGCGCGAACCCGTTTCGGCGACGAAGTACAGAAGTGCGAATACGTCGATGGGCGCTGGCACCTGCGCACCGCGTCGGGGCACCAGGATGTAGTCGACGTTGTCATTGCGGCGACCGGAGTGCTGCACCACCCGAAGTACCCCGATATTCCTGGGCTGCATTCGTTTGCGGGCACCGCGTTTCACAGTGCGCGCTGGGACCAGGACGTTGTGCTCGACGGCCGCCGCGTCGGCATCATCGGCACCGGATCAACCGGTGTGCAGATCGTGTCCGCGATTTCTGATCGGGTTGCCTCATTGCACGTGTTTCAGCGCAGCGCGCAGTGGATTTTACCGATGGACAACACCGCGTTTTCCTCCGAGCAAGTTGCGGCGAATCAAGATATTGAGGGCTTGAAAGAGACGCATACGCACCTCAGTAAAATCTTCGCTCGCTTCAGTAACGCAGTCATCGACGCTGCCTCGCCCGAAGCCCAAACCATCGCGCAGATGTGCTTGCACAATTTGGAAACGAACGTCGTCGACGATGCGCTCCGTGAGCGATTGCGTCCGAGTTATCAGGCCGCGTGTAAACGGCTGATTGCGTCTAGCAATTTCTATGAGGCGATCCAACACGCAAATACTCGATTGATCACTGATGAAATTGAGTGTGTCGTTCCCAGCGGTGTGCGCACAGTCGATGGACAAATTCATGAACTCGATGTGCTCGTGTTAGCCACCGGATTCCACGCGGATTGGTTTATGCGGCCAATGGAGATTGTTGGCAGCGACGGTGTTTCTTTGCAAGACGCTTGGGACCCACGCCCGCTTGCGTACTTGTCGATGACCATGCCGGACTTTCCAAATTTCTTCATGATCAACGGCCCCAACGGGCCTATCGGTAACTTTTCGCTGATCGATATTGCAGAGGCGCAGTTCGCCTATATCCAACAATTGATCGATCGGTTGCGTCGCAGTGATGTTGTGGCGATTGCTCCTACTCGCGCCGCAACCGACGCGTTGGAGGCGGAACGAGTCGAGGCCGCGAGCCGTACAGTGTGGATGACTGGTTGCAAGAGTTGGTATCTCGATGATCGTGGCGTGCCCGCGACATGGCCGTGGACGTTTGATCGTTTCCAGTCCGAGATGGAGGCGCCGAAATGGGAAGCGTTCGAATGTACACGGGCGAGCGGCTAAGTATTGGGTGTCGTTTGCTTGTCCGGGCGGCTTGGGTACTCTTGGAAAGGTGAAAACATGCGTATTCGCAGCGTGATTCTTGTTTGTGTTGGTGCGTTGGTCGCTGCCGGCTGTGGCTCGTCGAGTGCGAAGGTTGCGAGCGGCGGATCGGCACCCACGACCAGTCGGGCCACGACAACCACGCATGGCACGAGTCACGATATGACGCACCCCAGTACGCCACGGCCTGCCCAACCGGTACCCGTATTAACGTCGGGATGGCTTGATGCCAGCAAAGTCGATCTGAGCGGAGCGCCAGGAGTTTCGGCGCAAGAACAAGCCGCGGCCGAAAACATTTTGCGCACCACAATAACGTCGTTGCAGAAGTGGGGGAGCTACGACGCCGCGATCAAAGACGGTTTCATTTCCATCGGCGACAACATCACCGGCGAAGATCACGTGGTGCACTGGGATTGGATCAACGACGGTCACACGTTCGATCCACAACGCCCGGAATCACTCGTCTACAAAGTGAATTTCAAAACCGGGAAGCGCAAGCTCGAAGCCGCGATGTATTTCTTAGACGACACATTCACGTTGGACAACACACCGAATACGTACGGCAAGTTGATGCAGTTTCATTCGCACAACGATTTGTGTTTTGTTTTTGGCGCCTCGCCCCACTTGAGCGGCATTGCGGATGCCCAGGGGAAATGCGAGAAGGGGTCGCAGCATTTGTTGAATCCGATGGCTCACGTCTGGGTGCGGCCGAACGCGTGCGGACCATTTGCGGCGCTGCAGGGTATCGGCGGCGGCAACACCAAAAACGGAACCCACGACTGTGACCACGCGCACGGATCAGGTCATTTGTAGTCGGTCGATGCTGCGAGCTCCGCAGCACCTAGCATCAAATCGAGCACAATCGGTCCGAAAGCATTGAGTTTTTCGTCGGTTGCCGCGCGTTGAAAACCCTGTTCTAACACGACTGCGAGCTTCCAGCGTGCGAGCACGATGTAGTAATCCATGTCATCGACTTGCCGTCCGGCCGCCTGGCCCCAACGCTCGATCAGCTCGGTACGGCTTGGCATCGCGGTCAGATCGACGTAACCCTTGCCCGCTTCGTCTGTGGTGTCTTCGGGCCAACTCTGAACCACCCACGCGAGATCGAGCTTTGGGTCGCCGACGGTTCCCATTTCCCAATCGACAATCGCTGCGAGCTTGGCCGGTGCAGAGTGTTCGAACATGACGTTCGCAAATTGGTAGTCGCCGTGCATGATTCCGGGAACGAAATCAATGGGTGCGTGCGCGCGCAACCACGCGGACGCTTCCGCGAAACCCGGAATCTCGCGGCCCTTGATCCGTTCGAGAAACGCCGTCCAGCGATCCACTTGACGCGCGTGAAAGCCATCGGGCCGACCAAGGTCTTCGAGGCCTTTGGCACGCCAATCCACTTTCGACAGCGTGGCGATACCTTCGACGAGCTGATATGCCAGCCCCGCGCGCAAGGAATAGTCGGAGGTGAACGGCTCGACCCAGTTGGGCGCGTCCATGGGTGACCAGCCGTCGACGAAACCCATCAAATAAAACGTTCGGCCCAACACGCTGGTGTCATCGCAAACGGCGATGGCTTTGGTGTGCGGGACATCGGTGCCATCCAGCGCTTCAATAATGCGCCACTCGCGCAAGATGCCCGCGTCGCGCGATTCGGGCGCGGTCGTGGGAGGAATGCGCACAACGGCCTGGAAATCACCGCGGGAAACGACGTAGATCTCGTTTTGGCTTCCGCCGGAAAGGTAACGCTGCTCGAGTGGGATCCCCGCGCCGGGCAGGCCTTGGGTATCGAGCCACGCTCCGAGGGTAGCGGCGTCAATCGTTTTGGACATCTGCAAACTGTACGCGATCGCGTGGTGGTCTGGCGCTCGGCCGGGGTGGCGGTCGTTTGGGGGGCCACGCGCTAGACACTTCGCCATGGAATTTGTGCACGCGCCGATGCCCGCGACCGTGGTTGGACTGCCCGCTTCCGTCGGCACCGAAGTGCGATCTGGCGAACCGTTGGTGATCGTGGAATCGATGAAGATGGAGCACGTGATCGCGGCGCCCTGCGACGGAATCGTGCGGACGATCGCAGTGCAGCTCGGCGACGTGGTTGCTGCCGACGGAGTGTTGATCACCTTCGAACCGGCGACGCTGGCGGCGCCTTCCGAACGTGATGATGAAGCGAGTGCCCAAAGTCGCGATCTCGACGCGGCGCGACCTGATCTTGCTGAATCGATCGCCCGCCACAATCTTGGCCTCGATGAGCATCGACCGGAAGCCGTCGCCAAACGACGTGCGACCCACCAAAGGACGGCACGCGAGAATGTTGCCGATCTGCTCGATGAGGATTCCTTAGTCGAGTACGCACCGTTGGTCGTGGCCGCGCAGAGGCGGCGGCGCAGTTTCGATGAACTCGCCACTCGCACTCCAGGCGACGGCATCGTCGGCGGCATAGGAAAGATCGATGGCGAAGTGGTGATCGCGGTTTCGTACGACTACACCGTGCTCGCCGGAACACAAGGCCTTTGGAATCACTTGAAAAAGGATCGCCTGTTCGAACTCGCCGAACGTCTACGAGCTCCAGTGGTGTTTTTCACCGAAGGTGGGGGAGGCCGCCCCGGCGACACTGATGGTCTTGGGGTAACCGGCCTCGATTGTTTGGCGTTCAACTATTTCGCCAAGCTTTCTGGGCTGGTTCCGCTCGTGGGTATCGCATCGGGATACTGCTTTGCGGGCAACGCGGCAATTTTGGGTTGCTGCGATGTGGTGATCGCAACCAAGAACTCCAACATTGGCATGGGTGGCCCCGCGATGATTGAAGGCGGCGGTCTTGGAAGCTTTGAACCAAAATCAATCGGACCGAGCGAGCAGCAATATGCGAATGGCGTCATCGACGTTCTGGTCGACGACGAAGCCGATGCCGTACGAATCGCCAAGCAGTACCTCACATTTTTTATTCGTCAGCGCACCGCGGATTGGACGGCCGTTGATCAACGCGAATTACGTGTCGCAATTCCCGAAAATCGAGTGCGGATCTACGACATGCGAGCGTTGCTCAAAACCATGGTCGACACCGATTCGATATTGGAATTGCGGGGCGGTTTCGCTCCAGGAATTATTACGGCTTTTGCGAGAGTTGAGGGGCACTCCATGGGTATCGTCGCGAACAATCCTGGGCATCTCGGCGGTGCAATCGATAGCGACGGCGCGGACAAAGCTGCGCGTTTTTTGCAACTCTGCGACGGTTTCGATATTCCCGTGCTGTTTATCTGCGACACTCCGGGGTTCATGGTCGGCCCCGAATCGGAGGCCACCGCGGCCGTCCGGCATGTGAGTCGAATGTTCGTGACCGGAGCGAATCTCACAGTGCCGTTCGCGACGATTGTGGTGCGCAAGGGCTACGGGCTCGGCGCGCAAGCGATGGCCGGTGGATCCTTTAAGGCTCCGCAATTTTGTGTGGCCTGGCCCACGGGTGAGTTCGGTGGAATGAATATCGAAGGTGCGGTTCGGCTCGGGATGAAGCGAGAACTCGTTGCCATCGACGACGAAGCCGAACGAGCCGCGGCGTTTGAAGCGATGGTCGATCGGATGTATGCGGCTGGCGGAGCCACCAACGTGGCCAACCATTTCGAGATCGACGATGTGATCGACCCTGCCGATTCGCGGCGCTGGATCACGACGATGTTCGCGAATTCGACTGCGAAACCGGCGCGGAGTCACAAAAAGCGAGCAAATATCGACACGTGGTGACGTTGGGCGAGGGATGGAGAAAATCGGAGTGCGAGGTTGTGCTGAAGCTGACTGCCAGCGAACTCACAGCTGATTCACGGGTTGGTCTTACGTATTGGCCTTAGGGTGAGCGCATGATGAAACTGCGTACTGTCGTCGCACCCGTCGCTGCCACCATGGTATTGGCCCTCAGCGCATGCGGCGGCTCCTCGAAAGCCTCCAACGGCGTTGCCTCGCTGAATGGTAGGGGCGCTACAACCACGACGAGCAAGGTGACGGTCAAGCAGTATCAGGATGCGATGCTGAAGTACGCAGGGTGCATCCGTAAGAACGGATTCCCGAGCTTCCCCGATCCGCAGTTCGATGCGAAGGGCCAGACGATCTTTCGAGGAGACCGTCCTGGCGGCACTCCGACGGGCGCGGCGACTCCATCTACCGCGCAACAGTTTGATCGCCGCGATCCAAAATTTCAAGCCGCGCGCGATAAGTGCGATTCCATCCGGCAGCCGGTCCAGGGCCTTTTTGCGCCGACCGCCGCGCAACGCGCAGAAAACCAAAAGGCGCAGTTGAAGTTCGCGAAATGCATGCGCGACAAAGGCTTCAACGTCCCTGACCCACAATTCGACGTGAACGGTCGCCGCATCTTTAACGACGCGAACCGCACGAATTTCCAAAAGCTTCGTGATGATCCCAAAGCCCAGGCTGCATTCACCGACTGCCAAAAGGCCGCAGGTTCCTCGTTCTTCGGTGGCGGTCGTGGTGGCGGCGGTGGTGGCGGAGGCTTCGGTCCCGGCGGCGGTCGCGGTGGTGGCCCCGGCGACGGCGGTGGTCCGCCCTCGGGGGCTACTCCCACAACGAAGGCCGGCGCGTAAATGCGGCGTTCCAAATTGGTCGTTTGGGTCGCAGGCGTTGTCATCATTGGGCTCACCGCGTCGGTGTATGCCATCAAACACGGTGATGGCTCCGCTGCCACGGCGGCCACGACACCGAAGGCGGCTGCCCGTACGACAGTAAAAGTGACCCGCCAGGATCTCGTTGCCACGACCACGATTTCGGGCACCTTGAGTTATGGCCCTACGCATCCGATCCGCGTTGGGGGATCGGGTTCGACGTCGAAAACCACAACTTCGACCAGCAGTAACGCTGGTTCGGGAGCCGGGGCCGGCGGGGCTGCGAGTGGCGGTGCGAGCACGGGATCAGGTCCGGGAGCTGGCGCGACCACAAGCACGACGACGACCACACCATTGATCATTACGGCGCTTCCCGCGTTGGGTTCATTCGTCAAACAGGGTCAACCGCTCTTCGAAGTGAACGGTCAGCCCGGCCCTGCGTTGTTCTACGGGCCGCGCCCGATGTGGCGTTCGCTTTCCAACGGCGTTGTCGATGGTTTGGATGTTTTTCAACTCGAAACGAACCTTGCGGCGCTGGGCTTTACTCATAGCGCCACGATGGTCGTTGATGGGCATTTCAATCTCGCCACGGGCAACGCCGTTGCGGATTGGCAACAGGCACGGGGCTACGCGAGAACTGGAATTGTGGCCACGACTGATGTTGTGTACGACGCTGGAGAAATACGAGTTGCCGCACTGAACGCGGCAGTTGGCGATACTGCATCGGGGACGATTTTCGCAGCTACGGGGACGAAACGTTCGGTACAAGTTGCGCTCGACCCGGCAAACCAGACGTACATTTCGAAGAAGGCTCGCGTCACCGTGACGTTGCCGGACACGTCAACGGTGACTGGCGTGGTGACTTCGATCGGGACGGTTGCGACAGTCTCTGCTGGTGGCAACGGAGGAAACGCGACGGCGTCCATTCCAGTGACGATCGTGTTGACGTCGAATCCGAAGGCCGCACTCGACGACAGTCCGGTTTCGATTGCTTTGGTCACCAGCCGAGCGAAGCAAGCGTTGACGGTACCGGTGAGTGCATTGCTCGCCTTAGCCGAAGGCGGTTACGCACTCGAAAAGGTCAATGGAGACGGTACTACTTCGCTGGTGAAGTGCACTCCTGGCCAATTCGCGAACGGGTTCGTACAAATCGAAGGTGATGTCACCGAAGGTGAAACGGTCGTCACTGCGTGAGCGAGGCTGCTGGTGCGGCGCGAGCAGTCATCGAACTGCACGATGTCGTTAAGGAATACCCAGGATCACCGCCGGTACGTGCGCTCGACGGTATCGATCTGCGCGTTGCATACGGTGAGTTTGTCGCGATTGTTGGCCCCTCGGGATCCGGCAAGAGCACGATGCTTAATTTGCTGGGCGCGCTCGATCGCCCAACTTCGGGAACGGTCGCGATCGACGGTACAGAAATCTCGGATCTGCGTGATAGCGAACTGTCCGCGTTGCGAGGACGTCGGATCGGTTTCGTATTTCAATCGTTCAACCTGATCGACGGTCTTGATGCCATCGAAAACGTCGCGTTGGGATTGGTGTATGCCGGGTTGTCGCGCAAGATTCGGGTCCAACGATCGGTCGAAGCGCTCGAACGCGTTGGGCTCGCTCACCGCAGCGATCACAGCCCGGCGCGCTTGTCGGGTGGCGAACGGCAACGAGTCGCGATAGCGCGCGCGATCGTGACTGAACCGGCGTTGTTGCTCGCCGACGAACCGACGGGCAACCTCGACACCAAAACTGGTGAGACGATTATCGAAACGTTTCGCGAACTTCATCGCGATGGTTCCACGATCTTGCTGATTACCCACGACCAAGCGATTGCCGGCGCGATCCCCCGGCGAGTCACCATGCGCGACGGTTTGATTATCGATACCGAAGCAGTTGTCGTATGAGCACGAAGCGCCCGAAACCAGATCGGGCGGAGCCGAGCCGGGTTCGTTTTGCCGACGTGTTCGGTATTGGCAGCGTCGGTATCCGCACCCGAAAGCTGCGCACCGCGCTGACTGCGATCGGTGTCGCGATCGGTATCGCCGCGCTCGTTTCGGTTATGGGAATTTCGGCGTCGAGCAAGGCTGATCTTGCTGCCCAGCTCGATGCGCTCGGCACGAATCGTTTAGAAGTACAGGCCGGTTCATCGTTCGCGCCTGGTGGCACTGCGACGCTCTCGGACGTAGCGATTCCGATGATTCGTCGCATCGGCGCGGTCACGAGCGCCAGTGGAATCACAACCGTCACCACGTCGGTACGCCGCAATGATTTCGTGGACGCCACTGTCACCAACGGCATCGCAGTCAATGCGACCGATCCGTTCTTCTTGGGTGCGAGTGGAGCCACACTGGCCTCGGGTCGGTTTATCGACGCGGCGGCCCAGAACTTTCCGAACATCGTGTTGGGCGCCACCGCAGCCCAACGGTTGGCGATCAACGTCGCAAACGGCCGCACTCGCGTCTATCTCAACGGCAATTGGTTCGATGTCATCGGCATTTTGAAGCCAATTGCGATCCTTCCCAACCTCGATTCGGCTGCGTTCATTGGCTATCCGATCGCGGCGAAACTCTTTGCAACGCCCGCGGCACCCGCAACCGTGTTCGTGCTGACCGATCCCGCCCAACTCGACGCTGTGCGCGGCATTCTGGGCGCGACGGCGAATCCAGAATCACCCGGCGAGGTTTCGGTATCGAGGCCATCGGATGTGATCGCAGCGAAGAAGGCCGCCGATACGTCGCTGACTGCGTTACTCCTGGGCCTCGGCGGGATCGCGCTGATTGTCGGTGGTATCGGCATTGCGAATGTCATGGTGATTTCGGTACTCGAACGGCGGACCGAAATCGGCGTGCGCCGAGCGTTAGGCGCGACCAAACGCCATATCCGATTGCAGTTTGTGGTCGAGGCGGTGTTGTTGTCGCTGCTTGGTGGAATCATCGGTGTAGCGCTTGGAATCGCGGTGACCGTTGGGTATACGAAGTTCCAACACATCGTCTTGTCGATTCCGGCGTTGTCGCTTGCCGCGGGGATCGGTGCCGCGCTGATTGTCGGTGCGTTGGCGGGCATTTCACCAGCCGCGCGTGCCGCACGACTCGCACCCGCCGACGCAATCCGTCCGGCCTAGTTCGGGCAGGCCGCTACTGCGAAAGCTCGAGGATCAGCCGGAGTATTTCTTGCCCGCAGCTTTGTCCTTTTTTTCGCTGCGCTTTTCTTTGAGCGACTTCACAGCTTTTTTCTTTTCGCTGTTTTTCTGGGGGGATTTCTCGGGCATGATGCCTCCTGGTAGACCCGTAGGGTACACACTGTGCGGGTGCTGACGGGTTCGATTGCATCGTCATGGTCAGCGCAGCCGCGAACGCGTGGCGCGTATCGGAAGGATCCGTGTTTCGCCGAAGGCGTATAAAGTTTGAGGCCGGAGCAGATGCCCCGACCTCAAACAATTTTACGAAACGAACGTATTGCGTTGAGTTGCTACTGGACGGGTGCGGTGTCGCTTTCGGGCCCGCGATGGCCGCCGTGACCCATACCGGGGTGGGCCGGGAGGGTGATGCCACACTTTTTCGCCGCTTCACGCAATGCGTTGATTTGGGCTTCGGTCGGCCGAGTGGTTGGGCGTGTCGTTGGGCGTGTGAATCCCGCATCTTGCATGCATTTGCGTTGTGCGTCGGTGAGTTGCAGATGGCCGTGACCTGGTCCACCGTGACCGCCGAGGCCAACGCCGTCGGGAAGCGTGATACCGCACTTCTTTGCGGCGGCGCGCATCGCTTGGATTTGGGCTTGGATTTGGGCTTGGGTAGGGCGGCCGGTTGTGCGGGCGGTTGGGCGGACGATTCCCGCATCTTGCAGACATTTGCGTTGTGCGTCGGTGAGATTGGCGAGCGGGTGTGGGTGATCGCCTCGTCGACCGTTTGAATCTGTTGCCGCATTGGCTTTGGTGGCCGGGGTTTGTGTCGCGTCGGCCGGGCCGAGAGTAACGGCGCCTACCAACATTGCGGTGCCAAGCGCGCCGCCAGCGAGGATGGTGCGAAGTGGTGTGACCTTCATGATGTATTCCTTTGCCTAGGGACGAACATCTCCGGTTGTCGAAGACTGTAATCATCATCGGCCTCGAAGCTGGCGCGAGCTCCAATATTGGCTGGCGGTTTGCTGGAGGTTCTGCGGGGTGCATTGGCAGAATCTGGTGCGAACGTTCAGTCGTTATCCAGGAAATCTCCAGGTTCATGTGGCATCGTTGCGAACATGGTGGAGAACAACATGGCGCGCGCAGTTTCGCCCAAAGTATTGGTGGTCGACGACGAAGAAAATATCTCCTTTCTCGTGTGTTCGGCCCTCAAACTTGAAGGCATCGACGTCCGGACCTCAGCCACCGGAAACGACGCCGTAGCGGAGGCCGAAAGGTTTCGACCAGATGCAATCATTCTTGACGTCATGTTGCCCGATGGCGATGGTTTCGATGTTTTGCGCCGTCTCCGTGGTCGTGGCTGTGATGCTCCCGTGCTGTTTCTTACCGCTCGTCATACGACGGCTGATCGAGTACGGGGCTTAACCGCGGGCGGCGACGATTACATCGTCAAGCCGTTCGCGTTGGAAGAATTGGTCGCCCGCGTGCAAGTTGCCTTGCGCCGTACTGGGATGGGCTCGCGGTCATCCAAAATCCAAGTGCACGATCTTGTGCTTGATGATGATGCGCATCGCGTTTGGCGCGCCGAACTCGAGGTTCAGCTTTCGGCAACGGAATACAAGTTGTTGCGATGTTTGATGAGCAACGCGGGGCGAGTTGTCACCCGTGGCCAGATCCTCGATCATGTGTGGCAATACGACTTCGACGGTGAATCTGCGATCATCGAGTCTTTCATTAGCAACCTGCGCAAAAAGATCGACGCACACGATCCGAAATTGATTCACACAGTCCGCGGCGTGGGCTACAGCGTGCGAGAACCTTCGTGACCCTGCGAGCCCGGCTTCTGGCGGGTGTGGCGTTGATCGCAGCGGTGCTGCTTGCCGTCGGGGTGAGCGTCTCGATCGTGCAACACGATTATTTCGTCGCGCAACTCGATGAGCAGATGAAGCCGTTGTTGCCTCGTGCTGGACAAATCATCAACAGTTTCGGGGCCCGCAACTCGAACCGCCGACCGGGGCGTTCGATGGCCGGGCCGCTGGGCGCGCCGACGCCGTTGCCAGACGGCGCGGGGCCGGTTTCGCCGGTTGCGCCGGGAACCGTCAATTTTGGCGACGTGTTCGTGGGGATCTTGAGCACCGACGATTCGTTCGCGGCAACATTGCCTCCGGTCAGCGATCCTGAATTGGTTCCGAAAATTCCGACCCGCATCGCTATCGGCGTACCGTTCACAACTGCTACCAGCGCGGGGCACTCCACGACAGTGCGTGCAATCATCGTTCAAGCGCCGAGGGGCGAGCGCGTCCTGTTTGCTTTGTCTAGTCGTCGCGCCGATTCCGCGTTGCGCCGTTTGGTGTTGAACCTCGCGATCGGTGGGCTTGTGGTGTTGGCCGTGTTGGCGATTGTTGTGTGGTGGGTAATCCGGCTCGGGCTCCGCCCGATTCGCCAGATGACCGCAGCGGCGGACGCGATCGTCGCTGGCGCGACGAGCCGCCGGATTGCAGTTGTCGACAATGTGACCGAAGCGGGACGGCTCGGCCTCGCCCTCAACGTGATGATCGATTCCAACGAAGCGTCGCAACAACAGCTTCGACAATTTGTTGCGGATGCTTCACACGAACTGCGGACACCGCTCACGACACTGCGCGGCTATACCTCACTGTACGACCAGCGCGGGCTCGAAGCGCCGGGAGCCCTGGACGATGCAATGCGCCGTATCAACAATGAAGCAACTCGCATGGCGCGCATCGTGGAGGAACTTCTTTTGCTTGCAGAAATGGATGAACACGAGCACGTAGTGAGGGAACCAGTCGACCTTTCGCTGATCTTGAGGGATCTGGTTGCGGATCTGCGCGTGGTTCAGCCCGACCGGCTCGTGCGCGATGACATTGCAACGAATTTGGTGGTGTTCGGCGACGCCCATCACCTGACGCAGGCGCTTGCTGCAATAGCAACAAACGCGCTGCGTTACACGCCGGTCGATTCGACTATCGCCGTCGCTGCGCATGTTGACGATGCGAGTGGAACGCTTCCGAATGGTTCCAAGTCGCGGGTTAAAATCGAGATTGTTGATGCGGGTCCGGGGATAGAATCCCAACATTTACCGCATCTTTTTGAACGTTTCTACCGTGGCGACGCCGGACGTTCTCGGCAGATGGGTGGATCTGGTCTCGGCCTCGCGATTGTGGCATCGATCATCGAACGGCACGGTGGAAGGTACGGCGTGAATTCTGAGGTAGGCGTTGGGAGCTCGTTTTGGATCGAGCTCCCAACCGCAAACCTATGAATGGAATTACACCGGACAGGGGATTGAGTCGGTGGATGTATGCGTGCTGCGGTTTGCGGGCAAGACATCGATGGCCGTTACGTAGCCACTGTTGAATGTGTTCGGCGGATACAACGGCGACGAACCTTCAATCCAGCCGACCGCTTCTGTCCCTGCAGGTAATTGCACCGACAAGTCGTAGTGGCCGGTGATCGGATCCGGGACCACGGTGAACGTTCCGAGCAGTGTCCCCGTCGGCCACGTTTGGTTTGCGAAGTCGTAGTCGGGATGGGCATCACTCGGAAGTGCCCATAAAGTGACTTCGCGCACGGCGGTATTCGTTACACACGGAGTGTCGGTATGCATATCCACGTGCGCGTCGAGCCATCCTGCGGCCGTGTCGATATCGAACGTATAGGCATCCGGGAGGCCGACGACTCGTGTAAACGTGCGGAAGTATGGAGCTTGTCCAGGCGGCGTGACCTGGATCGTGATGAACTTGGTCGATGAAGGAACGGACGCGGAAATAGTCCACAATCCGTTCGCCGTCGGGACGAGGTACTGCGCGTTGCCCTGCGATTCGGCGTACGGCGGGTTCTGGCCGAACGCGTTCGGATCGAAGTTGTACGCCCACACCGTCACGCCCACATCGGAGCCGTCGACAATCGGGCTGCCATTGTTGGTTACGGTGCCGTTGATCGTGATCGGATCCGGCGTATCGGTAGGGCATGCAACGTCCGACGATGTTCCGACGTCGTACGTCTGACCTGCAACCGTGTCGAAGACCCGAATGGAGAGGGGATCCCCAATGAACGCGTTCGGGTAGTACGACGGTACCTGGATGATTTCCGCGACCGCTTCGGTCCCTGGCGGCAACTGCACGTTGAGTTCAACGTCGCCGGTAACCGGGTCGGGGATTTCGAGATACGTGCCGAGGTTTGTGCCGCTCGGCCAGGTTTGCGTTGCGACGTCGTAGTCCTGGCCGCCCGATCCTTGCGGAACCGCCCACAATGTCACCTGCCGCGTGATCGTATTGGTGTTGCAAGGCTGGAAGGTGTTCAACGAATCGTGCAGCAAGAACCACGGGGCACCAAGGTCAATGTCGAAGGAGAATGTTGAGCCCCCTGGCACTCGTTCGAAGGTTCTGCTGTAGGACTTTGATTGACCGGCAGGTGTCACCTTCACCGTGACGAATCGAGATGTAGCTGGCACCGACGCGTTGAACGCAAACTGGCCGTTGGCTGCTTGGCGCGTGGAGTGATCGGGGGCACCCGCCGCGAAGGGTGGGTACTGACCAAAATGCGTGGGATCAAATGTTGTACCCACTACATCGAACGCCACGTTGCCGCTAAAGGGTGCTCCGCTTTCGGTGATTGTGAGATCCAGATCAGCGAGCGTGGTTGTGAGGTCCACGTCGAAGTCGAACGGCACGTCGTGACTGCCGGCATTGAAAGACGCGATTTGTGTGCACTGGATGAACAACTCGTCGGTGCAGAATCGGGCCGTCGTATTGGCAGGCAGCGGGAAGTGGATCACGTAGTCGCCGGTTTTCGTGTCGTAACTGTCGACGTAGAGACCCGAGGTGACGTCAAAGGAGTTGACACCCGACGGAATTTGTTGAGAGAAGTCGAAAGTTGGGCCGGTGCCGCCACTGAAATCGGTGATCGGTTGCCCGCCCGACAGGGCTTTGCCGTGCACAACGACCTCCGCGGTGTCCGGACTGAACGTGTGGTTGTTCGCCGTGCCGGGCGTAATCGAGAATTGTTCGGACACGGCGACGGTTTTGCCACTTCCTGCGGGCAAGGTGGTGGCGACGTACAGCGCACGCGCGGCTTGCGGAATCGTGATGACGTTGAGCGAATACGCACCTGCGTTGCCCGTCAATACTGCATGTGACTCGTACCAGTTCGGGATGAACTGGCCGTTGGAATCGAGCGCAAAAAACGTGATCGTTGCGGCCGGGTTCGTGTTCGCGATAGGCACACCGAGCGATGAGATCGTGCCGTGCACCGTTGCGGTGTACAGCGTCACGTCGATGTTCGCAGTTGCGTTGTAGACGCCTGCGGTCACCATGCCCGTGATATCGGGAATGTGAACTGTCTGGGCTTGATCGTCGACATACGCGTCGATGGCAACCCGTTTGGTTTTCGATGTCATCGTGATGGTGTTCGAGTACACGCCACTGGCATTCGGTGTCGCGAACGACGAGATGTTGCGGATTACGGCATTGTTCGCGTCGTATTCCGCCAGATTGAAATTGACGGTGTCGGTTGTCGGGGCTCCGTTGGCTTTGGCGATGCCGGAGATCGTGACCTTCGGTGGGCTGTGATCGAAGCTCAAGGTCATGGCGTTGTTACCTGCGTGCAGCGAACCGAGCGACGCCGAGTAGAAGTCCACCGGGTACGACACTTGCGCCTCGACAAAAACGTGATCTGCGGCAACCGGCAGCGTCTCGGTGTAGCTGTAGTGGCCGGTCGCGTCAGCGTTTTGGAACGCGAAACGGTTGACGTAGTCGAGGACATTGTTGTTCGCGTCGAAGATTTTGATCGGTACCGACACCGAGGTATTGAACCGTTGACCATAGGTGGTGACCACTCCGGAGAGCATCAACACTGGCGGGTCATAGGTGGTGTTGATCGTGACTGGGTTTCCACCCTTCACCAAGTTTGGAATATTCGTGGTTTTGTAGTCGATCGCCAGCCCGATTTCCGGGGTAACGGTCGCACGCACCGCGGCCTTCGGCAGATCTTGACTGAACGAGTACGAACCGTCAGTTGGATTGGGTGCGAAGAACCTGCGCGTGCTCAAGAGCGGAGTGTTCGTGGCATCGAAGGCGCGGATCAGGAAGTACGCGCCACTCGCGAAAGGCGCGCCTGCGGTACCGGTCATCGTGCCGGAGACGTCGATGCGCGGGACGCGTTCGTCAACGTCGAAGGTAAACGCGTTCGCTCCGTCAACGAGTGGCGTGGCGTGATTGACGATCCAGTCCGACTGCGGGCCCACTTCGAGGGTGACGTCGGCGTGGGTGGTGCCATGCGGCAGCGCGTGGACGTACGCGTAGTCGCCGTTCGCCGTGGGATTCACAATGTCGCGCAGAACCACGGTGAGTGCATTCGAGGCGTCGTAGCCCACAACGGTTATCGCAGTTGGCGTCGTGACCGATCCGCTGTTGTCGATGAGTGAACCCGCGAGCACGACCCTGGGGAGTGCGTTGGGATCGATCGCCAGATTGATTGTGGCAACCGATGGCGAAGTCTCAAAGCCCGCGAGGGAAGTGAAATCGTAGGTGCCGGATGAGACGACGGCGGGCGCTCCCGCCCACCGAGCCTGAGCGGTGACGGTGATTGGCGTGTGTGGAGTTGGGCCGGTGATCTCTGAGAATGCGGGCGTGAGATCACATGAATAATCGCCGTCGACGTTCGTCGTGGCAACGCACGGTTCTAAGCCAACTGCATCTGCTGTGATCTCGACTCCAGCGACGGGACCGCCGCCGGGCGACTGCACGTTGCCGCGAATCGAGTATCGGCAGGTGTAGCTCGCCAGCTGGGTGATCGGGCGACCGATTGCGACTTCGATGGCCAGCGCGTCGATCGCTGCGCTACTCGCGCCGCCACCGTCGTCGCACACCGCGGTGATGTTGCTGAGCTGCGCCTGTACTTGCGCTCGGTACGGCGCAAGGCCGGCACGGTTGAACGGCAAATTCGCGTCAGCAAAGCCTGGGTAGCGGACGCCGAGCAGCGATTGTGCCGGGTCGGTAATCCTCCACGAGTCTGTGAAGTCGTACAGCTCAGTACCGTGTTGTTGGATGAGCGCGCTCGAATAGACGGTCCCGGTTTTGGTGGTGAGGTCGTCGGCTTTGTTGCCATTGGGCGACCCGTACATGCCGGCAATTGGCAACCCGACTGGCATGGTCGCCCGGACGTCAAGGTACGCGTTGAGCAGGTTCACCGAGACCGAACCTTCGGAACTATCGATGTCCACGGCCGTCCACGATCCGAAGTAGTACGACGATCGGGTCGCAAGCGTGATCGAGACAGTGTCATCGATTGAAACTGGAACGCCGTCTTGAAGCGTCACGACTGCCCCGTCGACGCGAATCTCTTGGTTCGGCCGGATGTACACCTCGATGGTGTGGCCGTCGGTGTTGAGCGCGACGGCGGTGGTCACCGTGGGCGCAAAGATGCTGGGCCCACCCGACCAATGCTCTTGTCGCACCTGCAACGTTGGGCCCACGTTTCCGGGCGTTGGCGCGAAGGCGGTGTATTCGCCCAGCACCTGCGCGTCGAAGAAATTCCCGCCAAAGCTGTAGAGGTGCGGGTCGCCGCGTCCACCTGCGATTTCTCCGGGGCCGCATTTCGACGCATCAGGAAGTACGAGTGGCTGCGTGATCTTGATTGTTGCCGTCCCGCGATCTTCTTGCGGGCCGTTGATGTATGTGGTGTTGACAACGAGATCGTGGGAACGCGCGGCCTGAAGCCGACAGGTCGATGGCCGGCTCGCGACCGTGAAGCCGATGTTGAATTGGTCAACTTTGTTCGGGAGATAGGTCCCGGTGAGCGGACTCACCGCAATAGGCCCGCCCGCAACCCCGCCGATCCGTAGCCAACGAGGCGCCGCAGCCAACGTCGTCGGGTCAAAATCCCAGCGACCGCTGGCCACACCGAAGGTATCGAGCGACGAATGACCCGTGCCGCTCAAAGTCGACGGATTGAACTCGATGTACTCGGGCCGACAATCCGCGTTGACGGCGAGGTCTGCGGTCAACGCCGGATTGAAGAACACCAACGTTTTCGCGTGGACGACGTAGGTCACTTTTCCGCGCGGTACGACTTTCGAACAGTCGACGGTAAACGTGATCGGCGCAGGCGTGTCTTGCACATCGAACTGTCCAAGTTTCGGTGTTGCCTTGAGCCACGTCGGCCAGCCAGTTTGGTCAAGACCCCATGTGACCTGTTTGGTGTGATGCGGCACGAGCCCGACGGTGTCGGAGAGCCGATTGATGTCGTTGCCAAGATCAAGTGACGCGGGGAGCCACTCGATCGACGGTGAGGTACACCGAATTTGAAATCCTCCAGCAAAACCTGAAGTGCTCAGCCCGAACATCGGTGCGTCGGCGAGGAGGCGAACTTCTTTCGCGGTCGCGCCGATCGCATCGCAATCGGATTGACTCACGGTGCCGGAGCCGACGACATTCGTGCCGGAAGCTGAGGTGTTTGAAAACAGTGTGAATGGATCGATCGATGCCCCGTTGACGATCCAAGCCGTCCCTGCGCTGATAGCGGGCGTTGGCGCGATCGGAATATTTTTCGGCTGGACGGGGGCCGAGAAGTTGATCGTGTCGCCGACGGTCACGTCGACGATATCGGACGATCCTGCGAGTTGCCCCGTTCCGTTCACGCTCACAGTCGGGTCGATGCCAGCTCCTCCGTAGCCTTGCGTTGCGGGCTCGACTGCTCGATAGAGCGCTGCTACAGGAACGGTCGGAAAATCAATTGTGAGTGCAGGTGCATGGAACAATCCGGCGCTCAGGTACTGCACGAATGATTCGAGTTGCGGTGATTTGATTGCCGCGGTTGCGATGATGTCGATGCCAACAAACGATGCGGTGTCTTTGGCGAACACAACTTGCGCATTCGAATCCCAGTGCGCGTGGGCTTGCGGGCCGATATCGATCGAACCGAACTGCACATCTCCCAGCTGTTGGACTCCCGTGATGAAGCCAAGGAAGTTCGCGACGCGTCCACCGAACTTGATTCCGAACGGCAAGTCGGCGATCAGGCCGAGGGTCGCGTCGGCGCTCGCCGCGTTGGTTGTGAGCGAGGTGGCGCGCGCAACTCCGCTACACGACGCGCTCATCGATGGTGGCGCGAGTGGAAGAAGACTCACGCCGGTTGCCTCGTTGTACGAGAACCCACCTGTTGCAGACGCCACGGCCGAACACGATGCGCCGAGTTCTGCCTTGGGGCCGCCGGATGCTTTCACCGACCATTTCAAATTCAAGTCGGCCTCGCCGTAGAAATCAAGCAGAGCGGCTAGCGGCCCGAGGAACGCCGCGGGAATGTTGACCCGAGCAAACGTCCCCAGCAAACAGGTGCCAGACAGCTGCACGGTGGGTTGTAAAACGCCACTGATGGCGGCGTTGGCATTCGCCTTGATGCCGAGCTTCACGTCGATCTGTTTGTGGCCTGTTGCGTCGTAGTGGACCTGTGGTTCGAACAGCGGCAGTATCTGAACGTTCGGTGGTGTGATGCTGATGCTCGCGAACGGGGTCGTCAGCTCGGTTGTGCAATCAAGAAGCTTCGACTTTGCGTTGGCCCTCGGTGTAGTGAGCTTCGTGGCTTCATTCGCGCCGATGGCCGAACGGATTGCTTTAGTGAAGGCGGTACGTTTCGGCACCGCAGCTCCGTTGGCGGGAGCAACGACCGGCGAACCGTTCAATGATTTCGGGCCCGCGAGCGCAAAGCCTGCGTCGATGAAGTTCTGCTCCGAGATGGACCAATCAACTTGTTCGTAGACGTCGTCGAGGCGACCAGTGTTCACCAGAATCAGGCTGAAGCCACCGCGTTGCAGCGTCGGAAATCCCACCGGTTCGACGACCTTGCCGAAGATGTTGTTACCTCCAGATCCGAGCAATGTCGAACCGGTTGCGGGTGCTGGGCCGCGCAATACGTATGGCAAGAGGGTCTTGAGCTGCGTCGGGCCGGTCGTGAAATCGTACGCAGTGTTGAGCGACGCGCGATCGGCGACCTCTTGCAGGGTGAACGGTCCGATTCCTGCACTCGAAATGCCAGGAATTCCGGCGGTCAGCGGGTTGACCCCGTCGGGCAGGTCGATGGGCGGAAAAAAGATGTTCGATCGCGATACAACCTGTACGCCGGGCACGAGACGAACGTTCATGATCGATAGTGGAATCGGTTCAGCCTGACCCGGCACGAGGTATTTCGCGACGGCGGAACCGACAGTCGATGTCGCGGTGACCTGTACGACCCCGTTTGGCTGGTCGATGCGTGTTGTTGTTCCAGCGGTTCCCAGCGTGGTGCTGGTGACACCCGCGGGCGGCGAAACCGAAACGATGGAACCATCGGGTGCGAACTCGGTGAGCTGCGCGGTTTGGGTTTGACCAGTAGCCGTTAGCGTGAGGGTGTCGGGAACGAAACGCCACGTTCCCGTGCCTGGCGTCGAGAAGTATCCAACGACGTCGGCACGGACATCGACCTTGCCACTCTTTGTCGTTTTTACCTGCAGCGAAATTTTGCCGGCTGCATCGAGTGGGACCAGGATGAGGTTCTGTTCGACTTCGCCCTTCTTGATTCGTAGCTGGCTTAGCGGAATCGCCGCTCCCGTCGTGAACGTTGCGACGTCGGCCTGCGTGGTTGCGTTCAGTGCGTGAACGTTGACGACTGCGGCGGTCACCCCCGCGGTGGGTACGCCGTACGAACCGCCGAGCGTTGGTGACAACGTGGTGTTGTTCGGCAACGCGGCTGCCGGAGCTCCGATGCCCGATGTGGTGTCGAGGAATCGACTGGGGACCAGTGGCGTGTAACCCGCGGTTGCCGGTAGCCAACCGATGACGTCGATCGTCGCATCGATCAATCCACTTGAGTTGAAGACCGAAATTTTGCCGTTCGCCGAAAGCGGTACGAACGCGAGGTTGCGTTCCTCCCTCGGGATCAGCGATGAAATAATCGGAGTAGTGGGCATCGCGTCACCAGTGGGCCAGACTGTGATGTTTGTGAGGCCGGTTGGTCGTGAAGTCGCGATGTTCAGTACCGCGGTGCCGGTTCCTGTCGCGGGAACGCCGCCGCGCCCCGCGACTGTCACCACAGTGGTGCTCGCCGCCGTCAACTGTGCTTTGGGAGCGCCGACACCCATACGCGTATCGAGGAGCCGCACCGCGGGAAGTGAGTTCATGCCCGATCCAACGGGAAACCAGCCGAGCACATCGGCAAAGACCCGGACGCCGCGTTGTCCGTTACGAATTGAAATCGTTCCGCCGGCCCCGACCGAGACAGTGACAAGCGACTGGGTGGTGATACCGCTCAGTGCATCAACGGTCGCACCCTTAGGCCGAGGTTTTCCTGTGGGCCATATCGTCAACGGTGTTGGCACGGCTGTGCCGCTCGCCCCGACGTTGAGCACTACGGTCCCGGCTCCTTGTGCCGGTACGCCGCCGACACCCGCGACCAGCACTGCGATGGTCTTGTACGCGCCGAGGAGCGCCTTAGGTGCCCCGAGTCCGGTTTGGGTATCGAGGATGCGCGCCGGACTCACCGGGTGGTAGTCCGCGAGCGCCGCACTAATGGGAAGTGCGGGCGCGGTTGATCGGCCAACGCTGCGCAACGCTTGAACTGGTCCGAGCGCAGACGCCAAAATAGCGACGGCCGAAACGATAGCGACGGCAGAAAATCGAGACCTACGTTCACTCATAGCGCAAGTGTCCTGGACCAGCGTCCATCAAACGTCCATCGAAGAGGTCGCGGTGGAGCTTGCGAGATACCTTCCGGCAACGATCCGACCGGATATGGACCGCGACCCGCTCAACGCAGTACGGTTCACGTGATGGTGGGCGGGCGGCTTGCTCCGATAATTCCCAGGACGGCGCTACTCGATTCCGCGCGCCATCAGCGTGTCGTGCTGTTGGAAGCCCCGGGCGGATACGGAAAGTCGACGTTCGCGAGTCAATTGATTTCCGAGTGGGAACTCGGCACGATTCGATTGCAATTCGCTGAGCGAACTGGCTTGGCGCAATGCGTAGCGATGCTGCGGCGAGCGGTGAGGCGAGCAGGATTCGGTGATCTCAGCGACGCGATGACGTCTGATGAGGCCCGCGATCCGCTCGACAGCATCGATTTGTTCGTCGGTTTTCTCGCGCAAGCAAAGAACGCCGTGACGCTGGTATTCGACGATGTCCAACGCCTCGATCCCGAAGCCGCAAACGAATTGGCTCGGATCGTCAGCGACCTGCCGAATGAATGCCGGGCGATTGTCGTCGGGCGTGATCTGCAGCCGTTTTTGTCGTTAGGCAACGATCCCAGCACCGAACACTTCGGTACATCCGACTTCCGAATGGGGCTCGACGAAATTCGTCTCTTGTTGCACGATATCGGCCACGAAATTCTGGTCGGTGAAATCTTTGAAGCCACCACGGGATGGCCTGCGGCTATCGGGTTAGCGATTCGCAAGATTTTGGCCGATCCCTTGTGGTCCCCGTTAGTCGGCAACGCTGGGCGCACACTGCTCGATGAGCTCGTCGTGGAAATTGTGCGTACCGAGCCGCGGATTGCCCAGCTTGCGTTTCTGCCTTTGGTAGATGCGACGGTCGCCGATCTCGTCGGCGGGCCCGACCTACTCACGAGCGCACTGAGCGCGGGCGTGTTGAGCGGACATCTCAGCGAGTGGTACGTCGTGCCGGATCCGATTCGAGAGTCCCTCGGAGCCGCGACACCACTGGCGTTGGAACAACGAATTGCGATCGCACAGCATTACCAAAGTCGCAGCGAGCTCCGGTTCGCGATCACGATGTTTGAGAACCTTCCCGCGGAGAACCGCGCGCTCGCAGCGCTACTCGTCGCGGTGCCATGGGGTCACTTGGAAATGCTGGAACCCTCAGAGCTAGTGAGCCTGCTGACTCGTTTCGATGACGAAACGCTGGAATCTTGTTGCGAACTCTTGGTGCACGCGTGCTTCGCGGTGGAACTGCTGGCGCCGCAGTATCGAACCGAATGGCTGGCGCGGGCGTTGAGCATCGCGGACGCGCACGACTTGGCCAAGGTCCGTAGGGCCGTGCAAGCTGAACAGTCCCGCGATCTTGCTTCGACCGCACAACTCCACGAGGCGGTGGCAGTAGCGAATGCCGTGTTGCTTGACGCTCCAGAAACGGAGATCGTGACCCGCGCTCGCGCCATGACTTCGATCGCGAGGGTCGAGGGCTTCTGGTGCACCGCTGAGTCGCTCGCGACCGGGGCTCGGCTCTACGCCGAAGCGAGCGAACTTTTTCGGCAGGCGGGCGAACACCGATGGCGAGCCGAGACGCTCGCGCGACGCGGCTACACGACCCTGTTTATGGCGGGCTTTCCTCAAGAAGGCGAAGCCGAAATGCGAGCCGCGCTGGGACTGCTGCCAACCGGTGATTACACCCGTGGGTTCTGGCTTGCGAATTATGCCGATGTCCTCGACTTTCTCGGCCGGTCGTCGGAAGCTCTCGGCGCGGCGACCGAAGCGCTGGAAATCGGTAACCGACGGCACGATCGCACGGTCATTTCGATGGCGTGGTGGAGCTTTTCGTGGATTGCTGCGCACCGCGGTGATCGTGAAGAATTTCGGCTCGCGGTCGAAGGGTTTGAGCGCAATGCCGGCCCGTGGATTCGCGCTGGCCAAGAGGTTGAGTTTTTATGTTCGACCGCGGAGCTCAGTGCTCGGCTGGGCGATCTTGACGCCTACGAACGCTTCATCGTTCGTGCGCGTCCGCTCGCGGAATCAGTCGACTATCTCCCGCCGGTCGAGCTTGCGGAAGCGACGTACCAAGCGATGTGGGGTGACCCGCAGGTCGGTATCAAACAGCTAGAGGCGCTGTATCCTGGAGTCGCGCTGGTGCCTTCGAATCGGCCGACGATGGTGATTTTACAGTCCTATGCGCATGCTCGCGCGGGGAATCTCGATCGTGCGGCCCAGTACTATCGCGACGCGCAAGACACAGCGGCCATCATGGATGTTCCCGATCTGTTGTCTCGATATATGAAGTCGGTATTGGATCCACTGGTCGCGATACTTAGCGACACGGCCGAGGTTCCCTCGCTGGTCGACGCCACGACTCGTATCCGCATGTTTGGGAGTTTCGCGGTTGAAGTTGCCGGCAGCGATCGAACTCCACAGGCCGGACATCCCTGTGCGCTGGTGAAACTCTTGGCGCTGCACGACGCAATGTCCACAGACAGTGTGATCGATACGCTTTGGCCTGAGGCCGAGATCGAAACTGGTCGCCGCCGCCTTCGCAATCTTTTGAACCGAATCCGGCAACGCTCGGGCGACATCGTCACGCGCGAAGGTGAAATGCTACGGCTGGGTTCGTCGGTGATCACGGACCTCAGCGTGTTTGAGTCTCGCACGGCCGTGGCGTTGTCCGGCCCAAGAGAAGAACGTGTGGGTACCGCTCGCTTGGCTATCGCGTTGTACGCCGGAGAATTGTTGCCGGGCGATATGTACGAAGATTGGGCTGCTGGCCCGCGCGAACGCGCGAAACGTCAGTTCCTTTCGCTCCTCGACCTCGTGGCTGATGATGCCGTGGCTCGCGGTGACAGCGACGAAGCGGTGCGCCTCCTCGACCAAGCCATCGCGGTCGAGCCGCTCGACGAATCGCGCTACGCGCGACTTTGCGAGGTACTGGTGCAGCAAGGCCGCGTGGGTTCCGCTCGTGAGGTTGCAAAACGTGCAGTCCTCATGTTGGAAGAAATTGGCGAAGTGGTTAGTGAAGAGATCGAAGCGTTGATTACGGCGTAAGGGGCGCTTTTCCTGGATCGCGGCGGTATCGACCCGCTATAGACGCGCTACTGACGCACGATGGACGCACGGTGGACGCACGGGGCCGAGTATGTCAGCGTGTCCAACCCTGTGTCGCCGCCACCACGCGTCGACGAAGCGGTATCGCGCGCCAGGAGCGCGTCGAGTCGCCCGATCACATTGGTACTGAGAGTGGTCGCCGAAGCGGCTCGAGACGGGCGGCTCGCAGGCCGCGCAGAAATCGTCGACACCGGCGAAATTGTCCCGATTCGTACTGCCGATGAGCTCCTCGATTTGATCCGACGACTCGCAGTGGAATCAGACAACGACGAATCTGGGGCAGGAGCCGGGCCCGCTTGAGTTCGTCAAACTCGCTTTAGATGCTGGTCGCTCGGTGAGCGTTCCGACGTGCAGGATCTCGCCGCCCGGGCGTGACCAGCGCGGGGTTTGGTGCTCGCGGTTGGAATAGATTCTGGCGATGAGCGACCCGTCGAGCAATGAGTTTTTCGAACAAATCCGCGACGGTGTGATCGCCCAGCTCGGCGATCGTTTCGGTGCAGTCGGTGGGTATGCACACGGCTTTGGTTTGAAGGTCACCATCGGCGCGGATGATCGTTCGAAAGAACACTACGAAGTACAGCTGGTGCGGGGACAGCTCGAAGGTTCGCTCGAACTTGAAATCGGATTTCACAGCGAGTACCCGAAGGCCGAACGTAACGATGCGGTCCTTGCGAGCCTCACCGTGCACGAAAAGCGGTGGCGCAAAGTACTCGGCGCTGAAGCCGAGGCTGGCCCGTTCTTGGGGAACGACCGCTGGCGGAGAATCTCAGAGACCTGGACGGAATTTGATTTTCGGGATCCCGAATGCGCATTCGAGGCCACCCATCGACTCACCGAATACATCGAATGCCTCGAGCCATTACTGACAACGCGCGCCGATGAGTGAACGCGTGTCCGCTGCGAGAATCCTGTTTAGCGCTCTTTGTCGCTTCGCTCCAGGGCCGCTCTTTGTCGCTTCGCTCCAGGGCTGCTCTCTGAATCGTTGACAGGGGTTTCTCCGGTAGCTTCGGCGCCATGATGAATGCGTTGCGAGGAATCGGGATTTGGTCGGGCGAGCTTCGGTATGGCGATCGGGGCGCGGCGAATGAAGCTGCGGCCGAACTTGATGAGCTTGGCTTCGATGCGTTGTGGATTCCTGATGTTGGTGGCGATTTGTTCGAAATTGTCGAGGCGCTCATGGCGGTCACGACCCGCACCACGATTGCGACCGGAATCTTGAACCTCTGGATGCACAACGGTGAAGAAACCGCCGCGCAGCACGCGCGCTTGACCACCGATCACGGCGATCGCTTCTTGGTTGGGTTGGGCGTAAGCCATGCGCCACTGGTGGATATGGCCGAGGCTGGCCGATATCGCAAACCGCTTTCGGCGATGGTGGAGTACCTCGATGCGCTCGACGGTGCCAGCACGCCGTTGGCGAAGAATGATCGGGTGCTCGCGGCGTTGGGCCCGAAAATGTTGGAGTTGGCCCGCCAACGCAGCGCCGGAGTGCATCCGTATTTGGTCACTCCCGAACACACTGCGATCGCCCGTGCGGCCGTTGGCGATGCCGCGGTTTTGCCAGAACAAGGAGTGGTCTTTGAAACCGATCCGCTGACCGCGCGCACGATTGCCCGCACTGCGTTGTCGATATACCTCACGCTGCCGAACTACGCGAACAACTGGCTGCGGCTGGGGTTCACTGAAGCCGACATCGCGAACGGCGGCAGCGACCGGCTGATCGACGCGTTGTTTGCGTGGGGTGATGAAGAAACCATCGCGAAGCGGATTCAAGAACATCGCGATGCCGGCGCGGATCACGTGTGTGTGCAGGCCCTTACTGCTCCGGGCGCCAACAGCGACACTGGTGGTATGCCGTTGGCCGAGTGGCGCAGGCTCGCGACCCTGATCTAAACGCCCAAATCTGCGAAGCTGTCTCCATGGCCGCGATCAACGTCACAATTTGGAACGAATACCTGCACGAAGTCCAAGAGTCCGCGATTCGCGAGGTGTATCCCACGGGGATTCACGGCGCCCTCGCGGATGGGCTTGGCGTGAACGCGGATTTCAATATTCGCACCGCAACCCTTGAAGAACCTTCGCACGGGTTGCCCGATGATGTCATCGAATCCACCGACGTGATGCTGTGGTGGGGGCACATGGGTCATCATCTTGTCGATAACAAGGTCGTGGAAAAGGTGCGCCAACAGGTGCTGGGTGGCATGGGTTTGATTGTGTTGCACTCGGGCCATTACTCGAAGATTTTCACTCGGCTCATGGGCACGAACTGTTCGTTGATGTGGCGCGAAGCCAATGAAAAGGAACGGCTCTGGAACCTGGAGCCGTCGCATCCGATCATGGCTGGCATTGGTCAGTACATCGAACTGCCGGCCGAAGAAATGTACGGTGAACGGTTCGATATCCCAACGCCCGATGAACTGTTGATGGTGAGTTGGTTCCAAGGTGGCGAGGTGTTTCGCAGCTGCGCTACCTGGCGGCGCGGCCATGGGCGAGTGGTGTATTTCCGGCCCGGCCATGAGGAATATCCCACGTACCGCAATCCCGATATTTTGCAGGTGCTCGCGAACGCGTGTCGATGGAGCGCCCGGACGGTGAATATCAAAACCAACGACTCCCCCAACGTTGCAGCCCTCGAACCAGTTCCCGGCGCGACGGACCGGGCTGTGAAAGCTGCACAAGCTGGCTCCGGCAGCGTCGGCACATGAGCACGCCGATTCGCGTTGGCATCATCGGCACCGGCGGCATCGCTGGCGCGCACTACCTCGGCTACAAGCATGCGGGCGCCGAGATTGTGGCGCTCTGCGATGCGAATGCTGAAGTGCTCGCAAAACGCCAGAAACGTTGGGGCGTGAAATCGGGATACAGCAATTACGAATCCCTGCTGGCTCACGATGGCCTCGATGCGGTCTCGATTTGTGTGCCGAACGCTTTGCACTTTCCCATCACCATGGCGGCCGCCGCGGCGGGCAAACACGTCCTTTGCGAAAAACCGGTGTCGCTCGATCTTGCACAGGCCGAAGCGATGGTTGCCGCATGCGAAGCCGCCGGAGTGGTGTTTCAAGTTGGCCATCACATGCGCTCATGGTCGGCTGCAGTTATGGCCAAAGCCATGATTGACCGTGGCGATTTAGGCGTGGTGACCTACGCCCGTTTGCGTCAGGCTCACGATTGGTCTGGAGCCGAAGTTGTGCGCGGCCAGTTTGGCTCGAAAGCCGCATCGGGCGGTGGAACCTTGCTCGACAACGGCTGTCACCTCTTTGATCTCGCTCGGTACCTCTGCGGTGATGTCCGCGACGTGTTCGCTCGAACCGCACGGTTGAAGTTCGATGTGGAAGTTGAAGACACTGCATCCGCGTCGCTCGGGTTCGTGAATGGGGCGATCGGCGATATCGAGGTTGCCTGGACGGCTACGGGCTGGCAAGAATCGTTTTGGGTTTTCGGTACCAAGGGTTCGCTTGAATGCGACAATCGCATCGCGAATCCGCCCACGCTGACCCATAGGTTTCGCAAACCGGGTAACGACTCATGGAGCGAAACCGAAATCGCTGATATCGCGCTCGATGGCAGCGAATCGCACACGCAGCACGTCGTGAATTTTTTGTCTGCAATCGACGGTGACCACGATGTCGTGTGCTCGGGGCACGACGGCCTTGAGGCGGTGCGCCTGGTGTTGGGCGCGTATGAGTCCGCCGAGACTGGCCGGGTCGTGCAACTTACGAGCTGATGCCTCGTTCGACGGGCGAGGTTCTGACAGCGGGGTGCGAGGCCGCCTACGATCCGCGGTGATGACGAACCTGACCTTCGACGAGGCCTACGCGCAGATCACCGCGCCGGGCCAGCCTTTTGCCGTTACGACCGCCACGATTCGCGGGCGCGACTACTCAGTCTTTGAGCATGCGGCGCCGCATCTTCCCGCAATGTTTGCGACTTCTGGCCAGCGCGGCGACACCGACTTTTTGATTTACGAAGATGAACACTGGACGTTTGCGGATGTTGTGGCCCATGGGCACGCCATGGCCGCAACCTTGGTGGCTGATTACGGGATTGGCAAAGGCGACCGCGTCGCAATCGCGATGCGGAACTATCCGGAGTGGATCACGAGCTTTGTCGGGATTCTTGCCGCGGGAGCGGTGGCGGTACCGCTCAACGCGTGGTGGACCACCGATGAGTTGCTCTACGGATTGCGCGATTCTGGCTCGACGGTTGTGATCGCGGATCAAGAACGGCTCGATCGAGTTGCCGCGCAGCTCAGCGATGCTGGCGTGCGCGCGATCGTTGTGCGCAGCGAATCAACTGGCGAAGGTATCGCTCGTTACGACGACGTTGTGGTGCCGGGGACGGCGGCTCCGGAGGTATCGATTGATCCCGACGATGACGCCACGATCTTGTACACCTCAGGAACTACTGGAAATCCCAAGGGTGCCGTCGGAACGCATCGAGCCCACACGCACGCATTGATGTCGTTTTGGTGCAAATCGCAGGTGAACGACCTCGTGCGCAGTACCTCGGGCGACCCAGTTGACGATGCTGTCGCCACGCCCGAAACGCCGAAGCCTCGCACGAGTTACATTCTCACCGTCCCGTTGTTTCACGTAACGGGTTGTGTGCCGGTGATGTTGGGTTCCTTCGCACTCGGATTCAAATTGGTGATGATGTACAAGTGGGATCCACGCCGCGCATTGGAATTGGTCGAGCGAGAAAAAGTTACCGATTTTGTTGGAGTTCCGACGATGGTCCAGGACATTTTGGAAGTCCCGGACTTTGCTTCCTTCGATACTTCAAGTTTGAAATCAGTCGGCGGGGGCGGCGCGGCTGCTTCACCTCAACTGGTGCAACGGGTCGCGAATTCATTCGCCAAAGGCGCTCCGGGCATCGGTTACGGCATGACCGAAACGACGGCCTACGGCCCGCAGAATTCTGGCCCCGAATACCTTCTCAAACCGAGCAGTGCCGGGCGCACGATTCCCGTGATGCAAGTGAAAGTTGTCGATGAAGTCGGCAACGAGTTGCCGCAGGGTCAACAGGGCGAGATTTGTTTCTACGGCCCGAACCTGATTCGCGAATATTGGAACAAACCTGAAGCCACCGCGGATGCCTTCTACGACGGTTGGTTGCGCAGTGGTGATCTTGGCCGCATCGATGAAGACGGTTTCGTTTTTGTTGAGGATCGCGCCAAAGACATGGTGATCCGCGCCGGTGAGAACATTGGCTGTATCGAAGTTGAAGCCGCGATTGCTGAACATCCTGCCGTCTACGAAGTCGCGGTGTTCGGTTTGCCGCACGAACGGCTCGGCGAGGAACTCGCATGTTCGATCTACCTGCGCCCCGGTCACTCCGTGACAGGCGTGGACATTACTGAACACGTTCGGGCTCGGCTCGCTTCGTTCAAAATCCCAACCGTCATCGAAATAAGTGAGGGAATGTTGCCGCGTTCCGCGCAGGGCAAGATTTTGAAACGTGAAATTCGCGATCGGTTGGCGAAAGACCGCGCCCAAGCCTGAGTCCAAGCCTGAGTCCAAGCCTGAGATTTGAGGAAACCATGACTACAGAATCCACGCCTTCGACTGCACTGCACCACGCTCCGCTCGCGACGGCCGTCTTTGATGAACTCATTGCCTCGCTGGGAGAAATTCGCGATAACTACGTTGGTTCTGCGGCGCGTTTTCAAGATCCACTTGATGTCGCTGAGGCCTACCGCTACGTGATGCAGGTGTTATCTGCGGCGTCTGAGCTGTTCGTCGAAGGCGATCCGGATCATCCGCGTTTCGCTCCGATCGTGTCGCCAGCCCGCAAAATGCAAGGCGATAACCCCGATGCGATTTATCATTTCTCGCGCATCCGCGGCGATCGCTCGTACCGGATCTCGGGGCGAATTGATCAGCAGTGTTACGTGTCGTTCACGATTCACGGTGCGGCCGCCGATGGTGGCATGGCTGGGCCCTTGCTCGGAGACGTGAACAATCGAGATTTCGCGGTTGACGCCGACGGTCGCTATGAGTTGGTGCTGAGCGCGGATGAACGCCCCGGGAATTGGTTACGGCTCGAACCTGGCGCACACGCGGTCGTGGTGCGGAGCTACTTCCAGTTGCCGATCTCCGCGCAAAACGATCCGTCGGTGTACGTGAACATCGGCATTGTTGCGCTCGACGAATTACCGCCGCCGGCTCCGTTGAGCGACGACGTGATTGCCGAGCGGATGCGCGAAGCAGTTGCGTTTGTGCGCCAAGCGACGTTGGGCCAAACCATGCTTGGTGATTCGGTGGGCATCCCGTTTGTCGCCGAGACCCCGAATACCTTGCCGGTTCCTTACAGTTTCCGCGATTCTGGCTTGCCTGTGCCCGGCGCAGCTGACATTGTCTACGCGATGGGCCGCTGGGATCTTGGCCCCGACGAAGCTTTGGAGATGGTCGGGCGATTGCCGGCCGGAGTATTCGCCAACGTCATGTTGTGGAACCGCCAAATGCAGACGCTCGAATACCGTCACCGAATTACTTCACTCAATCAAGCGCAGATCAAGTTGGAAGCCGACGGCACGTTCCGTATTGTCATCGCTCATCGCGATCCGCGCGTCGCGAATTGGCTTGATACCGAAGGGCACCGTGGGGGTTCGATCTTTTGGCGGTTTCTGTTGCCTGAAGTCGACCCGGAGGCAATTGCGTGCCGGGTGTACACATTGCCGGTTGTGTAGCTCGCGGTGCGGTGACGATTGGGTTTTTTGCGACGCTACGGCCCGGTGCATCGATTTGTGGTGCGGTCGCACGTAGTCTGGCGAATGCGCAAGATTATTGCCCGGATCATTTTGTTGGTTGCTCGATACCGAGTAGTCGGAACGCCTCCGCAAGCCAAAGTCTGTGTGCTCGTTGCCGCGCCGCACACATCGAATTGGGATTTCCCGCTGATGCTCGCGATCGCATGGAGTCACGGCTTGAATCCGGTGTGGCTGGGCAAAAAGGAAATGTTTAAGGGCCCGATGGGCGTGTTGTCGCGTGCAACCGGGGGTATATCCGTTGATCGCGACAACCCCGGTGGCCTCGTGGAACAGCTCGCGCAACGCGCTCGTTCCGGATCAGCGAGTGTGATTGTCGTGCCGCCGGAAGGGACCCGCTCGAAAGGCGAGTACTGGAAATCAGGTTTTCACCGCATCGCCGTGAGCGCGGGCATCCCGATCGCGCTCAGCTTCGTCGATGGCCCGACCCGCACCGGAGGCTTCGGCCCCGAATTCATGCCGACGAGCGACATTTCCGCCGACATGGATATTCTGCGCACGTTCTACGCGGATAAACAAGGCGTGACGCCCGGCAACGCCACCACGCCACGGTTGCGTGAAGAAGACGCCGGGGCTTGATTGATTGCCGAGTGGCGCTTGTAGTGTCGGCACCATGTTGCGAATTGGAATTCTGGGCGCGGCCCGCATTGCGCCTGCCGCGCTGATCAAGCCGGCGAGCGAAACCGACGGCGTCGAAGTGACCGCCGTCGCGGCACGTGATGGCGCCAAAGCCCAGGCATTCGCAACCAAACACGGTATAGCGCATGTGCGAACCAGCTATGCCGAGCTGATCGCTGATCCGGCGATCGATGCGATCTACAACCCATTGCCGAACGGCTTGCATGGTCATTGGACGATCGAGGCATTGCGTGCGGGTAAGCATGTGTTGTGCGAAAAGCCCTTTACCGCTAACGCTGATGAAGCCGAAGCGGTTGCGAAGGTTACGGCCGAGTGTCCCAATCAGGTGGTGATGGAAGCGTTTCACTGGCGCTATCACCCCCTCGCTGCGAAACTTCGCGACCTGATTGCCGAAGGTGAGCTCGGTGAGGTCACCGGCCTGCACACCTATATGTGCATCCCGTTACCGATGCGTAACGACATCCGGTTCAACCATGCGCTCGCGGGCGGTTCCATGATGGACGTTGGTTGTTACGCGGTCCATATGCATCGCACCTTTGCCGGGGGTGAACCTACCGTGGAGAGTGCTGCGGCGAAAGTGCTTCGCCGCGACGCCAAAATCGATCGATTCACGACCGCTGAGTTTTCATACGCCAACGGCATTTCCGGATCGATGACGGCCGCACTGTGGTCGGGCCAGGTGCTGCGCATTGGCTTTCGGGCCGTGGGAACACGCGGTGAATTGCGCTGCTTCAATCCAACGCAACCTGGCTTGTATCACCGCGCCGTTATTAAAGGTTCTGGCGCGAAACGCAATGTTGGAGTGAACGACAAGCGGGCGTCGTATTGGCATCAGCTCGGAGCGTTTCGGGATGCCGTTGGCGGCGATGCGAGCCGTAACCTCACGGGTACCTCCCAAGCGATCGCCAATATGCGAGTGATCGATTCGGTATATCGCGCGGCAGGTATGGAACCCCGGCAACCAAGCGCGTAGTCATCGCACGATGGCGTGGGCATGGTGGTGCGTCTGGCCGGTATGGAGGTCATGTGGGGGACCACCGATGGGTGACGCCCCGACCCGTGGGCAAGGCCGCTCGCGTTTAGGGCATGATGCCGATCCGCGCGCACGGTTCCGCTGCGGCTTGGCGACGGTTGAGTGCTCGTTCCAACCCGTAGTACAACGAGTTGCGAATCTCGCGCGGATCGATCAGTTCATCGAAACCGAAGGTCTGCGCCGAACGAAACGATGCTTCGGCTTCGTCGCGGCGCAACCGCTCGACCTCTTCATCGTCGGAACCGCGCGACCGGCTCATCGCTCCCGCTCCCATCGCTCCCATCGTCGCGCCGGGGAACGCGAAGACCCCAGATTGGCCGTCGAACGGGATCATGCCCATCACCATCGAGCCGAACCCGTATGCCTTGCGAATCGTCACTTCGAACTTTGGCACCGTCGCCATTGACTGAGCTGCGTACATACGAGCGCCTTTGCGCAAAATCGCTTTTTGTTCTGACGCGCTACCGGCGAGCACCCCTGGATTATCGGAAAGAAACATCAATGGGAGATGAAACGAATCCGCGACCATGATGAAACGCGCGGCCTTTTCGGCGGCGTCGGCATCGATTGAGCCGGCCATTGCTTTCGGCTGGTTCGCGACCACGGCCACTGGATGCCCGCCGAGGGTTGCCAACGAACACACAATGGATTTGCCGTACGTCGGTTGCACTTCAAAACATGAATCGTGATCGAACACGACATCGAGAACTCTGTGCATGTCGTAGACGCGCCGGCCGTTGCGCGGAATGATTTCCAGCATCTCGGGGACATCGCGCGGACCGTCGTCGGTAGCGAGTTGGGTGGGGTACGACCAGGCCGAGCTCGGAAAGTACCGCAAATATTGCCGAATAAGATCAATGGCGGACGCGTCATCGACGGCCGCGTTGTGAATGAGACCACTCGCGAGCGCAACTCTGGGGCCGCCAAGGTCTTCTTTGGTAATCGTTTCGCCCATCGATTCGAATACCACCGGAGGTCCTGCAGTGAAGATTGATGCGTGATTGCTCATCACCGCGAAATCAGATATGGGTGCGACGAGCGCGCCGTGGCCTGCCGAAGCACCAAGGACCGCGGTTACCAACGGCACGCGACCAGAGCAGCGTGCCTGCGCAAGCATGTCGGTCGGCGTGCGCGTACCGTGCGAACGGCCGTCGGCGCGGAAGCCTGCACCTTCGAGCATCATGATCAACGGGACTCGATCGATCACCGCCATATCGGCGACGCGGTAACGCTTGGCGTTAGCGGCCGCACTAATCGTGCCTGCCTTTACCGTGAAATCTTCGGCCGCAACGATCACGGGTTTGCCATCGATATGGCCTGACCCCGTGACGATCGCGTCTGAGGGCGCTTCGGCACCGCCGACGAGCGTGCCGAATTCGCGAAATGATCCTTGGTCGAGCAGATGATCGATACGCGCGCGGGCATCAAGTTTGCCCGCGGAGCGATGTTTCGCGAGGCGTTCCTCGCCGCCCATAGCGCGCGAGATTGCACGGCGCTGTTCGAGATCCGCGAGCGCTTCGTGCCACTCGTTGACGTTCGTCTCGTTGTTATTCGCCATGTTCTACCGTCCTTTGAACGACGGTGCGCGGCGTTCCATGTATGCGACCAGCGCTTCGCGCGTATCGTCGGTGCCAGTATTGAAACCCTGCGCGAGTGCCTCGAGCTCGAGTGCTTGCGCGAGCGAAGACTGCCCCGCGTTATTGAGCTCCCGTTTCGTTGATGCCAGCGCGATCGGTGGGCCGCCAGCAATCGTTGCGGCAAGTTCGTCGGTAGCGGAGTCGAGTTCTTCGGCCGGAACCACTGCGTTGACTAGGCCCATCGCGAATGCCTCGGTGCCGCTCACGATTCGTGCAGTAAATGCGAGCTCTTTTGCTTTGTGAACTCCGATGCGCTCGCGCAACAGCCACGATGATCCGAAGTCGAGGCTCAGACCGCGTTTCGCAAAAATCGCTGAGAAACGGGCACGGTCCGAGCACCAAGTGATATCGGCTGCGAGTGCGAGTCCCAAACCGGCGCCTACACATAGCCCGTCGACTTTCGAAATTGTCGGGACGGGGCAGTGATGAATTGCGAGCACCACATCGGCAAGGACACGCATGCTGTCGACCATGGTCGGCGCGGGCCGTTTGAAATCGTCGTCGGTGTGTGGTTTTGCTGTGTCGTGCGCCTGTGGGATGGCACCTTCGCCGCCCGCGCCGGAAAGATCCGCGCCAGCACAAAACTCGCCGCCGGCGCCAGTGAGCACGATGGCTCGGACACCGGAGAAACTCAGCTCCTGAAACGTTGCCCCGAGCGCCACAAACATGTCGCCTGAGCAAGCATTTTTGGCCTTCGGATTGTCGAGCGTGACGGTTGCTAAGTACCCGGTGCGCTCTACTCGAATGTTGCGGTGATGCGTTGGGAGCGCGATGGTTTGAGACACGACCGACACCGTAAACGATCTACAGGTTTTGACTCAATCCCGCAGGCCCAGCAGCGCGTCGTGATCTGGCAAATGGCCGCCGGGACGGCCGTTTGTCGGACCACCGGGCGCGAGGCGATTGTCGGCGAACTGGTGATGGACCATCGTTGTGTGAAATCAGCGGGGCGTGAAGGCTACGGGCATCTTTTCGGGACCGGAAATGAAGTTCGATGCCCGCCGCGGGAAAGGGTCGCCGTTGAGATGGAGATCAGGGAGGCGGCGCAGCAGTTCGCTGAACATCACCTTCAATTCCAAGCGCGCCAGCGACGCTCCCATACAGAAATGCGGACCGAAACCAAACGCGAGATGCGGGTTCGGATCGCGGCGCACATCGAACGTATTCGGATTCGCAAAGATGGTTTCGTCGCGGTTCGCCGATGGATACATCAACACGACTTGATCGCCTTCGTGCAAGGTTTCGCCGTGGAGCTCGAAATCGCGAGTGATGGTGCGCGACATGTTTTTGATCGGCGATACCCACCGCAACAATTCTTCGATACCGCTATCCATTGCCGTTGGGTCGTCGCGCATGATTGCCATTTGTTCTGGGTGCTCAAGGAGTGCAAGCATTCCGTCAGTCATGACATGGCGGCTGGTTTCGTCGCCGCCGATCAGAATCAACAAGCTTTCTTGAATTAGGGATTCGTCGTCGAGCTGTTCGCCACCGATATCTGCGTGGCACAAAATGCTGACCAGATCATCGCGGGGATTAGCTCGCCGATCGGCGATCACGCCCAGTTGAAATTCGCGAAATTCCAGCATTGCTTCTAAGCCCGCGGTTGCGACATCCGGTGGCGGATCTGATGTTGTGGCTCGGATGAGATCATCCGACCACCGCAATAGATCGTCAAATGATTCGGGTGGAAAGCCCAATAGATCCGCGATTAATAGCAGTGGTAACGGTGCCGCGATATCCCAAACGAAATCGCATTCGCCCCGGGCCGCGACCTTATCGATGATCTCGGTACAAATTCGGGTGATCGTTGTTTCGTGATCCCGAACACGTCTCGGTGTGAACCCGCGAGAAACAAGATTGCGACGCCGCGCGTGTTCGGGATTGTCCATCGAAATCATCATCGGCAAATGCATTCCGTGGGGCCGCGGCGCAAGATGGCTGGAATACAACGCGGGGTCTTTCTCCGCCGCGAGCACGTCGGCGTGGCGAGTGAACGCCCACACGCTGTTCTTGGAGTCCCAGTAGGCGGGCGCGTGTTCGCGCATCCAAGCCCAATCATTAAACGGCTGCCCGGCGTACCATTCTCCGTCGAGTAAATCGATGCTGAGTCGGTCGGCGTCGTGAATGTCGCTTTGAGTGCGTTGCATGCTGCTCCTCGAAACTGTTTGGTTGCCGCGGCCGGCGCGCCGTCGCCTTTTCTAGCGCATAGCTCGGCTGTCCGTTTGGAGCGCGGGTTGGCCTGCGCTGTCTATGCTCGCACGACTGTGCACACCGGACAAAGGCAGCGTGAACATGACCGACGACCTCTTCGATCTCACCGGCAAAGTCGCCGTCGTCACGGGTGGTAGCCGCGGGCTGGGCCGCGAAATGTGTTTGGCGTTCGCGGCTCGCGGAGCCGACATTGTGGTTGCGAGCCGCAAACTCGAAGCCTGCGAAGCGCTCGCCGCAGAGATCGAAGCCATGACGGGACGTTCCGCGATCGGGGTTGCCTGTCACGTCGGCCGCTGGGATGATTGCGACAGCCTCCTACATCAAGCCTACGAACGATTTGGTCACGTGGAAGTGCTCGTGAACAACGCGGGCATGTCGCCGGTGTACGAGTCGCTTACTGGCGTGACCGAGGAACTGTTCGACAAGGTGGTTGGCGTCAACATGAAGGGCCCATTTCGTTTGTCTGCGTTGTTCGGCGAACGCATGGCCTCCCAAAACGGTGGGTCGATCATCAACGTCAGCAGCATCGCCGCGGTGCAACCCGGCGCGGGCGAGCTACCGTACGCAGCCGCGAAGGCCGGGCTCCATGCATTCACCCTGGGCTTCGCTCGTTCGTACGCACCGAAGGTTCGGGTGAACTGCATTATGCCCGGCATGTTCCTCACGGATATTTCCACTGCTTGGGCACCAGGCGTGATCGAAAACGCAGCGCGTAAATCCATTCCGTTACAGCGCGGCGGCGAAGCCAACGAAGTTGTCGGAGCGGCGTTGTATTTCGCGAGCGACGCATCGAGTTACACGACGGGCGCGATTCTCAAAATCGATGGTGGTGCCGTGTATCCCGCGGCTTGAATGGCGCGGCGTCGTCCGACCGTCGAGTATCGAGAGCCTGTGTTACCGCGGCATTCCGAGAATGCGTTCGGCGACCAAGTTGCGCTGGATCTGTGAGGTACCCGCGGCGATTGTGTACTGCAACGACCAGAGGTAGTCGCGTGCGGCCTCGCTCGCGATACTCGTCGCGCCCGCGAGTGCGGGCCGTCCGATCGTACGTAATGTGAGATCCGCGATTTCTTGGGTGAGTTCGCTGTAGCGGAGCTTGACTGCTGAACCTGATCTCGCGGGTAGTCCCGTGCGTTCGGCTTCGGCGATCCCCATTTGCGTCATGCGCCATAAGGCTTCGACGTTCGCAACGAGACGCCCGACCGTTTTGCGAAGCGAGATGTCATCCCAAGCGCAACCAGCTTCCGTGGGGGTACCTTGCGCGATGTTGACCAAACGACGAATTTGGGAACGCAACGTGATGATGTGTTGCGCAAACGCGGTTCCACGTTCGAATCGCAACGTCACGTTCGTGACGCGCCACCCGTCGTTTTCTGCACCAACGCGGTTGCTCACCGGGACGCGCGCGTCGGTGAGGAACACTTCGCAAAAATGGCTTTCACCGTCGATGGTCCGCATCGGTCGCACTTCAACGCCGGGCTGGTGCATGTCGAGGATCAGCCAGGTGATGCCTTTGTGTTTTGGCGCATCGGCATCGGTTCGTACGAGTAATTCGCAAAAATCGGCGACGTGCGCGCGAGTGCTCCAAATTTTTTGGCCGTTGACGATGTACTCATCGCCTTCGCGGACTGCTCGGGTGCGGAGGGACGCGAGGTCGGAGCCTGCTTCGGGTTCCGAAAAACCTTGGCACCAAACGTCTTGGCCGGCCAAGATTCTCGGCAAATGAAACGCCCGTTGTTCGTCGGTGCCTTCGGCGATCAACGTTGGGCCCGCGTGCATCATGCCGACGAAATTCACACTGATATACGGCGCGTTCGCACGTGCGTACTCTTCGAGGTACACCAGTTGCTGGCTCACGGGTAGCCCGCGCCCGCCGAATGCTTCAGGCCAATGCAAGCCGGCATAACCCGCGTCGTGGAGTTTGCGCTGCCAAGCGGTGTCGTACGCTCGGCGGGCCGGCCAGTCGCCGGGAGGTGGTGGTGCGCCGTGTTGGGCAACGGCCACCTCAAGCCAAGCGCGAACTTGGCCACGAAAGGCTTCGTCGGTGTCGGTGTAGGTCAAGTCCATAGTGCCACCGTTGGTTCGACGTCCGCATCGAGCGCTCGACTGAGCGACAATGCGTGAGTGTCGCTGGTTCCAAAACTTTGTTCGAGGGTCCAGGCTCGTTTCAGGAAGTAGTGGGGGAGCATCTCCCAGGTGAAGCCCATGCCGCCGAGCACTTGTACCGCTGCACGACTGTTCGCGAGGCCAGCATCGCCCGCGAGCAGCTTGGCGGAACTCGCGGCGTGCGACACATTGCCAGCGCGAGGATCATCGAATATCGCCGCCGCCGCGTACATTGCCGCGCGTGCGAGCTCAACCCGACCGTACATGTCGGCCAGGATGTGTTTGACGGCTTGAAACGATCCGATGGGTACGCCGAATTGGTGGCGTTGCAGCGCGTATTGCGTTGCAACATCGAGGGCCCCTTGCGCAGTGCCTACGAGCTGTGCCGCGGCGAGGACGGTGCCAATGGTCCGAAGCCGTGCGGCAACGTCCGCGTTGCCAACCCTGGTGCCCTGCGGTAACGACGCGTACGCGAGCGCGGGGGTGAGCGGATCGAGTGGTTCACCCCCGATCGCCTCGGTGAGTGCGGCGGTCGCCACCGCGGCAACGCCGTCCGTGCTCAGTACCAGCACCGTGTCGCTTTCGGCCGCGTGCTCTACAACGAACGGCGCGCCTGCGGGCCCAACTCGTACGTCGACGGAATCGATGCCGGTGATGCGCGAAGCCCCTTCGGCCACATCATCGAGCACCAACGCGCTCGCGGCCGTCCACAGCAGCGGACCAGTAGCCAAGTGCGCTCCAAGCTGCTCGAACACGATTGCGGCGCACGTTGCACCACCGCCAAAACCACCGTCAGCTTCGGAGAGCAACATCCCGAAGACTCCCATATCGGTGAGCGCCTGCCATGTCGCGTGGCCGAGCGCAGTTGCTTCGCGGGCCGCTACGGCATCGAGGCTGAACTGCTGGCCGCAGAACCCGCGAAACGTGTCGCGCAAGGCGATCTGGTCTTCGTCGAGTCGAAAGTCCATGGTGCTCAGTTCTCGAAATTCCAGGCGCTCATCGTGCATGCGCCAACGTGGGCACTAGTCAAGTGCAGAACGTTCAGTTACCTTTGATTTTGGGCGGTTTCGGGGGCCGCGGTGCTCGGCGGTCAAGAATCGTGACCCTAACAAATTGTCTAGATGTCTTGCTGCGCTGCGCCCGACGGGAACGAGGCCTTGCGGCGTAAAATATCTGTATATCTTGGGTCGCGGCCGACCGGTACCCTGCATATGCAAGACGTCCATGGAGGTCGTCCATGCAAGTCGACCGTGAGAACGACCGTGAGAACGACCGTGAGGACGACCATGACGCAACACCAGCGACCAGTCGACGCCGACAACCACTATTACGAATCGCTCGACGCGTTTACACGACACCTCGACCCGAAATTCAAACATCGTGGCGTGCGCGTGCTGCACGACGGCAAGCGGGTCGACCTGGTGATTGGCGGCAAGGTCAATCAATTCATCCCGAACCCTACGTTCGATCCCGTCATTGTTCCTGGGTGTCTTGATCTGCAGTTCCGGGGCGAGATTGCTGAAGGAGTCGATCCGAGCACGCTCATGCAAGTGGAGCCCATATCGCCGTCGTATCGAAATCGCGATGCCCGCCTTGCGACGATGGATGCACAAGGCCTTGACGCGGTGTTGCTGTTTCCCACGTTGGGTTGCGGTGTGGAACAAGCGCTGCGCTGACAAACTGCACGACCGGGTGTGGGCTCGCCTCGCCGAAGCGAACGTTCCCGTTGCGTTTCATCTCGGCGACAGTGGATACAACTCCATGCTCGGCGCGCCGTGGGGTGGGGCCGAAGAGTTCGCGCCATTTCGAGAACCCGACCTGTTCGGCCAAGTCATCATTGGTGATCGCGCGATTCACGACACCATGGCGAGCCTCATTGTGCACGGCGTCTTCAAACGCCACCCGAACCTTCGCGTTGCGAGCATCGAAAACGGTTCCGATTGGATATACCCGCTCATCAAAGGTTTGCGCAAACAAGCGAACCGTACGCCGTGGATATTTCACGAGGATCCACTCTTGACCATTCAACGTCATATCTGGGTGACGCCGTATTACGAAGAGGATCTGCGCAAGCTCGCGGACACATCGGCGTGCAAAGAGTGCTGTTCGGATCGGATTGGCCGCACGGTGAAGGCCTTGCCGATCCTGGCGCATTTGTTGATGAACTCACTGCGTTCAACGATGACGAGAAACACAAAATCATGCGGGCCAACTGTGCGGAGCTCATCGGTCTCGCGTAGGTAGCTGAACCCGCAACCAGGTTCGGCGAAATCTTCACGCTTCGATCAGGCCTGATGTGTTAAAACGCCGCGATGCCTCAGAACGTATTTGTTGGACCGGCCGCTGAGTTCTATGACGCGACTTCCCAGGACATGAGCGACCCGAATGTGATTGCCCCGACGGTCGAATTTCTCGCGGGGCTCGCGGCCGACGGAACTGCGTTGGAGTTTGCAATCGGAACTGGCCGAGTCGCGTTGCCGTTGCGAGAACGCGGTGTCGATGTGCGAGGCATTGAGATATCGCTCGACAGATCGCGCAGCTCCGCTCGAAACCGGGCGGGGTCGACGTCCCGATCGTCGTGGGGGATATGGCGACGACGATTGTGCCAGGAGAATTCTCGCTGGTGTATCTCGTCTACAACACGATCAGCAACCTGTTGACCCAGAAGAACAAGTGCAATGCTTTGGCAACGCTGCTGCACATTTGCGACCCGGTGGATACTTCGTGATCGAGCTCAACGTGCCGAAGCTACGCAGCATGCCCCTGGGCGAAGATGTCTATCCGTTCGATGTCACACCGGAACATCTCGGCTTTGAGCGCTACGACTTTATGAACCAACGGTCGGTGTCGCACCACTACTGGTTCAACGGCAACCAGAACAGTCGATTCGATTCCCACCACCGTTACGTCTGGCCTTCTGAACTCGATCTCATGGCGATGCTCGCAGGCATGACGTTGCAACAACGTTGGCAGGACTGGGATCGCACACCCTTTACGGGCGAGAGCCAAAAACACGTTTCCGTGTGGCAGCTACCTGCTTGACGAAAATGCTACGCGTCGGTCCAGTGCCGGTCGAGGAACGCGCGGATTTCGCGGGCGAGGGCATCATCTTCGGGGGCGAAACCGAAGAACCCGCCGTGGGGAGCAGCTTCTTGCACAAAGAGCTCGGCTTCGATTCCGGCCGCGAGCAAATTCCAATGCATGCGAACTGCGTTTGAGAGAAACAGATCACGCGTTCCTGCCGAAATGATGGTTGGCGGAAAGCCATTGGTGAAATCCGCAAAGAGTGGCGAGAGATACGGATCGCTGAGGTCGTGGCCGTTGGCGTACAACAAATTTGCAGGCATCAAGCTCGTGGTCAAGACGGTGTCGACTCCGAGGTTGGTCTGAAACGAATCGCCAGACTCAGTGAGATCAAGTTCCGGAGTGTTGAGTACTAACGCTGCGGGCAGCGGCAACCCCGAGTCGCGGAGCCGCAACATGAGCGAGGCCGCGAGATTGCCGCCGGCCGATCCACCGCCGACCGCGATGTGCTCAGGCCGGTGGTCATGCAACAATGCCCGATACGCGGTTACGCAATCGTCGAGTGCCGCTGGGTACGGATGGGTGGGCGGCATGCGATAGTCGACCGCCCAAATTTTACGGGGCCCAATACGGCTTGCCCCGGCAAGCGTCATCGCTTTACAAACCGCGCCGCCGCCCATGATCAGACCGCCACCATGAATATCGAGGTAGACCCGCGGATCGTTTGGAGCAAAGCTCTCGGGAGTAATCACGTAAACCGTGACGCCATCAACCTTGAGTTCTTCAACGTCCGCATTGATTGCCCCGGCGATCGGGCCCAACATAGAAAGCACAAATTCATCTTGGGTATCGATCATCGTGCGCCACGCGTCATGGTCATCGAGCGCCGGGTACGGCGTCGGTGCTTGCGATCCAGCCGACAGGACTGCTTGCGCTTCCGCTGATACCGAACGTGGCACCGGAATCGAACGTGCGGGTACTTCGAGTGCCGGATGCGGGTTGCTGGTCATGCAGGCTCCTCGAAGCGCGTCGGATCGTGAACGAACTAGATTCGACCTCGACGCGTTGATCGCCGTCAAGTCCGATGCAAAGGCCATACGAATCGTGTGTGAGCGGAGTTTTCGATGAACGACGGTGATGCAACGGTCCCAGCGTTTCTTCGACCACTTCACACCGACGAGTGGGTCGCGCCCGTCACGACGCCTGAGCAGTCGCGCGCGAAAGCTTCGGCTCGTGCTGGAGTGCGAGATATCGCCGAAGAACAGCACCTCATCGCACCCCTCGCCGCGGCTACGCGTCAAGCGACGGCGATTGGCTTGCGGGCGATCAATGCTGAGTGGGGCAGCGAGTTCTACGAAGTCGGCGAAGATGCCGCGCGCAGCGAAGAGTCGGCTCGTGACGCGTTTGCTACTCCCGGGCCAATTGTCGATGTGCAAACTCATTTTTTGGCTCCGCATTCGGCCGCGGCGATGGGACGTGATTTTCTCTACGGGCTCTACCAATCAGTGATGCCCGGGTGGTGGTCCGAGATGGACGATGTCGTTGCGTGGACGTTTGCCGAATACGTGCGCAACGTGTTTGTTGAATCCGAAACGGCCGTTGCGATCCTCACATCCGGTCCGGGGGTTTTGGCTTCTCGCAATTTGTTCAATGATGAAATGGCCGCCGCGAAGTTGCTCTTCGACGAAGCCGGCGCGCATGGACGGCTGTTGAACCACGCGGTCGTGCACGCTGAAGATCAAGCCGAAGTCGCGATGATGGATGAATGGCGCGACGAATTTGGTCCGGTCGGCTGGAAGGTCTACACGCCAGGGCGAGCATCAAAACGCGGTTGGGTCAACGGCTGGATGCTCGATGATGAAACTAACGGCGTTCCGTTTCTGGAACGCGTTCGCGATCTTGACACAAAACTTGTCTGCGCGCATAAGGGCATCAGTCAACTCGCCGAGAACGGTTCGCCGCGCGACGTCGGGCCCGCCGCAAAGCTCTTTGCAGATATAAATTTTGTGATCTACCACTCGGGCTACGAAATGCCGGGCGTGGCCGCCGATCCCGAAGGCGCGTATGTGGCCGATGCACCGGAACATTTCGGGGTCGATCGGCTCCTTGCTTCGGTCGACGCGGCCGAACTGCCGCAGGGCGCAAACGTGTATGCAGAACTGGGCTCAACGTGGTTTTGTTTGGTGAGCCGCCCGATTGAAGCCGCGCACGTTCTTGGCAAGCTCATCAAACGGCTAGGTGCCGACAACGTTATTTGGGGCTCGGACAGCATCTGGTTCGGTTCGCCGCAACCGATCATCGACGCGTTCCGCACGTTTCAAATTCCTGCATGGATGTGCGAGAACTTTGGTTATGAACGCATCACCGATGACGTGCGCGCCAAGATCCTCGGCGGCAATGCGGCGCGTGTCTATGGCCTTGATCTTGGCGAAGTCGAACGGCTGAAGGGCGAACACGATCGATCGTGGGCCCTCGAACTTGCCGATCGTTACGAACACGGCCTCGTGCAAGCTTTTCGTTAAACTGGGTACTAAGCGGGTCGTTTGGCCGGGTCGTTTGGCCGGGTCGTTTGGCCTGGTCGTTTCGCCTGCTCGCGGGAATGTTGGCCCGGTCATCGCGCATCAATGGCAGAGCTGGCAACCCCGTTAGCAACCTTGCGACTCACGGGTCCGGTGGTTTGGGTGGGATGAGGCGGCACTTGCCCGCAGGATCGGGTAGGCCGAGGGTGTAACGGTGATGGCTGAAAAGGTCGTGGTGGTGCTCACAGACCCGCCGCAGATTGAAGAGGCTTGTTTGTCCGTCCTCCGCAACTGCTTGCACATGATGGCGTTCGAGTCCTTTGGTTCGCTCACATCCAGCAATCGCGCAGGTTGGGTCGCGGTATCGCAACGCTGTATTCAACTCAGCAGGAATAGTGCGGCCGTAGTGGCAGACGGTGCGAATATCGACGCCTTTGGCAATCAACACTTTCAAGAATGCTCCGTCGAGCAAATAGTTGCGAGCTCGTTCGATTGAGATTGGGCCGACGCCGGGGATCTCGCATTTCTCGCCGGGCAACAGATGGCCACGCAAGAGCGGTTCGTAGTCCACGACGACATTTACCTCAACATTGACTACCGTTCGCGAGACTTCGGATCCAGTGCCCTCTGCCTGCGTGTCTTCGATTCCGGGCCCTTTGAAATCTCTGCCCTTGAACTCTGTGGCTTCTGGTTGGAACAGTGCGGCGAGCGCGTCGGCGAGGTAGTTGTTGGGGGTGTCGCGGGTGCCTTGTCGGCGGGCGGCGTTGAAAAACCTGTTCGCATCTTTTTCGAGCCGGCGCCGCAGCACGATGCCGACTGTGGGTTCCAGCCGGTATGTGCCGCACTCCATACCGTTGTCATCGCGAAAGAAGTACACGGACCGCAGTGCCCGTTGTCGCTTGGCGACGGCAGCCTGATCCTGCTGATCTCGTGCCGAGGCAATGACCCGCGCCGCTTCGCGTTTCACACCCGCGAGGCCATCGCGGCGTGCTGACTCCAGGAGCCGCTGCTCCGCAGTTGGGTCTTTGACCGTTGCGCGCACCACCTCGGTTGCTTGTGCAGCTGAGAGCCTCCCGTTGCGTAAGGCCGAGTTCGTTTCGGGCATCGACTCGACGCTGCGAGCAATCACCAACGTGTCGTTCGCAGCGCCAATGGAGGTACCCGTAACGTCGGCGAGCCACACAGCCGAGGATGTAGCGCCGCTCGTCGACCACACGCCGGTCGATTCGACACGCGCCATCGCGAGCGTTTTGCCCGCCGCTGCGACTCGCTCGATTTCCGCGAATGTCGCAACCAACTTCTTCGCCACCGAGCCGTCAATACAGTCCATATCGAGCGCCGTTACGGACGTTTTCAGTGTGGCGGTTAGGCAGTGGAGTTCGCTCAACATCTACGACTATTACAACACAAGGGTGAGACAATAAGCCCTAAAATCAAGCAGGATCGGGCCAAAACCTGAACTGGTCGTCAACAAATGTTTCGAGGGCGCGAGGATTTGGTCCGCAGTGCGTGCCCGTCGGTTAGGGAAGCAGATGCGCTTGGGTTGCGATGTCGTCCAGCGTTACCTGGCGTAACAGGTCGCCGCGTTTTGGGCGCCACCACACGTTTTCTGCCCGCCACGCGTCGCGACGCAGATTGGTTTTGTCGGTCTTCATGCTGGCGAGCTTTCGAGATCGGTGCTGATCCGCACAAAACTTGGGAGCCGCTGAAGCTCAATAGATACGGGTCGGAATCCGTACGCCTTGCTCCGAGTCGTCTCGGCCGAGTAGACCGGCCGCGTCCTTCGGTCGCGAGTATTCGTCGCTTCCGTAATCCAAGATGCGTTCGTAAGGAACGCCATGGGGTGCGTCGTGCAAGATCGCCGAGTATGTGCTCGAGGTGATGACGATTTGGCATTCGGTGTGATCAATAAGCTGCGCCAGTTCTTCGCCGCGGTACGTCGAGTTGATTCCAACGATGACGGAGCGGCTGATCGCAGCGGCCCCGAGCCAGAATAAGTACTCGGGAGTGTTGTCGAGCAGTACTCCAATATGCCGGGGCTGTTGTGGATCTCGCCGCGACATCCAAAGTGCGGCGCGTTCGAGCGCAGCAGCGGCCAATTCTCGATAGGTGACGGATCGTTCCTCGAAGGGAGCCCCGATCTCGTCGCTCTGCGCGTGGCGTACAAAGAGTTCGGCGGCGCTCATTAGCCGTTTCGTTTCGCTTGGTCCTGAGCATCGCTGCCGTGCATCCCGCACACTACGCATCGATGTCGGTGAGTGCGTGCAGCTCCCCAAGAGCTGCGGATTGCCCTGAAGAATCGCGGTCTCGCCCGTGGCGATGCAGTAGAAAGATGTGGAAACTTGCGCTGCGTCGCCATGATTCAGGTGGCTGCGCCTCCATCTCGATCGGCGATTTTATGACGATGCAATTCAACTTGTTTCTCCCCCAGATGCGGTTGTCGTTCGACCAACTTGTGGCGCGCGCGCAAGCCGCGGAAACCGCGGGTTTTGTCGGCATGACCGGCATGGATCATCTGGTGCCGCCGATGGCCGCGGAGCAACCGATGTATGAAGCGATCGTGACCTCCACGTGGATCGCCGCGCACACGCAACGAATGAGCGTTGGTTCACTCGTGTTATGCGATGCATTCCGGCATCCGGCAGTTCTGGCCCGCCAAGCGGTTTCCATCGATCACGCGTCGAATGGTCGTTTCGAGTTGGGAATCGGTTGGGGTTCAGTTCCCGACGAATTCGCAACCTTCGGAACCGGATCGATGGAACCGCGCGAGCGGGTTGCGCGATTGCGCGAAACTCTCGAAGTCATGCGGGCGTTGTGGGCCGGTGAGACCATCGACTTCGACGGTGAGTACCACCAGCTCGTCGCGGCGCGCCAAGAACCAAAACCTCTCGGTCGTATACCGATCGTGATTGGCGGAACGGGTCCCAAAACCCTTGCATTGGTGCGCGATTACGCCGACTGGTGGAATGTTCACATTGGGCAGATCCATCGAGTGCAAGAACTTCGCTCACAGGTTGGTGCTGCGAAGGCGTCGATCCAACAAATGGTCGCGCTCGTGCCCGAAGGCGGCGATCGCGAAGCGATTACTGCATTGGTGAAAAAGCGCTTCGGCTATTCCCGTCCGGTAATTGGCAACGCCGAAGAACTCGTCGCGCACTACCTGGGCCTTTTGGGCCAGGGCATTGAGCGGGTGTACACCTGGTTCTGCGATTTCGCAGCGCCCGAAACTCTGGCCGAGTTTGGCGAAACGGTTATCGCCGCGATGAAAGAAAATTGACCCAATGGCAATTGAGATTTCGGTCCAAGACCTCAGCGATATCGAAGCGATCAAGCAACTTAAAGCTCGATACTTCCGTTTCATGGATACGAAACAGTGGGACGATTGGGCAATGGTGTTTGCCCTCGATTGTGTCATGGAAGTTCCCGAGGCCGAAATGATTAACCATGGCCGAGCCGAGATCGTCACGAACGTGAGTGCCGCGCTGGTCGGTACCGAGACGGTGCATCACGGCCACATGCCCGAAATCGAAATCACCGGAGCAGACACGGCTCGAGGAATTTGGGCTATGGCCGACTACGTGGAATGGCCGAACAATGATGGTCCGCGTGTCGGGCTCAAAGGCTACGGGCACTACCACGAGGAATACATCCGCGACAACGGTGAATGGCGGATTGCGCGTACCCGCCTCGTTCGACTTCGCGTCGATGGCTTGTCGTAGCTGATGCGGGCGTGCCGCGGCAGTGCATTTGGGGCACGGCGTTCCTCGTAGGCTCAGGGGTATGGACTTTTCGCTGAGTGAATCGGAACGCGATCTGGTTGGGCTGTGTCGCGAGTTTGCCCAAAAGGAAATTGCGGTTCGCGCTCCAATCGCTTGGGAAGAAGCACGTTGCCCGACTGATCTGTTGCGCGAAATGGGATCCCTCGGTTTGCTGGGCATGCTCGTCCCGGAGCGATGGGGCGGCATCGGAATGACGACGGTTGGTTTTGTTGCCGCAATGGAACAACTGGGCCTCGCCGATCAATCAACGGCTGCGGCCTGGCAAGCACACGTCACGATTGGCTCGTTGCCGTTGTATCTATTTGGTAACGACACGCAACGCGAACGCTGGTTACGGCCTCTGGCCGAGGGCCGGGCGCTCGGCGCGTTCGGGCTCACGGAACCCGATGCCGGTTCTGATGCTCGTGGTATCAAGACCCGCGCGGTGCGATGCGACGGTGGTTGGCTTATCAATGGCCGCAAAACGTTCATCTCGAATGCTGGTACCGAT
>JANYBW010000067.1 GCA_025360585.1 Actinomycetes bacterium | reverse complement strand
GACCTTCTCCTCCCTTGATGTCGCAACGATTGACTTCATTTCTTCGATCGTCGTCGGCTGCACCGGCTTTGGAATCGGCCGCGGAGGCCGGACTGCATCTGCGACGTTTCGATGGGCAAGCTCCCACTGCACCACAACGCCCGAGACAACGTTTCAGGGTCATCCAACGGCTTCGACGGAACGCGCGCTTAGGTCCGTTTGCTGCATGTCGCCGATGAACCGCTGCACCTGTTGCACGCTGAGTTTCGAAACCTTCACACTCGCGAGCGCGGGGCGTATGCGACTCTCGACCGCCCGGCGATAGTGCCCAAGAGTTCGAGGAGTCACGTGCCCGTTTCGATGACCTCGCCGAGAAATGGGATGGCTGTTACCCTGGGATCGTCGCGATGTGGCAGAACGCTTGGCCAGAGGTTGGAGCAGCACGCTGAGGGTGCGCAGCTACTTGTTGAGACAAAGATCGCGGCGCTGAGTATGACACAGGGTCGAGGAGAAGTTCTTGCTGTTGGCAGTCAGCCTCGCCAAATGGGGTTGCTAAGGATGGTGTTTCTGTGACCCGTGAACGGATGCTTGTGGCAGCGATTGTGGAGCTAGGTCTGGAGCACCTGGTACTCCTGAGCAGCTTCACCAAGACCGCAATGGAACTTGGGTTGCCGAGCCAGGCGGATGCCACGATGGCGCATCTCGATGAAGAGCAACTGAATGCGGCGTGTCCCGATCTTGAGAACTTGTTCGATGGTCTGATCGCTGGTATCGAACGGCACGGCTTGGTGACCCGGTTGGAGCAGAGTGCGGGTCCCCACAGTTCCGGTGGACCACGTAGCTGGACCATTTCAGAACTTGGTCGAGACCTCATCAGCAGATCACAACAACTTGGCGCAATCGCCGAGGCAAGATCCACCTAGCCCTACAAACGATCAACCGGCTTGCGTCCGAGCTTCAATCCATCCACAAATTCACTCGGATTGCATTTGAGCGCGGCACCAATTCTGACCAGGTTCAGGAGCCCCAGGTTTCGCTCACCGCGTTCCACGGATGTGATGTAGGTGGGGTGCAGGTTCACGGCGTGGGCAAGACGCTCGGCTGAGAGTCCGACCTCAGCACGGCGCGCGCGTATTCGATGCCCGACCTCACGGAGAATTCGACGCTCGGCGGCTGTGACCATCGCCTCGAAGTAGACGGCATGACAGACTCTGAGTCGACAGTCTCTGAGTAGTGTGAGGCTTCGCCGAGGTGGAGGTTTCAAAGGATGGACTGCAAGAACGGTCATAGCAATGTTGAGGGCGTGAAATTTTGTGGGTATTGCGGATTGCCCATGGAGCCGCTTGCGACCAAAGATATTGGGGTTGAACCCGAGCTTGAGGGCGGCGACGGTGATATCGAAAGCAGTGCATCTGATGAGGGATCGCTTGGATTCAATCCTGACACCGGTGTACCGAGCGCGATCGAGAAACGTGCAGCTCCGGGTGCGCGTCGACGCGTTCTTGTAGTCTGCGCGTTGATTGTTGTGGCGATTGCGGGTACCGCTGTGTTTGCTGCGAATCGAAGCGGATCATCAGCGTCCCAACATGGCGACATTTCTCCCGCGACTGATCCTAAAGAGACGACTCTGCCGGTCCCGACGACACCGCAAGAATTTTGCGAGCAGACTGCTTTGAGCGTGTGGCACGATCAGTTTCACAATACCAAAAGCATCACCGACGCCGACCAGGATGTGCTGAACACTTACGGGTATCAGTCGGCGATTTACCATGCGTTTCATAGCATGGAGGATGTGCTCCTCAGCAACATGCACCAGTGGGGGATGGATGCCGGTAATCGCGCGGCGGTTGATTCAGTGGGTGATTCATGCCGGCAGGCATTGGCCTCATATGCATTGAACGAATACCAACCCTCGTTGTCGACGACCAGCACCGAGGTGGTTTGCACACTTGGTTGCGGTTAGAGTCACCAACGTAGGCCCAACCTGTTGCACCGCGCTCGCAATAGGTCGACATCGGGTGAGACGGAACGGAGCGGAACGATGCGCTACCCGTTTTCTGCTGGCTTCCGCCCGAGTTTCATGCCGTCGATGAAGTCGCTCGGGTTGGTCTTGAGCGCTGCGGCGATCCTGACGAGGTTGAGTAGCCCGAGGTTGAGCTCGCCACGTTCGACGCTGGTTATGTACGTCGGATGCAGATTCACCATGTGGGCGAGCTTCTCAGCCGAAATTGCGACCTCAAGGCGGCGGGCAGGGATGCGGCGACCAACCTCACGCAGTAGTTTTCGTTCGGCGGGTGTGGTCACGCCTCGAAGTAGTATTCGATGACAGACTTTGAATCGACAGACTCAGAGTCGTGGTAGAGCAGTGAGGGAATCGGTATGACGACGTGCGCCAATGGCCATGCGAACAAGGATACGCACCTATATTGCGGTGAGTGCGGGTCGCCTCTCCTGGAGGTGCCTTTCGATTCAGTACCTGCACTTGGAGGGGAGATCGCGAGCGCAGGGGTGCGAACGTCCGTAGACGATGATTTCGTGGCTCGCGGTCACCACATGCAGTTCTCGATCAGCGGCGGCACAATTGTCGTGACAGTGCCGCGCTCAGATGCCAAACAGGCTGAATTTCCTGTTCGAGGCGTGATTGACGCTCGGGTCGTGCACAGCACTGCCCGAGGTGGAATTTTCATCTTGAAGACCTCGGGAAAGGTTTACCAAACCGGTTTCGACAAGAACAACGCGCCCGCCTTTGAGCGGCTCGCCAAACTTGGACCACAGCGAGCACCTGCTCCGCCACGAACACCAAGTGGTTTCGACCCGCAAACTGGTGTGCCATCGCCTAGAGCGAATAGCTCGAATTCGACTCGGGGCTGGGAACTCACTTCGATTCCGCGTTACGCAAAAAACGCGGCATCAGTGGGCACTGTGCTCGTCGCACTCGGCGTTGTGATGCTGAGTGTGGGATTCATAGCCGTGATCACCCTCATCATCAGGTACAACGGCGAGCAGTACGCGGGCGTTGGTACCGTTTTTCAAATCCGAGACGTTCTCGTCGTCATATTTGCGTCTGCCCTCCCGGCGTTCGCGGTCATCGGTGGCGGTATGGGCTTGCGGCTGTATGCGATGGTGCAGATTGCAAATCTTGATTCCAGTGGTGTAGCGCAGTGATGAACCAAAGGTGAGTACGCGACAATCTCTCTCGAACATGTGCAGGTACCGGCGTTTCAGGCGCGCAGTGCGCATCGCAGGTGCTGACAATTGTGTTCGAATGCACGCTGGAGAGCGGAGATGTTCGTGAATTGTCCGAATGGTCATAGCAATGTTGAGGGCGTGAAATTTTGTGGGTATTGCGGATTGCGCATGGAGCCGCTTGCGACCAAAGATATTGGGGTTGAACCCGAGCT
>JANYBW010000066.1 GCA_025360585.1 Actinomycetes bacterium | reverse complement strand
TGAGTTCGCAGGTCACTCGCCGTTGAGCAGTGTTGAGGGAGCGTTCCGGCGGGCGGCGCCGCGGAGCAAGCCGAGTCGACCGACCAATTCAACCAGCGAAACAAAGAGTTACGCGGCGTCGTTGGGGGTGTCGTCGTGGCTGCGGGCGGCCATTGCGAATCGGGCGCGTAGGTCGATGACGTTGCTTCCGGCTTCGCGCAGGGCGCGGGCGGGGTTGTGAACGTCGGTGTCGGGGCTGGCGGTACGCAGGTTGGCCCCGGCTGGGTGCGCGCTGATCACAGCTTCGAGGCTTTCGAGCACCCGCATATGCGTGGCTCGGGTTTTGTTGTCGTCTCGTCGTGTCATGGCGGGCTCCTTCGAGTATCTCCCACCGCTGTATCGGCGTGGAGATGCGCTTTGTGAAGGAAACTTCGCGAAATGATGCTGGAGAACCAGCCCGGTTTCCAGCCCGGTTTTCAGCCCGGTTGCCAGCCCGGTTGCCAGCGCATCGTCCAGCCGGGATCGGCTGCTCGGGCTACCGGGGAGTACTCGCGGACGCAGAATCAAAGACGACAGGCAGCCGGGTCGGGCCGCGAAACGCGAGCCCTTCGATCACCGGCGCCGGGCCGTTGTCGTGCGGATCAAAGCGCAGATTCGGAAGCCGTCGCAGCACGATTTCGAGTCCGGCTTGGAGTTCGAGGCGTGCGAGGTGCATCCCAAGGCATTGATGTGGTCCTGTACCGAACGCCATATGGAGCGCCGCGGGGCGATCGATGTCGAACGTTTCGGGATCCGCGAAATGCATTGGGTCGCGATTCGCGGCTCCGGTGACGACCCCGATTGTTGCTCCCGCGGTGATCGGGCAGCCCGCGACTTCAGTATCGACGGTCGCCACTCGGCTCACCATCGTCACTGAAGATTCCCAACGCAGGGTCTCTTCGACGACGCCAGGAATCAACGAAAGGTCTGCCTGCACGCGCTGCATCAATTCTGGTCGCGACAACAACGCGAACAGCGCGTTACCGAAGACTCGGTAGGTTGTTTCGGCACCTGCGGGGAGCAGCAGTCGCAAAAAGCCCCATAAACGTTCGTCTTCAAGGCCATGTCCGTCGACTTCGGCATGCACAAGATCCGAGAGAAAGTCGCCGATCGGTTCGGCCCGCCGGGATTCGACCAATGGCGTGAGATAATCGGTCATCGCTTGTTTGGCTGCGAAACCTTGCTCAGGATTCAACGGTCCCGTGTTGATTTGCACCGCCCATTCTTGGAATTGCAACGCTTCGTCTTTGGGAATCCCAACGATGCCGCAAATCACTTGTACGGGATATTTCGCGGTCACGTCCGCAACGAGTTCGGCGCGGCCCGCGGACTCGATGTCGTCGATGAGGTCGTTGATCAACGGCCGCACGAGCGTCGCATCCCATTGTTCAAGTTGGCTCTGGCGAAATGCTTTGGCCACAAGGTTTCGATATCTGCGGTGCTCTTCACCGTCGAGCCCAACGATGAGCTCCCCCATGAACTGACCGATGTGCGCCATGTTGATCGATGACGAAAATGTGACCGGATCGCGCAGAACTGCCTCGACCGCGTCCCATGCGACGACACTGTGGCCTCCCAGCATTGCACCGTCGCCTTGTGCGCTCACAACCCCCGATTCAGCCCGCTGTTCTTGCCACATGGCGTACGGCTGGCCATGAAAGAAATCGGTCGAAGCAGCAATGTCGTAGGCCATAACGCAGACGCTAGCGGTGCCGGGACACGGCGTGCACGGGGTAACCGCAGTTGCTTTCCGTCAAGACGAAACAGAATCCTGCCGATAGCCATCGCCTATGGGTAAGAAAAGTAGCGACGATTCTTCGGCGAAGCGGGCCAAAGGCCTTGGCATTGCCACCGTGGTGAAACCCTGCATGATTGGTGCAACGCTGCTGAGTGTCGCGATGGTGGCACTTCCTCACTAGCTGGGCAAGGGTTCGGCGACGGGCGGAGGGCGGTTGCAACTGTGCCGATAGGGTTCGGCGATGGCCACGCATTTGGGCACTAGCCCGTTTCAAGAAACCGAAGATCAACAGGCGTTGCGAGCACTCGCACGCGATGTTGCCCAGCGAGAACTGTTGCCGTGGGCCCGGCACTGGGACGAAACCGAAGCATTTCCACAACGCAGTTTTGAGGCGCTCGGAAAATCCGATCTGCTCGGCATCACGATCGATGCGGCTTACGGCGGCGCTGGTTTTGGTGATATCGAATCCGCGATCGTGCTGGAAGAATTAGGCCGCGTGGATGTCTCGAGCGCGATCTTGGCCCAGCTGATTTTCAACGGCCCGCCCCGAGCGATTCAGCATCTGGGTTCCGAAGCCATGAAACAAAAGTGGCTTCCCATGGCCGCGGCGGGCGAGGCCCTGTTCTGTATCGGTATCTCAGAAACCGAAGCTGGCTCCGCGGTAAATCACATGCGCGCCAAGCTCAGTGAAGACGGCGATGGCTTTCGGCTCAATGCGTATAAGAACTACGTGACTGGTGGGCATAAGTCGCGGTGCTGTTTGGTGTGGTGCCGCTTCCCCGGAAGTGAGCCTGGGAGCACCAAAGGCATCGGCGCCGTCATTGTCGATCTCGAATCGCCGGGTGTCGTGATTGCGGGAACCCACGTGAAAATGGGGCTGCGCGGCACCAGCGAAGCCGAAATGGCCTTCGACGATGTGCGCATCGAACGCGACGATGTTTTGTTGTGGGGCGATCCTGCGAATAGCGAATCGTTTAAGACGCTGATCGCTCATATCAATCACGAACGCTGTGGCAACGCCGCGATGTGCGTCGGTGCAGCCCAGGGCGCGCTCGAATACGTCGTTGGCTATATGAATGAACGCAAAATTGGCAACAAAACGTTGGCCGATCTGCAAGGTTTGCAGTGGAAGATCGCCGATATGGCAACCCAACTCGAAGGTGCGCGACTGTTGTTGTTACGCGCCGTGCACATGGCCGGCGAAGGCGGAACTCCTCCCGCTTTGGAAACCGCGATGGCGAAAACCGCAGCAAATCTGGCCGCGAAATTTGTATGCGACGAAGCAATCCAGCTGCTCGGTGGGTACGGCTTTTCTCGCGAGTATCCGATCGAACGGGTGTATCGCGATATCCGCGGGTTGTGTATCGGTGCGGGCACGGTTGAAGTGCAAAAGAATTTCGTCGGCAAAAATGTGCTCGACGGTGCGAAACCCGCAAGCCACGGCTGGCGTTGAGCTCACACAACCGACGAGCGATGATTACCCCGACGCATACTCCAGCGCTAGCTGAGCACTATCGCGAGCCGGGCGGGCCGTGGGATCAACGGTCACTGGACGCGTTGCTGTACGAGGCATCGGTTGATGCCTCGCGACGCGTATTGATCGTCGATGGCGACCACCGCATCACGGGCTCCGAGCTGAACGATCGGGTCGCCCAGTTTGCACGGTGGCTCTCTGGCAACGGAGTGCGCGCCGGCGACGCGATTACCTGGAAGCACGCGAACGCAGCCGAAGTCATCGTCGCACTGCGCGCGTGTTGGCGAATCGGAGCGATTGCCGTTCCGATCCATCACGGCTTCAGCGGCCCAGAATCATCAGCGCTCATCGAACGCATTGAACCCAAGCTTGTGGTCGATCTCAGAAAAACCCACCGCGAGGTCCCCGAACGCGACGAACATCCGGAGGCGCTTTGGGCCGACAACGATGCGCTCGCTGCGGCGCTCTTCACGAGTGGGAGTAGCGGCACCCCGAAGGGCGTGCTCCATACCCATAACACGTTGGCGTACAAAGCACGCACAATCGCAGCGGTACACGGGCTGACCTCTGACGATGTTGTGTTGATGCCCGCGCCCCTTGCGCACGTCAGTGGAATTCTCAACGGCGTCACCGTTCCTGGTTGCACACCGTTTACGACGGTATTGATGCAACGATGGAATCCTGATCACGCGCTAGATCTCATCGAACGCGAACGCGTCACGTACATGGTTGGGCCCCCGACGTTCTTCATTTCGATGATGCAGTCGCCCGCGTTCAGCACCGAGCGGGTTGCGAGCCTTCGGCTCATTTCGAGCGGCGGTGCGGGGGTCGCCCCTGCGTTTGTCGAAGCGGCATCCCAAGCCTTTGGCGCCGTCGTCAAGCGGACCTACGGTTCCACTGAAGCGCCTTCGGTCGCAACCTCTGCCGCCGGCGACGGCGAAGCCTCAGCTCGTGACTACGATGGCCGCGCCGTCGCAAACGCCGAGCTGCATATCGGCGCGCAGCGCGAACTTCTCGTGCGCGGACCCGAAGTGTGCGTCGGTTATCTCGATGCGCAACACACACAAGCCGCGTTCGACAACGACGGTTGGTTCCACACGGGCGATACCGCGGAGCTCACCGTCGATGGGTGGCTTTCGATCACCGGACGGCTCTCGGACGTCATCATTCGTGGCGGAGAAAACATCAGCGCGAACGAAATCGAAAACCAGCTGATGCACCATCCAGAAATCGAGTCGGCCGTTGTCGTTGGGTATCCCGATGAACTCATGGGCGAACGAGTTTGTGCATGCATCACGGCATCGGGTGCTACGGCTATCACGATCGATGCGCTGCGACAGTGGTGCATCCAGGTGGGGCTCGCGAAATTCAAGATTCCTGAGCGCGTGCTGGTGCTCACAGAACTGCCGTTGTTGGCGAGCGGCAAACCGAATCGCCAGGCGCTGAAGGCACTCGCCGCCGACTCGGCGGACTCGGCGGACTAACTCTGCACTTGCCGCTCGTGGGTATCAATCGCAAAACCGATGTTGTCGATCGGGTCATGCGCGGCGATTCGGAGGGTCCATCCGGAAGCGGTCGCGGTTCCCTGCCACCAAAACCAGTTGATTTCATTGATGCTTTCACCAAGGTCCGCTGGATCTTGCGGCTCTGCGTCATCAAAACCAGCGATCCTCCTGAGTGCATACCACGCGGCATCTCGCCCTGCGGCCAACCCTCGGCGCCGACCATGCGGCCCGCCGCTCGCCGCCGCCCACACGAACCACGCCATCGCATCTTGCGCGCTCAAGGCCGCGAATCGTGCCTGGCTCAGTCGGGGTTCCTCAGTGAGCGTGGCGACGGCATCGAACGCGTCGCCGTCCACGGCGATGCCCCGAACGGTGACGTCGGCGTATTGCTGCCACGGCCGAGTGAGCGACGACAGAGCTTCCACCGCGTCGGCGCAATCCGAACGGCTCGTTGCAGCAGAATCGGCAACGCGAGTGATGCCGAGCTCGCCGAGCGACCGTCCGCGAATTGCATCCGGGCTCACAAACTCTGCATTCGATCGGCGATACACCGGCGCCGCATACTCGGGCTCCCAATCACACCGAAATCGCGCCACATCAAACAGTGCGGCATGCGGAATCTCGGCACCACGAAGATCTTCGCCCAGAGCGATTCGTTCGTACGCAAACTGGGCGAACGCGGGCGAGGCCTCGGAGTGAGGAGCAATATCGTCGAATGAGTGCGTACTCGCGACAACTTCGGGCAACGGCCCGAACGCGAAATCGCCACCAGGATCATCCAGCACCAGGGCCGCAAATTCACCCGGCGCTTCGAGGGCCAGACGATACGCGGCGTGCGCGGCCGCGGGCCAGAGTTGATAGCCGCGATCGAATGCAGCGCGAGCGCGATCGCGCAACGCCAGGAGCGATTCCCACTCCCGCGCGTCGCAGAACGCGTCGACGAGGCGGTTCAGTTCATTGAGATCATTGTGCGCGATCGCCGCGCCGATCGCGTCAGCCATCAGCGGTTAGACAACGCTCAAACCTGAAGCCACACGGGGAGCGAGCAAAGCAGCGATGCGATCACGGTGATAGGCGGCGTTGCCGAACGTGAGCTGGTCGAGTTGGGCACGCTTCAACCAAAAATGCAGATCGTGCTCCCATGTAAAGCCAATACCGCCGTGTACTTGCAGGCCGCTGGCCATCACGCGCTTGCTGGCATCACTAGCCCAACACTTCGCGGTGCTCGCGGCAATCGAAGTATCAGGATCGTGCGCGTTGATCGACCATGCCGCCCAATAGGCAGTCGAACGAATTCCTTCGACGTCTACAAGCATGTCCGCGCAGCGATGTTTCACGGCTTGAAAACTGCCGATCGGCCGCCCAAACTGCACACGATCTTTCGCGTACGCCACCGTCATATCCAAAACGGTTTGCGCGCCGCCGAGCATTTCACACGCGGCGAACACCGCACCGTCGTCGAGCAACGCTTGCACGTGCGTGGCATCGCCGAGGTACTGCGCTTCCGTCCTCTCAAAACGCAACCAACCAAGCGGCCGCGTGAGCTCCATGGCCGGCTCACGTTCGGGCCGTCCGACATCATCAAGGCTCACCGCAAAGAGGGCTTGTGTGATTCCGTGCGCGTTGGTTGGCGCTGTGGCTCCGGGCGCTGTGGCTCCGGGCGCTGTGTCTCCGGGCGCTGTGTCTCCCAGCGCTGTGTCTCCGGGCGCTGCGACGAGGGCGGGAACGATCGCAACATTCGCAGCAGGCGAATAGGCCGTCGGATCGGCATTGCCGCTCAACTGCCAACCATTCGGCGTTTCAATTGCCGTGACTGCATCAAGGCGCTTCGACCACGCGACACAACCGATAACATCGCCAGAGAGCAGCGCGCTCAGCGCTCCACTTTTCCCAGCCCGTTCACACGAGCGCGCCGCCAGCACCGTATTTGTGAACGGCGCGGGCGCGGCGCGGGCGCCCAGCGATTCGAGGAGTACCGCGAGTTCAACGATCCCTAGGCCGTGGCCCCCATCGGCTTCGGTAAAGGCCAGGCCCAACCAACCCTGTTCCACCATCGCGGCCCACAGCGTTTGGTCGTACAACGCATCAGTTTCCGAAAACGCCCGGACCTGCGCCGGCGACGACAAGCCACGCAGCAGCTCATCAGCACCGTCACGCAACGCCAGCTGATCGTCCGAAAGATCAAAGTCCATCGCCACCGACACTAATAGAGGCGGATCCAGGTGGTTTTGGCGGTGGCGACCGTCTGGCCGTTGGCGTCGAACATTGCGACTGCGGTTTGGAGTTTGCGCCCGGCGACGGCTTCGCGCCAGGCCATGATCGTGTACCGCGCGTGCGCGTCGAGCGGACCACCAACTTGGGCGGTCATGCGCCCGAGCACGTATGCGCCCTCCAATGGATCAGATTCGAGATACATCGGGAAACTGCTCGGACAATCAAGTGCCGCCCACACAAACTCCGAAGCGACAAATTGAGGCAACGGCGAATACGGAGCCACGAACTCGTCGCGGCCAGAAAGCTGGGCAGGAAAAATCCGCAACCCATCGCCGTTCGGGCGGGCGGGGCCACACACAAAACAACTCGGGAAAGGATGCGCGTCAGCGTCGCGCAAAACCGGCGACTTCGAGACCAACGCAAGGGCAGTCGAGTAATCGACCGGCTCGGGAACCGCAATTTCAAACGCATCGACCGAGCGCGCCGTAGCAATCAGCCCGTCGTCATACAACAGGACTGCTTGTGCACCAGCGTCGACGGCGGAGCACTCGATCAACAATGCCGTTTCTAGGGGTGGTGGAGCATGCAACGTCACTTCAATTGCGCTGCGATTGTCCCCGAGGAATTCTTGCAAGTAATGCGCCAACCGGCCGGCCGCTACTCCCCCGTTTGCGCTCGTCGGCGGACCGCAAAATTGTGAGGAGATTGTGATTGTCTGCACAAGCCGACCCTAGGCTGGCGCGCCAAACCCTAACTGCTCGCGCCCGCAAACTCTCCGTGAACAACTACCGCTCGCGTCACAACTCCACGCTTCGCGCTCACTAGATTCCGTTTGACGACGACGCATAAGGAGCACACATGAGCGACCGAGCAATCCTGCATTACGACGGCAAGGAACTCGAGCTCCCGGTCGTCGAGGGAAGCGAACACGAAAAGGCAATCAACATCGCCAAGCTGCGAGGCGAAACTGGCCTCATCACTCTCGACTACGGGTTTGTTAACACCGGATCAACCGAGTCCGCGATCACGTTCATCGACGGCGACATCGGCATTTTGCGCTACCGCGGCTACGACATCGCGGAGCTGGCGGATACCGAAGAACCATCATTTCTAGAGACCGCATATCTGCTTATTTACGGCGATTTGCCCACGATGGAGCAACGCACCGAATTCAGCAAGTTGATTCGGCGTCACACTCTGCTCCACGAAGACGTCAAGCGCTTCTTCGATGGGTTCCCCAAAGATGCGCACCCGATGGCGATTTTGTCGTCGGTGGTGAGTGCGCTATCGACCTTCTACCAAGACTCCAACGATGTACACGATCCCGAACAGGTGCAACTTTCGATCGTACGTTTGATGGCGAAGCTGCCCACTATTGCGGCCTACGCGTACAAAAAGTCGATCGGCCAGCCGTTCATCTACCCGAACAATGAACTCGACCTCATCGAGAATTTCCTCACAATGATGTTCGCGGTTCCGAGCGAAAAGTACACCGTTTCGCCAGTCATCGTGCACGGTTTAAAGCAATTGTTGATCTTGCACGCCGATCACGAACAGAACTGTTCGGCATCAACGGTCCGGATGGTTGGTTCCTCAGAAGCGAACATTTACGCGTCGATTTCTTCAGGAATCAACGCGCTCTGGGGCCCGCTGCATGGCGGAGCTAACCAGCAAGTCATCGAGACGCTCGAAGCAATCCGCGACGACGGCGGCGATGTCTCCAAGGCAGTTGCGCGCGCCAAGGACCCGAACGACAATTTCGTGTTGTGGGGCTTCGGCCATCGCGTTTACAAGAGCTACGACCCACGGGCCGCGATCGTCAAACAAACTGCCGAACGGATGCTCAAAGAGCTGAACGTTCAAGATGAACTGCTCGACATCGCGATGGAACTCGAACACACTGCGCTCACCGATGAATACTTCATCTCGCGCAAGCTCTACCCGAACGTCGATTTCTACTCGGGTCTGATCTACCGAGCAATGGGCTTCCCGACCAACATGTTCACTGTGTTGTTCGCGATCGGCCGACTCCCCGGCTGGATTGCCCACTGGAAAGAAGCCAACGAGAGCAACAAAACTAAAATAGGTCGCCCACGCCAGATATATACAGGCCCAGAACAGCGCCATTACGTATCGTTGGAAAACCGCGATTGAATGAGATTTCCGCGTGAATTTGCATGACATCGTTGACACGCAGCGGTATCCGATCGACGCTGCGGCGTCGGAGGGATACCGTTCGCTCACGCAACGGTGTCACGATGAATTGGCCGCGGATGGCGTCTCGATACTCGATGGCTTTGTGCTGCCGGATGTGCTTACGCAACTCGTTGCCGACTCGCGTACCCAGGCACCGCTCGGCCATCCGTCGGACATCCCCGGCACGCCGTACCTCGAGCTTCCGGCCGGTCATTGGCCTGAAGATCACCCGAGATCGACATGGGGCCACACCCGCCTCACCGCAGTGGCGTACGACTTGATCGCTCACGACGCCATTCTTCGCACGATGTACGAATCGCCGGTCTTGTCGCAGTTCCTCAGCGATGCGCTGGGATTCGAAATCTTTCGGTACGACGATCCGCTTGGCGGCATCAACATGGCCGCGATGTACGACGGCGACGAACTGTTTTGGCACTTTGACCAAACCGATTTCGTGGTGTCGCTCGCGATTCAATCAAGCGATGCGGGTGGCGAATTTGAATGCATCCAGCGCGTCCGCACCGAACACGACGAACACTACGAAGCCGTTGCTGCGTTACTTAACGGCGATCATACGAACGTGCGAACGATTCCGATGCGTCCAGGAACGTTGATGTTGTTCGAAGGTCGCTACTCGATCCATCGGGTCGCGCCCATCGTCGGCGCTACGCCACGTTACGTCGGGCTCTTCGGCTACGACCGCAAACCCGGAACATGCTCAAGCGATTTGTTGCGCGAGATCCGGTACGGTCGCACCGCCTAACGTCGCGAAGTACATGGATCTCACGCCTTCTCCGCCGCAAGCCGCGCTGCGCGCCGAATGCCGAGTGTGGTTGCGGGCCAATGCATCGTGGGAATACGGCATCGGGCTGCCTCCGCGCTTCGATACGCTCGAAGCAGAAGTCGAATTCGGCAAGGCGTGGCAGGAAAAGCTCAGCGCTGGGCGCTGGGTTGGAGTTGCTTGGCCGCAGGAATACGGCGGGCGAGGCGCGGGCCCGATCGAGCATTACATCGTGACCGAAGAACTCGCCACCGCACGCGCCCCGGAGCTCGTCGGGCGTATTGGTGTGAACCTCCTCGGACCGACGATTCTTGCCAACGGCACGGAGGCGCAACGCGCACGCTTTTTGCCGAACATCCTGAATGCATCCGAGATTTGGTGCCAGCTGTTTTCCGAACCCGGAGCTGGCAGCGATCTCGCGTCTCTCACCACCAAAGCGACTCGAACCGACGGCGGCTGGCTCCTCAACGGACAAAAGGTCTGGACGAGTTACGCGCAATTCGCGGATTGGGGCGCGTGCCTCGCTCGGAGCGACACCGAGGCAAAACCCCAAGCGGGCATTACCTATTTCATCATCGATATGCGTTCTCCGGGAGTCGATGTGCGGCCATTGCGCCAGATCACCGACGAATCCGAATTCAACGAGGTTTTCCTCAACGACGTATTTGTGCCCGATGATCGCGTCGTAGGCGAAGTGCATCAGGGCTGGCGCGTCGCGAACTCCACGCTCACGCACGAACGCGGAGTGAACCCCCGCCAGCTCGTGATCCATTCGCAACTCCTCGACGCGCTGATGCAAATGGCCCACCGCAACGGCAGCTATCACGATCCGCAGATTGGGCCGCGTCTCGCGCAAGCGTTCACTGAACTTCGCATCTTTCAGCTCCACAATTGGCGAGCGGTCTCGCGCACATCACGCGGTTCAGATCCAGGGCCAGTCGGCAGCATCTCAAAGTTGTGGTGGAGCGAGATGAGCAAGCGGATGCACGATCTCGCAATGGACATTGTCGGCCCCGAAGCACCGCTGTGGCGCGGCGCCAGCCACAACGACGGCGATGGCATGTGGCAACGTTCATGGCTCTACTACCAAGCCTCATCAATATGGGCCGGCACCAACGAAATCCAACGCAACGTCATCGCAGAACGTACGCTTGGCTTACCCAAGGAACCATCTAAGCCAGCAGCGAAATAGCAATCTGAGCGACTGAACACCAAACCGAAAGCGGACCCGCGGGACCGCTTCCGACTTGATCGCTGCCGCGAGTCAACGGTTTGCGAATCTCAAGCGCCGCGTCATCCGTGCAGACGACCCGCCCCGTCTGTTCGCACAACGCCGCGCCGCCGGAACCTCGCTCGCCGCGTTGATCTCGCATAGCGACACAGCTCCAGCCGTAGTGGTCCATCAAGGACAACGCCACCCACGACGATCACCAGAACTCACGCAAAGTAGCGACGGGTTCAATCGAATCCGACGAATCATTAGCAACGTTCGAATCGGTTTGGCTGGGAGGCCCCACGTGCGCAACGTTCACAGAACGCGCCTGCGCGCTGTAGCTGTGACATTGGCTGGCCTCCTCGCGCTCGGCCGAGTTTCGATGGCCGCGTTCACGCCGACCGGGTTAGTGAGCGTGACCCAGTGGGCCGACGTAAAAGTTCCGATCTCGGCCACCGATATCGCTTGGGACCCGACGCGCAGCATGATCCTCGCCACCATCTCCCCAGCAGTCGCGGGATACGGAAATTCACTCATTGAGATCGATCCTGCGACTGGCGTAGTCGGCCGCCAAGTGACGGTGGGGCCATCACCCGGAGTGATCGCGCTCGCTGGTGATGGGACGACTGCCTACGTAGCGTTGCAATCCACCGGTGCCGTCGTTCGCGTTGATCTCAAATCGTTCGCGGTGGTGTCATCGTTCGTCTCCAATCTCCCAGCGACAACCGGTGGCATGAGTGCGCGCGATATTGCCGTAATCCCCGGCAACGCCGCCGCGGTTGCGGTGGCGTGGCAATACCGATGTTGCGGCAAACGCTTCGCGGGTCTCGCGGTATACGACAACGGTGTACTGCGTCCTAGCTATATCCAATCCCCCGCACCCACTGCTGATTCAATCGGCTTTGGCACCTCGTTGCGGTTGTATTCGTACAACAACGAAAACAACACGTTCAACTTCACCACGTGGGATGTGGACGCAACTGGCGTACACCTTTATCGCGACACGCCCGGATTGATTACAGGCTTCGGCGCAACAATTCTGCTTTCAAATCAACGCCTTTTCACTTCATACGGCGCGGTGATCGATCCCGTGCAGCGCAACAAGATGGGAACGTACAGCGGCAAGAGCGACGCCGTCGCGCCGGCGTTCGGCAACAACCGCGTCTATTACGTCACTGCGGGTGTACTCAACGAATTTCGCGCGGACAACTATTTTCCCATTGCAAATCTCGCGCTATCAAGTACGGGCAGGGCAACCCGCCTTATCGCGACGAGTCGCGGTCTCGCGGCAGTGTTCAGTACGGGTGAACTGCATTTGTTGGGCAATGGACTCGTCGGCGGAACCAGCGGGCCTCCTCCACCCATTCCGGATTTCGTATCCGGTTGGGTCGCGATGAAACTCAAGTACGTCACCAACGCGTTCGTCTACGACCCAACTCGCCGCAGAATCTTGCTTTCCGTCGCGGCGACCTCGCGAACGCTTGCAAATTCAGTCGCGGAGTTTGATGCAGGTAACGGTTCGCTGCTGCGGACCCGTGGGTTTGGATACGAACCTGGCCTCATTGCGATTTCCGACGACGGCTCAAGTCTCTATATTGCCGCGAAAACCTCTAATTCCATTGAACGTTTGGATCTTTCGAACTTTTCAATCAATCAGTCCTACACGCTCGGCAGCACTTCCTACATCGCAACTGCGCTCGCGGTCGCGCCACAATCACCGAGCACCGTCGCAGTAGTGCGCTCAAACATTGGTTCGATGACGCCGAACATGGGCGGCCTTGCGGTCTACGACAATGGACAACCGCGCCCGAACGTGTTCGTTGACACCGATCCCATTGATTCGATTTCGTTTCGTGATTCATCATCGATCCTCGCGGCCACTCGCAACGGTAAAAACCAAGGCCTACGGCTCCTCACACTCGATTCCTACGGACCCACCTCGACACTCCAAGGCGACTACCTCGCAGGCAGCGACATCGCCGGGTTCGTAGGCCGCTCAGTGTTATTGCGCTGCGGAGGTTTGATCGACACCACCAATCTGGACGTCGTCGGCAGCTACCAAACGAACACCTGCAACCTCGCCGCGGATAACACCAGCGACCGCGTCTATGACTACGACGGCGTGAGCAGCACCATCACCGAATGGCAGCTGTCCAGCTACCGATTCGTAAAGCAACGGACGTTGCCCACCGGATCATCGGCAGTGCGCGACATCCAAACCATCGCCAACGGCGTAGCGATACGAACCGACATCAACGTAACCATGCTCATTCCGCCACCGCCACCGTCGACATTTTCAAGTTCGGGATTCTTCGTTGGGGAAGGCGACAGCGGCAGTCGCGCAATGAATTTCGTGGTGACGATGGACCATCCGTCGCCCCTCGATCTCACCCTCGACTGGGCAACGACGAATGCGGGAACTGCCAGCCCTGGAACCGACTTTCAGGTCGGTTCGGGGCGCCTCGATTTTCCGGCCGGCACCACCACCGCGAGCTTCACCGTCTTGTACTACGGGGATCTCCTCAACGAAGACGACGAGACGCTCATCGTGCAAGTGTCGAACGCTCCCCTCGGATCCCTCATCGATCCAAATTCAGTACAGCTGATCAGCACGATTCAAAACGACGACGCGCGCCCGACAATTCTGCCGTGGCTGGCGGGCGTCACTGAAGGAAATTCGGGGACCGTGCAGCTCGATGTGCCGTTCTATCTCGTGAGCCCGGACTACGCGCTCACGAGCCCCTCCGGAAAGCCCGTGACGATCACCTACACCACACTCGACGGTTCAGCGACCGCGGGCAGCGATTACGACGCGACGAGCGGCACGATTGTTGTGCCGCCAGGAGCGACCAGCGGAGTGATTCACATCACGGTTCATGGCGATCAAAACAAAGAGGGCGACGAGACGCTGTTGGTATCGCTCACGAGCGCTACTAACGCGGATATCGGGGGATTTTTGGGTTTGGCGTTCGGAGTCATCGGCGACGACGACTAGTGCACAGAGTGCTCACGAGCAACAATGACCGCGCTCGCGTTCGCGCCGCGACCAACGGTATGCGCTAACCCGATCCGGGCATGGGCAACTTGCCGATCACCACAGTCACCCCGTAATTGTTGAACTATTTCCACGACCTGGCCGAGCGCGCTCGCACCCAATGGTTCGCCTTTGCTCAACAACCCGCCGCTCACGTTCACCGGAAGTGGACCACCAAGTACATGAGCACCATCTCGCAGCGCTCGGCCTTGTTCGCCCGGTTTACACAATCCGAGTTCTTCCCAGGCGAGGAGTTCGCGCGCCGCGTCGGTGTCTTGGCACTCGACGAGATCGAGATCCGTCGGGCCACAATTAGCTTCCTCGTAGGCTTGGCGCACCGCAAGCACTGTCGGTGGCGTGATGTTGGTGTCATCGATTCCCGCCATTGGGGTTGCTTCGCCGAGCACGCTGCCAGGAAGGTGCGATCGCAACACCGCGGCTCGCAACGAGATGCGCGGATTGTCGCTGCGCTGCAATACAACGGCTGCTGCACCTTCGTTGGGCGAACACAACATCCATAAGTGCAACGGCTCGCAGACAACACGCGACGCAAACACTTCCTCCACCATCACTGGCTTGCGGAACATTGCGTCGGGATTCAGCACACCGTGCGCGCGATTCTTGACCACGACTTGCGCAAAGTCCGATTTCGTGACGCCTTGTTCGCGCATGAGCCGCTGCGCTCGCAACGCGAAATAGCTCGGTGTCGCAGCTAGCCCAGCTTGTTCGCGCCACGGTTCAAAAAAGCTCGATCGGATAATGCCTTTTGGCATTTTTTCGATACCGAACACGAGCACGGTTTCGTATTGCCCGGCGCGTATCGCGCCCGCGGCCAACGCCAGCGCGGCGGCTCCACTCGCACATCCTGCTTCGATATCAACAATCGGCATTCCGGTACGCGCGATCGCGCTCAATACTTTATGGCCCGCAGCAACCCCGCTGTACGCAGTACCGCAGAACGCGGCTTCGAACGTAGGGTTACCGGCGTCTCGAAGCGCGGCACGGACAGCATCCACGCCCATTTCCGTAACGGACTTATCGACGAACCGCCCAAACGGGTGGAGCCCAACTCCGGTGATCGCAACCCCAACCACTAACGGACCCGCCGGGTAAAGGCCCACGCCGCGACATCGGTGCCATCGTCATCTTTTGAGACAATGTCATACGAGAGCTGCATCGAGTCGCCGAATTCCAGCTCAGAGACGTCGTCAATTTGCAGGCGGGTCACAATACGTAATTGTTCCGTAGTCAGCTCGACAACGCCGAATCCGTAGGGCACCGCACCGGTATACCCCGGCGGCGCAGTGGTCACGACCGTCCAGCCCCACACGGTCGCGTCGCGGCTCAGGTCTACCGCGACGACATCTTCAGCACCCGAATACGGACAGACGATTTGGCGCGGGAAATGGAACTGCTTGCTCGTCGGCGAATATCCCCCAAGCAAAACCGCGGAACCGTGCTCACCGTCGGCATCCACGCGAAACCCGTTGGGCTCAATTGAACGGACGCGCATGTCAAACGATCTTCTGCTCGCGCAAGGTCGCGATTTCGACGCTCGAAAGCGCCAGCAAAGATTGCAAAATCAAGTCTGTATGCTCACCCAAACGGGGCGCACCTGCGGGTATCGATGGTTCTTCACCCACAAACCGCGGATACGGAGCTTGTTGTTTCACTTCGCCAATCACTGGATCCTGCACACCAATCACATCGTTGCGGGCGATCATGTGAGGGTCCGCGAAAATATCGGCCGATGTGTACGCGGTCGCGACGGGTACGTCCTGGGCGACACAGCGCTGCTCCACCTCCGTAGCGACAAGCGTGCGAGTCCAGTCCGCGACGATCCCATTGATTTCATCACTGCGGGCCGCGCGGTCGATGAGCTTGGTGAACCGAACATCGGTGACAAGGTCTTCGCGATCCATCGCTACGCACAGCCGTTGAAAGTTCGCGTCGCTGCCCGCAACAATGCACACAAACTTGCCGTCGAGCGTTGGATAGTTATCGAGCGGCGCGCTGTTGGCAAGTCGATTGCCCTCGCGATTGCGAACCACTCCCAAACGGTCGTAGCCAGCAAGCGTCCACTCCAAGACTCGTAGCGCGCTTCCGTAGAGGGCTGCGTCGATGACCGCACCGGTACCGCCGCGGGCATCTCGTCGATACAGCGCGGCAAGGACTGCCTGCGACGTAAACACGCCGGTGAGATAGTCCGAGATCGTGACGCCGACGCGCACCGGCGGCCGATCGGGATAACCCGTGAGGTGCAACAATCCGCCGTAGCCAATCCCCACACGATCCAGCCCACCGCGCTGCGAATTCGGGCCGTCCTGGCCGAACATCGAGATGCGCGCGACAACGAGCTTTGGGTCGAGGCGTGCGGGATCGATGTTCCACTTCTCCAACGTGCCCGGCCGAAAATTCTCCACCACTACATCGGCAGTTGCCGCCAAGCGTCGGAACAGATCCTGGCCTTGCGCTTTGCGAAGATCAATGGTGATGGATTGACGGCCCCGGCCTTCGACGGCCCAAAACAGTGAGTAGGGATCGGCCCCTTCCACCTCCACAAACGGGCCGATTTCTCGCATGAAATCACCGCCGTTGGGCTGTTCAATCTTGATGACTTCGGCACCCATCTCGCCCAGCAGTCCCGCACAAAACGGCGCCGCGATCCTCGTACCAAGATCAAGGACTCGCACGCCAGTCAAAGGACCATTCACAGCCCGGACTCTATCGACGACCGGGTCGAACGTCAGACAGGGCGTAGCCTGGGCCCATGAGCGCACATCTCTCAAACGTTTGGTACCAGGTCACCGATCTGGCGGTCGTCGAAGGCAACGGTTGCACTGTTCGTACTGCAGACGGCCAGGAGTACCTCGATTTCACCAGCGGAATCGCAGTCACTAGCACCGGGCATTGTCATCCCAAAGTGGTAGCCGCGATACAAGCCCAAGCCGCGAAGTTTGTGCATTCGCAAATGAACTGTTATCGCAATCCGATCGTGGCGCAGCTCGCCGATCAGCTCTACGAGGTCACCCCCGATGGCATCGACCAGTTCTTCTTTTGTAACTCCGGAGCCGAAGCAACCGAAGCAGCAGTGAAGCTTGCCCGTCAAGCAACGAAGCGACCAAACATCATCGTGATGGACGCCGCCTTTCATGGTCGCACGATGCTGACGATGGCGATGACTACTTCCAAGACGGTTTATCGCGCGGGTTTTCAACCGCTACCGTCCGGAATTTTTCCGACTCCATTTCCTACTGCATTCAGTTGGGGCGTCGACGAAGCAACGGCCGCGCAACGGGCATTGAAGCAATTGAAGCATGTCTTGAAAAGCCAAACCGCGCCGGACGAAACTGCGGCGATCGTGATGGAGCCCGTGCTCGGCGAAGGGGGATACATCGCGGCACCACAGGCATACGTCGAGGGCGTGCGAGATATCTGCGACGAGACTGGGATCTTGTTCATCGCCGATGAAGTACAGAGCGGCTTTGGTCGCACCGGCAAGATGTTTGCGATGGATCACTACGGAGTCCGCCCCGACATACTCATGATGGCCAAAGGGATCGCATCGGGATTTCCTCTCGCGGGAATTGGTGCGCGGGCCGACATCATGGCGAAATGGCCCGTCGGCAGCCACGGCGGGACCTACGGCGCGAATCCGATCGGTTGTGCAGCTGCCCTAGCAACCATTGATGTTTTGATCAACGACGGCGTTGTCGCGAACGCCGCTCTGCGCGGCGAGCAGCTACGCAGCGAGTTACGCGCGTTACAGAGCAACGATATAGGCCTCGCCGATGTGCGCGGGCCCGGCCTCATGGTCGCCACGGAGTTTGTCGACGCGCACGGCGAGCCCGACGCGGCGCGGGTCAACGCAATCATTGAGCGCTGCTATCGAACGCACAATGTGTTGTTCATGAACTGCGGAACGTACGGAAACATTTTGCGATGGATGCCACCGCTCGTCGTGAGCGAAGCCGAGATTGATCGAGCCGTCTTAGCGTTCGCGGAAGCACTCGGCGCGACTCCCCGGTAGTTGTCTTCAAACTCGAAGACGACTATGAGTTATTCGCGTTGTAACTCTTGATCGCGACATTCGCGTCTTCGACCGCTTTGGCGATCGCCGTCGCGACATCCTTTTTATCGATGAAGATTGCTTCCAACGCGGCTTTGATCGCAGTACGAACATCTTTGTAGGCACCAATCAGCGGCCCCGAACTCGCGACATTTTGGACACCATTCGCGAGTTGATCGAAGGCAATTCGATATCCGGGTTTCGCAGCCCACACCGACGTGATTGCAGCCTGACTCGCGGCGGCTTTGCTAATGGGTATGTAACCAGTAGCGGCGGCGAATGCTGCCTGGGACTTTGCCGTCGTCAAGTATTGCGCGAATTTAAACGCGGCCAAAACCTTTGGTGAACGTTCGTTCTTTATCCCCGGCCGTGCGATGTAGTTCGCCGCGCCGCCCACCAACGTCCCACCCTTTTGCGGCCCGGCCGGCAACGGCAATGGCGCAACGCCAACTTCGACTTTGGTTTTACACTGCCCTTTGGCCAACGTGTCGTAGGCGGTGCCGAGCGCGCCCGATGTATCGATCGTCATCGCATTATCGCCGTTGCAAATTCCCAGCAGATTGCTCAAGCTTTCACCGGCCTCGGTGCCGTTGGTGGTAGCAACGCCCGAATTCACCAAGGATTGCAGCGCGGTCAGAACACGAATCGCGGTTGGGGTATTAGAGATCGCGCTCTTCGCACGTCCGCCACGGCCATTGCCCGCATCTACGTACGGCTCGCCCGCAAGCGCAAGAAATTGTTCCAGAACCCAATTGTCGCGCTTGTACTGAAACCCGTACTTCACGCCACCTTTCGCCTGGAGCTGTTTCGCGGTCGAAACCAACGACTCAAAATCAGTCGGTGGCGAATCTGGGTTCAGACCAGCTTTACGAAAGACCGCCTTGTTGTAGAGCAACACCGGTTGCGAGACGTTGAACGGCAGCGCCCACGTCGCCCCGGCAACGGTGTAGTAATCCCGCACTCGCGCCAACAGGTCGTCGAGGTTGGCTCCGGTCGCGTCGACGCACGCCTGGGCGGGCACGATCGCTTTGGAGTCAATCATCGTTTGCAACGATGTCTCGCCAATTTGTAAAACGTCCGGAGCGCCGGCGCTGCCCGCGACGCCTTTGAATTTTGTCAAGGTTTCGTCGGTGCCGCCTTGGTTCTGGAGGGCCACGTGCACATCGCTCTGCGACGAGTTGAACGAATCCGTAAGCTTTTTCAGAGCATCGCCATTGGCTTGGGTGAGCGAATGCCAATAGGTGATGTTCACCGGCTTCGCCGCCGCCGCAAACGATTTCGTATCGCACAGTTTCGCGAGCGTGCTGCGGTTCACGGTAGTGGTGGCGCCCCCACCCACGGTCGTCGTCGCTTTGGCCTTGGGCGCAGAACTGCTACTGCACGCTCCCGCGAACAGCACTGAAATGGCTGTTGCCGCAACCAGTTTTTTCATGGTTCTCCTTGCTCGCACCACCGTTAGCCCTTCACCGCGCCTGCGGTGAGGCCTCGCACCAATTGTTTTGAAAATGCCAACAACAACAACGCGATCGGCAAGAACGCCAGCACCGTACCCGCAAACACGACAGTCACGCTGGACAAGTTCTCGGTTCGGAGTTGCTTCAACCCAATCTGCACTGTGCGGTAGCGATCGTCGCTCGTCACCAACAGCGGCCACAGATACTGGTTCCACGCGCCGAGGAACGCGAAGAGCGCCATCGCTGCGATGCCGGGCCGACAGATGGGCACCACAACCCGGCGTAAAAAGCGCCAATGTCCGTAACCGTCGAGCGCCGCCGCATCCTGCAAATCGGCGGGCACAGCGAGGAAGCTTTGCCGTAACAGAAATGCGCCAAACCCGGTAGCGATGAACGGCACGATCAGCGCGGCGTAACTGTTGTACCAACCAAGATCATGCACGGTTTGCACGTTTTGGATGATCGTGACTTCGCCAGGGATCATCAAGGTCGCGAGGTACATCACGAACATAAGTCGTTTCAACGGGAAATTCAAAAAAGCAAACGCGTAGCCGCCGAGGATCGCTGTGCTCACTTGCAATGCGGTGATACCCACCGCGACGATGACCGTATTCCAGAGGTACCGCCCCACGTGCGCGTTGGTCCAGGCAGTTGCGTAGTTCGACAACGTTGGGTGCGACGGCCACCAAACTGGGCCATTCGCCAACGCGGTGGGTTCCATCAATGAGTTCACGATTGTGATGTAGATCGGAAACAAGATCAGCCCCGCCATCACGATCAACACGAAATAGCGAGCGATCGATCGGCCGACGGGCCGCTGCGACACCGAAATGCTAACGGCCATAGTGCACTCGGCGCTCGAGACGCATCTGGATCAGTGTGAGCAACAGCACAATTGCGAACAGACCCACGGCAAAGATCGCGGCCTGGCCGTTGCGGCTTTCGCTTTCAAACGCCAACCGTTTCACTTGATACGCGAGCAAGCTCGTGCCGCCAGTTTCCTTACCTATCGGGCTCAGCAAATCGATTTCCGCGAAGGTCTTAAACGCGGAGATCGAACCAACTACGAACGCAAAAAAGATCGTCGGTGACAACAGCGGCAATGTCACCCGCCGAAATCTGCGTACGCTGCTCGCACCATCGACCCGCGCAGCCTCCAGCAAATCGTCGGGGATTGCTTGGAGCCCTGAACTCATCACGATGAAGGAAAGCCCCAGGCTCTGCCACACTGACACCAACGCGATTGCCGGCAACGCCCAGGTTTTGTCGTCGAGCAGCGCGTGACCATGAATCCGCAATTTCCAGAGCCCGGATTCGGTGCCAATCAAGCTAAAGAATATGGTCGATGCGACCGCGGCCGATGATGCCACCGTGGAAGAAAAGATCGTACGAAATATGGTGATTCCGCGTAGTCGCTGGTGCGCGAGCACTGCGAGCAGGAGCCCGAAAGCGATCCCCAGGGGCACGGTGAGCACCACGAACTGCACAGTGACCCAAGCTGAATGCCAGAAGGTGCGGCTCGTAAACACTTCGTGCCATTGCTGCCAACCGACCCACTTGGGTGGGGCCGCTTTACCGAATGTGCCGAAGCCGCTCGCGGTCGATTGTTGGTAAAATGGAAAAGAAAAATTCTTTACGAACGGAAAGAACACGAAGGCGCCAAAGATCAACAACGATGGCGCCAGCATCGCGTAGGCCAACGCGCTCTCGCGCACCGCGCGTCGGCTATGCCAACGCAACTCGTTGTCCAGTTTCTGTCGAAAAGACGTGGACGTGTTCAGCGTCCGCGCGCAGCGCCACCGCTTCGCCCGTCGTTGGATAGGGATCGCTCGCGGCAACTCGCACGATGATCGAATCATCATTTTGCATGCGACAATGCACATGACGTTCGTGCCCTAGCGCCTCGACCATTGAAACGGTCGCGACGACGAGCGCGCCACCATCCGGAGCCTCGCGAGCCAATGATTCCAGGTGTAAATGCTCGGGACGAATTCCGCCGATTACGTCCTGCGGCTCGCGAGCCCACCCGTCGACCATCGCAAATGCGCCGTCCGCAACTTCCAAACCTCGCGCTGAAGCAACGGCATGAAAGGTATTCATCGGTGGAGTCCCGATGAATTGGGCAACAAATTGATTCGCGGGCCGGTCGTACACCTCCTGCGGGGGGCCGACTTGTTGAAGCATTCCGTCGCGCATGATTGCGATGCGATGTCCCATCGTCATCGCCTCGACTTGATCATGGGTCACGTAAATCAAGGTCGACGCCAGTGAGCGTTGCAAAGCAACGAGCTCTACTCGCGTTTGTACCCGCAATTTTGCGTCGAGGTTCGATAGCGGTTCATCCATCAAAAACACCGACGGCCTCCGCACGATCGCTCGGGCCAGGGCAACGCGTTGGCGTTGGCCCCCGGAAAGCTGCGCCGGTTTGCGATCAAGGAGCTCAGCTAACCCAAGCACCTCGGCGGCGTGCTGCACCACGGTGTTGCGTTCCGCATGAGGAAGTTTGCGTGCATCGAGGGGAAATTCGATGTTCTTTCGCACCGTCATGTGCGGATAGAGCGCATAGCTCTGAAAGACCATCGCAACGTCGCGATCTTTTGGATCCACATCGTTGACAATTCGATCGCCGATGCGCACAACGCCTGCGGTCGGATCATCGAGGCCCGCGATCATGCGCAGTGCAGTCGATTTACCGCATCCCGATGGGCCGAGCAACACCAAGAACTCATGGTCCTCGATCACCAGATCTAAGGAGTCGACGGCGCGTACTCCCCCGGCGAATTCCTTGGTAACTCCCTCAAACGCGACTGCACTCACACCGGCATCTTGCTACACGCGGAGCTATCCACGCAGGAACCAGCCGCGAGGATCCCATTCACGCATCGCGACGACATCGCCGTGATCGATCGCAGGCAGTTCTCGCACGGTTTCTGCAACCATCACAACCCAACCCGTGGCGGCGCGAGCGATCTCCACTCGCTGCGCGATGGTTCCCTCGCCAAACGGAACTGCCGTCAGCACCAACTCGCCGTGTGGCTCAAGCTTTTCGAATGTCGCCAAATCCGTCACGAGCGCCCTTACGCAACGTCCGGGGGAGGTGATGTAAGAACAGGCCTCGGGTGTGCGTTGCGCGTTGAGCAATGCAACCACCACACACTCAGCTGCGGTACTGGCTACATCGTTGCCGCCACCGCTGCCGACGAGGAACGGTCCGCCGTCGTCGAGCAACGAAGTGCTGTTAATGTTGCCGAAACGATCAATCTGCGCGCCACCAAGGCATCCAATCGTGGTAGTCGTGACCCCGCCAACGAGCGCGCCCAGCACGGTTGGCGCGTCGCTCAACATCGCGGTCGCAGGAAAGTTGCGATGATTCAGCACGAACGGATCCGCAGGAACTGGTGCGTAATCCCATAGACCGATTTCGGCGGTGAGCACCGTCGAGGCACCCCGCGCTTGCGCGTGACGAACGCCCAGCCAGGCGGCGAGATTGGCGACCCCCGCACCGGCGAGCACGGCATGGGCATCGAGCGCGATGGCTCGATCCGCGAGATGATGCGCGGCCATCACCGCGGCGCGCTCCCATGCGTTGGCGGGAGCGTCGCGATCAGGTATGTACTCGCGTTGATCGTTCTGCCAGGACATCGGATCAGCTTTTACTCGCAACGCGGCGATGCGTTCCTCACCCAAACGATCGAGCCAATCCGCCTGCGAATGCACGTCAAGAATCCAATGTTGAATCCATGCGTCATAGTCGTCGCTGCGAGTGGCGGCCCGCGCTTCGACCCAAAATTCGTAGTCTTCGCCGTAGCCTTCAACGGGCAAATCGCCAACGAACATCCCGCCTGGATGCGCGCCCATCGGTGTTTCCACCACCGCGGCCACGCAGTGCGCGGGGATCCGCACAAGATGCGACCACGGCGTGAGGTCGTCCACAATTCGATCCACCGTGGCGACCACCCCGCGACGAGCGCCGAGCGCACCCCACACTCCTTCCAGCAGCGGCGGATGCATCGCGAGGTTCCCTTGACGATCCGCAACCGCAGCGTGCAGCAAGGCCACGTCGGCACGCAACGGCGCCAACATTCCAACTTCGCCAAAGGGCGTCTCGACCATCGCGAACGCATCGTTGTCCTGCATGGATGAGCCGTCAATCGACCGGGTCGCGATGGCGGCGAGGCCCTTCGCACCAGCTTCTAGACGCTGCGAAAACGCAAGGAACGACCAATGCTCAACGCCAACTTCGCCGGATTTGTAGGCGCGCTGGAACCACGGATTCGGCGTAAAATTTGGAAAGGTATCGCCGCTATATCCCGTCACGACATTGCGGATCAACCCGCCCTTGAAAAAGAGGGCGCCGAGGCTCGACAAGCTCAACATAATGAGCTCGAACTGTGGGTCTCGCTGCCACCACTGCCGCACCAGCTCACGAGCGCCGGCCGTCCAGCGGGTGTGACCCACAACGACGTGAATCGAATCTCCCGCACAGACGTTGTCGCGGATCGCAGTCTCAAGATCAACAAATTTGGTCATCGTCGGCACCTTATTTCTGGTGCGGTGCGGTACGACGCAAGCTCGCTGACCGCCTGGCAATCACTGTCAATATTCAGGACCGGAAGTAAATACTGCATCTGTGTGATTGTTTCGGGACCACCTATGTGCGATATTCTATCTGCTGGGCCGCGGCCTCGGAGATGCCCCCACCATCACCGAGGCCCGCCCGCTTTTTTTTGTGCAGCAAGGTGTTCGGCACAACCCACGCGGCACAACCCACGCGGCAGCGCCGACTCGGCCCCGCCCCTTGAGCGCTGCTTGTAGTCTCAGCGTTTCCTGCATCTTGGAGGCCGTCGTTGCGCATCGCCGCGCTGGTGAAACAAATACCAAAATTCGAGACGATGAAACTCGGCGCCGATGGTCGTTTGTTACGCGAGGGCATCGAGCTCGAAATGAACGCTTATTGCCGGCGCGCGGTTGCGCAAGCCGTCGTGCTTGCGGCTGCGCGGCCGGGATCGAGCGTCACCGTCATCACGATGGGCCCTGCAACGGCAGCGGACTGTTTGCGCGAAGCAATCGCCTGGGGCCAACAACACGGCATCGCCGATATCGATGGCGTATTGATTTCCGATCGTGCATTCGCAGGAGCCGACACCCTCGCCACCGCGACGACACTGCGAGCGACGATCGACCGGCTTGGCGGTTTCGATCTCGTCTTGTGCGGCCGCAACTCAGTGGATGCCGATACGGGCCAAGTTGGGCCGCAACTTGCGGAGCTCCTCGGCGTGCCGTTTGTGAGCGCCGCCAAGCAGCTCACGTTGCACCCTGACGGCACGATGAACGCGACAAGCGAAAGTGATGACGGCTTCGTTGAACTCACCATGCACCTTCCTGCCGTCGTGTCCTGCGCTGAACGACTCATCGATCCCAGCAAGGTCGACCCCGCGGGGCGACAAGGGGTCGACGAAGCCTTGATCAAGACGATCACTGCTTCGATGTTGGGCCCCGGGCCGTGGGGTGCCGAGGGCAGTCCGACGTGGGTCGGTCCGATTCGTACCATCATGATCACTCGGCGTCGGGAACTCAACCCGAACGCGTCGCTCAGCGCACAGATCGAACGCGCTCTTGCCATCGCCGATGAGTTGGGTGCGTTCGACACCAGCGAACTTCACTCGGCGTTGTCCCTGCGAGACCCCGTTGTGATGGCCGACGGCGCCAAAATGATCGCGGTACTCGTCGAGCCCGATCGCCACGCGCTGACCGCCGAAATGATCGGCGCAGCGGCCGGATTGGCGCGCGCAGACACTGCTGTGGTGGCCCTGGTACCGATGCGGCCGGGGCCAGCCGCACGCGCGTCGCTCGGGCAATTTGGCGCCGATGCGGAAGTGTTCCTGCCCGGCGGCGCTTGCGAAGACGACGCTGCGGCTGCAATTGGAGCGTTCACCGAAGCCCACGCACCCGAGATTGTGTTGGCACCAAGCACCGCTTGGGGGCGCGAAGTCGCGAGCCGAGTCGCGGCTCGGGTGGGCGCGGGTTTGTGCGGCGATGCCGTCGAGCTGGAACTCGATGCCGACGGTCGCCTCATTGCGTGGAAGCCGGCGTTCGGCGGCGCAATGGTCGCCGCGATTGGGTGCCGTTCCCCCATGCAAATGGCAACGGTTCGCGCGGGCGTACTGGGCACTCCACAACGGCGCGCATTCGAAGCACCGATCGATTGCTTCGATGGCTGGAGCGACGGCATCACGCTGGTCCGAAATCGGGTCACGGTGACCGAGCGCACGCGCGACGATGATCTCGATCGTCTCGCCGACGCACGATCAGTGATCGCGGTCGGCCGAGGTGTCGAACCTTCGGAGTACCGACAACTTCAGCCGCTAGCGAGCGCGCTGAGCGCGCAATGGGCGGCGACGCGAAAGGTCACCGACAATGGCTGGATGCCGAGAGCCCGGCAGCTCGGCATCACGGGCCGTTCGATCGCACCGCAATTGTTAGTCAGCGTTGGCGCGGGCGGAAAATTCAATCATTCCGTGGGTTTTCGCAATGCTCGATGCGTGCTCGCGATCAATCCTGATCCAGTTGCGCTCATCTTTGATTGTGCCGACGCTGGCATTGTCGCCCGTTGGCAGGATGCCGCGCCCTTGTTGATCGCGGAGCTCGATCGTCAGGGTTTTTCGGGTCGGTAGAACACCGCAAGCAAACCAAGCGCGCCACCGATACCGGCGCCCGCCGCCACGAGCAGTCCGAGCACTGAACTCGGTTTAATCGGCCAATCGAGTGCGTTATCGAGCGACCATTCACCCGCGCCGATCGTGCCGAGCGCTAGGCACGTGAGCGCTACGAATGCAACGTATTCCCAACCTTGACCAGGCTTGAAAATAAAGAAGCCGTTCGCGCGGTGCGCGGTGATCCACGCCACGATCATCACCGACATAATCGCACCGGCGGCCAGCGGAGTCAGCAGACCCAACACAAGCATGAGTCCTGCGCCCAGTTCGGTGATACTCGCGAGCCATGCGTGCAAAATCCCTGGCTTCATCCCCATGCTGGCGAACCAACCCGCGGTGCCGTTGATCTTGCCGCCACCGTAGATGTGGTTGTAGCCGTGCGCCATGATCATGAGCCCGATTGCGAGCCGCAAAATCAAGGTGGCGATATTGAGCGGGCCAGCAGCAGATTCGTTCAAGGCGGCAAGCATGGTTCCTCCGGAAATTGTTGGGTCGCGATCAGTCGCTTGGTTGGCGATTTCGTGACACCGTAGCGACTGGTGCCGTATGGTGACGGCAGGCTCAAATTTTCGCACGAAGGCGGTTCGGATATGCAGGTTGAAGATCTCATTTTGGTCAGCGTCGATGATCACGTTGTCGAACCCCCGGATCTGTTCGACGGCCGGCTCGCGGCGAAGTACGTGGATCGCGCGCCGAAGATCGTGCGCAAAGATTCCGGCATCGACGTATGGTCGTTCATGGGTTTGGAGCTGCCGAATATCGGGCTGAACGCGGTCGCTGGCCGTCCGCCTGAGGAATACGCTATGGACCCAACGAGCTTCGATCAGATGCGTTCGGGCTGCTACGACATTCACGACCGCGTCAAAGATATGGACGCGAACGGCATTTTAGGCTCGATGTGTTTCCCTTCGTTTCCGCAATTTTGTGGCCAACTCTTTGCGCGCACTGCGCTTGAAGACGCCGATCTCGCGCTGGCGCTGTTGCAGGCCTATAACGACTGGCACATCGAACATTGGTGCGGCACGTATCCGGGCCGTTTCATTCCGTTGTCGCTACCGCCGATGTGGGATCCCGAATTGATGGCCGCGGAAGTTCGCCGCGTCGCGGACAAGGGTTGCCACGCGGTCACGTTTTCGGAGAACCCCACGCACCTCGGGCACCCGTCGATTCATTCAGGTCATTGGGATCCATTCTTCGCCGCATGTGAAGAGCTCGAAACGGTTGTGTGCGTACATATTGGGTCGTCATCGAAGATGGTGATCACCGCCGACGACGCTCCCATGGACGTTCTGATCACATTGTCGCCGTTGAACATTGTGCAAGCCGCGGCCGATTTTGTGTGGTCGAAAGTCCCCCAACAATTTCCGAATTTGAAGTACGCGCTGAGTGAAGGTGGCATCGGGTGGATTCCCTATTTCCGCGAACGGATTGATTACACCTACGACCGCCACCGGTTCTGGACTGGTCAAGACTTGGGCTCGCGCAACCCCTCGCAAGTGTTCGATGAACAAGTGGTGTGTTGCTGGATCGATGATCCGGTCGGTGTTGAAATGCGCAACAAAATGAACATCGACATGATTTGTTGGGAATGCGATTACCCGCACTCCGATAGCACCTGGCCGCAATCGCCGGAACAGTTCATGAAGCAGATGCAAGCCGCCTCGTGCAGCGATAGCGACATCAACAAAATCTCCCACGAAAACGCGATGCGACTGTTCAAGTACAACCCGATGGACGCGTTGGGCGGCCGTGCGGCGTGCACCGTTGGGGCGTTGCGGGAAGCGGCAGGCGACTGGGACGTTTCGATCGTCGCACAGGGCATTAAAGCCTCCGGCACGGGCGCGATGGACTTACTCAAAATGAGCGGAGGCAACGACCGCAAATAGCGGACTCGACCAAAACGCCCAACCAGCACGCA
>JANYBW010000044.1 GCA_025360585.1 Actinomycetes bacterium | reverse complement strand
GACCTTGTTGATCATCTGCATGTTTGTTGATCGGGTGCTGACTCGCAACCGCCACGATGCCGTACTAGAACGCGCACTGATAGGTGAGAGGTGATCCGATGCAAGAATCCAGTTTCGCGCTCTCGTCGCTGCGCTCCGGGGCCGCTCGGGCCACGGGCGGCGCCGCGTTTCGTCGAGATCAGCCAGAATCCGTCGCCTTTTGGCGCGCCCTCTTAGTACGCCCGGCCGATCAGCCCGATTAACGAAAGGGCGCTTGCCGCGGCCACCACGACTGCCGGAGCCCACGATGCGATCCTGCGCGTACTTCGTTGGAGCGATGGTAACGCGAAAAGGAGCAAAGCGAAGGGCGCAAAAAGATAGCGCCCTTGGAACTCGTCGATACGGGGTGCAGCTACTTGATTCCAGCCCGCATACGCCAAGGCAAATATAACGGTCGTGGTGGCCACCGCAATCGCAATTGGCACCAATCGCTGGCGCAGCCGCGGGGCTGACCAATCGGCATTTTCAGCGCCACCAGTAGCGAGCATTGGCACCGCATCGCGCTGGAGCACCGCAACTGCGCAGGCCACGAACGTCGTGATTGCAATCGGCGCGCTGAGTGATCGAGCTCGGGCCCACCCCGCAATTTGTGCGACCATATCGTGCAACATCGAACTCCAGGTGCGCGCGATGGTCGTACCGATCACGCTGACGAGGCGCAGTGGATGGGTTCGAAGTCCACGAAATTGCGCAGCCGCATCGACACCCTTGTAGGCAAAACTTCCACGCCCCGTGTCGAATTGCGGCGCGACGTAAATCGATTGCGCGTATTTCGACCACAACACAAACGCGATCACTGCGGGAGCCGCCGCGACGATCAGCTGGTATGAATGAAACGCTCGGAATTGGCGCCACATCGTCGGGATCAACAACGCGCCAAACAAAATGTACGGTGGCTTCGAAAGGCCCAACGCCAACAAGACCAGCGCGGTTTCACCGACTACCGCGCGCGACAGCCGCGCGTTCGCGGCTTCATGCAGCTTCCACGCCAATGCGATTACGAGCAGTGACAATGCAATCGTGATGCCATCGGCGGAAATCATCGCGGATTGAAACAGACATACCGGCGTCAGCGCGAGTGCCGCGAGCAACCAACGGCGTTTGGGGATGTGCACGATCGCCCGGCCGATGATCGCGATGAAGGCGAGGAGCGCAGCCCAACGAGCCATGAGCACAAGACCTAAGGCTGAAAGGCCGATCGTGCGGCCGAGGCGAAATCCCAAGGCTGAGGGTAGATACGGTGCCGGAGGGTAGACCGCGGCTTGACTAAAACCAATAAATTTTGTTGGCCCCGCGGGCGCGGAATCGCGGATGTGACGCCATGCCTGGGTCGTGTCGAGGTTCTGGCGGGCGCCGGTGAAGCGCAACGGAAAGAGTACGAGCAGCTTGGGTGTGAGCGAGACAGGAAATTCGTGACCTGGTTGTCGTACGCCATCGATCAGGCGCGTCTCGCTCACAATTCGACCGTCGCTAATTTGCCACGATCGCCAAAGGTGTGCGCCTTCGTCGTAGCCCGCGAGCGCCGGAGTAAGCGTGGCGAATAGGCCGCCCAAAAGCAACGCCAGCGTCACAAACACGGCCAGTGGTGATTGGATCAGTCGACGGAATTCGAGCGTTGGATAACGGTGTGCCGGAGTAGCGAATGGCTTGGGCTCTGCCGTGGCGTCCGCGTCCGCGACCGGCGATGGTTTTGATCGACGAAGTCGCACCATGACTGCACCGGCCGCGAGCGCGGGCAACAAGGCATCGACCGGTGCGCGATACCTCGTTATTCCAAAGGTCGTTGCCGCGGTGATCGTGATCGTCGCCGCGACTGCAAGGAACGGCAAGATCGGTATCTTGCGGCGCCGCAGAATCACCAACCCATTCAGTGCGAGTGGCATCAACACGATGTATTGCATTGTGGCCAATGTCGACGGCCAGGCGCCGCGGCCTTCCAACTCAGCGTTGAACGGATGCACGTTTTGGCCAATGAAGCCGATGTCCCACATCCGCGCCACGCGCAAGGGAGCCATCTTAAATACAAATTCCGATTTGTGGGCTTTGAGGTACGTCAATCCAACGCGGCGCCACTCGACTTCTTTTTCAGATTCGTCGCCCTTTTGTAGCGGACCGAAACCACCGTCGATCGCGCAGCCGACACTCCAGTACGCAAGGTAGGCGTTGGGATCCTCGCCCGCGGGAACGCGATGGTGGCCATAGGTCCGGTCACAGTTCGCGACCATAAGCACGCTTCCAATGCCGTTCGACATGGTCACCGGATGAGCGAAGCGCCCGAGATTGAACGCGATCCACGGCATCATCACGACGCTGCCAGCGATACATGCCACGGCGGCGAGCCCGATGCGCCGACGCCAGGATAAATGCCGCAGCAATAGCAGCAGCGGAATGACCAAGAGAGGAAACAATGTCGCGGCTTCGGCTCGGCTCATCGCCGCAAGCCCGATCGCGGTGCCCATCCACAGCGCGGTACCGCGGCGAGGATCGCGCCAGCAGCGGTATACCGCGATAAAGGCAACGACCGTCCAGAGCTGCGCCATGCTCTCGGACATCAACATCTCATCGTTGATCCAAAGGTGCGCGTAGATCGTGGCGATGCCCGCCGCGAGCCAACCCGCACGATCATCGTTGAACAGCTTGCGCGCGAATACGCCAACGGCAAACACCGTCGCGGCGCCAAGCAACGTCGATGCGAGGCGATGGGTGAGCTCTGATTGCCCGATCCAACGCGACACTGCGGCGAGGTACAGTAAATATGCAGGGGGGTGCCCTGCCGATGGCGTGACGCGTCCATAAAACGCGAACTGGCTGGGATCAATAAACCAACGTCCTTTCGCGAGATCGTTGGCTTGTGTGTGGTAATAGAACGCGTCGCCGTTGAGATGCAGGCGGCCGATGTTGGTGACGACGTACACGACGCGCCAGGCCAATGCCGCGGCCGTGATGGCGATGAGCCCGCGATAAAACGACGGTGGTCGCCACTGCAGCCATCGCGGTCGCGTCCAACTTCCCGCGCCGAGGTGCATCATGGGCCGTTCGATCACATACCAACTCAGCGCGCCCGCCGCGCTTGCGCCAACGGTTGCGAACACCACAATCTTGATGAAGAACCATGTGCTGCTCGTGTCGAAGCGGTGGTCGTGCATGTAGTCGATGAACACGTAGTGCCAGAGGTAAAAGCCGTAACTCCACAGCCCAATACGCGCGAGGACCCGCAGCGTCAGAATCTTGCCAACCCAGCTTCGTTGCCGCCAGCCGAACACGGCCGGCGCAACGACGAGCGCAGCGACCGCGGTGTGCATGATCCGTTCGGATATCTGGCTGGTGGAGCCGGGCGCGACCATCGCACCAAAGCTCAGATCGGCAGTCTTGATCACAACGACAAAGAGCGCCGCGCCAGCAAGCCAGAACCACGACGACAACCGTTCGAGTACTTCGCCAGATCGGGTGGGCAATCGGTTGAGATCGCGTGCGACGCCGTAAGCCGCGAACAACATTCCAACTCCGAACGCGCCGAAGAATCCCGGCAGTATTCGAAATGGTGTCCATACCGAGTGGGTGCGGCTCCACCACACAAATGTGGGGCCGAGCACCGTTAACGCGAGCGCACCGCAGACCTCGGTTCTCAGTGGATCGAATCTCCTACCCAAGCTTCGCATCGTCGCGGCCCACAGCGGCACAAAACAATAAAAGCTGATCTCGACGACAAGGGTCCACGCATGCCGCAATGCGGCGATTGCTGCGACTGAGAATGCGCTGCCGTAACCCATTGTCAAACTTGCGTTGGTCAGGACTTGTTCAGCGTTCGCCAAATGATGCTGCGTTGAGAATCCAACAATGAGGAAGAGCGCGACCCAGTACGCGGGATAAATCCGCCACGCTCGTTTCCAAAAGAACCGAATTGGGTCGATGGTTTTGGTTCCGTGCACGTGATTGGCAATGAACGGTTGGTACACCAACAGTGCGGAAATTACAAAGAAGATCTCAACGCAAAAACCAATTTGGGTAACGGCAACGCCCGTTGGAAATGACATCCCAAAGAGGTGGCTGACTTTGCCAGGAAAACCAGGGGTGAACGGCTGTCCGCTGCCGAAGCCTGAAGCAGTGGCATCGCCAGCGTGGCTGAGCACGATGCCGATCGCAGCCAAGGCGCGAAGGCTGTCGAGTGCCACATGGCGTCGGGCGCGTGGTCCAGTATTTCCAGGCCGTGCCGGCGCGCTCGCGGGCGAGGGATCGTCCGTGGCGGTAGTCACGAGCGCACTCTACCGGGGGTACCCGGACTACCCTGGAGTTGTGACGAGTCCGGACACGAACACTGAGCTTCCACGCGAATCGCGCGTTCGGCGCAGCTCCGAACTAGTCATTATCCCCGCATGGAACGAACAAGATGCACTGCCGGGCACGCTCACTGAATTGCAACGAGTGCGACCCGATCTTGATGTCATTGTTGTCTCGGATGGCTCCACCGATGATACCGCGGCGATTGCCCGAAGTTTTGGCGTCATGGTCGCTGAACTGCCGTTCAATCTCGGAATCGGTGGAGCGTTGCAAACCGGGTTTCGTTATGCCGTTCGTCACGGATACCAACGGGCTGTGCAATTCGATGCGGACGGCCAGCACGACCCTAATGAAATCGCGACCTTGTTCGCGGCGCTCGATGCGGGCGCCGACATGGTCGTCGGAACCCGTTTCGGCGAAGGCGGCACAGTCGAATATCGCGTTGGGCCGGTCCGCAGGGGCGCGATGAATGTGTTGCGAGTCATGATGAACACGATGACCAACAGCAATTTTTCGGATACCTCTTCGGGATTCCGTGCCTTTGACCTCGCGGTTTTGAAACTGTTCGCTCAGACTTACCCGGTTGAATTTATGGATTCCACGGAATCGCTACTGCAAGTCTGCAACGCAGGGCTTCGAGCCGTTGAGGCTCCAACGGTGATACGCGAACGTCAAGCCGGAACTCCATCCACTCGTCACTTCCGGTTGGTGTTTCACTATCTTCGGCTTATCGTCACCATGATTGCGCAATGGTCGTTTCGTCGACCGCCCGCGCTGCCAACGCCCGGAAGTGATTCGTGAACATCGCAACGACCAAATTGGTTGGCGATCCGCCTTCGTTCGGCCTCTCAACTCCCGCGCACATCATGGTGTTGATCGTATGTGCAATCGCGGCGGGCTTTCTTCTGCGCTTGTTGCGTCGACGTCAGCTGCGCGGCAAGTACACGTTGCTATGGATTGTCACCGGTGTTGTTGTGCTCGCGATTGCCACGTTCCCCGGCGCGATCGATCGAGTCGCTCGCTCGCTCAGTATCTACTCACCACCGAACGCGCTGTTTCTCTTAGCGATCGCGTTCTTATTGCTGATTTGTGTGTACTTCTCGTATGAGCTCACACGCCTCGAGGAACGCACCCGTTTTCTTGCCGAGGAACTTGCCATTTTGCGCGGCGAAATGCTCGCGACCGAAACGAAGCCGAACCCTGCGGAATGGCCGGTTACCCACGACTAACCCTGAACCCAGAGTCACCCCGCAACCCACTTAGGGTGCATTCGGTACCCGGGTTATTCCAACCCTGCAAGCCTGCGGGCGAGGCCTAACGGACGCGCAGAGTCGTAGGCGCGAAAGATCTGCATCTTTTCGGCTTCGATGCTTCCCTCGGCATGCACCGCGAGCACCGCGTGATAGCCACCGAAATCTTTAACGGTGAGATCTGAAATGAGGTTGATCATCGCGAGACGTTCAGCTGCAGGCGCGGCGGCTGCGAAGTATTTTTCCAGCACCGGCCGGATTTCAGGGTTGTCCCAATCGTGGCCACCCGGCCCCGTCACAAGCAAGCCGCCCGCGCAATCTTGGACCGCTCGGATCGCGTCGTGGAAGCCCGTCGCAAACGTGTATTTCGCGATGTTGGTCGTGGCGCTATCAGGGCGGCAGTAGCCATCGGCGCCGATCTTGCCGCGGCGCGCCGCGGCTTCGATCAATGTCCGCACCGTTTCGTTGTAGATCACGAGCTGCGTGAGTTTGTCGCGGATGTGGCCCGCCGAAATAACTCCGTTCATGCGCGCGATTTCTGCGGCGGCACCGACGAGCGCGTCGAGCAACGGGAGTTTGTACGAGACCGCGGTGAAACGGTGATACTCCACGAACGCCAACGCCATGGGGCCGGCAAGCTCGGGTTGTCGGTACAAAAATACGCGCTCCCACGGAACGAATACATCGTTAAACACCGTGAGGGTCTCGAGCATTTTGTGCTTCGAAGAAGCAGGGAACTCCCAGGGATGGCGCTCGCCCGCGGAGTACGGGCTGACGTACATGGCCACGCCCGGCGTATCGGGCGTGACTGCAAACGCGATTGCGTAGTCCGCGTCTTCGGGTTTCATCGCCCTGGTCGGCAGCACGAGAATTTCGTTGCAGTTTGGTGTGAGGCTGGTGTGTACTTTGGCGCCGCGCACGATGATGCCTTCGTCGGAGGAATCGACGACATGAACGTGCAGATCAGGATCGGCTTGCTGGCTTGGCGATTTGCTGCGATCACCCTTCACGTCGGTTTGGGCAACGGCAACCGCGAGGTCATTTGCGCGCGCTCGGTCGTAAAACGCTTGAATTCGTTCACGTTCTTCGCCCTGCAAGAGTCCGAGTAGGGCGAACATGGCATCGCTGCCGACATCTTTGATCGACAACAGCGTGCCCCCCAACGCGGTAGTCAGCTCGATGAGCCGCATCCGGGCGAGGAGGTCTTCGGTGGTGCGTGGGATGCGATAGTAGGCGCTGTAATCCTCGCCGGAATCCGGATCGGTTGCGACGGCGAGGTCGCGGTATTGCGGATTGTGGCCGACTTCGAAATCCAACGCTGAATGATCGACCGCGACCCGAAGATCAGCGTTGTCGAGCACACATTCGACCCGTTTGCCTTGGTACCACAGCACGCGTTCGTCGCGGAGTGAAGCCCGATATTGCTCTGCAGTGCGCAAACCCATGCCTTAGCTTGGCACAGCCTCACATCGTTCGCGTAACGGTGCTCCAACCCGTCCTCGTAAAATTCGCGCGACTCGGCGCTGCATGCGAGAACGTCCGACCCACATGACTCGGCTGCCCATCTTGCCGAGTTCGGGCCGTGACCGAAATGGCTCCAGTGGATCAAAATCGTACGGATGGCAATACATCCAGAGTGCTTCATCGCCGGCGGCTTGCGCGAGCCCGTACCGCACGAGAGACAAAGGCAAAAGCCGAAGGTAGGTTCCGCCGAGATAGGGGTTCGCGACTGCGCCGAACGAAACCACCGGGCACGGGAATTCGATGAGCCCATTGGGCCACCGAAACGGATGTCGCGCTGCGGTCGGATCACCCCAGAGTGGGCTGCGCGCCGGCAGGACACTCGACGAATAGATGAAGCCAGCATCGCCCACGACCTCGACGGCCCAGCGAGATTCGGGTACTAATGAGAACATCGGCGCGCGAAAGCCACTGACCGATGCACCACTTAAATCCTCGAGCACTTTGATGCCTCGATCGAGGTCAGCCTTCAAAGTCGGTGGGTCAAGTTCGGGCAGGGGAACGTGGCGCCATCCGTGCAGACCGAGTTCGTGTCCCCGGTCGGCGATCGCTTTGGTCATCGCCGGATGGGATTGCGCAAGTTCACCCACAATGAAAAAGGTTCCGCGCGCACCCAGGCCATCGAGCGCGTCGAGCACGGAATGCACGATCGACTCCGCCCGAACGGCTTGGCCGGGCGGTGCATAATCCTCGACGTCGATCGTGAAAGTGATCGGCGCTCGAACACGTGTCGGACCGGCGGTCGACACTTAGTAGGCGTCCATGTCGAGGAGTTCCCATGTATCGAGGTGAAACGAGTTCGGATCGATCTGGTTGGGATCGAGGACCTTGAGCACAACGTTCAGTGGCGACGGTTGCAGACGACTCGGTAGCCGGACACCAGGAACACTTACATTTTGGTTCCAGCCCGCGTACACGCACGCGACGGCCCGGTGCCCTATGAGCGCGCTACCAACCAGCGCGGGAACGCTCGGTTTCTTGGCTTGAGCTGGCGACGCGGGCCAGACCTTGAGGAGCACGGCAAAGGGAATTCCTGCGGGGCCCGTCGTGCGTGCGGTCACGGCGATTGCATCGTTTGAAACGTGCAGCATGTAGCCGCCATCAGGACGGGCGAGCCGCCAGGTCAAAAATTCGGTGTCCCAGTGTTGCGCCCAACCTTGTACCGGCAGGTCGCTGAGATGTTCGGTCAGCTGCGCGAATTCCGCGCTCGCCAAAAATTGCGAATCGATCGAAAACCGCTTTACGCCACGTGCGAAAGCGGGCACGGCGACCTTGGCGCGCATCGGACCAAGACGATGCCACCCGAAACGTTCAACCACAACGACGGTGGAAGCCTCGTTGCCAACGCCAATCATCGCGGGTGCGCCCGTCGCGGAGGCGCGCGCGTAGATGCGTTCAGCCATCTTGCGAAACAGTCCGCTCTGGCGGGCTTCGGAATCAGTCGCGACGTTGGTCGAAAAGATGAACGGAATACGTTCGTTTCGGTGACGAAACCGAGCGGGCAGGACGCCGTAGTGCCCGACTTGGCGGCCAGATTCTGCATCGTCGATGTTTTCGAGGAGCGCCGCACCACGCGGATTGTCATCGTAGAACCATCGCAGATATTGCGGGTGCGAAAATCGCGGGCCGTCGAGCTCAGCGACAAGAAGCGCGCGCGTGCGCGAGTGGGTATCCGGTTGTGTGCTCATTGGTCTCGCGGTGGTCAACGGGAGCGACGGCGGGTAAGACGATCGCGGATTCCCCAGAGGGTGACCCAGCCCATGGCCTCGCCAACGATCCAAGCGGACATCTTTGATGTGCCGCGTTCGCGGTCGCGAAACGTGATCGGAATCTCAACGATCTCGCCGCCAACGCGCGAGATCATGTAGGCGGTTTCAACCTGTACGAGATACCCCTCGCCCTTGGTTGTTGCGTGATTGATCGTCTCGACGATCGTCGTCCGAAACGCTCGGAACCCGGCGGTTGAATCGGTGACGCCGTGGCGCAACATGAACCGGGCATAGGTATTGCCCCACCGAGAAATCGCCAGCCGATGCGCCGGCCAGTTCGGTACAGCACCACCGGGTACATAGCGTGAGCCGATCGCGAGATCCGCTCCGTCTTCGACTGCCTGGATGAGGGCAGGCAGCGATTCTGGCTGGTGCGACAGATCGGCATCCATCTCGCACAAAATTTCATAGCCGCGGGAACGGCCGATCGCGAAGCCCGCTCGGTAGGCCGCACCGAGGCCCGCTTTACCGGGCCGTCGCAGAACTTCAATATTGCCGAGTTGGTTTCCCAACTTCTCCGCGAGTTCGGCAGTGCCGTCGCCGCTGTTGTCGTCGAGAACCAAGATGTGCGCGGTCGGGACCGCAGCGCGGGTTCGGCGCAGCACCTCTTCGATATTTTCAATTTCTTTGTACGTAGGAATACACACCAATGTGCGCATGTCGAAGGACTCCTAGGAAGCAAGCCGAGCGCGAGGCCTGCGGGCGATCGCGAAGAGCACAGGTGTTGTAGTAGTGACGGTGTCGGAGATGAACAGGTGCGTGTGGTCGATTCCTGAACCAATCCCTGTCGTGCCGGACCCCAAGAACTTGTACACGATTGGCAGTACTCGCTCGTAAATCCAGACGTACGTCTTTTGTGGGAGGCGTTTACGCAACTTGAAGATGTCGAGCTTGAGTAAGCGATCGCCCGACGCACGCCGCTTTGCGAAATCGGCTCGAAGGACTTCGTCGCCCTCGAGGCCGAGCACCTCAACTTCTTCGAAAAAGAGTTTCAAGATGGACTCGAGTTGCGGGGGTTCGAAGTCGTAGACGTGAAAAGGATTTTCAAAATCGGCGGGTGCGTTCGGGCACAACACAAATACGGCACCGTCGTGCGCGACGACTCGGGCAAGCTCCGCGACGTGGGTCTCGGGTTGCGTGAAATGTTCAATCACGTGCGACGAACACACGTAGTCGATGCTGTGATCCTTGACCGCAATCTTGGAGCCATCCATCGACGCAAAGCCCATGTGGTTAGCCGCGCCAAAATTACCCTGAGCGCTGACTGCCGTGTCGGAGTCGTAATCGATGCCGATCACGAATCGTCCCGGGGCTGCCATCGTGGAAGTCGCGTCGCCGAGACCACTGCCAACATCGAGCACGATGCCTGCACCTAAACGGACCGCTACTTCACGGTATCCAGCCTCATGCAGCGCTATGAGCGAATCTGGGGTTGAGCCCTCGATTGGGCGCTCACCGGTAAGTTTCATGCGCGGCCAGCGTAGCGGCCGAGAAGCGTGGCGTTCGCCTTGGTCGCCCATACACTCCCTCGTTGTGATGCATCCTCGAGACGCGGCAACCGAGCTCAGTGCACTCGCCGCGCAAGCTGGCATACGGCGCATTCACGTCCTTGCTTGGCGTGATCTGGAGGATCCCGAAGCGGGAGGATCCGAGCTTCACGCGCACGAGGTATTGAAGTTGTACGCCGCGGCTGGCCTCGATATCAATATGCGAACTTCATTTTCACCGGGAACTCGCCAAGTCGAATGGCGAGATGGTTATCGAGTGATCCGCAAAGCCGGCCGCTACATGGTGTTTCCGCGTGCCGCGTTTTCCGAAATGGTGGGTTGGCACGGCGCCCGCGATGCATTGATCGAAATCTGGAACGGCATGCCGTTCTTATCGCCCCTGTGGTGTCGTGGCCCCAAGGTTGCGTGGATGCACCACCTGCACGACACGATGTGGGAGATGACCCTGCCCCCGCGCCTCGCGAAAATTGGTCGCAACATCGAGTTTCGATACGCGCCCCCTGCATACAAACTCACCAAGACTCCGGTCGTCACGTTGTCGGAGAGTTCCAAGGCCCAGTTGGTCTCGCAGCTGAAGTTCAAGCCGTCGGCGGTTTCGGTGGTCCCGGTTGGAATTAGCGGCGCGTATTCACCGGGAGGGGACAAGGCCGCCACGCCGCTAGTCGTGGCATGTGGTCGCTTGGTCGCGGTCAAACAATTCTCGGCGCTGGTTTCGGCAATGGTGAAGGTCCGCGAGACGATGCCGACTGCAGAACTCGTCATCGTCGGCGAAGGCTATGAACGCGCCGCGCTCGAAGCGCAAATTCATGAGGCCGGCGCGGCGAATGCGATTCGCCTCGTCGGGTTCGTTTCGGAATCAGAAAAGATTGATTGGTATCGGCGTGCATGGGTATTGGCAAGTGCATCTGCCCATGAAGGTTGGGGCATGACCGTTACCGAGGCCGCCGCCTGCGGAACTCCCTCGGTCGCGACGGATATCGCTGGACATCGCGATGCCGTTGCGCCAAACGAGAGCGGCTATCTGGTGCAGTTTGATGGGCTCGCCGCGGGGCTCGTGCGCGTTTTGAGCGATGACACTGAGCGGGCTCGATTGTCGGCTGGTGCATTGCGTTACGCCCAGCAGTTCACTTGGGCAGCAACCGCGATGGGAACACTCGAAGTGTTGTGCGGTCAAGCCCGGCGCGGTAGTTCGTGAGCACGAACACGGTTGCGGGCTCCTCGCCACGGCCCCGTATCGGCGAGCTTCGCTGGCGTGGCCCAGGTTATTTGGCGATCCTGCTGCTTGCCTACGTTCCGCCGTTGCTTACTGATGCCGGCAAGGTCGCTGCGGATACGAAGACCTATCTCTATCTGGATCCTGGGCGCGTACTGGGGCGAGCCGCTTCAATGTGGGATCCAAATATTGGTTTCGGCACGGTCACCCATCAAAATATTGGGTATTTGTTTCCGATGGGGCCGTTCTATTGGCTCATGCAACGAATCGGCAGCCCGGATTGGGTTGCGCAGCGAATTTGGTTGGGGTCGCTGGTCGCGGGCGCAGGTTTCGGTGTGGTGTACCTGTGCCGGGCGTTGAATATCCGAGGCCCTGGAGTCGCCGTCACCGTCGTTGGTTTCATGTTCAGCCCGTATTCGCTGGATTATGCGGCGCGAATCTCGGTCTTGCTAGGGCCGTGGGCGGCGTTGCCGTGGATGATCGGCCTCGTCGTTAAGGCGTTGCGCGAACCGAAACGTTGGCGGTATCCCGCACTCTTCGCGCTTGTCGTTCAGCTGGTTGGAGGCGTCAACGCGACCGCGTTGATCTTTGCCGGAGTTGGGCCGGTGTTATGGCTGCTTTGGCAGTGGCTCGGAACGCGAGAAGCCACGTGGCGCGACATTGCCAATGTCGCGACTCGGGTTGGTGTGCTCTCGGGCCTCGCCTCGGCGTGGTGGATCGCAGGGCTTTCGTTGCAGGGCAGCTACGGCCTCGATATTTTAAAATACACCGAGACGGTCAAAGCTGTGGCCCGTACGTCCTCGCCGAACGAAGTGATGCGCGGCTTGGGTTACTGGTTCTTTTACGGCCGTGATCGCCTCGGCCCTTGGATCGAAGCGGCGTACAACTACACCCAGCGGCCGCGGGTGTTGTTTACAGGTTATGCAATCTCGGCGATGAGCTTGTTGGCCATGACCACGGTTCGTTGGAAACATCGCGGGTATTTCGTCATCATGACCGCCATCGGTGTCGTAATCGCAGTGGGCGCGCATCCGTATGACGCGCCAACTCCGCTCGGCGGCTTGTTCAAATCGTTTGCCAATTCCAACAGCGCGGGGCTGGCATTGCGAAGTACCGGGCGAGCGACACCTTTGGTGATTCTCGGTTTCTCGATGTTGCTCGGGATTGCTGTCACCATGACGACCCATTGGCTACAAGACCGGGTTCGTGGCAATCGGTTGGCGTTCGTCGTCGCTCCGTTAGTGGTGTTGATCATCTTGTCGAATTTTCCGGCGCTGTACGACGGTACGTACTACGGCAAGAATCTTGAACGTTCGGAAACGATCCCGAAGCACTGGCGCGATCTTGCCGACTATTTGAACCGCGGCAATTTTGGATCCCGAACATTGGAACTGCCGGGAGCGGATTTCGCTTCCTACACGTTCGGCAACACGGTGGATCCGATTACACCCGGCCTCACGGACAAACCGTATGTGGCACGCGAACTCATTCCGTATGGCAGCCCGCCATCGGCAGATTTCCTGAACGCGTTTGATCGGCGATTGCAAGAAGGCACCTTCAGCCCGAATGGGTTTATTGATGTTTTGCATCGCGCTGGTATCGATACCGTCGTGGTCCGCAACGACATCCAATGGGAGCGGTACAACCTGGTGCGCCCACGCGAACTTGCCTTGATGCTGAGCAAAGTCAAAGGGTTGAAACTCGATCGCAGTTTCGGAAAGCTGGTACTCGACAGCGATGCGTTGGGAATTGTTGATGAGCGAACTCTGAATTCCGAGGTACAAAAAACTCCACGCCAACATTCCATTGTGGTGTTGAAAGTGCCAGGAGACGCTCCGATTATCCGAGCCCAATCCGCCGACGCGCCGATCGTTATCGCCGGCGATGGCGAAGGGTTTGTTGATGCCGCAGACGCGGGCGCGCTGCACGGCGGCGGAACCGTGTTGTATTCAGCCGCGTTTGAAAAACAAGGTTCAACGCTGCGGAAACTGGCCGGCAACAACGCGGTGCTTGTGCTCACCGACCAAAACCGCAAGCGTGGCCGTCGATGGAGCACGGTCTTGGACAACACGGGATACACCGAACGAACAGGCGAAAAGCCGCTGGCCCAAGACGTTTCCGACAATCGGCTCGCGGTGTTTCCCGACACCACCGATGCGTCTTCGACCGTCACTGAACAAATCGGAGGCACGACGCAAGCGACCGCGTACGGCAACCCGGTGAGTTTCACGCCTGAAGATCGGCCTGCGTTCGCATTCGACGGGAACGTGAATACGGCTTGGTCCGTCGGTGCGTTTGATCGCGTGAACGGACACCGGATCGAGTTCAGTCCATCGAAACCAATGACGAGCGATCACATCACGCTGGTCCAGATTTTGAGCGGTCCGCGTGATCGCTACATCACCAAAGTTCGCGTCCGCTTCGATGACCAAGCCGCAACCGATTTTGATCTGTCGGCGTCTTCTCGGCGGAAAGCCGGCGCCACACTCAAATTTGCGCCGCGTTCGTTCAAGAAGGTGTCGATCGAGATTGTTGATACGAACAAGCCCAACGGCCCGTTGTTCGGTGGGATGTCGGCGGTCGGTTTTGTTGAGATCAGAGTCGCGGATATCAAAACGCCGAGCAGTCCTGTTCATATTCGCGAAGTCACTCGGCTCCCAACCGATCTGATGACGAACTTTGGTGCCGCCGCATTACAACATCCAATGATCCTCACGCTGACGCGTCTGCGAGTGCGAGAGGTCCCGCCGCGCAGTGATGAAGAGTCCTCGATGGTTCGTTCGATTGAAATGCCGACCGATCGGACGTTTGCGCTCAACGGCGATGCGCGCGTGTTTTCGTACGCAACCGACCCTCGGGAAATCGATCGTGTACTCGGTGCCGCTGGTCCGGTATCGGCGTGGGCGAATCAATTCTTGGCCGGTTGTTTGAGCTGCCGGGGAGCGTCGGCGTTTGATGGTGATCCGGCTACTGCCTGGACGACTCCAGTCAATGCAGTCTTGGATCAATGGTTAGCGGTGCAGTCCGACGCGCCGGTCAGGCTGAACCACATCGATCTCAGCTTCATCGCCGACCCACAGCACTCGGTGCCGACGAAGTTGAAACTCCAGATCGGCAGCTACAGCGAAAATATTGTCGTGCCCAAGGTCACGATGGGCACGACGCTGGGTACCCGCAAAACAGTGCGAATCCGGTTCCCGATGGTGATGGCGAACAAGATCAAAATGACGATCACGAAATTGGCCGCACGGCCCACAAAGAGTTTCTTTGCTGGAGACGACAATCTGACGCTGCCGGTCGCGATTGCGGAAGTGAATGCGGGTGGTCTGCGTGTCGGCGCGTTGCCGCAGCAGATGCCAGCACGCTGCCGAACCGATCTGCTGCGCGTGAACAGCCATCCCGTCGGCATCAAAATTATCGGCGCAACATCGGCAGCTCTGGCTGGCGACCCCCTACAGATCTCGTTGTGTGGGGCCTCCGTTGTGCAGCTGCGCAAAGGTCCGAATGAAGTCACTGTGGTTCCCGGTCGCGACGTCGCGTTGCAACTCGACCGCTTGGTGCTGAGTTCGGCTCCGGGTGGCGCGGCCGCTCCAGTGACCGCGATTTTGCCGATTCGCACACCGCCGCCAACGGTCACGGTTGGCAAAGGACGCACACAGTTCACGGTTTCGGTCCACAACGCCACGGAGCCGTTTTGGTTTGTGCTGGGTCAAAGCAACAACGCGGGCTGGACCGCGAAGATCAACGGCGGCCCCGATCTCGGAGGTTCGACCCTGGTTGAGGGATACGCGAACGGTTGGAGAATTGACCCGCACGGCCGTAAGAATTTCACAATCGCAGTGGAGTGGGCTCCTCAACGGCGGGTTTGGATTTCGCTCGCAGTCACTGGCTTTGTCGTGTTGTTGTGCTTCGCGATTGTGATCGGCTCAAGCCCCCAGCTTCGGCGTCGGCGATTGGTTGCGCAAGGCATTGCGGCTCCGCCGTGCCTCGATGTTGAAACTGAATCGGTGGCGTGGGCGTTTTCGCCCTCGACTGGTTATGGCACCATCGGGCATCGTCGGTTGTTCGCGACTGCCATGATCTGCGGCGGTATTGCGGCGGTCATCGCGGCACCGTGGATTGGTGCGCTCACTGCTTTGGCGGTGGTCAGCGCGGACCGAGTCCCGCGCCTCAGAGTCGCGTTGCTGGCATTCAGCGCCGCGACGATGCTCGGCGTGGGTATCTATATCGTGCAGGCGCAGTGGAGATACCACAACCCCCCAGTGTTCGAATGGCCAACGTTGTACGACGCTGCCGTAAACCCCGCTTGGATCGCGCTGATGGTCGCGTGTTCAATGTGGGTGCTCGATGAAGTGAGCGAACGCTCTCCCGCTGCGGTCCATACTCCGAAGCGCACTCAAACGGAAACAAGAAACGAGACACGATGAGTCAAGAAACTCCTTGGTTGGGCGATGCCTGTTCCCTCGTAGACGCATTTCGCAGCGGAGAGCGCTCTCCCGCGCAGGAGCTCGCAGCATCGCTCGCCGCGGTCGAAAACAGCGACCTCAATGCTTTCAGTTTTGTTGATGCCGAACGTGGTGCGAAGTGGTGTGCCGTTGCCGATATCAATAAGCCGTTTGGCGGCGTGCCGTTTGGGATCAAGGAACTGACTTCGGTCGAGGGTTGGCCCGCGACAGAAGCATCGTTGGTGTTCAAAAACAACATCGCGACGAAAACGTCGACGATGATCACTCGCCTTGTCGACGACGGTGGCATGGTGCCGTTCGGTCTCACCACCGCATCGGAGTTTGGCGGCATCAATCTCACCTCAACAAAACTGAACGGCGCAACGCTGAACCCATGGAACCGTGCGCACACCCCCGGAGGTTCTTCCGGAGGTGCTGCGGCTGCAGTCGCTGGTGGCCTGTGTTCGATCGCTACGGGTGGCGACGGCGGGGGATCGATTCGAATACCTGCGGCGTTTACCGGGCTTTTGGGTTTGAAACACACCTACGGTCGGATCCCCAAGGGGCCTTCGATGGTGATGGCCGCGCTCACGGCAGTATCTGGATGCTTGGCTCGCTCGGTTCGAGATGCCGCACGCTGGATCGACGTCACGAACGGCCATGATTTGCGGGATCCCTATTCGCTCCCCCGAGTTGACGGTTGGGAAGCGGGGCTAGGCACGTATCGTGAATCCCTGCGCGGCAAACGAGTGGCGATTATTCCCGGCTTGGGTCGCGCGGTAGTGCATCCTGAATTGCGAGAGGCGGTGCAGGCGCACGGTGAAATGTTAGCCAAAGATGCCGGCCTGGAACTCGTTCACATCGAGATGGATGTTCCGGAACTTTCGTGGGAGTGGGCGATCGCGGGCATGTCGGAGATCGTGATGGAACTTGGTGATCGTTATCCCGAGTGTGCCGATGATCTCACGGTCGAAATTGGTTTCGGGTTGAAGATGGCCCACCAGATCTACGACATCAAAGCGCGTGGGCGCATCGAAGCGCAGCGAGTGAAGATGAACGAAGCAATGGCTACTGTGTTCGATCAAGTCGATTTTGTGATCGGATCGACCAACCCCGATGTGGCGTTCGGTGCAACTGGGCCGATGCCCCAAGACGTCGACGGTGAACGCGTCCCGCTGGGCAACAACGGCGCGCTCACGATTCCGGCGAACATCTACGGAAGTCCTGCGATCTCGATTCCGATCGGTGTTTCGGCACGAGGCAATTTGCCCTATGGCATGCAGGTCCTGGCCCCGCATCACCGTGAGGCGTGGCTGCTCGATCTTGCATTGATTGCCGAAGCCGAACGGTCCTGGCCACTCGTTGCACCGGGCGTGGCCTAAACCGAACATCGCGCCGGTCATCGCAACGGGCGTCGCGCCGGTCATCGCAACGGGCATTGGCGGTAAGGACCGAAATTATGCAGCGATCGCCGGCGATTCTGTGTGAGACTGACCACCATGTCAGACACGGTGATTCACATTGGCGATGCGGTACTCACGCGCGTTTGTTATATCGATGTTGCGATACCGAGTGAAATCGCTGGGCTTGTCCCCGCTGATTTTGCCGACGTCGCCTGGCGCTTCCCACTGTGGGCCGAAGGTGAACAACTCCGTGCGGGCGCCGCAGCGTGGTTCGCAGATATCGCGGGCACTCGTTTCGTTTTCGATCCAGTGCAAGCCGCCGACGGTGTACTGCGTGCCGATGCTGTCAGCGAAGCCGCGCAGCAAGATGCAATCGCACAGCGGTTCTCGGAATCAGGCTTTGGTGTGGAAACGGTGGATCGTGTGGTGATGACTCACATTGAAGGCGTGGGCATGGTTGCGCGCCATCACGCCGATGGTTCGTGGTCTCGGTATTTTCCGAACGCTCGAATCTCGGTGAGTGCAACCGCTCTCGAAGCGTTCCTCGCGACACCGAGCGAACCCGACAATCCGTTGGCTACTGCGCAATTCGTCGCTTGGCATGCGCTCATCGCGGCCGGCGTGGTCGATACGTTTGACGATGGCGAAACGATCGCCCCCGGTTTGGTAGCCGAGGTGGTCGGAGCGCACTGCCCGGGCCACAGCCTGTTGCACTTTTCGCCTGCTTCCGGAGGGGATACCGCGGCCTCAATGATTGGGCATTTGGCCATCTCTCCGCTGCACTTAGTCACGGGCGAATGCCCGCAACAGCACCCCGAACCTGCTCGTGCCGAAGCAGCTTTGCAGCGCACGGCGGCCGATGGCCGGCTCCTTATTGGGCCGTTATGGCCGACTCCAGGGTGTGGGAGCCTCCGCGGCGACGCTTTTGAGGCCTATGCCTGACAGGGCGCACCATGAGGAGGCAGAAGTCTTGCTGACGTCGACGATGGCGGCGCTGCCCGTGGCCCGAGCGGATTTGGAAGCGACGCGATGGAGAGCAGGAGACAGGATTCTCGGAGTGGATACCGGTTCAGCTACTGGCGCGCCTTCTAAAAGGCGCTACGGAAAATTTCTGAAAACTTCGAACCAATTGCCGATGAGATGCGTCTGAGGAGTTGTGAACGGCGAGCGCGACGAACTCAACGACTGGCTCGCAGCGAGCTATACCAAGGCCTACCGCACTGCAGTATTGATCTGCGGCAATCCTGACGACGCGCGGGAGGCCGTCCAGGATGCCTTTTTGCGGACGTGGCGCTTTCGAGCCTCGCTGCCACCCGATGAAGGTCGCGACCCGTGGCTCTACCGAGTCATAGTGAACGCTTGCTATTCGAAATTGCGACAAGAAATTCCCCGACGCGATCGCGAACGCGACCGTGTCGACTCGGCGATGCCCATCGCTGTGAGTGCCGAGGGCCCCGCGGCACACGCAGAACACGCTTTGCTCGCCGACACCGTCGCAGGCGCACTCCAAGCGCTTCCGGAATCGTTACGAACGCCGTTGGTTCTTCGCTATTGGAGTGGGCTCTCGGAGCGCGAAATCGCGATGGCGATCCGGCGCCGACCAGGAACGGTGAAATCGCGGCTGCATGAGGCACGCCGTCGTTTGGCGAGCGATCCCGCTTTGGCGGGATTTGCTGAGGAACTATTAGGAGCGGTGCAATGAGTGCAGACGAACTCTTTGATGACGAGCGCTGGACAGCAATACTCGGAATCGCGGGCGAAGCGATTGAGATTCCCGAAGCCGGTGCGCAACGGATATACGAGTTGGCCAAAGAGCGCCAACTCGTTTCCGTGGTTACGGGTCGCGACGATGGCGACGATGGCGACGAAGTGCGGGCAGCGGGCGCGGTTCGTCGGACCGCGCAGTCGCGGAACCGCGGGCAACGTTGGCAGTTGATTGCGGGCGTGGCCGCGGCCTTGACCCTCGTGGTCGGCGTTGGTGGGGTCTTGATCCAGAATCGTGGGCGTGGCGATTCCTCCGCCAAGACGGCGTCGCTGACGCGCACGACAACGAAGGAGACAAATGCTGAGCGCGCATACCAGGGTGGCAATGGCCCGTCCGCGAATCCAAAGGCTGAGCCGTATTCGGTAGGTCGCTCCGCGAATTTGTCGTCCCAGTTGGGATACAAGTCCACGTTCGACAAAGCGGGACCCGCGCCCACGCCCGCCGCAGCCCGGAGCAAGAATTTCGCCGTGACCAGTCTCGACCTGACCAGTCTCGACGTTACGAAATTGCAAAAGAATGGCGCTATCGATATTGAGCTCCAAACGCGATCATTGACTGCTCGCTACAACGACGTGCAGGCGATCGCCAAGCAAAATGGCGGCTATTTGTCTGATGGCAAGACCAACGAGGTCGCCGATACGCCCACCGCTGCGGCCACGATCCGAGTTCCCGTTCGCAACTTCGACACCGCCCTCGAACAGGTAGCGGCGCTGGCCGCCAAGCCTGCGAACAAGGTCGTGAGCCGTACGGCCACCAGCGTGGATGTGACTGCTCAATACGCGGATGTCGGCGCCCAACTCAAAGCGGCAACCTCTGCTCGCGATCAGATCTCGTTGCTGCTCACCAAGGCGACGAACATCGGCGACATTCTTGCCGTCTACGAACGGCTCAATACATCCCAGACCGAAGTCGATCGGTTGCAAGGCCAGATCAACTTGCTCGGAGACCAGACCGCGTTTTCCACAATCGCCGTCACGCTGCACGAAACCCCGACGCATGCGGTGGATGCTGGCGTAAAGCCCAAGACGGGCCTCGCCAAGGCTTGGGCCGATGCCCGCCACGGCTTCGGCAACGCGCTGGCATGGATCGTGGCTCGCAGTGGGGCAGCACTGGTGGTGCTCGTCGCGCTGGTAGCGATGATGCTCGGACTGCGCTACCTATACCCAGTCCTGCGACGAGCCCTCCTCTGACCTGACCCCACCCCACCTGACCCCACCCCAAGCCCCAACCAGCCTTTCCCGGAGCTTTTCGTGCGGATTCCGCAATGCTACGCCCACCAGAATTTCTGAGGCGCCGAGACGGTGGCGGTTCCCGAGCTACGGTAACGGCCTTATGCAGCTCACAATTCTCGACGGCGAACGAACGACCACAGTCGAAAGCGCTGATGGCACATCGGTCGCCCCCTCTGATCTCTTCACGGCCACTGGCTGGCAGCTGAAACCCGAAGGGCTCTGCCAAGGCGATGTGTGCGTCCCGGTGCGAGATCGTGGCGAGCTGCTCGACGGCGATTGTGTCCGCATCGAAGGATTTGCGACAGCGTTGCGCCGTCCACTCGTTGCTGACGCTGCCAGTGGTGTCGTCGCGCTGGGTCAATCGCTGATCCAAGCGGGCGAGCAATTGCATGATCGCAGGGCCCCGGATTTCACGTTGCAGGACATCAATGGTGTTGAACACACAATGTCGAAGATCGGTCGCAAAAAGAAAGTCCTGGTTGTTTGGTCGAGTTGGTGAGGCTGCCGCTACGACTTGCCCGGGTGGCAGGACTTACAAACCGAACTTGAACCATTTGGATTTACCGTTGTGGCCGTTGCGCTCGATGAGCTCGATGCTGCCCGCGAATGGGTAGAAGCCGCGAACCCGAGCTACCCGTGCGTGATCGACCCGAACCACGTTGTGGCGCAACGTTACGGTTTCATCAACGTTCCGAGCGCAGTTTGGATCGATGAAAACGATCGCATTGTGCGCCCTGCGGATATCACTCCCGTCAACGATCTCTTCAAAGACTTCACGGGAATCGATTCGAACGTGCATCACGAACAGCTGCGCGCCTGGGTGAAAGACGGTGTCGTCCCGCTGCCCGTTGAAGAGGTTGCTGCGTTGCAGCACATCCCGACCGAAGCCGATGAACTTGCTCGATTACACCGCCGCATTGCTGCGCAGCTCCATCGCAACGGCAATGACGAGGCTGCGGCCAGCCATTTCGATGCGGCGCGCAAGCTTGCTCCCTGGGACTGGGCGATCAACCGCGGATCGATGCCGTTGTCCGGCGGCGATCCGTTTGGTCAAGAGTTCTTTGATTACGTCCAGGCTTGGAATGAAAATGGAGCGCCAGGTTACGGCTGGGGAAACTCGGCGATGCGAAGCGACAACGCCACAACCGACTAGAAACCGACGATGGTCAACGAGATCATCTGGTCGAAATTCGATGGCATCAGCGGACGCGATGTCTATGACATTCTTGCGTTGCGAAGCTCAATTTTTGTTGTTGAGCAGGCGTGCGCGTTTCTTGATCCAGATGGCCGTGATCTGCTTGAGGACACCGAACACGCCTGGATTTCTGGTGATGCGGCGATAGGTGAACCGCGGATCTTGAGCTATCTCCGGGTGTTCGGCGACGCCGACGCTTTCAAGATTTCGCGAGTCGTGACGGCATCGTCGGCGCGCGGGCGAGGGTTAGCGGCCAACCTGATGCAGTCAACGCTAGAACGATATCGAGATCACGACCTGGTGCTCGACGCCCAAAGTCGGATCGAAGATTGGTACGTGCAATTCGGTTTCCAGCCCGACGGGAATCGCTTCCTCGAAGACGACATCGAGCACACGCCAATGCGTCTGCGCCCCGCCCAGGCCTAGCCGGCCCGACCAGCGTTTTGGTCGAGCCCGCGCGTCAAAAGTGAAGTGTTTCCGCACCCAAATCCAGGGCCAGCTGAGCGTTCTGGGCAGAGTTTGGCAACAGATTTGATGCATTTGTGCGCCGAAAGCCGGATCGTAGGCTGTCGCTCGACTGGGCGCGAGCGGAGCTGGTGCCCTGGTATGCGCGACCATGGTCACGATGTTGTCGATTCGTGACGTAAATGTGGAGGTTGGCGGCCGTCTCACTGCAGTGGGAGCGTCGTTTACGTTGCGGGCCGGCGACAAAGCCGGCCTCGTTGGCCGAAATGGTGCGGGCAAAACCAGTCTGCTCAAGGTGATCGGCGGCGAGAATGCCCCGACTGCAGGCGTGATCTCGCGTCCCAAACAATTCGGATACCTCACCCAGGACCCCAAAAAACGCGGGACGGGTGTGGAAGCCAACGGGCTCTCGCACGTGCTCAGCGGCCGCGGCCTCGACCTGTTGTCCCAGCGGCTCGAAAAACTCCGTCTCGATATCGAAACCGACCCATCAGAGCGCAACATCAACAAGATGATGCGCGCCCAAGAAGAATTCGAACGGCTCGACGGCTATGCGGCCGAATCCGAAGTCCGCACGATCGCGGCCGGGCTGGGCCTGAAAAGCGATCGGCTGGACATGCCCATCGATGCGCTTTCTGGTGGCGAGCGGCGCCGGGTGGAGCTTGCTCGCATCTTGTTCGCAGGCAGTGAAGCCTTGATGCTCGATGAGCCCACCAACCACCTCGACGTGGACGCCAAACAGTGGCTCATGGGATTTCTAAAGTCCTACCGGGGTGCGCTGCTCGTCGTGAGCCACGACCTTGAACTGCTCGATCAAGCAATCACGCGCGTGCTGCACCTCGATGAAGGAACCCTCATCGAATACAAGGGCACCTACTCGCAATACAAAGTGGCGCGCAAAGCCGATGAGGATCGCCGGGGCAAAGTTGCGGCGCGCCAAGAGTCCGAGATCAAACGCCTTTCTACACTCGCTGACTCCATGCGCGGCCAAACCCAAAAGCGCGCCCGGGTCGCTAAAAACCTCGACAACCGCGTCGAAAAGATGGAAGCCACCAAAGTCACTGCCGCCCGTAAAGAACGCGTCATGCGCGTGCGATTGCCCGATCCGCCTCGATCCGGCGAGGTAGTACTTCGCGCCAACGAACTCGCCAAAGCCTTCGGACGCAACACGGTGTTTGATGACGTCACATTCGATATCGGTCGAGGCGAACGCGTCCTCGTAATGGGCCTTAACGGTGCTGGAAAAACGACACTTCTACGACTACTCACCGGCGCGCTCGAAGCGGACCTCGGTGAGTTCTCGCTCGGGCACAAAGTATCGATGGGGTACTTCGCCCAAGAACACGAAACCGTCCAGTCCGGCCGCAACCTCATGAGCCATATGCAAGAACACGCGCCCGTGCTCACCGATCAACAACGTCGCGATCTGTTGGGAATGTTCAATCTCTCGGGCGATATGGCCATGCAGGACGCCGGCACTCTGAGCGGAGGTGAAAAGACGAAACTCGCGCTTGCCATGCTCGTCGGAGGCAGCCACAATCTGCTGCTGCTCGACGAACCCACCAACAACCTCGATCCACCATCGCGCACCGCGGTCGGCCAAGCACTCCGCGACTGGAAAGGCGCGATGATTCTCGTGAGCCACGACCCCGAATTCGTCGCCGAACTCAGCCCCCAACGCGTCCTCATGATGCCCGAAGGCACCCTCGACTACTGGTCCAACGACTACCTCGACCTTGTCGCTTTAGCTTGATATTCACCGTTTGAATTCCCGTCGCTGCGCTCCGGCTTGTGCGCCGCCCTCTGGGTGTACTTGACGTTTGAGGTGTTTGGGGTGAGACTGAGGGTGTCATCACAACGTTGACAGCTTGTGGAGGTTGGTCGTATGAAGTCCGCTCATCGTTCTTTGATCCTGTTCATCAGCTGCGCGTTCGTGCTTGCGGCGTGCGCTTCGGATAAAACCTTGGTGACGACGACGACAAGACGAGGCTTGGCCGCAACATCCTCTACAGAGAAGCAGCCCCTGACCGACAGTTTCCGAGGTGTCACCAAAGACTCCATCAAAGTCGGCATCATGGTGATCGATCAGGACTGCATCAAAAATTACGTCGATAGCTCGCGGGGGCCACAACAAGCGATCGCCGAATCGGCAATTACCGACATCAACGCCAAAGGCGGCGTGCTTGGTCGCAAGATTGTTGCGGTGTTCAAAAAGTACTGCCCGATTCCAGGGGTACAACCCGATCCGCTCACGCTGTGTACGTCGCTCACCGACGATGAGAAAGTGTTCGCAGTGTTGGGTGTATTTATCGACTTCAGCGGCGCGGGCCAAAAGTGCCTTACCAAGGACAAGGCCACGATCTTGATTGGTCACGAGATCAACCAGTTCATGATTGATGCGGCGACCCCAGGGTTATTGCTGACACCAGATACGACGAAAGAGGGTGTGGCATCGGTTGTGCTGAACCTCGCGTTCAAACAAGGCCTGTTGAAAGATCGTGTCGTCGCCACACTGGGCGATCAAGACACTGCCGCGAAAGTGAACAAAGCGATTGTGGCGCCGTTACTGAAAAAGCTCGGGATTGCTACCGGTTCACCGGGCACCCTCAGTATCAGCGGCACGGATACTTCAGCGGCCCAGGCCCAGATGGACGGCTTTGTTGAGAAGTGGAAGAGCGAAAAAGTCAACGCGGTATTCATCTCTGGCAATCTTGCCGAAGCAAAGCAGTTCGTGGAAAAGATCAAAAAAGATATTCCTGATGCGCTGATCATTACCGATGTCGCGTCAGGCGCGTCGCAAGCCCGCGACGAAACCATTGCGTTGAAGGGCAGCGGAAAGCCGAATCCGTATGAGGGCATGTTGAGCGCAGATGGCCAGAATGTGCGCGACCGTTGGGCTCACAAAAATGCGCCGTTCCAAAATTGTGTTAACGCCTGGGAGAAGGCGTCCAATACGAAATTGCTCGGCCCCGACGATTCCATCAAGGATAAAAATGGAGACCGAGAAGAAACGTTCGTGGGCGTCACCGACTTTTGTGGAGAATTGACCATGTTCAAAACGATCGCGGAACGCGCAGGCGCGAACCTTACGAATGATTCATGGATTGCCGCGGTGAATAGCTTCGGCCCAATCGTCCTGGCGCCTACGGATTTCGCGTCGTTGTGTACCGGAAAGTATGCAGCAGACGATGCCGCACGATTGGTGGAATTCAACTCCTCACTCGGAACGAAAGGCGGGGATTGGAAACCGCTCACCGAAATCGGAGATGCATCGAATGGAGCATGCAAGAAATCCGCGTAGACGCCAGCCGCGCCGGGCCGTGTGCGGGTTAAGGCGGCTATCGCGAGTCGCTGCGGTCGATTGATCGAGCGTCCGTTCCGAGATACGACGCGATCACCAACGGGTTGTTGCGCACTTCGGCCGACGTCCCTTGCGCGATCACCGCACCAGCTTCCATGCAGTAAATGCGATCGCTGATCGCCATGATCATCGGCATGTCGTGTTCCACAATAATGACCGTCGCATCGAGCTCCCGTTGTACTCGCTGAATTAACGGACCGAATGCTTCGGCTTCGCGTTGCGCAACTCCGGCCGTTGGCTCGTCGAGGCAAATTACGCGCGGCCGCACCGCAAGCATCGCGGTGAGCTCCACGATGCGGCGAGTGCCGGTGGAAAGCTCCACGATGTAGCGCTCGGCGTAACGAGTAAGCCCGAGAAAATCGATGAATTCTTGGGCTTCGGAAACTCGCTTGCGTTCGAGTTTGATTGAGCTAGGCGTGCACAACGCACTGGACCAAAAGCCGGTGCGGCGTTGCGATTCGAGTGCCAACGCGATGGTCTGAGCCACCGTGAGTTCGGGGAACAACGTTGCGGCTTGGAAGGTGCGCCCGAGGCCAAGCTTGGCTCGCCGGAACGCGGCAAAGCCATCGATACGTTTGCCGAGCATTTCGATGGTGCCTTCGCTGTCCACAAAACCGCCGATCGCATTCAACAGCGTTGATTTGCCCGCCCCGTTCGTGCCGATCAATCCAACGACTTCACCGGGCATTGCGAGCATCGAGACATTGTTCAACGCGACATTCCCACCGAAGCGCACGCTCAAATCCCGCACCGCGAGCGCTGAACCACCATCGTTGAACGTTGGAGTAACGGTTCGATCGCGCGTGATCGCCGCGGGCGGCACCACCGAGCTCACCGATTCCTTTGCGGGGATTTTCGTTTCGAGCCAACGCAGGAAGGAATCGCGGGTATAGAAGCCAATTTGCGTAAAACCACCTGGGAAATACAACAGCATGATCAACATGCCGATCCCCGAAGTGAACAACGGAACTGTTTTGTTCGTGGGCCAAAACGCAGGCAAGCCTACGACCCACAATGCGCCGAGCACTGCGCCACTCAAACTCGCGACTCCGCCGATCACCGTCATCGCGATCAGCGTTAGCGAGTCCGTGACGTGAAAATATTTCGTGGGCGAAAACGTCGGGTTGACCGCGCCGAGAATGGCGCCGCCGAGCCCGGCTACGAAACCCGCGAGCGCAAATGCTGTGAGTTTGACCCGGGTGGGCGAGACAGTCATCGCTGATGCTGCGTGCTCATTTTCGCGCACGCCGACGATGGCGCGCCCGATTCCGGTGCGTTTCAGACGCCCGACCACCAGGAGCGTGACGACCAAACACGCCAACGAGAAGTAGAAATAGCCGCGGTTGTTGCCTACCATTTTGAACGGCCCGATGTCTGCCCGAGTGATTGTCGCGGTGGATTGATCGCCCAAAAAGAATGGCCGTCCGAAGAGATATTCCTCGGCCGCTATGGCAAACGCGATCGTGGTTGCCGCGAGGAGGAGACCACGCACGCGCAGTGCGCCGAGCCCCACCAAAGTCGCGACCGCGCACGCAATCGCAGCACCGATCAGCAACGACCATGGAAACGCGATCGGTTGTAGACGACCGCGGATGAAACGCGTGCTATGCCAGCCGATGTTGAGTGAAAACCCGCGTCCCGCGGCCGCGGCCGACAATGCTCCAATGCCGGCGAAGGCCATTTGCCCGAGCGACAACTGCCCTCCCCAGCCGGTAAGAATCACCACCGAAATCGCGCAGAGGGCAAACCCAAGAATCGACGACCACAAGAGATGCCGCTCGGAAAGCTTTGTGGTGAGCGGCAATACAATCGCCGCGACCAACGCAAGCGCGCCAACGATTGACGGCGCGAGCCGAATCCACCACAGCTGCTTGAGATGCGCTGGAATGGTCGAAACCCGTGGCGCAAACTGAAAGCTCTCACCGCCGGCTTCGCCGTCGCGACTATTACGAGCGACGAGTAGCGCCACCAAGATGAACACAACGAAGTTTGCTACGGAGCCGTCGGTGAGGTTTTGGTAGAAGAGCTGAAAGCCAACACCAATCGCGATGCCGCCCGCAACTGCTTTCGGAAACGAACGCATGCGACCGAGCAATGCGGCGGCGAGGCCCTTCAGTAGCAACACAGGCCCGACGGCCGAGATATCGGCTGCGCCCTGCAACGTCGCAGTGAGCATGAGCACAAGCGCGGAAAGCATTCCCGCGATCGCCCAAATCGCGGTGTTGACCAGCTTGGGGCTGATGGCAGTCATGCGCGCAAGATCCGCGTTGGTTGCCGCCGCGCTGACGGATTCGCCGAATGCCGTGTGGCCGAGTAGCCACCACAGGACGCCAGCAACAGCCGCCACGATCAAAAGCGTGAAGATTTGGTTCGCGCTGATCTCTATCGAATGTGTGATGTGAAGTTGCGATGTGAACGGAATGGGGTATGCACTCGAAGCGGTGCCAGTTTTGTAGCCGGGCACGTACAAGTAGATGAGTTGGGCGATTTGCGCGAGGCCGATCGTCGCCACGAATACGATCACGCGCGGGCTCTTGGAAAGCCTACGTAAAATCAGGCTTTCGAAGATTGCTCCGGTGAGAGTTGCGATCAATAGGCAAACGAGCAGCGACGGCCAGTACGGCAGCCCCACGCGCGAAACCATGTAACCGAGTAGGGCAGTTGCGGGAAGCCCAATCGCTCCCGCCGAGAAGTTGATGACACGAGTCGACCGGTACACCACAACAATTGCCATCGCAACGAGTGCGATGATCGAACCGTTCACGATGCCTTTGACGAGACCAGATCCCGTCACGAGGAACGCGAGCATCAGCCGCCCTCGGTTCCGAAGAACACCGCGCGCGCGAGGTCATCGCGCGCTGCGAGTTCTTGGGCGTCGCCGGTAAAACGAATCTCACCTTTTTCCAAAAAGATCGCCCGATCGGCGATCGCGAGCGCAACGTTGAGTGACTGTTCAACGACGATGATCGTTTGGCCCTGTGCTTTGAGCGTCTCAATAATTTCGATGAGGCGTTGCACCACGATGGGCGCGAGCCCAAGGGACAGTTCATCAATCAGCAGGATGTCGGGTTGGTGAATCAGCACACGAGCCAACGCCAACATTTGTTGTTGGCCTCCGGAAAGGCTGCCCGCAAGTTGATCCTTACGATCGGCGAGCTCCGGAAAGGTCGTCAATACTGTTGCGATCTTATGAGCGATGTCTGCTTTGTCGTGGACGAGCATTCGCGCGCTGATCGCAAGGTTTTGCCCGACGGTTAAGGCAGGAAAGGTGCCTTTGCCTCCTGGCAGTTGCATGATGCCGAGCTTGGCGCGAGCTTCTGCCGCGACATAGGTAACCGTTCGCCCGTTGAAGCGAATGACTCCGCGTTCGGGGATACCGAGCCCGCTGATGCAGCGCAAGATCGTGGATTTCCCGGCACCGTTGGTGCCGAGTAACGCCAGCGTTTCGCCTTTGCGAATTTCGAAGTTGACGTCGAAAAGCACTTGGACGCTGCCGTAGGAAAAGTCGAGGTTCGCCACTTGCACTACGGGCGTGTCTTCGCCTTGTTCTCCGCGTTTACGAGATTCGTCTTGTTCTTCCAACAGTTCCTCAACCACGAGCGAAAGATCGTTGCGGATGTACCGAGCGCCATTCATGAGCAGTAACCCACCGATCACGCTGCTCGGAATTCCTAGTGCCATGACGGTGCCGCGCGTACCGATCGCATCGTCGAGAAATCCCGAGAGGATTCCGCCCCCGAACCCACCGACGAAAAAGATGTACATCGTGGAAAGCGATGCACCCATCCCTCGCAATCGATATGGGCACACCGCTTGCATCACCGGGCCGACCATTGCGAACGCGGCTGTCGTCAGCACCGATTGTGGAATCGCAAACGCCGAAAACAGCCAAGCATTCGGCATCGAATATTGAATTGGTGTGAACAGCGCGCTGGGCACGATCATTGCGCCGACGAGCGCGAGCGCCTTCGCCGGATCTTTACGGTAGATGCGATCGAAATAGCGGCCTATGAACGGCAAGAACGGCAACGCGATAATCCCAACCACGCTGCCGCGCACGCCACGCTGGAGCAAGCTCAAGTGGAAATGATTCTTCACGTAGAAGTTCTCAAGACTGCCAACGGAAAAGAGTCCGAATCCCAATGCGCAAAACGCAACGAGCACCGAACGAATTGTGCGTATGCGTTTGAGTCGAGCAAAGGCGGCTTCCATCGACATCGGCAGCGGCGCTTCGTCTTCAATCACTTCGTTGAGTACATCAAGCTTCTCGAACTGGCCCCGAGGAGGTTCTTTGAGCCCAAACGCGAAGAACGAAACAATGAGCGCGGGGATGCCGAGCAACAACCACGCCCAGCGCCAACCGTCTTGGCCACCTGCAGCATTGGCAATGATTGCGGTGAGGATTGGGCTGACGTTGCCGATCAGTGCGTGGGCCGCACCGTCACTCGCCGCCGAGAGGCGAGCACGCACGCCGATCGGATAGTTGTCAGCCATCAACGACCCGTGCACGGTGATCGTGGAGGCTTTCGCGAGGCCGGTGAGTAGCCGCGTCCAAAAGAACATGAAGGCATTCACCGCGAGACCGGACGTGAACACGAATAGCCCGAATAAGATGCCGGTGATACCCACGATGGGCACCCGTTTCATCCGGTCGGCTAGCCAACCCATTGGTACCGCGCCCAAGACGAAGAACGCGCTCGACGCGGTGGCGATGAAGACGACGGTGCCTTCAGAAACGTGAAAACTCTGCTGAATGTTTGGGCCGAGCAGATTGATCGCGGCGCCTTCGAGTTCGTCGAGCGATTTGATCAGCGTGAGGACGAGAAACATCGCAAGGCCGCCACTCGCGAAACCTTGGCGCATGGTGAGCGGTTCAGAATTCACGCCTGGGAGTAGTTCGTCGGGGAAGATGATCTGTTCGCGTGCCGCGTCTTGAGCGGCTTGGCGGCGCGCTTCTTCTTCGAGTACAGCCGCGACTAACGATGCCGCCGACTCCTCTTGTGTTCCGTGTTGGAGCTCGGTCACGCTCGACTCCTGGATTGCGTAGTCGCCAGACTCTAACGAGTTCTCGCGGGACTCGAGATCAATAGAGCCGCATGTAGTTCTTGTAGACGGGCGCCATGCGTTGCACAGTCGACTCCGGAAGGGGAACAATCGAGCCAAGGGCACGGGCTCCCCACACGATTTCCGCAGTTCGCTCGACGAGTGTTGCGAGCTTCAGACAGTCTTGGGGATGCTTACCGACTGTGAGAAGCCCGTGGTTGGCCATGAGCACAGCAGCCTTGTCGCCGACGTGGCGCGCGACTTCTACTCCGAGTTCCTTGCTGCCCGTGAGTTGGTACTCGGCGACTTCGATATCGCCACCAATGTACGCGTGCACCTCTTCAATTACACACGGAATCGGTTGCCGCACGAGCGCGAACATCGTCGAGTATTTCGCGTGACAATGCATGACGGCATGGATGTCTTGGTGCACGCGCAAACATTCGAGATGCAAATCTTTTTCGGTTGTCGGTGAGCGCGTTCCTTCGAGCACGTTGCCATCGAGATCGCATACAACAAGATCATCAAGGGTCATGGTTTCGTACGGAAGTGAGCTCGGAGTGAGGACCGCATTGCCATCGGGGAGACGCGCACTGAGGTTGCCCGACGTTCCTTCAACGAGGCCGTCCGCGATCATTTGCTTCGCGGTTGCGAGCAGCATCGCTTTGGTTTCGTCGGCAGTGAGTTTGGCAGTGGGATTGGTGGGCATTACGCGAGTACCTCCGGATTCACACAGTGCAATGGACGTTCGCCATGCAGGATTCGGCGCACGTCTTCGGCAACCATGCGCGCTTGATTCGATTCGACGTCGTATGTCGCGCCGCCGATGTGGGGCGTGAGTACAACGTTGTTCATCGCGGTCAGCGGATGATCCGTGGCGATGTTTTCGCCCACGAAGTGATCGAGTCCGGCGCCACCGAGGTGGCCGGCTTGAAGCGCGGCCACGAGCGCGTCGGTGTCGTGCAACATCGCGCGCGCGCTGTTCACGAAGACGCTGCCGGCGCGCATAAGCCCGAATTGAACTGCGCCCATCATTGCTTGGGTGTGCGCATTGACGGTGGCGTGCATCGAAACGACGTCGCAGAGCGGAAGCATCGCGTCGAGATCCGCGTGGGTCGCTTCGGGATTGAACGGGTCGTAGCTCAGCACGGTCATACCAATGCCCTCGAGCCGCCACTTGGTGGCGCGGCCCACGGCGCCGAGCCCAATGAGCCCGATCGTTTGCCCCGCGAGCTGCCAGGCCCGGTAACGCTGATAGGGGATAACTCCGTTGGCGTAGACCTGGCCGCTGCGCACATCGGCGTCGGCCGGCACTACCCATCGATTTACCGCGAACAGCAACGCGAGCGTCATCTCAGCGACGGCATCGGCGTTGCGGCCAGGTGCATTTACGACCGGAATACCGGCGGCGGTCGCGGCCGCGATATCCACGTTGTTGGGGTCGCCTCGACAACTCCCGATCACCCGCAGGCGGCGCTCAAAGACGGGGCCTGTGACCTGATCGGATTCCACGATGAGCACGTCGGCGCCAACGGCTTCAATGCGGGCGGCGAGATCATCGGCTCGATAGATCCGCAGGGGCCGTTGTTCCAGCCAAGGGTCATAGACCACATTTGCGAAGCTGCGTAGCGCGTCCATGCCATCGCCACGAAACGGGGCAGTGACAAGCGCAGTGGGTTGTTCATTCATATGCATGATCATGCCACAAGTGAGAGCGAGTTTTGCTGGTCCCAGCGCGTCACGAATGCCCTCGTGAGTACCGCATAACCGAGGCCGGGTATGTCTGTCTCTCGCTTCCGGTATTGTCGGAGCCAACTTCCCTCACGTTCAATCGTATTTGTGTTGAGGAAGTTGCTATGTCCAGAAATTCCGTCATCGGCGACTTGTTTGCCGAAGCTCAGCTGCACTATGGGCTGTTCACTCGGGCCCAAGCCGCATCCCTCGGTATCGACGCGAAGCGGCTTGTGCGCATGGGTGCGAGTGGGCTCATCGAACGGCACGCGGAATCGGTATTTCGCGTGGCTGCGGTGCCGTCGTCATGGGAGCAGCGAGCCCTGGCCGCGGTATGGATCGGCGGCAGGCACTGTTACGTGACCGCGAACACCGCCGCTCGGCTCTGGGGTACCACTGACCGAAGGGCGACCCAAGACGACACGATTCACCTTCTCGTCGAAGCCTCGCGCCGCAAGATTCGCGTGCCGAACGCGGTTGTGCATTCCACCACGAAGCTGTTGCCTCAAGACACTTGTGTAGTGCGAGCAATACCGTCTACCGACCCGATCCGAACTTGGTTGATGCAAGCCGCGATGGTCCCCGAGCACGCCGTGGAGCAGCTCCTCGATGAAGCCGAGCGTGAAGGCCGCTTGGTTCGCTCGGAACTTGTCGAACGGCTCAAACTCCTGCGAGTGCAGGGGCGCGACGGCACCGGGGTTGCGGCTCGGATTTTGGAATCCCGCGAGATCGCCTCGTCGCTGCCAGCATCGGTGCTGGAACGGCGATTCGTGCGGCTGCTGAAGCGCTATCAACTACCAATGGGCGTGGGGCAATATCAGATACGGCGCGCCGACGGTCGCCAAGCGTTCATCGACTATGCGTGGCCGGATCTTGCGTGCGGAGCCGAGCTCGACGGCCACGCATACCACGCCACGCGGGCTGAACGCAGGGCAGACAACGTCCGGCAACGTGAGGTGCAAAATGCTGGATTCGAACTCATTCGATTCACGTGGGAAGAAGTGACCAAAAGTCCTGAGATTGTTGCCGGCGCCGTCCGCAAGATGTTGCTCCGGCGCGAATCCGAAGTTCTCCGGTACTCACAAGGGCATTCATGACGCGCTGAGACCAGCGAAACGCGATGTGCCGCTGGGGGCGATATACGGTTTGGGAACTTATGGCTATTCATTACGCACAGGATTCTGCACACGTAGTCCTCATCACCATCGATCGGCCTGAGGCTCGAAACGCTGCTGATATGGAGCACTTCAAGCTTCTTCGCGAAGCCTGGGATCGGTTCCGCGACGATGAACAAGCCTGGGTGGCTATCGTCACCGGTACCGGCGAGGCGTTTTTTTCCGGGGCGGATCTCAAGACGTACATCCCGGAAATAACCAAACTCAGCCAAGCAATCGCCGCTGGTGGCCAGCAAGAAATCGACGGCTATCGCCTCGACGACGGTACGAAAGCCGTCCTGCGAAACTACGAACTGAACAAACCAGTCATCGCGGCAGTGAACGGTTTTTGCACGGCTGGCGGCATGGAGATGCTCGGCGGCACCGATATTCGTATCGCGTGCCCAGAAGCGAAGTTCGCAGTAATGGAGCCCAAGCGCGGACTCTTCGCTGGCGGTGGCACCACCGTGCGCTTACCGCGCCAGATTCCTTGGGCGCACGCGATGGAGCTACTGCTGTGCGCTGACCTGATCGATGCGCAACACGCGCTGCAATTGGGGTTGCTCAATCGTGTGGTTCCGAGAGAACAGCTGCTCGACACCGCGCGCGAATTCGCGCAACGGATCGTGGTGAACGCACCACTCGCGGTGCAGGCGACCAAAGCCAGCGCTCTGAGTGGGCTCTACCATGATGAAGAAGAAATCAAGACGACCCGGGCCGCAATCAAAGCAATCGCGAGAACGCTCGAAGACGACAACCCCGCGAAATCGTTATTGATCGAGCTCACTAAGAGTCTGCGTACGGCGTTTGAGCGCGAGTCGAAACATGCCAACGTGATCTTCGCAACTGAAGATGCCAAGGAGGGCCCGAAGGCCTTCGCGGAAAAGCGACCGCCCGTATGGAAAGCTCAATAAAATGGGGACGAATCCGTGCATCATTGGAGTCGCCGCGAAGACCTGGCATCCCCACGAAAATGTTGGCGAGGGCGCCGCACCTGAACCCATAGCGATGTGGGAAACGGTTGTGCGCCAAGCGATCAGCGACGCCCGGGCCAAGAATTCGCAGCGTATCTACGACACAGTCGATGCGCTCGAAGTTGTCTATTGCCAAACGACGCAGTATGACGATGCGCCCGCCCGGCTCGCGGAAGCGCTCAGCATCAATCCAAAACGTAAGCACTACAGCGGCATCGGCGGCACGACTCCGCAACAACTCGTAAACGCGACTGCGCAGCGAATGCTCGCTGGCGAACTCGATCTCGCAATCGTCGTGAGCGGCGAATCGCTGGCCACGCAACAACGATTAAAGAAGCTAGGGGATCGCCCCGCTTATTCGTTTCGGCCGAGTGAGAAGCGACCATTTCCGTGGGAAGCGCCCTTTCATCCGGCGGAAGTTGCGCACGAGGTGTTCCAAGCGTGGCTGACGTTCGCGATGTTCGATAACGCCCGCCGAGCTCAACAAGGCATCACCCTCGACGACTATCGCCACCACATCGGCGAGATGTTGAGCCCGATGACTGCCACCGCCGCTGGCAATCCGCACGCCTGGTTTCGAACCGAGCGAACTGCACTCGAAATCGTCACGCCAACCGCCAACAATCGAATGGTCGGATATCCATATACAAAGTTCATGGTTTCGGTAATGGATGTAGACATGGCCGCAGCGCTCGTGATCGCGACCGATGAAATCGCGGACGCGCTTGGCGTTGCCCAAGAACAACGTATTTACATTCGGGGTTGGGGCTACGCCACGGACGCGACCTATGTCGCTGAACATTCCGATCTCGCGAGTAGCCCGGCGATGCGACAGGCGTTTCACAACGCACTCAAGAGTGCGCAGATCGCGATCGACGACGTTGAGCACCTGGACTTGTACAGCTGCTTTCCTTCGAGCCTGCATTTCGCGATCGATGCCCTAGGACTTCAGCCGAACGATTCGCGTCCCCTCACGCTGACCGGTGGTCTGGCGTATCACGGAGGTGCTGCGAGCGGTTATCTCACCCATTCGATCGCGGCGATGGTGCAACAACTCCGTGAAGATCCCGAAGCGGTCGGGCTCGTCACCGGGGTTGGCATGCACATGACCAAACACGTTGCCGGCGTGTACAGCAATCAACGCAATCCGACGACAACGATCGGCGACGGTGCCTGCACCGCGCACGAGCCGCTCGATGTCACCCATGGCGCGGAGCCAGAGCAGTGCGAGATTGTCGAGGAATTCGACGGCGATGCGACGCTCGCCACGTATTCAGTCGTGCACGGCCGCGATGGCAGCCCGCAGCACGCGGTCTTGATTTGCGACGTTGGCGCCGCACAACGGTGCTACGGCTGGACTGCTGACCAGGATGTCTTAAAAGAACTCGAGTGCAGCGAGCTCATTGGCCGGCCGGTCCGCCTGAGTCGCGAGCCCGCAACGGCCACGATGGCGCCCAAAAATATTCTGACTACGTATTGACAGGTACGGCACCACTTCCGTAGCTTGCGTCGCTATAGTCCGCCGTGACCAGTGTCACACTGGGCTACCAACATAATTATCAATCATCTATCCAGCGGCGGCCGCAAACGGCTTGCCCGAGGGGGATATCCGTGATCATTCGAAATCGTGCTGGCTTCGCCAAAGGCGTGGCAGCGATAGTCGCAGCAGGCCTGCTCGCTTCTGCCTGCGGTGGCAGCTCCAAGTCGGGCCCAACGAAGCCCTCCGGGCCAGCAACGACGCAAGGGCAACAGCAAGCCGCCGACGAAGGCAAGCCGGTCTACGGCGGCACTGCGGTCTACGGGCTTCCGGCCGAGACCAGCGGCGGCTACTGCGATACCGATTCGCAGCTGGCGATTTCTGGTATCCAGGTCAACCGGGCGTTGTTCGACACCCTCACGGTCCCAGACGTAAAAGGTGAATACAAGCCGTATCTAGCTGAGAGCGTTACGAGCAATCCGGCATTTACACAGTGGACCGTCAAGCTCCGTAGCGGTGTCAAGTTCCACGACGGCTCGGCGCTCACCGCTGCAGTGGTCAAGAACAACCTCGATGCATACCGCGGTGCCTACGACAAGAAGCGCTCCGATGGCACATCGATGCGCAAGTCGCAGCTGTTTGTCTTCGTGTTTCTCGACATGACGGCCGTCAAAGCTGTCGATGACCTGACGCTCGAAATCACCACGAAGCCTTGGGCGTCGTTCCCGGCGACATTGTACGGATCTGGTCGCCTCGGAATCATGGCGCAGGCCCAGCTCGATGATGAAAAGACCTGCGATACCAAGCCGATTGGCACTGGTCCATTCAAAATGCAGTCCTGGGTCAAAGACGACCACCTCACTGTCGTCAAGAACCCGGATTACTGGCGTAAAGATACGGGCGGCGGCAAGTTGCCGTATCTCGACCAGATCGACTTCAAGCCGATCACGGCATCGTCGCAGATGCAAAACGGTATTGCCTCTGGTGGCTTGGATCTCGCGCTCGACGACGGCGGTCCAAACATCGTTGCGTATCGTGAGCTGAACAAGGCCAACAAGATCAAACTTAGCTCCTCTGATGTATTTCCCGAGCTGAGCTACACGATCTTCAACGTGACGAAGCCACCGTTTAACAACATCCACGCTCGGCTCGCCTACGCGCATGCCGTTGACCGCGACAAGCTGAATCAGATTCGATACAAAGGCGTGTTCACTCGAGCGAGTGGTCCGTTTGGTCCCGGAGTGTTGGGCTTCTTGGCCGATCCGGGTCTTCCGAAGTACGACCCCGCGGCAGCGAAAGCCGAAATGGCGTTGTACAAAAAAGACACGGGTAAAGACCTCGAATTCACCTACACCTCAGCGGGCACGGACCCGACTGGTCTGGCCGATATCGACTTCATCAAGACCTACATGACCAATATCGGTATCAAGATGAACGTCAAAGCGGTCGACGAGTCCACCGGGATCAATGCGGTCATCGGCAAAGACTTCTCGGTAGCTGGTTGGCGGAACCACCCTGGTTACGATCCCGATACCGAATACGTCTGGTGGCATTGCAGCGCGCCCGCTGGTGGCCCGTGTGAGAACCTTGTGAATTTCAACGGTTTCAATGATGCGGTGATCAACAAGGCCTTCGAAGTCGCTCGTGCCTCGAACGACCCTGCCGTGCGAAAGACCCAGTACGAAACGATCAACCGTCAGTTCGCCAAGATGGTCTACAACGGTTGGGGTTTCTACTCGCTGTGGACGATTCCATCGGCGAAGCGCCTCAGTGGTGTCGGCACGTTGCCGATTCCTGGTGGCAACAAGCCATTCCCTGGCTACACCAGCGGCGTCGACCCTGCCGGCCTCTGGGTCACGAAGTAACTACACGGATTCCCGGAAGCAGGTTGTTGGGTTGAAAAGGAGCTCGTAGTGGCGTTTCTTATGCGACGGTTGGTGCGCGTCATCACCGTGGTGTTGTTCGTAACGTTCTTCTCCTATTTCCTGCTCAATCTGCTTCCGGGTGATCCCGTCGACACGATTGCTCCATTTGCGACGAAAGAAATCAAAGAAGCAATTCGTAAAGAGAATCACCTCGACCGTGCCGTACCAGTCCAGTATTGGTTCTGGGTTGAAAAGTTTGTGCAAGGCGATCTTGGTTACAACTACACGCCGTCGAGCAAAAATCCGGTTGCGGACGATGTCAAGAGCCACTTTCCGGTCTCGGTGCAGCTGGTGTTGTACTCGATTCTGCTGACGATGTTGTGCGCCATCCCGCTCGGAGTATTTACCGCGTACGCCGCGGGGAGTCGATTAGATCGGGGAATCAATACCGTGCTCTTCGGAGCCTTTTCGATTCCCGATTTCGCGATTGGCCTGCTGCTTGCGTACTTCGTGGGAGTCAAGCTGGGCTGGCTGCCAAATGGCGGTTACAAGCCCTTCGGGTCGGGGCTCTGGACGCACGCCCGAACCATGATCTTGCCGGTGATCAGTCTGGCGATTGCGCAGATCGCGGGTTTCACTCGCGTCTTGCGCAGCGACATGATCGCGACGCTGCAGGAAGATTTCATCACGATGGCAAAGTCGAAAGGGATCTCTGGAAAACGGGTCTTGTGGCGTCATGCGCTGCGCCCATCGAGCCTGACGTTGCTCACCGTCGCTGGTCTCAATGTCGGTGCACTCATCGGCGGTACCGTCGTCATCGAGGCGATCTTTAACCTTCCTGGGATGGGCCTCATTCTCACGAGCGCCATCCGCGGCCGTCAGTTCATCGCGCTGCAAAGTACGGTTGCGATCATCGCGATTGGTTACGTACTGATCAACGTCATGATCGACTTGCTCTACACGGTCCTCGACCCAAGGGTGCGCAATGTCAGTTAGCGGTGCTATCGCTCCAAACATCCAACTCGGCGCCAAGATCAAGGTCGAAAAAGAAAAACGCAAACGGCTCGGGATCACCGGAACGATCTCCGCCGTCTGGCTCGCGCTGATTGGTCTGTCGGCGTTGTTGGCTCCGTGGCTGCCGATTCCAAGCCCGAAACAGGCCTACATCGACTTGGTGCAACCCGACGGCAACGCACCGTTTTCCACGAGCGGTCATGTTCTCGGCCTCGATGGTGGCGGGCACGACATGTTGGCCCAGACGATTCACGGAGCGCGCGTCTCGTTGCAGATTGCGTTCGGTGCCGTGATGTTCGGCATGGTTGTGGGCGGCTTCCTTGGGCTTTCGGCGGGATTCTTCAAGGGCAAGGTTGACCGATTCATCTCTACCTTGTTCGACATTTTTTTGGCGGTCCCAGCGCTGATTTTGGCGATGTCGCTGGTCGCGTTTCTTTCGGGTTCAAGCGCACAATCAGGATTTCTCAGCATCGAACGGATCATGATGTTGGCGCTCGGGATAGTCGCAACCCCGCCGTTGGGTCGGATTGCCCGCGCGAGTACCTTGACATGGTCGGAACGAGAATTTGTGATGGCGGCACGCGCACAGGGTGCCAAAAATTTCAAGATCATGTTCATCGAGATCTTGCCGAATGTGTTACCCGCCATGATGTCCATAGCGTTGTTATCCGTCGGCGTTGTCGTCGTCGCGGAGGGTGGGCTTAGCCTGCTCGGCGTCGGAGTGAACTTCACGGATAAGCCGAGTTGGGGCAACATGATCGCGTTGTATGCGCAGACGGATCTCCAACTCCATCCTTGGTTGGTCTTTACTCCGATCATTGCTGTGTTTTTGACCGTTTTATCGCTCAACAATCTGGGCGACATCATTCGTGCTCGATTCGATGCAAAGGAAACGACGCTGTGACCGACACCATGGCAGCTTCGTCGGAGCCGCTGATCGCGCTGCGCGACGTCACCACCTATTTCAAAACGCCGCGCGGCCTTGTGCGGGCAGTGGACGGCGTGAGCTTTTCGCTCGAACGAGGTAAGACACTCGGCATCGTTGGCGAGTCGGGGTGCGGCAAATCCGTGCTTTCGAAATCGATCATGGGTTTGCTGCCGAAACGCAATGTCGTTCGTGGAGGCAGCATCAAGTTTGAAGGCCGTGAGGTTGGCCAAGCTGGGGCAAATGAGCTGCGCGAACTCTGGGGCAATCAGATGGCGATGGTCTTCCAAGATCCGATGACTGCACTCAATCCAGTCATGCGGGTCGGCAATCAGATCACCGAGTCGTTGATTCACAACCTTGATGTCTCCAAAGACTTCGCGCAAGAAACCGCGCTGCAACTTTTGACCAGCGTTGGCATTCCTGAGCCTTCGCGCCGGTTGCGCCAATATCCGTTTGAGCTCTCTGGTGGTATGCGCCAACGCGTCATGATCGCTATCGCACTCGCGTGTGGCCCGAAGCTCCTGTTCGCCGACGAACCTACGACTGCGCTCGACGTCACGGTGCAAGCCCAAATTCTTGATCTGCTCGACGCACAGCAAGCCGAGCGGTTTATGGCGATGATCTTGGTGACTCACGATCTTGGTGTTGTCGCCGGTCGCGCCGACGACATCATGGTGATGTATGCGGGTCAAGCCGTAGAAAAGGCGCCGACGCGTACGTTGTTTGCGCAGATGCGACACCCCTATACCGAGGCGCTGCTCAAGAGCATTCCGAAACTCGATCAGGCGAGTCACACCCGTCTCGACGCGATCGGCGGGCGCCCCCCGGACCTTGTGCATCCCCCTACGGGATGTCGGTTCGCTCCGCGGTGCCCGTATGCCCAAGACCGGTGTCTTCAAGAAGCGCCTCCGCTCGTATCTCACGATACGCCCGGACACGAATTCGCCTGTTGGTATCCCGTCGGGACTCCCGAAGGTGCCGAAGCGTTGGCGAAGAACCAAGCGGCGGGGATCGCTGCGACCGTTTCCGGAGGAAACTAACGATGGCCGGTACTGGCACGGCGCACCTGCGTGAACCCGGCGAAACGCTGCTGCGGGTCGAAAACCTGGTGGTTGAATTCCCAGTTGGTCGCAGCGGGCTGAAAGTCAACGCGGTCACCAATATCAGCCTCGATGTTCGGGAGGGTGAAACGCTCGGCCTCGTCGGTGAATCTGGTTGCGGAAAAAGCACAACCGGCAAGGCAATCATGCAGCTGCCCGCTCCCACGAGCGGCAAAGTGTTGTTCGGCGAACACGATCTCGCGGCTTTGAAGGGCGAAGAGCTCCGAGTGATGCGCCCACGCCTGCAAATGATTTTTCAGGATCCAATCAGTTCGTTGAATCCCCGGCGCAAAGTCGAAGACATCATTGCCGAGGGTCTCAACATCTGGAACATCGGCACCGAAGCTGAGCGTGATGCCAAAGTAAACGAGCTCATGGAGGCCGTTGGGCTTGATCCGGAACTGCAACGTGGCAAACGACCGCACCAGTTTTCGGGGGGCCAGTGCCAACGCATCTCGATTGCTCGAGCCGTCGCCACCGATCCGAAGCTGATTATTTGCGATGAGCCGGTTTCGGCTCTCGACGTTTCGGTGCAAGCCCAGATTTTGAATCTCCTCGAAGATATGAAGGCGCGTTACGGCCTTACGCTGATCTTTATTGCCCACGATCTGGCAGTCGTGAAAAATGTGAGCGACCGCGTGGTCGTGATGTACCTCGGCAAGATGTGCGAAGTTGGCGGGCCCGACGATCTCTACGCGAACCCGCGGCATCCGTATACGGCAGCGTTGTTGAGCGCGATTCCCGTCGCGGATCCGTCGGTTAAGCCGTCGGAACGCATGACGTTGGGCGGCGAAATTCCATCACCAGTTTCGCCACCATCGGGTTGTCGCTTCCGCACGCGTTGCCCGCGTGCGCAAGAGCGTTGTGCTTCGGAAGAACCGCAGATGCAACAGATCGCCGAAGATCATTTCGTGGCTTGCCATTTCCCGTTGAATCCTGGCGAAACGTTGACGAACAGTACCGAAGCATTCACTGCGTAACGCTCAGTATCGCTCTGCCGTTCGGCTCGGCCTGACGATGCGTTCGGGGATCGGTTCTCGTAGGCTGATCGAATGACGAAACGTTTGAAAGTGACGCGCTCGCTACGTTCGATCGGTGGAGCGATCGCCGTCGCTACGGTCGTAACCGCGTGCGGAAGTAGCTCCGTGAAACCTGCGGTGATCACCGCAGCGCCAGGAGTCACTACGACAACGGTCGATCCCGCCTCCTGTGGCAGCGTCGGCAAGCCGATCACCCACGATGCCACATCTGCGAGCAAAATCACAGGCGTCGAGAGCTACCGCGGAATGTCTCGGGACCACGTTGCGCCTGGGGCATGCGTGAAGTATCCGCAGACCCCGCCGGTTGGCGGCAACCACTCCCAAACCTGGCAGGGCTGCAACTTCTACGCCGGTCGTGTCCTGACCGAACAAGGAGTGCATTCGATGGAACATGGCGCGGTCTGGATTACCTACCGTCCAGTTCTCGCATCGACAGAGCTAGATGTATTGAAGAAGTTTTCCAGCAATGATTACGTGCTGATTTCGCAATGGGATGCTGCACTTACGAGTCCGATCGTGGCCTCGGCTTGGGGGCTGCAACTTCAGCTTCCCACCGCCACCGATTCGCGATTGGCCGCCTTCGTGAAGGCCTACGCAAACGGTCCGCAGACTCCGGAACCCGGAGTTCCGTGCCGCGACGGCGGCTCCATGACCATCTAGTGCACTAGCGCCTCGACGCCGTCGAAGAATCGCAACCGCTGTCCGTTGGACGCATAAGCACGATATTCACGCTTATGCGTCCAACGGACGTTGTGGTGTTGTGGTTTGTTACGTGGGGTCAGTGACTGCTGCGCCGAAGGTGACTGCTTGGCCAGTGACCGACGTCGTGTTCGACGGCGTCAAGGCAACGCTCATCGGTGGTGGTGTAGCGCTGACAGAAACGACGGTTGCGGTCGCGGAGCTCACCGGAATTGTCAGAAGGCGAACACGTCGTTGAAAAGGTTCACCCATTCGAGATATTCGTCCGATCCGAAGGTGTAGGTGAAGTACACCGTGCTCGCGGCTGGAACGAAGTCAAATTCGAGCGAAGCTGCGTCGAAGGTGACCGGGTTGATGGTTTGGGTATTTGCGATCAGGTTGTTGAGATCTGCATCCGCAGGGCCACCCATGTCGCCGGTGATGCCGTCGGACTGGTTCGGTCCGACAACATCGGCAATGTTGCCCGACGACAACGACGACCTCTACTACGGCGACGAACCCGGAACCGCCGACGGTGAGTTCGATGACCTGTAACGCGATTTTGATTGCGCTCGAAACGGAGTTCGCCCAGTTGATTTCACCCGACTCGCCGATCCAACAAGTGGGAACCACTCGTCAGCGTACGTTCGCGCCGGCCGAACATTTGGTCGCGAACTCGCGAACTCGCGAAATAAAGTTCGCGAGTTTCGCGTCATAAACGCGATGTAACGCCGTCTCTAGTCATAGTGCTTGCAAACGCAGGCACGTGATCAAGGATACGGATCTGTCGCAATGTTCGATCGTAAGCCTGGCGGGGGACATCCCAGCGGTGGCTCGTTGGCTACCGGACATGCCTGGCGAACCCAAACATTCAGTGACGAAGCGCTCGTGCGGTTCGGTGAGAATTGTGCTCACCGATCGTTGTCGCTGTCGGGCGCGCTGCGCGAGTACGCAAATTCAGGCGATCGTCACGGCCAAGGGGGTGGCTGTCGCAATTTGGAACGCGCGGGAATCGTTGCTCGCGGATGGCAGCTAGCCGCAACGGCTGATGCTGTTGCGGATCCTTGCACCGATTCCGAGACGGGTCTCGCAACCATGGGATACCTGCGCGGTCGGCTCGCGGAGCTCTACCAGACCGGTCGCGCGACTGGGGTCGACTCGATGCAAGCATTCACGCTGATCGTCGTATCGCCCACGGTCGATCGCCATCATGACGCAGCGCAGCGCTGTGGCGGCACGAGTGGCAACGGGCCAAAAGCACCCGAGCCCACCGATCTGCGCCAGGCGCTCAGCGTGTTGCTGCCGTTGTTCTCAGAAGCCGAGACGACCGTCCGTTGCGGTTCGTCTTCCATCGTGATCCTGCAGCGCAGCGATCACGACGGGGTTACAGCGCTGTTGCGAGCGACCCGGGCGGCGCTCGCAACAGCCTGTATTCCAAACTGGCGAGTCTGGACTGAACGGCCAGCGCCGGTTCCAGGATTTAGCGCCGCACAGCTCCGCGAAATTGTGATCGCCGCTGAACCGATCAGCGAGGAAACGTTGCCGAATTCTCAAGTGCATCAGCGGCCGGCGCCGCGTAACGAGGCTTCCGAGCGAATTTCCGAAATCGTTTCGCAGCACGCTCGGCAGCTGCACGATTGCGAAGTCAGTTTCGAAACTGCGCTCGCCGCATTGATCTTGGCCCGAGATTCATTGGAACTGCGCCATGCAAGACAACTGGATGATCCCTGGCTGATCGCTGCTTTGGCCGAACCATGGGGGCGAAGCTCGCGTACGAAGAGCGCTGGAATTGCGGACCCAATTACTGGCTACAAGAGCCGGGAGTTCTACCGGCGGCGGCTCCAAGAAATTGTTCATCGACGATCACATTCGCCCGGTGAAAGTAGCGCGGGAGCGGCGCGACTGCTCCTAAGGCTTCGGCGAGACCTGGACCCAACCGATCTCGTCGGCAAGCTGCGACTCGCTGGGGCCTTGCAGCGGATATTTCAATCAGGCGAAACCTTGGCCCAGACTTCGACGCGAACGATCAGCGTTGTGGGTTTCGCACCCGACCGAGGCGAAAGCTTGATCGCTCGCCTCGATGCGCTCTGCCAGCACCAGTGGGCACGCGAACAGCTTGAATCGGTACGATCAGTGGCGTTGTCGGATCTGGACGTATTGGGCCCGGCACTCGAGTGAACGTGTCGGCTGTACGACCTGATTGAAACGGAATTTGCCAATGGCGTCTGGGCTTGTGAGCGATGAAGTACTTATCGCGCACGTTCGGTCTGGCGACGTCGACGCGTTCGGCGAGTTGTTTTCCCGTCACCGCAAGGTGGCAAACAAGGTCGCGATGGCTCATGGAGTACGCCGCAGCTCCGTCGATGATGTTGTTGCCGATGCATTTGCTCGAGTGCTGAGCGCGCTGCGAAACGGCGGCGGTCCCACGATCGCGTTCCGCCCCTATTTGTTGACGTGTGTTCGCAGAGTGGCTATCGATGCGCATCGCGGCATCGAGCGCGAACTGTCAGTTGACGAATTTGGCGACGCCGAACTCCGTTTCGATCCGCTTGACGAATCGGCGGCGGAGGTTGAGCGAAGCCTTGCGGCGCGCGCCTTCCGGTCGCTGCCGGAACGATGGCGGGCCGTGCTGTGGTACAGCGAAATCGAACGAATGAAACCGGGCGCGTTTGCGCCGCTGATGGGCCTGACTCCCAACGCGGCGGCGGCATTGGCCGTGCGTGCCCGCGAAGGTTTGCGCGACGCGTATATCCAGGCCCATCTTGAAACTGATGTAGCCGCCGGTTGCCAATCGACGGTCGACCGCCTCGGCCAATATTTGCGCGGAAGTCTGGCCACGCGCGACCACAATAACGTCGACGCCCATTTGGATAGTTGCGGCCGCTGTAGCGCTTTGTATCTCGAGCTTCGTGATTCGACCGGGCATCTTCGAGGCATCTTTGCAATAGTCATTTTTGGCGCCGGCGCGGTTGGCGCGAAATGGTTCTTCGCCGCCACGGCTTCGCGGTACATCCGTTCCGCTAGTCCGAAGGTACAAGCTGCGGTGGCTGGCGCGACCGCCGTAGCGGTTGTCGCTGCGGTGGTCGCAATTCGAACGCCGCCGGATAAGTCTCCTGTGCGGCTCGCGTCCAAAGCAACCACCCTTTCCAACGACCGCGTGCCGACCCCTGGTCAACCAGATCTGATTCCAGCGATCGCCACAACCGGAACTACTGCGGTGCACCCCACACCAGGTTCGGCACCGTCGACGTCGAGCACGATCCCGCCGTCATCGACCGCAGGACCCGTTGCAACAACGTCCGGGCCGACGACGACGACGACGGGGGCAACCACAGTGGTTGCGAACGGCACCACCACGACATCAACTCCACCGCAGCCTGACTCCGGCATCGGTGCGAGCTATGCCGCCACCGGCGACCTAGTTGCTGGCCAGCCCGGTGCCGTCGCCATCGATGTTTCGACCGCGGGTTCTGGATTCGCTGATCAGGTGCGTCTTCACGTCTCGGTCACGGCGAGCATTGCGGTGACCGCGGTCGACGCGCCCGGATGGGCTTGCGTCATGAGTTCTGGCACCGCGGATTGCACGACGAGTTCGCTGAAACCACTCAGTCATGCGCTGCTCTACATTCTGGTTGCGGTGAACCGTGGCCAACAAACGCGTGTGGATGCGGTCGTGTCCACCTCGTCGCCCGACGCAAACTCACAAGACAATGCATTCCACCAGTCGATTCCGATTTTGCCATCTGGTTTCAGCGCTCGATTTGTCCGACGTCAAGCCGGAACGGTGCTGAGCGTCGGCAATTCGATGCGCACCTGCCCCAGCACGGTCAATGGCTGTCTCGCCGCACAGCAAGGCCTCGGACCACTCTCGGCGCTCTCCAACAACCGGTGGGCGATGCAGGCCGTCGATAGCGACACAGATCCCTCGACGACGAGTTCGAGCTCGGCGACGCTGTCACTTCCACCGGGTGCCACCGTTTCGTTCGCTGCGCTCTATTGGGGTGGCACGCTGCGTGGTGTTGCGGGCGGACAGGACGGCAATGCAGCGCTGTCGCATTCAGCTCGTATGACGGCGGCCGGGCGGTTGCCGATCGACTTCGTTGCTGATGCCTACACCGTGAATGGCACTGGGAAATATCAGGGCTTTGCTGATGTCACCAACCTTGTGCGATCAGCGGGAAGCGGCACGGTGACCGTCGGTAATGTTGAACTCGCGACGGGCGCGTATACCTACGGTGGCTGGTCACTGATTGTTGTGACTTCGGATGCAAGTATGCCGGTGCGGTCATTCGCAATATTTGACGGCATGGCTTCGGTCATCGCGCGAGCATCGGCATCCGCGACGCTCGCGCGCTCACCGTCAGCGGTCGGCTTCACCGGCGATATCACCGCAGTGACGTACGATGGCGAACGAGGTCCGAGTGGGGATGCCCTCGAAGTCAATGGCCAAGCGATCGCCTGCCCAGGGCACGCGATGAATGATTTCGCCAACAGCTCAATTGGTTCTACACAACGCGTGCCCGCAGACGCGAATACGTTTGGCTTCGATATCAGTACTACGCCATTTGCCGTGGCATCGCCGATCGCCAAAGTCACCGCGGCCATTCGATCGCCGCTCGACGATATCGCCGTCGGCGTGCTCGTTATTGCAGTCGATGAACATTGAGTGTGCGCGGCACGACGCGTTATGGTCCGCCGCCAAATTGAGGAACCGATGACCAATATTCAAATAGTGCGACTCGACGCTGATTTACCGTTACCCACGCGCCAACACGACACCGATGCGGGCTACGACCTTGTCGCTCGCATCGACGTTGAGCTTGCACCGGGTGAACGAGCAGTGGTTCCCACGGGAATTGCGTTCGCGTTGCCGCAAGGGTTCGCGGGCTTGGTCCTGCCCCGCAGTGGCAACGCCGCGAAGCATGGCATCACTGTCGTGAACGCTCCAGGGCTCATCGATTCTGGATACCGCGGAGAGGTGATGGTGATCCTGTTGAATACGGACCAAGCCGAGCCGTTCACGATCGCTCGCGGTGATCGGATTGCCCAACTCGTGGTGCAACGAATCGAGACAGTGACGTGGCACGAAGTCGATTCGCTCAACCCCAGCGACCGCGGCGCCCACGGCCACGGCAGCACCGGCCGCTAAAGACGCAGGCTCGGGTCGGGGGTTAGCGTCGGGGGGTTCGGGTCAGGGGTTAGGGTCGGGATCTATGGCGCATGATCGACGGTTTCGTTTCGGGGTGATTTGTTCGGGCCAACAGCTCGTGACCGATGGCAAAGGCTTCTCGGAGATCTGTCGAAAAACTGAAGCGCTCGGTTACTCCACGATCTATATCCCGGATCACTTTGTCGATCATCCGTTGGCGCCGACTGCGGCAATGGCTCACGCCGCGGCCGTCACTTCGAAGCTGCGTGTCGGTGCGCTTGTTGTCGGCAACGACTACAAGCACCCCGTGGTACTTGCTCGGGAGATGGCCACGATCGATTTGTTGTCGGATGGCCGCCTCGATTTTGGGATCGGTGCGGGCTGGATGACCGCCGATTATGAAAAAGCCGGGATGCAACTCGATCCGCCAGGTACGCGAATCGCGCGGCTCGCCGAATCGATCACGGTGATCAAAGGACTCTTCGCTCCTGGCCCTTTCAGTTTCGATGGTGAGCATTACCGAGTGACGGAACTCGACGGTATGCCGAAACCGGTACAAGCGAAGGTGCCGTTTGTGATCGGTGGCGGGGGACCGAAAATTTTGCGTCTCGCCGCCCGCGAGGCCGACATCGTCGGTATCAACGCGAACCTTCGCAGCGGTGATGGCAATTCCATCGACGCTGCTCGTTCAATGGCGCCGAGCGCGACCGACGACAAACTGGCAACGTTGCGCGCCGCCGCGGGTTCGCGTTTCGACGATATTGAGATTCAAACCCTTGTCGGCTTCACGATGGTCACCGATAATGCTGCGCCCATTCACGAGGGCATGGCGAGTCACTTTGGGGTGAGCGTCGACGACGCTCGTTCTGCCCCGGTCGCACTCGTCGGATCGGAATCTGAAATTGTTGAACTCATCGAACTACGGCGCGAACGCTGGCAGATGAGCTATATCGTCGTGACGGCTGAAGCCCTCGAAACCTTCGCTCCGATTGTGGCGCGACTCAACGGAAAGTAGATATTTAAACAATGGGTTCCCAACACAAGTTTCGGTTCGGAGTGCAATGCGGTGGCGAGTTCACCGCAACGCAATGGCGTGAACTGTCCAAAAAGATTGAAGCGCTCGGGTACGAGACGTTGTATCTCCCGGATCACTTCATCGAGACGGTGCTCGCTCCGCTGCCCGCAATGGCAATCGCCGCCGAAGCAACCACAACGTTGCGCGTTGGCGCGCTCGTCATGGACAACGACTATAAACATCCGGCGATCCTCGCAAAAGAGACGGCAACCATTGATGTATTGAGCGGTGGACGTGCCGAGCTTGGCATCGGCGCCGGTTGGATGAAGGTGGACTACGACGCACTCGGGTTGTCGTACGACTCACCCGGCACCCGCATCGCCCGTCTCGATGAAGGCCTTCAGGTGATCAAAGGCTGTTTCCGCGGTGAGCAGTTCTCCTTTTCGGGCGAGCACTACACGATCACTGATTACACGAGCGTGCCGAAACCAGTGCAGTCGAAACTTCCGATTCTCATCGGCGGCGGGGGACCGAAAATTCTCGGGCTCGCGGGTCGCGAAGCCGACATTATTGGGATCAACCCGAACTTGCGGGTCGGCGCGATCACGGCCGACGCGGCCAAGAACGCGAGCGGCGACGAGACCTTGAAGAAGCTCGACTACATCCGCGCTGGAGCGGGGGAGCGCTTCGACGACATCGAGCTACAGATTCGCTACTTCGTGCATGCGATCACAGACGACCGCGACGGCTTCGCGGCAGCAATGGCCCCAGCCTTCGACGCGACACCGGAAGATCTCTTGGGCTCGGGCGCCGCACTGTTCGGGACGCTGACGCAGATGATCGACACGTTGATGCAACGGCGCGAAGAGTGGGGCGTGACCTACATCGTGGTCGGCAACGATTTCTTCGAGGACTTTGCTCCCGTCGTTTCCCAACTAGCCGGAACCTAAAGCAACCCGCGTGTGTCCCATTGGTATTCCACTGGTGGAATACCAATGGGACACTGGGGTTACGGGTTTGGGGGGTTACGGGTTTGGGGGGTGAAGCGGTCGGGGATCCACGTGGTGAGGCGCTCACGGATCTTGTCTGGCGATTGGTCGAGGAGATGCCCGTTTCCTTGGAGAATCTCGACAACACCGTGGCCGGCAATCGCTTGTACCACGTAACTCGTGTCCATCGGCAGAATTTCGTCCACGTCGCCGTGCAGCAGCAGCAACGGCACTGTGAGTTCTGCCGCGCCTTCACACCCTGCCGATTGCGTTGCGAGCGTCACGACGCCTACGCAATGCTGATCCAATACGATGCCGGCTTGCACTGCAACTGCGCCACCAAAGCTGTGGCCCATGATCACAAACCGTTTCGCGCCACTGCGTCCGGCGAGATCAGCCGCCGCCGCAACATCAAGTACGCAACGCGGCAAATGATTGGGCTTGCGGTACCCGACGCGTACCGTCGCGATCCCGAAGTCATCCCAGAGCGATTCGCCGAGTGAGTGATACAGCGCGTCAGCAGGGCCCAGGAGCCCGCCCATACCGCCGCCACAACACACCAAAACGTTTTCGGCCTCGGGCGCACCGTGCCACAACAGCGTCAGCAAACCTTCCATCGTGTACGCCTCGATGTGACGCAACGTCGGCGTGAGCTGCACCTCATCGGCAGCCATCACGCCAAGAATCTGCAACGGTGATCGTGGCGGGTCACTCATAGCGATTTCAAGGAAGCTTCGGTGCGCAGCAATGTACGACACATCTGCGTTAAACCAACGTTTGCATGAACTGCCGAGTGCGCGTGCGCGAAGCGCGGTCACCGAAGTCGGCGCCAACGAAATCGGTGACGCCGGCATCGGCGAGGGATTGAATCGCTTTGCCGACCGTCGCTTCATCACCGACGAGTGCAACATCAGCAGGGCCAGCCGCGCCCTCGCGGTCCAACATCGCACGGTAGGACGGCAACGTTCCGTAGACCGCGAACTCTTCGGCCGCGCTCGCGCGCGCAGCATCCGGATCGTTCGTGATGCACACCGGCAACGATGCACCGACGCGCGGTGTTGGGCGGCCAGCAGTCTCGGCCGCGGCGTTGATGTTCGGGACGATGTAGCTGCCCAATGTTTCGACGCCCGTCATCCACGTGATCGTTCCATCGGCGACTCCACCCGCAAGCGCGAGCATTCGCGGCGCGAGTGCAGCGATCATCACCGGGCAGGCCTGACGATCAGCCACTGTCGCGGGTGCGTGGTTGGTGAGCGTCTCGCCAGCATACGAGACGTTGCCGTCTTGTAGTAGCGGCATCAGGATCGCTAGGTATTCCTTCATGTGGCGTGCCGGCTTATCGTAGGAGAGGCCCCACAACATCTCGACGACAACTTGATGCGAAAGCCCGATTCCCAACACGAACCGTCCACTGGTTGCGGCTGCTGTGGTGAGGGCCTGTTGCGCAAGCATGCCCGGATGGCGTGGGAATGTCGGTACGACTGCCGTGCCGAACTCAATGCGGGGTACTTCTCGGCCAATGACGGCGAGCAAGGTGATCGCATCGAAGCCAAAGATTTGAGGCAGCCAATACGAATCGAAGCCCATCGCTTCGGTTTCGCGGGCGTCGGAGACGATCTCATCAATCGTGCGGGTCGTGGTGTCGCCGCCAAAAATTCCTATGCGCATTTCGTTCCTTATCACGGTCGGTTTTCACGGCACAGTAGTTGGCGCCGCGGCCTCGTGTGTTCACGGTTCGCTTGGATCTTCGCCGGTTCCGAGTCGGGGCACCGCGCCGCGATTGCTATAGTGCGTCCACCAGTGCGGACGTGGCTCAGCTGGTAGAGCATCACCTTGCCAAGGTGAGGGTCGCCGGTTCGAATCCGGTCGTCCGCTCCAAGAAAGACCAGGTCAGAGGCCCCCTTCGGAGGGTCTCTTCCTATTTCCAGGTGCCGCGGTCTACCATTCTGGTCTACCACCAGCGACCATTCAGTCGCGGTCTACCACGGGAGGTGGCGAGTGGCGGACGGGTTTCGTACGTCAGGACAGCACAATTGGTCGCGGCACCGTGTGGTTTCGAATGCCCAGATTGTATGGAAATGAGCACGCGACGAACCTCGGCGGGTGATGTAACTCCGAAACGTTTGCGGACTCGCGGCAGTGGAGGGATCGTCGCGATACGAGACGGCGTGTGGCGGGTCGATATCGAGATTGGTCGCGACCCAGTGACGGGCATGCGGCGCAGAGTCGCTCGGCAGGTACGAGGTACACGAGACGACGCTGAGCTAGTGCTCGCAAAACTTAAAATCGCAGGGCACGAGAAGCGGTTGCCGCCGAGGGGCACCACGGCGCGTTCCGTTGCTGCAGTGTTTCAGGCGTATCAGGCCGCGATTGATGCTGATCAGATTGAGTTGGCGCCGAGCACGAAGATGACGGTTCGTTCGGCGATGCGTCGACTTCCGACGGCTTCGGTACCAACCCGAAGACCGCGAAAGCCGGAACGGACTTCGTCTATTCACGCGACGAGATCTTCCGTCCGAGCCGAGGCTCGTATCATCAGTCGAACATCGGACAC
>JANYBW010000036.1 GCA_025360585.1 Actinomycetes bacterium | reverse complement strand
TATAACGACACGGCCATGCTGGCCGCGGCCCATGCGGGATTCTTATTTCATTCGCCGGCAAACGTCCAGGCAGAATTTCCCCAGTTTCAGGCCATCGATACGTTCGAGGATCTGTTAGCGGCGATCACTGCGGCGCTTTAGAGGGCGCGCCCTGCTCGATTCCGAAGCGCCCGGTACCTTCGTGCAAGATATCGAGATGGAACCGACGCTAGGACCTGGCGGTTCATCGAATGGCGGGCGCACAACGCAAGGAGGGGTCGGCTCACCTGGTCTGAGGGGCCGGTCGAAACTTGAATTGGGTAAATCGCCTATCGAACATGCACAGGGCCCCATTTCAAAGGTCGATCACGACCCTCCACAGTCCTGGTTGCTCAGGGTCCTTTTCGTCGAAGGGGCAGTCTTGGGCATCGCCCTTGGCTACTACCTCATAGGGATTGGCGGCCTCCTCCTGCTGTCCGGCGTCATCACCATTGCCATTGGATCCTGCCGAAGGTCGCTATTCATGGGACCCGCTGCATGGGCCGCGGCGGTGATAACCGAGTTCGGGGTGCTCGCTGGATGCCTGATCGCCATCCGGTTCGTTCAGGATTCAGCGATCACCTGGTACGAGGCCGACTTCTTCTTGCTCGTACCGATCGCGCTCGGCTTGGTGCTTTCCATGGGTGCACGCAAGGTAAAGGAGCCAGGCGGCTCGTTCGCGGCAGCCCCTGAACTCCCCGCGGCAAGGCCAGGTCTCGCGCCGGCAATGGTGCTCCTGGTCTCTGGTCCAGTATTCATCGGAGCCCTCATACTCAACGTGAAGAACAAGTTCATCCTCATGGCTGCCGTGATGGGTGGTGACGGCGCCGATCACGTCAACATCATCCGCGGGTTCATGTCCCATGGCGGTCTTGCTCTCTCCGATTTCAAGCATTACCCAGCTCTGACCGATGGGGTCGGAGCACTCGTCATGATGTCGGGGCCGAGCCGCGGCGGGACCCCCGGCGCGAATTTCAACGTGCAGATCCTCGGACTGTCTCACTTCCTCTTGGTGAACATCATCTGCGTCGCCGTGCTGCTCGGACTGGTGCTGCTGCAGCTCCAGCCTGTTCGTCTCAGTGGTCGACGATGGCCACCGCTCGCAGTAGTGATCCTGGCCCTGGCCTGCTCGACGTTCGCTTACTCCTCCGCTGCGCTCTACCCCGTTCTCGCGGGCGGCGCGGCAAACGTCATGCCGTGCGTAGCGTTAACGCTCGCCACCATCATGATCGGGATTGAGTGGCTCAAAAGGCCATCACCTCCCGGGCTCCTACTGCTCAGTGGTTCAGTGATCATCCTCTTACTGAGCTGGCCCCCTCTTGTTGTCACGCCGATGGTCCTGATCGGTATAGCGTTCCTGGTCAGCGCCTCCTGGCGCGAGGGACCTCGGTTCGGCGCTCTTAGTGATCGACTTGCTCTCGGTGCAGCAGTGCTCGCATGCCTGTTTACCATCGGAGTCTTGTCAACGAACTGGGCGCAAGTGAAGACGTCCCTTGCCACCCCAGGAGCGTTTTCAGACATGGCGAAGTGGCCTCTCTTTCTCATCGCCATGTTGGGACTCATGTTGGTGCTACCGCAGCGTGACCGGCGGACTTGGCAGGCGATCATCGCTGTCGAAGCCGTTGTCCTCGCCGGCATTGTTGAAACCCTGTGGATCCAGAGTCTCGTGAGCTCCACGCACTCTGGGGCACGCGGAGCGTGGACCTATTACGCCATGAAGCTAATGCTGATGCTTGCTCTTTGCACAGTGTGGCTTCTCTTCGTCCCGCTGGTCCGTCTCGTGACGCTGGCACCCGGTGCGAGAATCGTCCGCAGCCTCGCTCCGATCGGTGCAACTTTTGTCCTCCTCGGCGCGCTCTGGGTGTCTCCGACCATCGTGAGAGGTGAGAATGTCTACGCGCAGCTCTGGTCCGGCCTACAGCGCCCTTCTGCAACCTCGACGGCAGCGCTACTCTCGCAGATGGATCGGTCGTCCCCGTTCCTTTTTTGGAATTGGAGCCCCGATGGCTACGGCGAGGACCGGTTGATGAACTTCTGGGTGGTCCTTCGATGGCAAGAGCACGCGCTCCCCGGCGAGGCCTCAGCGACCTGGGGCGCCGGCGCTGAAGCGGATGCCGCCGCCTTGAATACCTGGGCCTATACAGGGGGCGCGTCTCGCGATGCATTGTGCAAGTTGCTCACAAAGATTCCCAGGGGCACCACGATTCTGACCCGACTCTCGGATGCACGGGCCCAGCTAGACCAAGCGTGTGGCCCTATCGTCGCTGCACGCGCGGTCGTGGAACAGCTGTAACGGGCGGACGCAAGTGCAATGCCGCAGGCAGTTGCTCGGACTGCGAACGGACATCGCGTCGCCTGTAAGGTGACACGATGATTGGGGCAACGATTTGCGCGCGCAACTATTTAGCTCAAGCGCGCATCGTTGCCGAGTCCTTCTTGGCGGCGCATCCCGGCGCAACCTTCGTAACACTGGTCATCGACGGATCTGAAGCAGATCGAGAGCACTACCCAAGTGCATTGGGGAGGATGTACCTCCCAAACGATTTGGGTCTGCAAGACCGAGAGTGGCAGCAAATGGCGGCCATGTACTCAGTCATGGAATTCGCCACTGCACTCAAACCAGCTTTACTCCAGACGCTGCTAGAACGAGATTCCGACCCCACCGCTGCGGTCTGTTACCTCGATCCCGATATCTTGGTGTTACAGCCGTTTCCAGAGGTCTTCGAAATTGCCGCGAGCGTTGGGATCGTGTTGACGCCGCATGTCTTGGAGCCGATGCCGCGCGACCGCTGCGATCCAAGCGAAAGTGCTCTGATGCATTCGGGATTGTTCAATCTCGGCTTTTGTTGCGTCGGAAAGAAAGCAACGGAATTTCTCGCATGGTGGCACGAGCGACTGCGCATGGACGCGGTCGTTGATCTCGCCGAAGCCCTGTTCACGGATCAGCGTTGGATCGACTGGGTTCCCAGTCTGTTCGATTGTCATGTACTGCGTGACCCCGGTTTCAACGTCGCGTACTGGAATGCTCACGAACGACCGTTGACCGTTGATCCTGACGGCGTATTTCTAGCGAACGGTTCACCACTGCGATTCTTTCATTTCAGTGGTTACGATCCTGAAATCCCGTGGCGTTTGTCTTCCCACGCAGAACCACGTCCTCGCTGTCTGCTCTCCAACATGCCGATCGTCCGCACGTTGTGCGATGAATACGGCCAACGATTAATAGCTTACGGACACCGCGAGCGCCGTAAAGCGCCGTACGGTTTCAGCACGCTCCGAAACGGGCTCAAGCTAAACGAACTCGTTCGCTGCGCATATCGAGCAGGAATCACTGAATCGCTCGAGTTTGAGGTACCACCTCCGCCGGCACCATTGGACTCCGATGGTGGCGCCGCCTTCGCTCAATGGCTGCTGGCTTCGCCCCGTTCGCGGCGCGATCTCGGCCTCACGCCCTTTCATCGGGCCTTGTGGGCGAGCCGCCCCGATCTTCGTGCTGCCTTTCCTGATCCCGCAGGGATCGACGCGGAGCAGTACCACCTCTGGATGCGTCACGATTTCGGATCTCGGGAGGCCTACGACGACGCTGGTTTCGACCCGCAAATGCGCCAGAACGCTGCGGTCGGGACCGGGCCCGGCGCGCCGATATCTCCGACGCCTGGCATTAACGTCGTCGGCTACTTTTCTGCCGAACTCGGAGTAGGCGAAGCGGGCCGACGCATGAGTCGGGCAATCGAAAGCACTGGCACTCCGACCGCCATGGTGGCCGTCACTACCCATAACTCGCGCGACGGCCACGCTCTTGAACGACCGGTACATGCACAGCTTCACTATCACGACACACTGTATTGCGTCAATGCTGATTCCGTGGCGAGCGCGCGCTTCAACGTCGGAGACCGAAGCACGCGTGGCGGCCGGCGAATAGGTCTTTGGTTTTGGGAAATTGAACAGTTCCCTCAGCACAGCAAAAAGTCATTCGAGTTCGTGGATGAAGTCTGGGTGTCGAGCCGATTTACGCAGCGGGCAATCGAGGCAGTCTCGCCCATTCCCGTCCACCACGTTGTTCTGCCGGTTTCGGCACCGATGGCTCCCACCCCGTTTCGTAGATCTCACATCGGTTTTCCCGATCAATTTGTATTCCACTTCAATTTCGATTTCCACTCCGTGTTCGACCGTAAAAATCCAAGCGGAGTTATCGAAGCGTATTGCGCAGCTTTTGGCCCCGACGATGGCGCAGCACTCGTACTGAAGTCGATCAATGGAAAAGAACACGTAGTAGAAGTTGATCGTGTGACCCAAGCGATTGCGCATCGTCCGGACATCACCTTTCACGATGGTTATGTGGCGAGCGACGTCGTCCAAGCAATGCTGGAGCTTTCTGATTGTTTCGTATCCTTGCACCGGTCCGAAGGATTTGGTCTTGGGATGGCGGCGGCGATGGCGGCTGGCAAGCCGGTGATCGCTACCGGATACTCCGGCAACATGGACTTTATGGACGCCGACTCAGCAATGATCGTTCCATTCGATCTCGTGCCCGTCGGCAAGGGGAACGCTCCTTATGCGCCAGACGCATTGTGGGCCGAGCCGAATCTTGAAGTCGCAGCAGAGCACATGCGAACCGTCTTCGAAAAGCGCGACTTTGCCGCAGCTCTCGGGCTCCGCGCACGCGACCGCGTGCTTATGTCGCAGTCGCTTGAGCGTTCTGCAGCCGACGTCGATGCTCGGCTCACAGCGATGCGCGCTCGATGATTCGTTTCGCCCACTTCGGATCGGAACGGACAATCAGCATCAGTCCTCGACACGTTCCAACACTCAGCGTAAGGACGCAACATGGAAACGGCAGGCACTGTGAGCAACGATAAAAACGTCGGAGACGCGGATTCACTCGACGTGCAGCTCGCGTCCGCACTTGCCGCGAACATCAGAATGAGCGAACAACTGCAGCTAGCAGAGCAGTCGGCACACATCGCCCGAGAAAAAGCTGCCGAGGCGATACAGCGTTATGAATCGCTGAGCGACAGTGCGCAGCGAGACGCTGCCGCTCTCGTCACACTCCGATCGACCAAGTTGTTTCGATGGACTGCTGGTGTACGTTCCATCTATTCCCGGACCCGCAATTAGCGGGCCGCTCGCAACCCGAGCTACGTAGCTCGAAGATCGCGGAGCTCCGATATGCGCGGGTCGTCATTCAAAGAGCGACGGCGGCGCACGAAACTTGCGGCGAATAACGCGGTCACGGTTCCGCCAGTGATGAACAGACCGACTTTCTGACGCGGAGGGTTGTAGCTCAACACGATCGTGTGCCGGCCCCGAGTGACAAACACTGCGACCATGGCATGGTCCGCTACAACCATTGAGCGTGATCGCCCATCAACGGTGGCGTTCCAGCCCTGCGTAAGAGCGTCCGAGATCACTACATACCCACTTCCTTCGGCGACGACATCGATCCGGCGGTGATCGCCATCAGTGTCAGCTCGCGTAATGAGCGCTGGCTTGCCGCTCGGCATTTGTACCGTTCGGTCTACGGCGATGACCTCTGGTCTTGGTGCCCCGGCGAGCCACGCGATGCGCTGTTCTGCGTTCGGGAGCATTTGTACGGACGAAGCCCACCGGACCCTCGCGAGCGCGGTCGAGCGTCGCCACACGTTCGCGGGCCCAACGCTGCGCAACTCCAGATGATCGTCGGCTGCCGTTACGTATGTGATTACCGGCTGGCGATTTCGATCCGACGCCAGCGTGACTGTGCCGTGTCCTTCCAACCTCAAACGAAGCGAGACCACCGATTCGCTGAAGTGTTCTCCTAACTCCGCGACCACGAACGGGCCGTCGTGAATTTCCGTTCCGATCCTTCGACGATTTGTTGCCAGCACCTTGCGCTGCGCATCGAGGAGATCGATGTGCAACCAGGCTGGCCGCTGTAGCGCTGTAGTCGTGTTGATGACGACCCCGACACCCCGCAATCGTTGTTGCGTCACTGGGAGTTCGATTGCTGCGTCGACGGCGAGGACGCGCGTCGTGTCCGCTGCGGGTGCGGCAACGATTGTACCGTAGAGCGGCTCGCGCGGATCGGTGACCAACCATGCCGCTGCCATTCGGTCCAGAATGGAAGACTGTACGCGCGCCAGTTCGAGCTGCGACTCAAACATCGTAAATGTGAACTTGCCGATCGGTGGATCGATGGCCCGGAGCAGCTCCGTCCAGCGCGGAGCGACAAAGCCATGGCCGTTTGGCGTGGATAGCCCGTAATAGACGTTCACGCCGGGATTCATGGTGAGCCCAGTCGCGACGTAGCGCTCGCCTCCACGCGAATTGGCGCGGAGGAATTCGTGGGTCGATGTCGTTGGGTAGAAGAACTTGCGGTCGATATGGGGCCAAAACCCACGGGCAAAAGTCGCGCTCTCAACCAGCACGATCACCACGATGATGCCTGGAATCAACGCCGGGATTCGTCCGATGAGCCGATTGAAACGCGTCGTGCCTGCGGCGAGTACAAGCACACAAGCAAAGGCTCCAACCATGAGCGGAATACCCATATCCCAGAACCGGTACGCGGCAAAATGGTCATAGGCAATGTGGTTTCGATACACCAATACGATTGTGGCGAGCGCTGCGCCCACCCAGCCGATCAACTCGATCCGCCACCTTCGGTGCGAATTTGCTGCTGGGTTGCGTTGCAGCCGGTCGAATCCGATCGCGGCGATTACGGCCAAGAAAAAACCGATGTCGGCACGCAAGCGGTTAACAGGATTATCGGAAAAGATCGGAAATTTTTGTGCGAATGCGATGCCTTGGCTCGTCCAACCAAACCCACAGGCCATCACCGTAGCGACGCTGAAGAAGCCCAACACGCCGCGCGGAACCTTCGGACTGGGTCCACGCAATATTGCGAGCCCGACCAGAATCAACGCTGCCGCTCCGACAAACGCAACCACCTCGATCTGATTCTGCGGCCCGAAATAGCCGGGACGACCGCATGCGCCGAATGCGTTCGGAGCGAAAAGAGTTACTAGCGCACTGAGCGGAGGATGAATACCATGTGTGCTTCCCCGGTTGATATGCAACGACGCTAGCTGGGCCGAAAATGGAAGCAGCTGGAACGCGACCAAACCCGCGCCTGCGAGGATCGCTGCGAGTCCGATGCCGATTTGCACGAAACGTTCGAGGGTGCGGATCTCACACAAGCAACGGAGGATGAGGTACGGAACCGCAGCGTAAAGCGTGAAGCCGGTGACCGATGGAAATCCTCCTAAAAACATCGCGGCGACTGCGATCGAAATGGGCACCGCGTCTCGCAGGCTTCGCCGCTGGACGAACCGTTCAATGGCCCAAAAGATCCACGGTATGAGCGTTGCCGTGCGAGTTTGCGGCCAGTTTGTCCAGACAACCAGAAAACCCGATGAAACAAAGATCAATCCACCCGTTAGGGCTGCTGCCTTGGTGAGGAAAAGGCGTCGCAGGAAAAGAAATAGTCCCAGCGCTCCAAATCCGATCTCAAATACCTTGATATATGCGGGCGCCAACCACGGTGGGAGTATCCAGGCAGGAATCGACAAGGGCGACAACGCCGCGAAACTTGGGACGCTTCCCAACGGCGCGCCGCCGCCGGCAAAAGAATCCCACTGAGCAAACGCTCCGTGACTCGCCTTGCGACGCAGCTCAACAGATGCGGGCAGTACGTTGTCGACTGGGTCGCTCACGCACGGCCGCTGTGGCTGATACCCCTCAGGCGCAGAATCTTGGTACGGAGCGTAAGCCTGCAACAGGTCCGCGCTGTGAAACACGCTCCCGCCCCACAGCGCCGATCCGATGCCGATCGCGCCAAACGCAATGATCGACGCCAGAGCGACCCGCGCAAGGGTCACAGATTTGCGACGAGCCAGATCAACATTCGGATCCGGCTTCTCTGACATACGGGCGACTGTACAACGCAGCCTGGAGGGAACTCGCGATCAGTCGAACCTTCAGTCATGCGTATTTTTATCGACCGCCACCGCTATAGTGATGCTCGAATCAGCCGCTGCGACGCTTCGAAATTTCGGGCGCGCCCAACCCTTTGCCGGAGCCGTGTCGCTCGTTAACGATCTTTGGACCTACCGAGGACTGGTAGGTAACCTGGCACAGCGCGAGCTGAAGTCCAGGTACAAACGTAGCGTTCTCGGATGGTTGTGGTCACTGCTAAATCCGGCGGCCACGCTCGCCACCTACGCAGTCGTATTCGGAGTTCTGTTTAACGCCAAAGTAACGACAGTTAAAGGCGAATTCAACAATTTTACGATGTACCTCTTCGCAGGCCTCGTGATCTGGAACTTCTTTAGTGCTGTCGTCAACGGTTCCATGACGTCGCTGATCGCTGCGGGTCCTCTACTCAAGAAAGTGTGCTTCCCTCCAGAGTGTGCGCCCGCCGCCAATATGATCGTCGCTATGAGCCAGGCGCTCATCGAATCGATGATCTTGATCCTCGTTATGGCCATCCTTGGCAACCTCGGATGGGCGATGCTGTTACTGCCGATCTTGTTGGCTTTAGTAGCTATCTTCGCATTTGGAATTGGGCTCGCCCTGAGCGTTGCGAACGTATACCTGCGCGATATCGCGTACTTGGTCGCGGTGCTCATGAACTTGATGTTCTACGCCACCCCGATCGTGTATCCAGAGTCCGTGATCGCACATCACCCAGCGATCAAACAGCTTGTGAATTTGAATCCGATGCATCAGTTCGTGAAAGCGACTCGCGACGCCGTCTACTGGCTACGCATGCCGTCTGCGTTTTCCATGGGCGTGCTGGTGCTGATCTCGTTCGCGTCGTTGACCCTGGGCTGGATCATTTTTCGCCGCTTTGGCGACGACGTGAGTGAAGTCTTATGAGGCGCGAAGCAATAAGACCCGACCGTTCAAGCGAAGCCGCTACCCACGGAAACGTTGCCATCAGCGTGGACGATGTCTCGAAACGTTTCCGGCTCTATCAGCAGCGCGCCACATCGCTGAAAGAAGCACTGACTTATCATCGAGGAAGCGAGCCGAAACACAAGGATTTCTGGGCCGTTCGTGGCGCCTCCTTTGAAATCGAAGCAGGGACCACTTACGGCCTCATCGGTCACAATGGTTCGGGTAAATCGACGCTCCTGCGAATGATGGCAGGCATCCATCGACCGACCTCGGGCAAAGTCACCACGCATGGCCGCATTTCTGCGTTGCTTGAGCTGGGAGCAGGCTTTCATCCCGAGCTCAGCGGTCGAGAAAATGTCTTTCTCAACGGGTCCATACTCGGTCTGAATCGCCGTGAGGTCAACGCCGTAATCGACGACATCATTGAGTTCGCCGGCATGGAGGAGTTCATCGACTCCCCCGTCAAGATCTATTCCAGCGGCATGTATGTGCGCCTAGGCTTTTCGGTCGCAGTGCACGTCAACCCGGATATTTTGCTGATCGACGAAGTAATTGCCGTTGGCGACGAAGAGTTTCAACGGCGTTGTTTTGAACACATCTATCGTTTGCGCCGCGAAGGCGTCACGATCGTGATGGTGTCTCATAGTTCAGCCATTATCGAATCAATGTGTGACAAAGTCACTTGGCTCGACCATGGCCACGTCATGGCCATCGGCGATGCCAGTGATGTCATGCGCCAGTACATGAGCCGAGTCAATGAAGAAGAAGCCAATCGGATTGCTGAAGAACAAGCGCAAGAACCGCAAGAGCCGCTTGCGACATTGTCCGCGAGCGTCGCGAGTGGCGAGGTGCACAACGACGGTCACCGCCGAGGCTCTGGAGAAGTGCGCGTAGATCGTTTGGAGTTCCTGGGAGCCGACGGCTCGCCACGCTCCGTTGGTGCGACTGGAGAATCGTTCACGATCCGTATCCACGTTACGGCGACAACACCGATTCAGGATCCAGTCATCGCACTGGAGTTCCGCCATGAAAGCGGCGCTCATATCGCAGGCCCAAATACAAAATTTGGGCACATGGAGTTGGGAACGCTGCATGGATCGACCTACGTGGACTACGTACTCAACCCTTTGCCGTTAATGCCCGGCGATTGGCGCGTTGGAGCATCCCTCAGCGACGATCAAATGCTCCATATCTACGATCTGGTAGCCGAAGGGTTCCCGCTCAGGGTGCAGCCCGGCACAAGTCCTGAACGCAACGGTCTCGTCGATTTGCGTGGCGAATGGTGCCTACCCAATGAGTGAACTAGACGCAAATGATGCGCTGACGCTGGTCGCGGACCTCCGAGCGGCATTGACTGATGCCCGAGCGTTGGTCCTGAAAAGCAACAATGAACTACTCGAAGCCCGTACGCAAATCCGCGAGTTGGAAATCCGTCTCGGTGTTGCACAAGGCGAATGTTTAGAAGCAACCAGCTTCGCGAGCAGTCGAGAACAGGCGGTCATTGAACTCGACCGCATGCACAATGCGAGAGTCTGGAAAGCGATGATGGCTGCGCTCGCCCCGTTGCGCAAGTTGCGAGCGCTTCGGACTCGTTAATGAACCCCCCGCTCATTTCGATTCTAACGCCGGTCCACAATCCGCCGGAGTACGCGCTGATTGCCATGTTGGCTTCCGTCTCAGCGCAAACACTCCCTTCGTGGCAACACTGCATCGTCGACGATGGTTCGTCCAAGCCCTATGTCCGGCGGATTCTCGATGCCGCGGCAGCGAGAGATCCACGCGTCATCGTGAGTTACCACGACACGGCCGCAGGAATCGCCGCTGCGAGCAATACCGCGTTTGCACAGGCAGACGGCGAATTTGTCGCGTTGCTCGATCACGACGATGCACTTCATCCGGAAGCTTTGCGCCGCGTTGCCGACGCGCTCGCCGCAGATGAAGCGATCGATTATCTCTATACCGACGAAGACAAAATCGATGAATACGGCCAACATTTCGATCTGTTTTTGAAACCAGATTGGTCTCCGGAGCGTTTCCAAGTTCAGATGTACACCTGTCACCTCAGCGTGCTGCGCCGATCGCTCGTGGATGAAGTGGGTCGATTTCGCAAGGACTTTGATGGTTCTCAGGACTGGGATCTTGTACTTCGAGTCACTGAGGCCGCTCGTCGCGTCCATCACGTGCGCGAGGTTTGTTACCACTGGCGAGCAGTCGAGAATTCCGCAGCCGCAGACATCAATGCCAAGCCCTACGCCGCGGATGCGGCACGAAGAGCCATTAACGAGCATTTCGAGCGGACGTCGTTTCAAGGTCGAATCACCAACAACGCGTCCGGAGGTGTGCACACAATCGTCCCAGCCCTCACAACTGACCCTCTCATCAGCATTGTTATACCAACTGCCGGAGGTGCCAAACGTCTTTCTGGAGCAATCACCACCCTGGTGACGAACGCGGTGCAGAGCATCGTTGAGCGCTCAAGCTACGAAAACTACGAACTTGTTGTGGTCGCGGATGCCTCAGTAACACCCGACGTGTTGTCAGATCTTTTGAGCATCGCAGGCAACCGACTCCATGTCGTCCCGTACGATTCCGCCTTCAATTTTTCCGACAAGGTGAACCTTGGAGTCGGGGCGTCAAACGGAGAGATGATTCTGCTGCTCAACGACGACGTTGAGGTTTTACCGGATACATGGCGCGACACCTATCCATCATTGGCCGGATCATCGCTCTGGCTTGAGCGACTCGTGATGCATGCAACAGCCCCTGGAGTCGGCATCGTAGGAGCGAAATTATTCTTCAACGATCTGCGGTTGCAACACGTTGGCGTCATCGCCCACGGCGGGCTGCCGTCGCATCAATACCGAGGATTTCGGGGCGACTTCAACGGGTATTTTTCGAATGCCAATGCAGTCTGCAACTACAGCGCTGTCACAGCAGCGTGCGCAATGGTTCCTCGTGTCGTGTTCGAGGAGGTTGGCGGTTTCGACATCGATTTACCCGTGAACTACAACGACGTCGACTTTTGTTTCAAAGTCCGCAACGCCGGATATCGGTGTGTCTACAACCCCGATGTGCAGCTGCTCCACTACGAATCTGCTTCGCGCGAAAGCCGAGTACACCCACACGAAATTGAGATGATTCAAAATCGGTGGCGCACTGTTTTGAATGATGATCCCTACTTTCATCCGTATTTCTTCCAGAAAAATCCGGACTTTCAACCGCCACCGATGCTGTCCGACGGACGCCTCGTCGTGCCGATGTCGTACAAAGCATGAGTGCCAACCGAGGTTGAGGTCTCATCGGGGCTGTGGTAGTACCTCGGGATGATTCATTACAGCCCGCTCGACGACGTTGCGATTCCCTCGGTGCCGCTCACCGAATTTGTGTTGCGCCATGCCCAGGACCTCCGCGACAAGCCGGCACTCATCGATGGGCCAACCGGCCGAGTCTTAACCTACGGGCAGCTCGAGGCCGACGTACGCTCACTTGCCGGTGGACTCAGCGCTATGGGATTCGGCTCTGGCGATGTGCTTGCGCTGATGGCTGCGAACACGCCGGAATACGCAACAGTCTTTCACGCAGTGGCGCTCGCCGGAGGAACGATCACGACGATCAACCCGACGTATACCGCGGCGGAAGTGCACCATCAGCTCAACGACGCTCGAGCCAGCATCTTGGTAACGAGTAGCGCATTTCTTGGTGCCGCACGCGAGGCGATGGCCGATTCGCTCGTCACCAATCTGTACGTCCTCGATAGTGCCGAGCAGCCCGAACCATCGCTGCAATCGATCTTTGGCGCACCGTTGACCGCGCAAGTGCCCGTAATGCTTGACGATGTTGTCGCGCTGCCGTATTCATCGGGCACAACCGGCTTGTCCAAAGGTGTGATGTTGACGCACCGCAATCTTGTCGCCAACATCATGCAAGTGATGGAACCCGCGAAGATAGAACGCGACGAAACGCTCATCGCGGTCCTGCCGTTCTTTCATATCTACGGCATGCAAGTGCTGATGAACACTGGTCTTGCTGCCGGCGCCACCATCGTCACGATGCCGCGTTTTGATCTCCAACAGTTCCTCGAAGCGCACCAAACTCATCGCATCACCCGTTCGTTCGTAGCGCCTCCAATTGTCGTCGCCCTCGCGAAGCATCCAATGATCGACGACTACGACCTCTCCAGCATCAAGCAAATCTTTTCGGGTGCGGCTCCGCTTTCCGCCGAGCTTGCGCTCGAGGCTGGCGCTCGCATTGGTTGCGAAGTTGTGCAGGGTTACGGCATGACGGAACTATCCCCCGTCACACACCTCACGCCCCCCGGCAAATTCAAGCCCGGATCGGCCGGCATTACTGCTCCGCAAACCGAACTCCAGATTGTTGATCCGGTAACGGGCGAGTCGTTCGATATCGATCTCGACGGCGAGGTATGGGTGCGCGGCCCGCAGGTGATGAAGGGCTATCTGAACAACGAAACCGCGACTGCAGAAACCATCGATGCGGACGGTTGGCTGCATACCGGAGATATCGGACACGTTGATTCCGAGGGCCACCTCTTCATCGTCGATCGGCTCAAGGAGCTCATTAAATTCAAAGGTTTTCAGGTTCCGCCCGCGGAACTCGAAGCGCTGCTGCTCACCCATCCTGCAGTCGCGGATGCTGCGGTCATTGGCCTTGCCGATCCCGAGGCCGGTGAGATTCCCGTCGGATACGTCGTGTTGAAACCCGATCAGCAAGCATCCGCGGCCGACATCCAAGCGTTTGTGGCCGAGCGGGTTGCGACCTATAAGCAAATTCGGATTTTGCATTTCATTGATGTGATCCCGAAATCTGCGTCGGGAAAGATTCTGCGTCGAGTGTTGCGCGACCAAGCCTCGCAATAGTCGACGGTAAGCCCGGCAGCGCGCTTCGCCTCCGTGTCGTTTGGCACCGCCCCGCGCGGAAATGATCAACTGCGTCCATGACATCAACCGATACCCAAACCAGTCCGAACTTTGTCACCGGTAAGGTCATTGTCGTTACCGGTGCTGGAGGCGGTTTCGGCGCCCTGATCTGTCGTATGACTGCGGCCTTGGGTGCCAGCGTCATCGCCGCGGATATTGACCAAGCCGCGATCGATACAGTTGTGAACGAAATCACCGCAGCTGGTGGCAAGGCCGCTGGTCTCCGAGCCGACGTCACGAGTCGCGCCGAGATGTCGGAACTCATCGCATTCGCCGTCGCACGGTTCGGCGCGGTTGATGTGATCGTCAACAACGCGGGAACAATGCCGCTCGCCTTTTACGCCGACCACGCACTGGCGTCAGAAGCCTGGGACCGTTGCATCGACATCAACCTCAAAGGCGTTCTGCACGGGATCACTGCGAGCTACGACCAAATGATCACGCAAGGTCGAGGCCACGTGATCAACATCTCGTCGATTTACGGCAACTTCCCGAATGCGGGTGCCGCGGTATACAGCGCAACGAAGGCAGCTGTGAATGTGCTTTCCGAAGCGCTACGCGTCGAATCTCAAGGCAAGATCAAAGTCACGATCGTCAAACCAACCGGCGTGCCGTCCACGAACCTCGGCGCCTCGGTCGTGAATCCTGAAGCCATTATTGGAATTCTGGGTCATCGTGTCGCTGAATTTGGTGAACACATCATGCAGTCGATGACCGGCGAGTTGCCCGAAGCACTCGCCGATCCGAACAACATCAAATATTGGTCAATCGTTCCCGAACAGATCGCCGAAACTGTGGTGCATGTGATCAATCAGCCGTGGGGCGTCTCGATCAGCGACATCACTGTCCGTGCGTCGGGCGAGGAATATTTGCTGTAATCGAGCGGATCAGCCTGCGGCGATTTCGGAACCGGTGATGCTGAACCGGTGCAGACGGAGTCGCTGCGGCAAAGGTCAACGGAACCGAGTTCGCATTGGCGAAATCGCTGAGGTCCGCCACCGCAAGGAAACATGCTGCCGCGCTCGCGGCGCAATCAATCGTCGTGCCGTCCTTCAGCACGAAACTTGATGCGACGGGGAACGTCGTCGTGACCATTCCGTTGGCGTCGGCGTCGGGTCGCGCGTAGTGCGCGACGTCACAGTTCGCGGCACCAATGCTCCCAGCCGCACATTCGATAACGACCAGCGATGCGTTGGCCGAAAATCCTGATCCGCTGATCTCGACGACTTGGCCGTTCGTGAGGTTTGTACTCGGGGTCACCGAAACGCTCGGCACCAGCAGCGGCGAACCCGAATCGAACGACAGCGGGATCGGAGATGACGGCAACGGTCCGAAGTAGCCCGATGTGACCAGATCGCACTCCACTGCGTTCGTGCCGCACACGACCCGATCAGTTGTGGATTGCATCACCCGACGCACGGTGTACGGGACGCCAATTCGGCCTTCCCGATCGGCATACAGGACTGCACCTCGCCGACACGCAGTTGGCAACGAAGCGCGCTGACAAATCTCGGTGTAGACGGATGACAACGCATCGAATCCGGAACCGCGCAGCTCGATTACTTGACCGTCGTGAAGCTTGGTCGTTGGCGTGGCCGTGAGCGTCGGCGGCGCAGCGAGTGGTGCACCGCGGTCGAAGTGCACGGGGAGTGAGATGTAGCCGCCAGAATTGTCGCTGACCTCCACGGTGCATTGATATTGCGGATCCAAACAATCCAAGGGAGTCTGCCCAGGGCAGCCGTTGGGGCCACAAATCCTCTGGATCAACTGGCGACGTGGAGTAAATGCAACCAGAATCGTGCCGTCGGCGGAAACCTTTTGCGGCTGAGCGCGCGAGTACCCGCACGAAAGTTGTTGTCCGGCGAGGTCGCCTATGCACTGCTGGGCGTAGATCGCATCTCCCGGGAACCAATGGTCGCCCAGTACATTTGCCGAGCGGCCATCGTGGAGCGCTCGATTGCTTTGCAGCCGCGCGGTCGGCAAACTGATCGGCCCGCCCTTAAACGTCACCGGAGCTGAGGCTTGGAAACCTGAGTAATAGTCGTACGCATTAATTGTGCATTGCGCAACCGGATCCGCACAGTCGGTGTAGGTACCGTCGTAGTTCGACAGGAGGCGTGCGACCGAAATCGTCGTGACGAACGTACCGTTGGCGAGTACCTGAACATCGGCGTAGCTGCGCACGCAGTTGATCGCCGCAGCGCACTCATTCAACGCGATGTAGTTGGACCCCCAATTGGCTCCTTGCAGGGTGATTGTTTGAGCATTGTGTAGACCTGTGCTCGGCGTCACCGTCATCGACGGCAGGGGCGGCGGCGGCACCGATGCGTCGAACATAATATTGACGGACGCGCTGAATCCGTCGTAGCTCGTCGCAAAATACGAACAGGCATCGACGGCACAATCAAGCACGCCGCTGTTATACGTCGCGTAGAGCCGCAACGCAGTGTCGCTAAAGGTGAACTGACCATTTTGGTCGGTGCCGCTACTCCCGGCGCCGAAATCACCACACTCGATTTGGCCTCCGGCAGGAGTGCCACAACGCGAAATGTCGACGTACGCGTTCGGCGTGAATCCCTTGCCGGTCAGAACGACCGGCTGGCGATCCAGCAGCGCACCGGCCGGAGAAATCGTTAGGGTTACGGGCTCGGGAAGCGGCCCGTTCGGATCGAAGCTGATGGGAATCCGAACGATGAGATCGAGGCTACGGCCCGACGACACGACGATTTCGCATGCACCAGAGACCACACAATCCACCGTTTGCGAGGATGCGCCGATCAATCTACGGACATTCATAGAGGTCGTGAAAATGCCCTGGGCATCGGTATCTGCGTACCCGTTGGCGGTGTTCACACAACTTCCCACTCCCGCACCGGTCGGGCACTGAGCGATCTGGACGTAACCGTTCGCGAGCCCCGCCAAGTTGCCGTCAATGGTCACCGTCTGGAAGTGCACCAGGTTGTTGGCCGGCGTGACCTTTGCAGTGAGCACCGAACCCGCATTGGGGTCAAAACTGAGAGGAAGGTCCGCGGTGGCTCCTGAGCCAAGGTCAAGCCACGAAAAGAAGCACAGGTTCGCAGCCGCCCCGCAGTCGTACACATTGCCGCTCAGGGTGATGTGCCGGCTCGCCGATTTGGTCGTGGTCACGGTGCCGAGTGAGTCGATCCAGTTCGGGGTGTATTCGTTCAGGTCACAGTCGGTAAAGCCGTTCCCGGCGTCGACAGCGCACTCGACGATGAACAAGTAGTTCGCGGGAGTAAGGCCGGTGCCGGTGACTTGAAGAGTCTGGCCAGAGGCTAGGCCAGTTGTTTGCGAGAACACGACGTTGGCTGTGCTGCTGCGGGCTATCGAGTTCTTTCCCATCACGCCTTTACCGTTGCGGTGCGCACGTTGAATGATGCGCAGAGCACTTTCGGCTTGAAGCCTGGTCTTCGCCCGTTCCTCGCGTTGCTTGCGAGCGACATTCGCGTGACGGAGCGTTGCTGCCCGCTTCTGGGGTGTCGCTGGCGCTAACGCGTTGACCCGCGGTTTCGCGGCCGCGCGGGCCGGGACGACTCCGACTCCGAGCGCCATCGCCAGGGTGGCGGTGATTGCGAGCGCAATCCGCCGTTGCCAACGTTGTGCTGTCATGTGAGCAATCCTCCACGCGATCCCGGTGCACTGAGCGTCCAAGCAAAGCGTGTTGCGCGACCGCTTGGCGCAGTCCGTCTCGAACATTACTGGCTGTCGACTTCGTTCACAACGTCGCGCGTACGTTCGTGGTGCTTGCTGCGAGATCTGCGCTCCCACTCCGCCTGGTGGCGGCGTTATCCGAGGTGCAGGGTGGTGCCGAGGAGCGTCGCGCCGAGTGCTGCCACCAAGCCGATCCCTGCGAGCGCGCCGCCGACTGCTGGCTTACTTCGAGCGAGCACCGTGTGCGCGGCCGCGCACGCGCCAGAAACGAAAACCAACATCAGCTTGACGAACAGACTTGTCAGATACGCGCTCGACCGGTCGCCGACGTTGACTACGGAAAGGTTCCATGCGCCAGTGGCGAGTAACACGGCAAAGGCGGGCCAGGCAATGCGTTGAAATTGATGCGCGATCGCGAGGGTCGTTTCTCGCCCCGCGTGTTTGCGCACAACGGGAACAATTGCGGCGAGCACAATTTGGCCTCCAACCCAAATGCACGCGGCGGTGATGTGCACAAAGAGCCGAAGTGAATCCAGCGTGATCGACTGCATGGTCGAAATCTATCCAGCAAGGTTGCCGCAGCACGGTTGCCGCAGCACGGCAACGACTGTTGCTGCGATTGCATCGCTTCGCTCGCTATCGCGTGCGGCGACGCGGGCGACGACTCATTCCTACGATCGTGGCCGGAATGAAAAAGACGCGCGCCGGAAGCGATAGCTCATTCGGTGCGACCTTGGCGAGCGGCGAGCGCCACGCGACCATTCGGTACAGGAAAAATCCAGCCAATATCGCATGAATCGCGAACAAAGACCAAAAGAAGCCATTGGGGCCAGTAACGATGAGCAGGCCCGTAGCGATCAGTGGACCGACCACGGCGCCGAGCCCATACAACGAGACCAGTTGCGATGCCGCGGCATTCACGTGTTCCGGATCGATCCAATCATTGGTGTACGCAGCTGCAATCGAATACAGCGGGTACGTGAACGCGCCCAACATCGTGATCAGCACGAAGACGAGTAGGCGGTGCTCGTGACCCAACAACAGACCCGCAGCACACGCCGATGCAATTGCTGAGGCCCCAACACCGACGGCTCGACGATCAAGTTCATCAGCCGCTGCCGATATTGGCCATTGCAGAATCATCCCGCCCACGCTCGGTAACGCCAGGAACAAACCAATTTGGTGCGCCGGCATTCCGATACGCGTCGCGTACAACGCGCCCATCCCCGCGAGCGCGCCGTGGGCCGCACCCACGATCGCACAGGAACCCACGCCAGTCGGCACCACTCGCGCCAGCTCTCGCAACGAAATCGGCTCGGCGTCTTCAATGACCGGCGCAATCGCGGCTTCCGACAGCGCCACTGGCGCGACCGCGAGCGAAGCAACGATGCCCGCGACTGCGAAGCCCGTCACGATGTGGGTATCGAACGAAAACAACAACACTTGTCCGATACCAAACGCTCCCGTCGTAACGAGGGAGTACACCGCGAGCAGCCTGCCGCGATTCGCGTTCGTCGCCAAATCGTTGAGCCACGATTCGGCCACGACGTACTGCCCTGCCATGCAAAGCCCGGTCACAAACCGCAACGCAATCCACGCGGCTGGCGCTCCCGTGAGGCCTACGGTGACCATCGCGGCGGACAGTCCCGAAGCCAGCGCGGCATAGGCGCGGATATGGCCAACCCTCGTCAACGCACGCAATGCGAATCGGGCTCCGGTGAGAAAGCCGATGTAGTACGCCGCGCTCATGACGCCACTGACGAGCGTCGCAACCTTCGCTCGTTCGGCCCGCACTCCAAGCAATGATCCGAAGAGCCCTGCGGCCAGCAGCATCATCGCAAGCCCAACAAACAACGCCCAGGTCGCGTGCGCGACATGGCGTTTGGTTGTTGTCTCGGTTCGAGTAAGTGACGTGTCGATTTCGGCCACCGCTAGCCGAACGTCAATCCCGTAAACTCGCCGTTGTTGCGCCACGCATCGATGTAGGCGAAGAACGCCACCGGACCATCGGGATAGCCGCTGCCATTCAGGCGCTCCCGCCGACCGATCGCTTTGCCTTCGTTGTTGTAATAGCCGGGCGTACATTCTGGATTTCCGAGGAAACCGCGCTCGTTGCCTTCGAGTTTCGCGATCCATGCATCTTGTGCTGCTCGGGTCGTTTCAACGGTGCTCGCATCACAGTCGAGCGCGTTCACAATGATCGCCGCGATGGTCGAACCGGCTTCCACCAAATTGTGTGTCACGTTAGATATCAAGTTCGCGGCTTGGCTAATGCTGACGATGAAGAGGTTTGGGAATCCGTGAACGTGCATTCCGTGCAGGGACTGCATCCCTTCGGCCCAGCACTCCGTAAGTGTGAGTCCATCGCGACCCGTGGTTTCAAAACCCGAACGGCGAGCGAAATCCGTACCGACTTCGAAGCCGGAAGCAAAGATGATGCAGTCCAGTTCGTGATGCTCGCCGTTCACCCACACGCCGGTCTCGTCGATGCGCTCGACGCCTTGGCCGTCGGTGTCGATGAGGTGCGTATTCGGATTGTTGTACGCGTCGAGATATTCATCGTGAAAACACGGACGTTTGCACAGTTGACGAAACCACGGTTTCAGCGCTGCCGCAGTGGCTTCGTCGGCCACGACATTATCGACGCGTGCCCGAATTGCGTTCATCTTGTCGTCGTCGCTGTCTTCAAAGCAGCGTAAGGCAAGCTCCGGAGTGAACTCCGCACCCTCGCTCACTGCCGCGACGATGCGATCGCGGATCCGCTGGGCGATATCGGTCCAGCCGTCTTTCACGTAATCGACGTCGGTGAATCCACCGGTCTGCAAAGTTGCAAAATTTGTGAGCCAGGCGTATTGCCAACCCGGTTCCAACTCGCCCAGCGCAACGGGTTCGATTGCATGATTGTTGCGGATATCAATCGACGACGGCGTTCGTTGGAAAACAAACAGTTCGCCAGAGTCGCGCGACAACGAGGGAATGCACTGAATCGAAGTCGCGCCGGTACCAATAATGCCAACCCGTTTGTTCGCGAGGTTGTTCATCGGTGCACCCTGTGCATCACCGCCGGTGTAGTCGTAGTCCCAGCGACTGGTATGGAAGCAGTGCCCCCCGAAGGTGTCGAGGCCGGCAATGCCGGGCAACTTCGGCCGGTGCAATGGGCCAGTGCCCATCGACACAAATTTCGCACGAATGGAATCGCCGCGATTCGTCGTGATGACCCAACGGGCGGATGCTTCGTGCCAACGCAAATCCGTGATTTCCGTTGAGAGCAAGGCGTTGTCGTACAGGTCGAATTGCGTCGCGATGCGTTGCGCATGCGCGTGTATTTCGGGCGCGTACGTGTACTTCTTGGTTGGGAGATAGTTCGTTTCTTCGAGCAACGGCAGATAGATCATCGCCGCGGTGTCGCACATGGCACCGGGATAGCGATTCCAGTACCACGCGCCCCCCACATCACCGCCACCTTCGATAATCGAAACGTCGCTGATGCCCGCTTGTTTGAGGCGAGCACCTGTACAGAGGCCCGCGAAGCCTCCACCGATGATGGCAACCGTGACATCGTCGAAACGCGGCTCGCGGGGAACGGGCGCAATGTACGGGTCATCGAGGAAGTGCGCGAAGCGACCGGTGGGCTGCACATACTGCTCATTGCCATCGGAGCGGATGCGTTTGTCGCGTTCTTCGCGATACTTCGCCCGCAGGGCTTCGCGTTCTGTCGGGTCGGTGGTCGCCATCGAACTCCATCCTCGCGGGCCACAGCCACCAGTTCCAAGTTGACCGTTTGCCGGGCCGACAGGTCGTCGGCGCTTAGTGTCGATAGCTCCATGAATCGCACCGCTTCCGTGGGCACTCGCCCATCACTCACTGACCGCCCTTGGCGACTGTTCGCGCTCCTCACCGGCTCGACTTTGTTGACCTCAATCAACTTCTCGTTGATCTTCGTGGCCTTCGGCGACATCAGCCGAACCTTTAAGCACGACGGCTCGACCGTCGCTTGGGCGCTTACCGGGTTTTCCATCGCCGCGGCATCGGCACTGGTACCCGCCGGCTGGATGGCCGATCGTTTCGGGCGCGAGCGGATCTTGATTGGCGGGCTCGCAACGTTCACGCTCGGTTCGGCTTTCGTCGCTTGGTCGCCCTCAGTGTGGGTGTTGATCTTCGGCAGGATCATCCAAGCGGCTGGATTGGTGGGCGAATCAAGCGCGGCGCTGCCGATTCTGCTTGATGCGTTTCGCACCGATCAACGAGCCACCATTGTCGGCAGCTTGGGGGCCGCGGGCGGGGTGGCTGCATCGATCGGGCCGGTCCTCGGGGGCGCTCTGGTCGACAACATTGGCTGGCATGCAACCTTCGCGTGCAACGTACCTATCGGGATCGTGTTGTGTTTCGTGCTGCACAAGCGATTGCCGAGAACCCCACCGAAACCACCAACAGCCCCTCCGGATCTCATCGGCGTCGCCGCGTTAGCCGCGGGCATGGCGTCGCTGGTGCTCGCGATCACCAAAATTAACGCGTGGGGTCTGGGGGATCTCAAGACCAGTGCCGCAGGAATCGCGGCGGTCTCGTTGCTGACGCTGGTCGTGATTCGCTCGCGACACCAAACCGATCCGGTGTTGTTCATCCCGTTGTTCGGCGACCCCTCGTATCGGCGCGGTGTGCTGCTGAACATCATGATTGCGGGCACGTTTGCGGGCACGTTTTTTTCGTTCATTCGTTTACTCACCGATGTCTGGCATCTCAGTACGTTTCGAGCTGGGCTTGCAGTCGCGGTGATTCCACTCTTTGGCGGTCCGTTGTCTTTTGTATCGGGGCGCATTGCGGATCGACGCGGTGCGCGTACCGTTATCGTTCCGGGAACTGTGTTGATTGCGATTGCGGGGATCGTGATGGCGCTGTTTGTGGAGAAATCCAAGAATGTTTACGGACTCTTTTTGCCTGTATCGATTGTCTACGGCATCGGAGTTGGGTTCGCCCATGCCGCTTGCAACAGCGCGGCATTGCGGACAGTTCCGGCCGAGCACTTAGGTATCGGCGGCGCGATGTCGCGTATGGGTATGGATCTCGGTGGGATCATCAGTGTCGCCGTTGCCGTTGCGATGGTCGCTACTGCAACCGATCCCGTGGCGGGCTTGCGCAGGTTCATGATCTTGGTGAGCGGGGTCTGCATCATTGGTGGATTTCTGGCGTTCACCATGCAGGGGCCTGAGCGTCGTTAGTCGATACGTGCCGGATCGGCAGCGTCAGCGATGCTGGATGAGTTGCGAAGTTGAAGCGACGGCGAAAATGCCGTCGTCGTCGCTCAACGTCGCGGTCGAGACGCCGCGGCCCGATTGTGCATGAAATCGGGTGTCGCCAGTAATCGCGATCCAGTCGCTGATCGGCGGGCGCAAGATGTGTCCGGTCACATCGGCGTTGATCATGCTGAGATCGGCACGGCCGAAATCGACATTGATGAGGTTCACGAAATCGAGTACGGCAACCAGCCGAGCGTTCGGACGCATCGGCGAACCCGCAACGACGGGTGTGTTGAACTTGATCCACACTCCAAATCCAGGTCCAGTCCGCATCGGCGCTTGCAACATGTCAATTGCGCAAAGAAACCCAACCTCACCCAACGCGGATTTGCTGTAGCTCACCGATTCGTGTGGACCGACGATGGCGTCCGCCGGGCGGGCGTCGCTGGAACTCTTCGGGAGGTTGTCGATATCGCTCACGTCGAGCGCCCGCACGCGCAGTGCAGTCGCTCGAACGTATTCCACGCCTTCGGAGAGTAAAACGAGCTGTACAACCTGAATCTTCTTGCCCTCACGCACGATGCTTGGCACGATGTGGAGTCGTCTACCTATTGGCACCGGACGCACGAGATCAGCGGTGAACCGGCTCAACACCATCGGAGCCAACGTCGGCACATCATCGAGACAATGGCCGAGCAGCGCGAGCACCATCCCACCGTTCGCGGCATTCGGATCCCAACCCCCTTGGGTAAGAATCGTGGCGACGTAATCGTCACCATCGGGGATGAACAATGCAGGAGCTTCCACAGCGTTCAGTCTCGCGCATGGTCGATGGAGTGCTTCCGTTATCAATGTCGTGGTCAACGTGGGTACTCAGTAATGGTCTCTTCGGGAATCAGGTTTCCCGGATTCATGATGCCGTTCGGGTCGACGGCGGCTTTGAGGGTTCGCAACAACGCGACCCCAGTCGCGCCGAGATCACTTTCAAGATAGGGCTTACGCAACCGGCCTGCGCCGTGGTGATGGGCGATACCACCCCCGTGTTTGATGGTTGCCTCCATAACTCGGCGCCAACAATCGAAATACATTGATTCCATTGCTTCAGGCTCGCACAGTGCAGCGAAAGAAAAGTAGTAGTTGACGCCACTGCGATACGCGTGCGAACTGTGCGCCGATGCAGTTATCACGCCTTCGCGCGCTTTGAGCGACGCGACGGCATCGTCGTAAATGGTGTCGATCTTGGACCACGGTGCTGAGATCTCAATCGTGTCGACGACGGCACCCTTTTCGAAAAAGTCTTTCCACTCCACAACGTGATTGCGTTTGCCCATCCATAATTCCGCGACGGCGGGATCGCACGGTTGTAGACCCGCCGCGGCCACGATTCGTGCGATGTCGCCTAGCTCAGCTTCGACGCGCACTGCTGGGCCCTCATGCACCATAAACAGCAGTGCTTTGCCCTCAAGGAAGTACTCACGGAAGTTGCGTTTAACCTCCGATGCGTCGTATTGGCGCATCACGGGTGGGCGCCAATCAGCTCCAATGATTTGGCGTTGGGCCTCAATACCTTGGGGCATTGAATCGCAGTAGAACGCGCTGTAGGCACGTCGTTGCGCAGCTTTGCGTAACGAAAGCGTTACCGCTGTCACCACCCCCATCGTGCCTTCCGCGCCCATCAAGACATGGCGCAAATCCGGCCCCGCCGCGGCCCTCGGTGCCTTGCCCAGTTGCACAAGATCGCCATTGGGCAGCACCGCTTCGATCGAATACACGATGTCTTCGATGTTGCCGTACGCAGTTGAGAATTGTCCCGAGGCTCGGGTCGAGATCCAACCTCCAACGCTGCTCACGCCGATCGACTGTGGCCAGTGACCAATCGTCAGCCCATGCGCCGCGACCGCTTCTTCGGCTTCAAGCCCGTTCTTGCCGGCTTCGAAGGTCGCGGTCATGTCGTGTTCGTTGATTTCGCGAATCGCGTTCATCGTGGAAAGGTCGAGTAGCACCACCTCATTGGTTGGCAGGATGCCGCCGCAAACGCCACTCCCCAGACCAAACGGCATCACTGCAATGCTGTGCGCATTGCAATATCGCAGCAGCGTTTGGACTTCAGCCGTTGTCGTCGGTTGCACCACACATCGTGGCGTCTCAAGCGCGACCTTCAGCCAATCGCGCAGGTGGCTCACGGCCCAGTAGTCGTGACGGCGAGAGTGCAGAATCTCAGCGTCGGTGCGAACAATCGCGCCAAGCACGTTGCGAAGATCATCGATGACTGAATCGCTCAATGGGAGCCTTTCGAAAAGGTTGGACAAGGTGATCCGGGTGACCAACGCTCGGCACACAAGCCGCTGCCGCAACCGCGCAGGAATTGCAGGCAGATTTACCGACGGCCGCGCACTAAACGGCCGGGGCGAGCGCCCGTGTCCACACCATGGCGGCGCGTGACTTCGCCGGCAACGATCGTCGCTACGTAACCGTGCGCGCCTTGCAACAACCGTCGGCCGCCCGCGGGCAGATCCGCGACTGAGCGCGGCGGTTCAATCCCCACAGTTTCGAGATCGATGATGTTGATATCCGCGCGCTTGCCAACTTCGAGCGTTCCACGATCCGTTAGACCAAACAGATCGGCACAGTCTTTGGTTTGCATCTGAATCGCAACTTCGAGTTCGATTCGCGGGCCGCGTGAACGATCGCGGACCCAGTGCGACAACAAGTACGTCGGCATTGATGCGTCGCAGATCATCGCGCAGTGTGCCCCGCCATCGCCGAGACCCATCACTGTCGTCGGGTGTTGCATCATCTCGTAGAGCGCGTCGTGGTTGCCTTCGACGTAGTTGAAGAACGGCAGCATCAGTAGATTACCTGCGTCTTTTTCGCAGAGGACGTCGTAAAGGTATTCGAGCGGATCAACTCCAGCGCGTTTCGCCGCGGCACCGATACTCATCTCGGGCGTAGGTTCGTAGTCGCAGTCGCCCACAAGCGGAAACAGCTGGTCGGTCGACGCTTGCACAAGCCCGGCGAGTCCATCGAAATGCGTTCCGCTGTCGGCGGTGTCGGATTCGCTCAGGATCGCTGCCTTCACTTCGGGTTTGCGAAGTTCAGCTGCAAGCGCAGGACCTTGGAGACCCTGCTGTACCAGCCCCGCGTACGTCGGGCGCTTCTGGAAAGCGTGGTAGCTGGGAAAACCAATGAGCATTCCAAACGGACGGTTGGCAACCTGCGCGGTGATGTCGGCACCTTCGGCACGGCTCGCTTGGGTTTGCAACAGCATCTCTCGCCATTCGTCGGGCGCCGATGCGAACTGCAACAAGAGATACGTGATCTTCGTACCGAATTCGAGCGATACTCGCCGCATCCAGTCGAGTTCTTTCAACATGCCACCTTCACCCGCAGCACCGAGCTCCGCAATTTCAAGCAGACCGGTCTTGTCGGTGGTGCTCATCGCGGCGGCGATTCCAAAGAGTTCGTCTTCGGAAGCAAACGTTCCCGGGACGGGCACACCGTCGCGAGTGGTATGGCCGAGCGTTCGCGATGTGGAAAAGCCCATAGCTCCGGCTTCGACCGCTTCGGCAACGAGCCTTCCCATGGAGTCGATATCGGATTCGGTTGCAGCTTCGTTGCGCGCCCCACGATCGCCCATCACGTATACGCGCAGCGCGCTGTGCGCAATCATCGCGGCGACATCAACCGACCACACCCGACGTTCCAGCGCGTCGAGATATTCGGGGAAGGTCTCCCAATCCCACGTGAGTCCTTCGATGAGTGCCGAGCCAGGAATATCTTCGACGGCTTCCATCAGCTCGATAAGTTGCTGATGTTCACTCGGCCGTGCTGGCGCGAAACCGACACCACAATTGCCCGCGACAACAGTCGTTACGCCGTGTACCGATGACGGCTCCAGAAGTTCATCCCACGTCGCCTGACCGTCGTAGTGCGTGTGATGGTCCACGAAGCCGGGCGTCACAATCAAGCCGGTCGCATCAATCGTTTCGCGTGCCTCACCGACTGCGGTGCCACCGACTTGTAGGAGCAGACCGTCGGCCATCGCAACGTCGCCAACCACGCGAGGCGATCCGGTGCCATCAACGATTGTTCCATTGCGAATGACGAGATCAAACATGAGCAACTCCAAATTCAGACGGGAAATACGATCGAGTCGATGATGACAGCCTCCGGCTCGCCGATGCGCAATGCTACTGCCCTGGCGTTCATGACACGCAGAACTCGTTGCCTTCAGCATCTTGGATCGCCGTCCTCGCCTCGCGGAAAATCGAAGACTCAAACGTCGAACTCGTCGAACTCATCGGTCCAGTCGACGCGGTCGGATCGTTGCGGTTGACGACCGGTACGCATTGGGTTCAGTGGCGAATCGACCATCACGATGCGATCCAACGCCAGCGCATCGAGACTCCCGCGCCATTGTTGCAGTGCGCGATCGGCTTCACCGTCGGCCCATTGCTGCCACGTCGGGATCGACCACAACAGCAGCGCTTCGTCATCGTTGCCCATCGCAGTCGTGAACGCGCCGAACAACTTCCATCCGTGGCGCGCGTGGAGATCGGCAACGTCACGCGCCCGCTCGAGCACGTCGCGAGCGCCGTTCGGTTCGACCGTGATCAATTCGTGTGCATACAGATCCCCGCGGACGCCGTCGACACAAAGTTCTTCAATCGTCGGAGTCCACGGTGCCGGGACGATGATCCGGTCGTAGCCACCGCTGCGGAAGTTGGCCGCCTTTGCCCACCACCTTTCGAGTGCCGGATCTTGTGCACCCTTGCCCACACTTTCATGCGCGAATGAAGCGGCCAGCCCCGACCAATTCTCGTGTTCCCACATGTTGACCGTCTTGGGCCACGCCCCTGTGGAACCGATCAGCGCCCATACGCCGTAACACAACTGATTGCGTTCTTCTTGGCCAATCGGACTCCAGTTCGCCGTCATGTGCTGCATGTAGTTGGCCCGGTTGTGGCCAATGATGTCGATGAATTCGTGGATGTACACGCGGTCGTTCACGGTGCTCCGTCTGGGTTGGTGACTTGTCGTTCGTGCCTTGACGTTCGGCAATGCTCGTTCGTGGTGCCGGCGGCAATGCATCGCTTCGCGATATGTCGCAACGCATCGCGGTCCATGACTCTTTGAGAATCTGCCATCGAATCGTCGTGAACGAACCCGTCGCCGCGTACCATCTCGGCACACTAAGCCCGCGTTGCAAGATCTACTCAAGCACAAAGGAACGACGCCATGACCCGCGCCATGGACTGCCTAGTAAACGTTGATATTGGCGGCAAGGATCCCGCCGACTGGCTCATACGAGTTAAAGAGGATTACTTCAAAGCCGGAGCGGCGTTCCTGAAACAACCAGAACTTTCCGAGTTACTCGACGACATGGATGCCAACGACATCGAACGTGCGATTCTCATGGCGAATGTGAACGAAACCGATAGTCGAGCGTTATCGTTCGTTGAAGCCAACCCCGATCGGTTCACGCTCGCAGTTGGCGGATTCAACCTCTTGAAACCAATGCCAACCGTTCGTACGCTTACGGCATTCGTGCAGAACCATCCAGTTTCGTACGCGGTGGTCGGGCCGAGCTTCTGGGGCGACGGCATGTATCCGGCAACGGACGCGGTCTACTTCCCGCTCTACACCAAGTGCTGCGAGCTCGATCTGGCGCTGTGCATGAACACCGGCATTCCGGGGCCGCCGCTACCCGCGGAGGCACAGAACCCGATGCACCTCGATCGCGTGTGTTATCGATTCCCCGAACTCAAATTGTGCATGATCCACGGCGCGGATCCGTGGTGGGACACTGCAATTCGCCTGATGCTGAAATACAAAAACCTCCGACTCATGACGTCCGCGTGGTCACCAAAACGGCTTCCGGATTCGCTGCTGCACTACATGCGCACTCGCGGCAAAGACCGGATCATCTTCGCGTCCGACTATCCAGTGTTGTCGTTCGAACGCACGCTTGGTGAAGCCGCGAATCTTGATCTCCCCGATGATGTTCGCGATGCCTGGTTGTACGGCAACGCCAGCGCGTTCTTCTTCGGATCGAAATGAACACGACATGGTCGTTGTGAGCAAACGCGAGAAAAAGCCGAAACTGATTGCCGACGAGTTGAAGTGGTTTCAATCGCGCAACGTGTCGCTCGCCGACATCGACTCTTGTGCTGGCGCCGCGGCCGAGGAACAATGGAAAAGCCACATGCAAGGAGTCGGCCGGGACTATTCCGCTTGACATTTATCTTGAAATCAAGTATCTTTAGGTTCGTTAGCTTTACCCCTAGGAACTTCGAACACCGATCGAAGTTCCCAAAACCTGAGGAGTATCCATGTCCGCAACGTTGCTTGTCCGCCACCCAGTTACCGACTACGCCGTCTGGCGTTCCGTGTATGACAGCGTCGAACCACTGCGCGCGCAGTACGGTTGTACCGGAGCCGAAGTGATGACGAACCCTGCCGACAAGAACGACATTTTTGTGATTCATCGCTTCCCCACAGTCGGCCAAGCAGAAGGCTTTGCTGGCAGCGCCGAGCTCAAAGAAGCGATGAGCCGCGCCGGCGTGGCCGGCCCGCCCCGCATTGAGATTGCCGCCGGAGTTTGAACTGACCCCCAAGAAATCGTCGCAACAAGGTGGAGGCACTCGCGCCAAGAGTGCCTCTGCCTTGGCGCGCTCACGGGAACAAATCGCGTTCGCAAAGGAATATCCGGGTGCATCGCTCATCGCGGGCAGCGCTGCTCGCGAACTCGAACGAACCGGATTGTTGATCGAAACCAGCGTCGCCGAAGTTTGCAAACCAGCTGGGCTCTCCCACGCTGGCCTCAACGCTCTCGCCGTCATCGAAGGTGCCGGAACGCCAATACCGGCTGGAGAAGTAGCCCAACGGATGCACATCACCACCGGTTCGGTAACAAGTCTTATCGACACGCTCGAACGCAAAGGCTTCGTCATTCGCATCGACGATCCCAACGATCGTCGCAAAGTGCTGCTCGATACCACACCAGCAGCGCAGGACGTCCTTGACAATGTGTTGCCGGCGATCCAGCAACGTGTGCGATCAATCTTCGAATCGATCAGCGACACTGAAATAGCAACCTTGCGGACACTGCTCAGCAAAGTCGCGGCTGGCGTCGCCGCACCGCAACCAACACCTCCTCCGACCAAGCGCCATCGTCCGAAAGGTCTCGATCGTCACGGCGCCGGTTAGTACCGCCAATGACCGGACGAACTTTGTCCCTTTTCCTGCCGTAACCGCAGGAAAAGGGACAAAGTTCAGCGGAAGCGATGCGAGCGGCGATAATTCGGAGATGATTCGACCGACCACACTCATGATCGATGCAAAGGCGACGTCTCGTGGACGGTGCTCGCCGATCCATACGGCAACGAATTCTGTATCCTGGTCCCGCAATAGGTTGGTGACACCGCGACCGTTACGGCATTTCCGACCGATCGCGTGACACTTTCGGTTGTCGAGATGGTCTGATAGATCAATGCCTCCGTCGATCGACGCCGCTCTTGCACATCATGATGCCGCGATCGCTGCGATTGTGGAGTGTGTCGGCCGCGCGTTAGTTGCGCGCTACGGCATTGAAGTCGGCACCGAGGCCGCTCACGACGCGGCGCTGTGGGCCTGCGAACACCCCGTCGAACTCGCGGCGATGCGCAACCCGACGGGTTATCTGTTCCGGGTCGGACAATCAGCTTCGAGAAAATATCGACGCCGAACGATCGTGTTTCCGCCAGAACAGGTTGATCATTCGATTGAACACACGATTCCTGATCGTGACCTTGCCGTCGCACTGCAGCAACTCACGCATCGACAACGCAGCGCGGTTGTACTGGTCCACGCACATGGATACACACTCACTGAAGCTGCTGCAACGCTGGGCTGTTCGGTGTCGAGCTTGCGCAACCACATAACCCGCGGTACTGCAAAACTTCGCAACGCGTTAGGAACCAACGATGGCTGACACACCGAACTCTGCGGACAACAGCGTCGACGAGCGCCTCCAGCGCTACGGGCGCACGCTCGACAGCGAACGAGAACAACGCATCGCGCACGGAAGTTCGGCTGGCGGCGCTCTTGCCTTACGACGGAAGTCGTACGTCGTTGCCGTCACGGCATTGTGTGCTGCGGCCGCAATCATCGCAGGCATCGCCTTCATCGCGATTCGCGCCGAAAACACCAAACCAACTGGGCCGCGCGTTCGAATTGTCACGCCCACAACGCTCGACGTTCGCACTTGTCCGGCGACGATTCCTACCCGCAACGAAGATCAGCCGCTTCCGACGACTCCGCCACATGCGGCTCTGATCTGTTCGTTTGTCAAAACGAACGTGAAATCGAAGGACCTCGAAAGTGCCCCCGCCGAGCTCGGCACCATTCAAGCGACAACGTTGGCCAACATGATTCGTTCAATGCCTATAGGCACATTTCCTTCGGGATGCGGCACTCCGAAGCCCGACACGTTGATTCGCTTTTCTTATAGCAACGGAACAATCGTCGACGCGCTCGCGACGGCTGTTGCGTGCGATCCGAGAATCATTGTGGTCAACGGCCAGCCACACGTTGCAAGCGGTCATTTGGGCACGTACATCTTGACGGTGAATATCAACTCTTCAATCGGAAGGGCACAACGCGCGCCCGATCTCTCTGGGCTCACGATGACGCAAGCCGCGAAGGTTGCCAAAACAAGCGGCTTCACCGTTCGGTATCTCGAGGGCGTACGTGACGACGCGCGCCCCGCCGAAACGATCATCTTGCAGAACCCTCCTCCCGGACACAGCGGACTCGGTAAGGAAATCGAAGTAACGATCGCCCTCCACAAGGAACGCGTGTGCACATTGCACGACTTGGCAATCGATTTTGAAGGCGGCGGGGCAGGAGCCGGAAATAACTTCGGCAGTGGCATTGTGCGCAATACGTCGGCGACGCCTTGCGAGATCGCCGGGTCGGTCGTTGCCGTTGGAGTCGACGCGCACGGCAAGGTCGTGACATCGAGTGTGTCGCGCGAATTGCCCCGGCCCACGGTCCTTACGACTCGCACAACGCCTCTAGTGAATGGTCAAGCTCCACTCGGCACAAACGTGCTTCGCATCACGCTCGTCGCTGAATATCGCGACGATCCCGCAGCAGCCAACGGCATTTGCGAAGTTCACCTCGTCATTCCAGCTCAGATCAGGTTCACGTTTGACGTCGGTTCCTTTACGGCGCCAAACTCCCCGCCAACAGAGATGCCCGATCACCGCGCGTTTGCGACGTGTTACGGGACGATCCACCAAATCGAAGCTCAGGTGGAATGAATCCCAAACACCTTCACAGCTGTGGTGCAATTGCTTCGTGCAGATCAAACCTCGGTATGGAGATGCGGCCGTCTTTGCGATCGGAACTGATGTTGTTGCAGATCCGATAGCGCCGTTTATTCGACAACGTGAGCGTCTCGCCGCGATCGTCGCTACGTTCGACGAATCGGCTTGGCGAACACAATCTCGTTGCGACGGATGGAGCGTGCTCGATGTTGTGCTGCACCTCGAAACGGTGAATGACTTTTGGAATGCATCGCTGTGCGCGGGCCTCGGAGGCACACCAACGCAAATGCTCGCAGCGTTTGATCCGGCGAGGACGCCCGAACTCATCGTGTCTATGCACCGAAATCGATCAATCGCAGAAACGCAACAAGCGTTCATCGAATCCATTGAACGCCTCACAACGACAGGACAAGCGATCCAACAACACGAACTCCAGTTGCGCGCCGAAGCGCCGTCGGGTCATGTACCGATCACCGCGGTGTTGCTCCACGGCCTGTGGGATTCATGGATCCACGAACGCGACATCCTGCTTCCATTGGGCCGCCAACAGAAACTACATACCGATGAGGTTCGTGCATGTCTTGCGTTCGTCAGCGCACTAGCCCCCAGTTTCCGCATGATGTTCGGCGATACACGACAAGGATCACTTCGGGTTACAGCTACCGATCCTGCAATCGATTTTGCAGTCGATTTTGTTGTCGAGACGACCGCCGCGACGCCGGATCAATCAGGCAACGTTGTCGTGCACTCGTTTGATGATCGCCCAACCACTGCGGCAATTCGCGGAGACGCCGTCGCGCTCATCGAAGGCTTGTCATTTCGCGGTGAACGTCCCGCGATAGAAGCGCAACATCGCTGGCTCATCGAAGGCCTCGATCGGGTTTTTGACCTGGCCTAAGGCAGTGGCGATCGACCTCACATCGGATTCCAGGCCTGTTGAGCTAGAACAGATCGATGATCGAAAACGAACCGCTGGTCGACCCGATATTTGAGGAACGCCACGCGACGAACCTCGAACTGTTTTTGGATCTGGTTTTCGTCTTCGCCGTCACGCAATTCGCAACGCTGATACGAGAGCACGGCAACGCGTCGTCTGTGTTTCATGGCGTATTGATTGCGTTTCTGGTCTGGTGGCAATGGTCGCAGTTCACCTGGGCTGGGGCTGCGATGGATCTCCAACGCCATCCGCTCAGTCGAGTGCTCGTGCTACTCGCGGTGCCTTTCACGCTCATCATGACGATTTCGATTCCGCAAGCGTTTCACGGCACAGGTATCTGGTTCGGTAGCGCATATTTCGGAGTGCAGATCATGGTGCTCGGCATGCAGGCAGCGCTCACGGTGACACGCCCACAACAACGTGACGCATTTATACGCTACGCCAGCCTCGCGCTCGTATGCCCCGTGCTCGTATTCGCAGGTGCATTTTTCCATGGCGACACACGCGTTTGGATTTGGGGAATCAGCGCGATCTTCAACATTTTAGGCGCGTTTCGTGGAGCCGGCGGTGACTGGTCGATCAACCCGACGCATTTTGCGGAACGACACGCATTGTTTCTCATCATCGCGTTGGGTGAAGTTGTTGTTGCAATTGGCGCCACTGCGTACCGATTGAGCGATAAAGGCCTCAGCGCAACCGTTGTCGGTGCAGTGATCGTCGCAGCACTCGTTGCGTGCCTGCTTTGGTGGTCGTATTTCGCGTACGTACCTACGATCGCAGAGAAGGCATTGATGGAAGCGGCGCCAATCGAACGCGGCGAGCTCGCACGCGACTTCTTTACGTTCGGTCATTTCCCACTTGTGATGGGCGTGGTGTTCTATTCGGTTGTCGCCGAACACGTCGTCGAAACCCCACAGCATGCTTTGCCGACGTTTTATCGGGTGCTGTTGTTCGCTTCGGTGGCGTCATTTGTCGGAGGCCTCACAATCTTGCGACTGCGTCTGACGAAACGCTGGTCGTTCGAACGAATCGCGACGATCGCGATTGTCGCTGTGCTTGTGGTTCTCGGCGCGAAACTCGATGCCGTCTACCTCGTCGGCGCCACCGCGGCCGTCTTAGGCGTTGCGCAGTTCGTACGTTACGGACTGTTCAAACAGGAACAAGCTCGCCAAACGACCCGGGTTGCAGAGACTACGTCGTGATGGTGAAGCCGTCAGCGTCGAAGGATGCTGATTGCACTACCAACGTGTAGTTACCGCGCAGTCCGGTGTATGTCGAGCCGCCCGCGATATCGGGGCTCACACTTGCGCCAGTCGCAGCATTGACAATGCTGGTGTTTACTGATGCAGCCGGTCCGGGGTTCGTGAACACTGGAGCAATCGTGATCGTGCGTGCTTTCGAGAGACCGAACCCAAACGAAGCCGACAGCGCCTCGCCGCGGTTCAGAACATCGGGCCCGGTCGAAGACGATGGGGCAACTCCCGAGCGCTGGCCGCACACAGAAGCTTGGAACCCTGGCAGGCCCGCATGCCAGACTGCGGTGATGTCGGGGACCCGCGCGGATCCGACGCGTGCGAACGACTACCCGACTCGTTGGGCCAACGCGACGTTGAGAAACGCCTTAACCCGATCTACGTACTCGCTCGGGTCCTGCCTGTTCAATGACGACCTCCCCACCGTCAACGAACGCGCTGTCTGTCACGACCGCGAAAACTTTTTCGTGGTCACGCCCGGCTGCCACGGCAGCATGCCCTCCGGCGCTCATGCCAATGATCGCAACCGGCTTGAAAACGCGTTCGCTCACCCAGGCAATCGCATTTCGAATGTCATCAGACTCCAGACGCCCAGCGCTATAAACGCGGCGACCGGATGCGTATCCGAGATTGACCAACAAGACGGAGAATCCGTCGCGCCAGAGCTCAGACGCCAACTCCAGTCGCGGTCCTCGATCCGTTGCCCGCGGATTCGACGACGTTTCGAGACCGTGCACGATTACCACTGCAGCGACTGGTTGAGTTGAGGAAATCCACCACCCGCTGACGCCAGGCTGGTATTCGACATCCTCACACCTGTGTCCACGACGATGCCTCCAAGCGATGTCCGCGAATCGCAGCTTTGTCACGGTGCAAAACGTGCGGCGATGTCGGCGACCTCGCGTTCGATCTGGCGCTGCAGCCACGACGCGTTGATGCGTTCGATCATGCGGAACGGCCAACGGAATCGAAACTCGTAGCGGTGGACCACATTCGTCCCGCCCGCGGTGGGCGTGCATTCGAAGCGACCGACGAAGCCGAAAATGAAGCGGGCGGGTTGACGCGCCGCGCCGGTGAAAGTGATGCCGGTCCATCGATCCAACACGAAGTCCTGGCGATCAGGAGCGGGTGGAAGCCCGCGCATCCGGCCCCAAAAGCGCACCGATCCCCGCCCGATGTCATCGGGGCCATCGACAGATACGACACGCACGAACTTCGGATCGACTTCGGCATACTGACGGAAGTCAAGAACGAACTCGAGGATGGTTTGCGGGTCGGCAGCGACCAAGGCAGAGGCTTCGGCAATCATCGGCACGCGTCGACCGTATCACTACACTCGTAGTGATGAACAAGTCGTCCGATTTACGGAGCCGTGAGACCCGAGGCCGGCTACTCGATGCCGCCATGCACCTCTTCGCTTCGAAGGGCGTCGCGTCGACGACCGTCGGCGAGATCGAAGCCGCGGCCGGCCTCGCGCCGCGCTCCGGAGCGTTGTACAAGTATTTCGACTCCAAGTCGGCGCTCCTGGCCGCCGGACTGGAGCGGCACCTCGGGACCGTTCACGATCTCAGCGCTGAACTCGCACTACAGCCGTTGGGCGACGTTCGGTCGGAGTGTCTACTGCTCGGCCGGTGGCTCTTACGCGAACTCGAAGTCGAGCGCGACATCACTCACATTCTCGAGCGGGAGGGCGAGCATCTGGGTGACTTGCGCGATCGCATGCGGCGCGGCGTCTCAGATCGCGGATATCTCATCGGCGCGGATGTGCTCGGGCGATGGCTATCCCATCTCGCTCAACGCGAACGGGAACGTCTCGCCGTAGTCGCCGTCGGCGCGTTGATTAACTTCAAACGCTCCACTTGGACTCTCGGCGCGCCACCACTCTCCCTCAACGACGACGAATTCGTCGAGACGTGGGCCGAGGTCTTCGTGACCGTGATCAGCCAGCACGCGGTTGGTTGCTAACTCAGCACATCAATCTGCCTCGAGGATGTCCTCGAGGATGGGGCGGGTGTTCGGCCGCCGACCGTAAGCGCGGCAAATACGTCAAAGTTTCTGCTAGCACCACGACCACTGGTCGAGAAAAAGCTCCAACGATTTCGTCGCTGCCGCCGCGTCACCGTTCGTGAGCACATCAATGAGCAGCCCACGCGCAATCGCTACGCCGAGGCGAATTTCGATCGGATCAAACTTGACCCCAAGTTGCGAAGTTACGAGCGCGCTCTCGTCGATCCACGGTTTCGTCACTGCGTCGGAAACGTCGACCGCGGTGGTGCCGATCGCCTCAAAGAACAAGCGCACAAACGGCAACATCGCTGGTGCAGATACGTTGGCCCACAGGGAGCGCACAACTTCGCGCGCCGTTCGCGCCGAAGCCGCGAGATCAAGAAACGCCGTACGCTGATCGGCCTCGACTCGTTCCACAATCGCTCGAACGAGGTAGGGCCGTGATCCAAAGTGGTACAGCAGCATTCGATGACTAGATCCGATCGCGGCGGCGATATCACGCAAGCTCCGGTCGCCGAGCCCGTGGTGGGCGACCTCATCAATTGTCCGTTGCAGGAGGTCGTCACGGGCCGATCGTGACGGAAGATCGCTGGCTGGATTACTAGCTGGATTGCTAGCTGGATTACTAGCTGGGTTAGCGGCTGTGTTGCCGACAGGCCGTTCGAGAGGAACTTTCCGTGGACCCGACATCAACACTGAACTGTACCATTTGGTACAGTTGCACGTATGACCATCGAAAATGCAATCACGATCGCTGCACCGATCGGAACCGTGTGGGCGCTCACCACCGATGTCGAAGCATGGCCTTCGCTTATGCCTACGGTGACGAGCGTCGAGCTCATCACTCCCCGTCCGATCGCACTCGGGAGCCGAGCAAAGATCAAACAGCCGCGTCAGCGGCTCGCAACCTGGACGGTTGACCAGTTCGTGGTCAACCCAAGACTTCGCTTGGTCAACAAAAATCTTCGGCACAAAAATGACCGGCCGCCACGAGCTGAGCGCGACCGCTTCGGGCACGGAGAATCGGTTGTCCATTGAAATGGTCGGCCCGACCGCGGCCATCGTGCGCGCGCTCACTGGCAAGGCCATTTTGAAAGCCATTACGACAGAGAACGAATGTTTCAAACGCGTTGCTGAAGGCAAGTAGTCGGCGGTATCGGAACAGGCGCGACCCGATCGGCATCTTCGCGTTGAGTCACGATGAGTTTCCTCGAAAACTCGATGGAGCACGCGAAAGCCCACCGCACTGTTTCAGTTGACGCGGCGCGCCGAGCCCGCATGCTGATTCGTAAACGGGTGAGCGCTCAGACCTCGTAGATTCAATCCATGACTTCTCCCGGCGAGCGATTGCACATCGACGGTCTTCGCAGAGTGATGCGTGCGCGTTTCGAACAGTTCCCGCGCTTGTCGAGCGCTACCGACTCCCCGCCCATTCGTCGAGCGGCCGTCGGCATCGTGCTCGCCCCAAACGAAGATGGCGAGTGTTGCTACGTCTTTACCCAGCGGGCATTGAACCTTCGGCGTAGCGCTGGCCAGTACGCGCTGCCAGGTGGCATGCTCGATGCTGGCGAAACTGCGGTCGATGCGGTGCGCCGCGAGGTGGCCGAAGAGGTTGGCGTCCAACTCAGCGCGGGCACGTTGCTCGGCGAACTCGATGAGCTCATCACACTTGCAGGCATTGCCATCACGCCCGTGGTGCTGTGGTCACCATCGCCTGTTGTGCTGAAACCGGCCCCCGACGAAGTGCACGCGGCGTGGTTGGTGCCGATCGCCGAACTCGACCACCCCGAAGCCCCGAAGATGATCCGAGACTCGCACGCACCGCCAGAATCTGCCCCAATGATTCTGCGCATGCCAGTACGCGGCGAATGGATCAACCCACCAACAGCCGCGGTGCTCTACCAATTCCGCGAGGTCGCGATGCGCGGCAATATCGTTCGCGTCGACACCATTACCCAGCCTCAGTGGACGAGGCACTAACCGCCGTCGAGCACATGGCGCGCACCTCATACTCGGCGGCAACCGGCCCGGGGCTGTGCTCATCATCGACCAACGCCGAGGGTCTTGCTCCCGTCAACGACGACGCTGCCGGCGTTGTGCATCGGAGCGTTCGTGCTCGCCAATATCGCCAACCCAGACGGCCTTTGGGCAAGAGTCGAAGTGTCAACGGCGCTGGGGATCTGAGCCGGCGAGGAAGCCGTTGACCCACGCCTGCGCGAGACCCGAAATATGCAACACATCCGACACAGCGAATACGACGTGCTCGCCATCCGCGTCGACCGCCAAGATGCGAGTGCTCTCGCCATCGGCTGCACCAATAATCCATACCGGATCGGTAGTGTTGAAACGACATTCACAACACCGGGTGCAGTGAACACGCGATGAGCACGCTCGCGATCTTCGGTCAACGAAGTCCAGCCCTCCGCTATTTTGACAGCGATCACGCCATCGAGATGCCCTTCGTTGTAGTGCTCAATGTCGATGTTCATATTCTCAATCCTGAAGGAACGCTGATGCAACTAACACTCGCAAACTTCTCGAAACGCTTGCGTCGTCTCGGCTCAGGCATTGCAACTTACGTTCGGTGCGAACGATCGGTCGTGACACCAAGGCCGGCCAATTGCGGATAGCCATCAAACTTGCCTCGGCCATACAACCACCACAATTCATCGCGCTCATCGAGTGAGATCCTCGGCGTCGACGCACCCAATGGCAAGCGGCTTGCCATTGACGCACGCATCGGCTCAAGAAACAGATCCATGAACCGCTGCGGCCAATCGCGGTGCGAGACACCCACACCAAGATCGACCACGTGCACTTCAATTTCTTGCAGCCGCCGATTCGGCAAGGTATCTAACGTCCGCAACGACCCACTGACATCTCGCGACGTTGCGGACCAGTGTTCGCGCAACACCGTCGACCAAGCCGCGTCGAGTAGGAGCGATGTCTCGATGACATCGTCAACGATTGCTCTCGCGGAGCGCCGCACACCGTTTTCGATTTCGCGGGCGCGTCCAGCGACACCACCCGCGTACTGATCGACGATCGCGCCCGTTGGTGCTGCGACGATGCGATGCCGATGACTGTCAGCATTGCGAGCAAGATGCACGAGCACGTGCGCGATCGACCAGCCGGGCAACACACTCGCAACAGGCAGATCGCGCGAGCCCAGCGGCGCGACAACGTCTCGCATCCAAGCCTCGCGAGCGACCAACTCAGAGACGGCTTCATGTACACCAAACATCGACACTCCTTAACACAAGGCAAACCTACGCAGGGCAAGCGTTTCGTTGTTGTTGCATCGAAGAACCGTTGTTCACCGCCAGGCAGCGTGCGTTGTCGCAACTGCCATCCTGATCCGACAGTCGCGCAAACCCCGACATCCCGATTCAATTGTCATGCGTCATCCGATCCGGCGAATGCGAGCACATCGGCACGACCGATTTGGCCGAGCATCGAAGCAACATCGAGATAGATACGCTAGGCGTGGTCGACTTCCGATTGGAAGTGTGCTTCGAGTACCGAGATGCGCTGTTGTTGTAGATCGTCGCGGTCAGTCATGGTTGTGCTCCTCGATGTTCGTGGTTGCGGATCGCGTCGACGACATGACACAGTCCGAGATCCATGAAACCAATACTCAGTGCAACCGAAGTTGTAGAGCGGCTCAAGGATTTGGGCTACATCGTTGCATCGCCGCCAACATATCTGCAAGGCGGCGAGTGGTCGAGTGCCTGGGCCTTCGATTGCGACGGTGACCCGTTTGTCGTTCGTTTCGGACAGCACATTGAGGACTACCAAAAAGATGCGCTCTGCGCGCAACGAAATACGGCGAACCTTCCGATCACTGAGATCGTCGAACTCGGCTGGCACGCAGATGGTGCATTTGCAATCTCGCGGCGCGTCGAAGGAACCGCGTTTGATCTTCTACCGGCCGCGGATCTCATCGCAACGCTGCCGTCGCTCCTTCATTCACTCGATACGTTGCGCGAGATCCAACCGCCACACTCAGGTTTCGGTTTGTGGGACGCGGACGGGCGAGGCGAACACACAACCTGGACCGAAGCGTTGTTGAGCGTCGCCAACCCAAACAAGGCGCGCATTTTTGGCTGGCGCGACGCTCTCGACACACGCCCTTTGGAAGCGACCGTGTTTGATCACGCTGTTGGAGTTTTGCAACGGCTCGCGCCACGTTGTCCGACCCGCAACGAAATTGTGCACGGCGATTTGCTCAATGGCAATGTCTTGGTTGTGGATCGCCAGATCACGGGCTTGCTCGATTGGGGTTGCGTGATGACGGGCGACTCCCTCTACGACATCGCGATGCTGTGTTTCTGGGCGCCCTGGCACGGCACGTTAGATGGCGCTGTCTTTCGCGATGCCATGGATCGCCTGAGTCGCGACGCGCCGCTCGGCCCAGATCGCGAACTCCGAAGCGCGTGCTATGAACTTCACACCGGGCTCGAGTCGATGCGCTACACCGCGTTCAAGCACCGTTGGGATGATCTCGAACGATGTGCTGTGCAGGTAGCAGACATCGCTCGCGCCTGGTGACCGAGCGCACGTCCAAACGACGTATCAATCTCTCCGCACACATGCTGCCGTTGAGTGGCACGTTGCGACCGTATGGCGGTGATTTTGTGCCACTCAATGCGAGCACTTCGTTGGGCGCGAAGCCACGCCTACCTCGACGACCAGCGAGTTGATGGCGTTGCGCTTCTCGGGCGGTTCAACGTGACAACAAGGACACTGGCGTGAAGGAACGATCGTCACCCTCAGCACACTTTCGGCGAATCACGATCCGGAAGCGCTGCCAAACGCTGGCGTCTTCGACATCACCCGCACCAAGCCGCAAGGCTGGACCTTGCTGACGTTTGGCGCGGGGATTCATTTCTGTCTCGGTGCTTCGCTCGCGCGCCTCGAGCTCCAAGAAGCGATCGCCGCGTTGGCCGAGGCAATGCCAAATCTGCGACTCGCTGGCGACCCAATTCGTTCCGCAGC
>JANYBW010000099.1 GCA_025360585.1 Actinomycetes bacterium | reverse complement strand
GTCTCACCTTTGAATGCAGCGCGCGCCAACGCCGGCGTAAACCCGCGTTTGAGAAACCATTCATCGGGTGCTTCCACCTTGCGAATAGTCCGCCCAACGGCGTGTTGCTCGATAACAACGCGCGCGGCTTCAGCTTCTAAGCATTCAGGCATTTTTTTTGCGCCTACTTCGCCCTGCGCCGCGAGCGCCCTGCGGACTCACATCACTCTTGCGTCGCTCTTGAGCTCCTCCGGACACCGCAAAACACCAAGCAGCACCAACCAACACACACCCGCCTACTTCGTCCGGCGCTTATCAATTCGCCTACTTCGTCCGGCGTCGCGAATGCGCGGCGCCCGGTATCGTTGATTCTATGGTGACAATCGCGTTTGACCATTTGTATCGCTACGACGAACTCACCAAAGCATTGCATTCGCTTGCCGAGCAGTACCCGTTGTTGATGACGGTCGAGAGTGTGGGAACGTCGTTTGAGGGTCGCGATATTTGGCTTGTCACCGTCACCAATAGCGCGACTGGACCCCACAACGAAAAGCCTGCGATATGGGCAGACGCGAACATCCACTCAGCCGAACACACTGGCAGCCTCGCCGCGCTTTATTTGATCAACAAACTGGTTACGCAGTACGGCAACGACCCGAAGGTAACCCGGGCGATCGACACGCGAACGTTCTACGTGATGCCGCGGGTGAACCCAGACGGCGCGGAACTTGCGATCGCCGACACTCCCCAATTGCTGCGCAGTTCGGTACGGCCTTGGCCCCGCACTGACGAACAACCCGGACTCGTTGAACACGACATCGATGGCAACGGTCGCATTTTGAGTATGCGGGTTATTGACCCGAACGGTCCGTGGAAAATCAGCGAACACGACGCCCGACTGCTGGTTGCACGCGAGCCCGATGATTTCGGTGATGGTCCGTATTTCCGGTTGCTGTACGAAGGTTGGATCCGCGACTACGACGGCGTGAACCTCGGCCTTGCGCCGGAACGCCGAAGTCTCGATCTGAATCGTCAATTTCCTGCCGGTTGGCGAGTGCACGGCGAACAGTTGGGTGCGGGGCCGTTTCCTTTGAGCGAGCCGGAAACGCGAACGCTGGCCGAGGCACTGACTGCGCGACCGAACGTCTGCTGCTACTTCGCGCACCACACCTTTAGCGCAGTGATTCTGCGACCGTTCGACGACCGCCCCGATAGCGATTTCCCTACGGTCGACGTCAAAACCTACGACGCGCTGGGCCGAAAAGGCACTGAAATTACTGGCTACAAACACCTCGGAGTCTACGACCATTTCCGCTACGACCCCAAAGATGTGATCACTGGTGGCGCCGACACTTGGGTCTACGACCATCTCGGGATCTTCGGCTGGACAACCGAATTTTGGAGCCCGCTGCCCCACGCAGGCATCACCGATTATCACCTGATCGATTGGTTCGCGAACCATCCGGTCGAACACGATCTCCAGCTGCTCGCGTATAGCGACAACGAACTTGGTGGCGCCGGTTTCGCGAACTGGGAACCGTTTGATCATCCACAACTTGGCTCGATCGAAATCGGTGGCTGGGACCTCATGCGTTTCTGGTTCAATCCCCCGGACAATTTGTTGGAAGCAGAAGTTGCACCCCACGCCGACTGGCAAATTTTCTGCGCGCTCGCAACACCGCGGCTGGTGCTGCGCGACATATTGGTTGAGCGAATCGGTGACGGTTCGTGGCGCGTACGCGTCGTCGTGGCCAACGACGGTTGGCTCCCGACCAACGTGACGCAACGATCGATCGATAAGAAGATCGCGACTGGCGTCGAAGCCACCGTCACATTAGAAGATGGGAGTCGGCTCGTCACTGGGCAACCAATGATCGACCTCGGACAGCTCGCAGGGCGCTCCCGGGCCACAACCATGATTTCCGATTTTGGCGGAACGGAATCCGATGCGACGCCCGATCTCGGAGTTGCGGAATGGATTGTTTCGGCCGCTGCGAACACCCCGATTGCAGTGGAAATCGTTCACCCGCGCGCCGGTGCCATTCGGACAACCATCACGTTGGCATGAGCGCCACAGGCCACCCCTCGCTCGCAGGCTCGAGCGCGTGGCGACAGGATCCCGGAGCACTCTTCGATGTGCGGCCGCATACCTTCGACGTGGCGGTAGCGGCAATAGTGTCGCTGGAAAGCCGACAATCAGTGACAGTTCGGCGGTAGGGTTCGCGATCGTGCGGGGATTCCGGGCGGAAGCCATTCAACATCTGGTGACGATCGCCGATCCTCGGATCGCGCCCAACGGCGATCACGTGTTGTTCAGCGAAACCACGATCAATCTCAACGAGAACCGCTACGAAACTGGCATTTTTCAAGCACAGCGATTTCACGAGCTACGCCGGATCACGCCCGTCGGAAGCACCGCCTCGTTGGCTCGTTGGGCGCCAGACGGCGCTCGCATCGCGTGTGTGTTACGAGACCTCACCGACGACGATGCAGTCGCTCGGATCGTCGTGATTGATGCGGAAACCCTCGAAATTTTCGATGTTTGCGTTCCCACCGAATCGCCGAGCGAACTCGAATGGTCGCCGAACGGCAAGCTGCTTGCGTACGTTGCGCGCGATCCCGATCTGGATTACTACGCGGCACCCGGAGCGTCTCGCAAAGCCAAAGACACACCGGCGCGAAGGATCGATCATTTCTTCACGAAACTCGATGGTGAAGGTTGGCTCTTCGATCGGCCTGCGCAAATCTTCGTGGTTGATCCGAGTGAACATGCGGAGCCGGAACGGTTCACGAACGGGCGTTTCGATTGTGCAGAGATCAGTTGGGCTCCGGATAACCAGTGCATTGCGTTCGCATCAAGCCGTCATCAAACCTGGGATACGGATCTCTGGCGCGACATCTACATCGTAAATATGCCATTCGAGCGCGTTGATGTGCTCACACAGACGGATGCGAGCTACTCCCATCCACAATGGTCACCCGACGGTAAATCCATCGCGGCCTTACGCTACGCGACTCCGCTTGCGGGTCCGTGCCACAACCACGTCGTGATCATCGACGCGACAGCCGCGAGCGTCCGCGATCTCACGGCCGTACTTGATTGCAACGCAACCTCGGGCGGTTCACGGACTTTGGTCTGGCAGAATGCCACGACCGTTGGGTTCCTCTTCGAAGACGGCGGCCGGGTTTCGCTCGCAACTGTGAACACGAACAACGCGACGATCAGCGTGATCGTTGAAGGCCCGATTTGCGTTACGGAATTCGATTTTCGAGCGGGCACGATCGCGACATTGCAAACGGACCAGGAAACACTGCCCGAATTATTCATCAACGGCATGATCGTCACGAAAGCGACCCCGCGTTTTCTTGCCGCAGCAAATTCCGAAACCGCGACCCCAGTCGCGTTTCAAGCCGTGAGTTCCGATGGCGTGAGTGTCGATTGTTGGGCGATGCGACCTGTTGGCGACGGACCGTTCCCGACCATTTTGAACATTCACGGTGGGCCATTCACGCAATACGGCTGCAAGTTATTCGATGAGTTTCAGATGCAGATTGCCGCGGGCTTCGCCGTCGTGTATTGCAACCCACGAGGTTCTTCGGGGTACAGCGAAGCGTGGGGCCGCGCAGTGCGCTGGCCGGAATGCGAAATAGATCCGGGAACGGGCTGGGGCGGAATCGACTACGACGACGTGATGGCGTGCATCGATACGGCAGTCACCAAATTTGATTGGATCGACGGCAACCGGCTCGGCGTGCAAGGTGGAAGCTATGGCGGTTACCTCACAACGTGGATCGTGGGCCACACCGATCGGTTCAAAGCGGCATGTTCAGAACGTTCAGTGAACAACTTGATAACTGAAGAACACAACTCCGATGTCGCGTCGTCGTTTGCGGAACAAGCTGGCGTGACGCACCTCAACAATCCGGATGCATACATTCGACATTCGCCAATCACCTTCGTACGCAACATCACCACACCAATGTTGATCGTGCATAGCGAAGAGGACTACCGCTGTCCGATCAGCCAGGCCGAAGAATTGTTCGTGGCATTGCGAATGTTGGGGCGGACTCCAGAGTTCTGGCGCTTTCCGGGCGAAGGCCACGAACTGTCACGCAGCGGTGCTCCCAAACACCGGATCCAGCGCGCCCAGATCATCGCCGACTTCTTCACCCGCTACCTCCCCTAAACCCCTGCGTCCCCTAAACCCCTGCGTCCCCTATACCCCTGTGTCCCACGGATGTTCCATCCGTGGAATATTGGTGGGACACAGGGTGGGGGTGGGACACAGGGTGGGGGTGGGCCGCTACCCTTTGCGGCCATGTCGAACCCCATGAAACCCATGAGCCATGAAGTCACCGACGGGATGGAACGCGCCCCGGCCCGAGCCATGCTGCGCGCCGTGGGGATGGGCGACGACGACTGGGGTAAGGCCCAAGTTGGGGTCGCATCCAGCTGGAACGAAGTAACGCCCTGCAACTTGCCGCTCGACCGTCTCGCCAAAGCATCGAAACGCGGCGTGAAAGACGCCGGCGGCTTCCCGCTCGAGTTTGTGACGATCGCAGTGAGCGACGGCATCTCGATGGGCCATGAAGGAATGCGCGGCTCGTTGGTGAGCCGCGAAATCATTGCCGATTCCGTGGAGTGCGTGATGCACTCCGAACGCCTCGACGCGCTGGTGACGTTTGCGGGTTGCGACAAGAGCCTCCCAGGAATGTTGATGGCGGCGGCCCGGCTGAATCTGCCGAGTGTGTTCATGTACGGCGGATCGATCTTGCCCGGCCGCTACAAGGATCAAGCACTCGATGTGGTGAGTGTGTTCGAAGCGGTTGGCGCGTGTGCCGCGGGAACCCTGAGCCTTAACGAACTCGGCGAGATCGAAAAACGGGCGTGCCCCACCGAGGGCAGTTGCGCGGGCATGTTCACCGCGAACACGATGGCCGCGGTGGGCGAAGCGCTCGGCATGAGTTTGCCGGGTTCGGCGTCGGCGCCTGCGGTGGATCGTCGTCGTGATGACTACGCGTACGAATCCGGCCGGGCGGTCATGAACCTGATCGAGCTCGATCTGCGGGCCCGTCACATCATGACGAAAGACGCGTTCGAGAACGCGATTGCAGTCGTGATGGCACTCGGTGGTTCAACGAACGCAGTGCTGCACTTGCTTGCAATCGCGCACGAAGCCCGCGTTGATTTGCAGCTCGAAGATTTCAATCGCATCGGCAAACGCGTTCCGCACATCGCGGACACGAAGCCGCACGGTAAGTACCACATGACCGACGTGGATCGCATCGGTGGAATCCCCGTTGTGTTGAAAATGCTCCTCGACGAAGGCCTACTGCACGGCGATTGCATGACGGTCACGGGCAAAACAATGGCCGAAAACATTGAAGCTTTGGCCCCACCCGCGGCCGATGGCGATGTCGTGCATCCGCTCAACGCACCGATCCACGCGCAGGGCGGCATCGCGATTCTTCACGGTTCGCTTGCACCCAAAGGCGCGGTCGTGAAAGTAGCGGGCATCGATGAACTTCGTTTCGACGGCACCGCCAGAGTGTTCAATGGCGAGCCCCTAGCGATGGAAGCAATCCTCGCGGGCAAGATCAACGCCGGCGACATCGTCGTAATCCGCTACGAAGGCCCTAAAGGCGGGCCCGGGATGCGCGAAATGCTTGCGGTGACTGGCGCGATGAAAGGTGCAGGCCGTGGTGCCGATGCCGCGTTGATCACCGACGGACGCTTCTCGGGCGGAACCCACGGCTATTGTGTAGGTCACGTTGCGCCGGAAGCAGTCGATGGCGGGCCAATCGCGTTCATCGAAGACGGCGACCGCATCATCATCGACGCTGAGAACTACACCATCGACCTCATGGTGGATGAAGCCGTCTTGGAAGAACGCCGCAAAGACTGGAAGGTTCCAGAACCCCTATATACGAGTGGCTTTTTGGCGAAATACGCCAAACTCGCACAAGGCGCAGAAAAAGGCGCGATCACCAACTTCTAGGTGCTGGGCGACCTCCGGACTTGCCGCTCACGGCGATCTCGCTTGAAAATCCGCCAAATTCCGGTGGATTTTCAAGGTAGAACGTCGAAATAGTCGGTCGGCATACTGATACCTCACGTCTTGAGGCTTCCCTGTAGCGATGAAATGAACTGCCGGCTACTTGGGGTGCGCAACACTCATCTCAGATTGGCGATCACCCCAGGGACGCGCCCTTAGATCAGGTCGCCGTTGCTGGCCCAGCTCGCTTCGATTTCGTCGAGCCGCACGGTTGCGCTCCTGCGTAAGCGTGCAGCAATTGCGGCGCCAAATGCGTGCACAAACGCCATTCCGCCCGTCGCGGAATCGAATGGTCCCGCGCCGCGCGCCGCGATCGTGAATATATACCGGGCATGTTGTGCCAGCGATGACAATCGTGAATCGGTAATCGCCACCACCAGCGCGCCCCGTTCGTCGACCCGCTCGGTTGCGTTCAGAACCCACTGTTCGTAGCGGCGCAGATCGAACACCAGCACAACATCACCCGGTTCAATGTCAACGATCTTGCGACTCACACTCGGCCCCGGACCATCAATCAACACGACGCCATCCCGCAGTAAATCGAGTTGCTGAGCGAGGAGCCGCCCGGCTGATCCCGAAAGTTCACTCGCCATCACAAACACCTTGTGGCGACGGTCGCAGACCAGCTCAACGGTCTCGGCAAAATCCTTGGGATCAATCTGTTCCAGGGTTTTACGAACATTGTCCAAGTCCGCGTGCAACGCATTCGCAACCAGATCGCCGCTCCTGCGTTCGCGAATTCGCTGCGTCGCGGGGCGCAGCTGATCGGCGATCCCTTCTTGCACCGCAGCCTGCAAATCCACGAAGCCCTCGAAGCCCAACTTCGCCGCGAAGCGCATCACGCTCGGACCACTACTTCCGGCTCGGCTCGCCAATTGCGCAACCGTACCGAACGCGACAATTTTTGGATCCTCGATAACGGCCTCGGCAATCTTGCGTTCTGAGGCCGTGAGGAATGGAGCTGCGTCGTCGATCAATTCCATAACAGAACGCGTCGGGGTCATGGAATATACGTTACACTCTTCGATCAGACTGGAACAACAATTCCCGACCAATTACTTCAACCCCGAGGAACCATGTCGCAGACATTCACCAGCACAAATCCCGCTCGACCAAGCGAAGTTGTGGCCACCTTGCCGATCCACACGGCCGCGGATGTCGACAGCGCGGTTGCCCGCGCGACGGCAGCCCAGCGGCAATGGAGTCGGATGCCAGTTCCTGCGCGCGCCGAAATCATCGCAGCAATTGGTGGCGTCCTCACCCAACGCAAAGCCGAACTCGCGAACCTCGTATCGCGCGAGGCCGGCAAGATTCTCGTTGAGGCCGGCGGCGATGTGCAAGAGGCCATTGATATGGCGCACTACATCGCGGGGCAAGGTCGCAACGCGTGGGGCACTGTACATCCGTGCGAAATGCCCAATAAATTCGGCTTTACTACTCGCCATCCGGTTGGCGTTGTCGGCATGATTACGCCGTGGAACTTTCCTGTGGCAATTCCATCGTGGAAGATATTTCCCGCATTGCTTGCGGGAAACGGAGTCGTGATTAAGCCTTCCGAATTCGCACCCCAGTGTTGCGAAGAGTTTGTACGTGCCTGCACCGATGCTGGAGTTCCTGAAGGACTACTCAACGTCGTGCATGGCTTCGGCGACGTTGGCGCCGCACTGACTGTCCATCCGGGCGTGCGCGCGATTTCGTTTACCGGTTCCGTCGAAACGGGCCGCAAGGTCGCTAGCGCGGCCATGGAAGTTGGGCCGAAGCTTGTTTCATTGGAGCTTGGCGGCAAGAACGCAATGATCGTCATGGACGACGCGGATTTGGATCTCGTGGTCGATGGCGTTCTCTTCGGTGCGTTCGGAACGTCGGGGCAACGCTGCACCTCGACCTCGCGGCTCGTTGCTCACAATGCGATTGTCAATGAGCTTGTGACACGCGTCGCGGAGCGCACCGCGTTGTTGCAACTCGGCGATCCGCTTTCAGCCACGACAGACATTGGGCCCGTTGTGACGCAACATTCTGTCGAGCGTATTCACCAAATGGTGCAAACCGCGATTGCCGAAGGCAACGACCTGGTCATCGGCGGCGCGCCGGCCCACATCGACGGATGCGAAGGTGGTGCGTTCTATACGCCAACGATTCTGCGCGACACGCACCGCAATTCGTACATCACACGCAATGAAGTATTCGGTCCCGTGTTAGCAGTTATGGAAATCGATTCGTTTGATTCGGCGATCGAAACCGTCAATGATTGCGAGTACGGGTTGTCATCATCGATTTACACCCGCGACGTGAACCAAGCCATGCGTGCGGTGCACGAACTCGACACCGGAATCGTATATATCAACGCTCCAACAATCGGCGCCGAGATTCACCTGCCGTTCGGTGGCAACAAATTCACTGGCAACGGCTATCGCGAAGCGGGCTCACGGGGCCTTGAGCAATTCAGCGAAACTAAATCCGTCTACATCGATTACTCCGGCAAACTACAAAAAGCCCAGATCGACAATCGCGACGCGATCGCGTGATGAACGGCGCCGACGCGATCGCGAACGCTCTACGCCAAGCTGACGTTGAAATCGCGTTTGGTTTGCCCGGCGTCCACAACATGGCCCTCTGGCCGGCATTCGCGAGCGCCGGAATTCGCATTTTGGGTTCGCGCCACGAACAAGGATGCGCGTACGCAGCCGATGGCTACGCGCGAGCAACCGGCAAACTCGCGGTCGTACTCGTCACCACCGGACCTGGAGCGGCGAACACCATCGGTGCAGTGGGCGAAGCGTGGGCCAGCAAGAGTCCAGTCCTGATCATCGCCACTGATATTCCGAGCACGCAACGAATCCGGGGCATCTATCGAGGAGTGCTCCACGAATGCACCGATCAGGCCGCGATGTTCGCGCCGGTAACCAAGCTTCAGACGCGTACGATCACCGCGGCGATCAGTGAAGCATTGCGGCCGCCGTACGGCCCAACCTACTTCGAAATTCCTACCGATCAACTCGGCACGGCGCAAATCGGCACGGCGCAAATCGGCACGGCGCAAATCGGCACGGCGTTCGATACGCCGCCGCCGATAAGTACGACAACGGACAATGATGACTCCCTGGCCGTTGCGGTGGAACTCCTACAATCGGCAGCGAAGCCATTGATATGGATTGGCGGCGGGGCACGCAATGCCGAGCGCGAAATTGACCATCTCGCACGAATGCTCGGAGCCCCAGTGCTGACGACGTATTCCGCCCGCGGAGTTCTGCCGTCGGGCCACCCTTATTTGGTGCCAGCTCCCCCGCACGAACCTCAGGTCACCGAACTCATTTCGCAATCCGATTGCACGATCATCATTGGCTCGGACCTCGACGCGATGAACACGATGGCATGGAAGCTTCCGCTGGCGACGCCGCGGATCGCGATCAACGTCGATGCGATCGACGCCACGAAGAACTACACGATCGATGCCGTGGTTATCGGAGACGCCGCGGAGCGCACGGCCGCCGTCACCCAAGCGATCTCCGACACGCTCGCCCGGGAGCCCGCAATCGACGAGCGGCGTGCGCCATGGTTCGACGATCTCCTTTTGCTGCGACAAACAGTGCGTGATGAAATTCGCAGTGACCAAAACACCGCTGAATCATTAGCGTTTTTGGAACGCACCGAGCTGGCACTCCCGAAAGCCCATATGGTTTTTGCCGACATGTGCATCGCGGGTTACTGGCTCGCTGGGCACTACTCCGTGCAACGGGAGCGCGGCTTGCACTACCCAATGGGCTGGGGCACGCTCGGCTGGGCATTCCCCGCGGCCATCGGAGCAGCCGCGGCCGCAATTCCAAGTGTTGCGTTCATGGGAGACGGTGGGATGTTGTTCGCCATCGGTGAACTCGCGACCGTCGCGCAGGAACAGCTTCCGCTCACAATCGTTGTGGTCGACGATGGCGGCTACGGAATGCTGCGTTACCCCGATGTTGAAGCATCCGGATGCGAACTCCACCCCGTCGATTTCGCCGCAGTTGCGCGCAGTTTTGGAATCGATGCGGTGACGGTTTACGGAGTGGGCGATGACTACGCCCAGGCCCTCGCCAAAGCAACGACATCACCAAGACCAACACTGCTCCACGTTCACGCGCGGCTGTACCCACCGCGCACTACGAGCCCACGCTGGCCGTTGCAATAGTTCGCTCAACTACCGAAAGGCATCAGATGTCACCGTTGCTGACTCCCACCATCACCCAAACGCTTGCCGAACTTGGCACCGCGCGAGTGCCGCACATCATTACTGAACTGCCAGGCCCGATCGCGCGCTCCATCATCGCACGCGACGCCGCTTGCGTGAGCCCATCACTTGGACGTGTGTATCCACTCGTACCGAAACGCGCCCGCGGCTTGGTCATTGAAGATGTCGACGGCAATCGGTTCTTAGATTTCAATGCTGGCATCGCAGTCAACAGCACCGGCCATTGTCATCCCCACGTACTCGCCGCGATCGAGCAACAAAGCCGCGAGCTGATCCACTATTGCTCCAGCGATTGGTATCTCCCCGTCTACATCGAGCTTTGCGAACGACTAGCTGCCACCGTCGCACCATCGATGGGACCAGCAAAGGTCTTTCTGGCGAACAGCGGCACCGAAGCGGTTGAGGGTGCGATCAAACTCGCGCGCTTTACCACTGGCCGCCCGAACGTGATCGCGTTCCACGGTGCATTTCACGGACGTTCGCTCGGAGCGCTCACGCTCACGGCAAGTAAGGCGAAGTATCGCAGCGGATTTGGTCCCATGATTGCAGGGGTTTTTCACGCGCCCTACGGCGAGTTCGGATATATAGACAATGTCATATTCAAGCACCTGAGTGAACCCAGCGATGTTGCTGCGATCATCGTTGAGCCGGTACAGGGCGAGGGCGGATACGTCGTGCCACCACCGGGCTGGCTTGCAGAACTACGCGAACTCTGTGACCAACACGGAATCGTCCTCATTGCCGACGAAGTGCAAACAGGGGCCGGACGAACCGGAACCATGTGGGCTTGTGAGTACGAGCGCATCGCGCCCGACATTTTGCTTGCCGGTAAAGGCCTCGCGAGTGGAATGCCGCTCGCTGCGATCATCGCCCGCTCTCCCATTATGCAATGGACGCCGGGCAAACATGGCTCTACCTTCGGCGGTAATCCAGTCGCTTGCGCGGCCGCGCTCGCCACGCTCGACATCCTCCAAGACGGAGCGATACAGAACGCGGCGACGATCGGAGCAAGCTTGCTCGCGGACCTTCAGACGCTGAGGCACCGCCAGCACGCAATAACCGCGGTCCACGGGCGCGGCCTCATGATTGGTATCGACTTTGTCAGTGCCGAGTTCGCGACAGCAGTAGAACAAGAGTGTTTCCGCCGAGGCTTGTTGGTACTCACGTGCGGCGACCGTTCACTCCGGATCGCACCACCGCTCACGATTACCGAAGGCGAGGTTCGCACCGGGCTGCACATCTTGACCGATGCGATCAGCGCGGTAGCCACCATCGCGGCCTAGCAGCCGGCACTCGTTCGTTACAGATCACCAAGGTCAAACGGCAAGCGCGAATCACAGGATCGATACCCAGCTTCAACAATGCTGTGTGCGCGCAACGCATCGTCGAAATTCGGCGTCGTTTGGGTACCTTCGCGCAACGCCAACGCGAACGCTCGGTAGGCAAAGTACTGATAAACGTAATAGTCGCGTTCCGGATCGCAGCCCCTTCGAGCAAAACTGGCTTTACGCAAAGCATCTACATCAATTCGCTCAGCAGGCTGATCGGGCCGTTGAATCAACAACGAGTCTTCCGGCGCGCCCACCACAAAATCGGTGGTGAGCTCGACCGCTCCGTGTTCGAAAAACACTTCGAGCCGCCGCTCCTCGCGGCCCCGGACGCCATTGAACACACTCAACAGATTCCCGATGACACCGCTGCCGTGTTCAATGGTGAGCGCCGCCGTATCTTCGACGGAATAGCCAAAAACATGCCGCTTCGTTGCGTACACGCGCGACGCCGGACCAAACAACCACGCCAACACATCGCACGAGTGAATCGAGTGTTCCAGGAGTGTGCCGCCACCGGCTTCCGAAATATCGGAGCGCCAACTGGAATGGCCCGGCACGATGGCGCCGGTGGGCCAATATTGATCATCGCGAAGCATGTACCCCATCGGCGCGCCGAGCTCGCCGCTCTCGATGAGTTCGCGCAGAGTTTGGATGATCGGGTGAAAACGCGATTGAAATCCAACCTGCGCAACAATGCCGCTATCAGCAACCGCAGTACACAATTCCTGCACCACCGCAAACGTTGGTGCTAACGGCTTCTCGCAGAACAGCGGTTTGCCAGCATCAGACGTGGCCAATACAAGTTCGCGGTGAAAGCGGGTCGGCGTGATCAACACGACCGCGTCGACGTTCGGATCAGCAATCACATCCAAACCATCGGAATACCGCGAATCAACCTCGCCCGCGATCGCGACGAAGCGATCGATGGCTGTGGGATCAGGATCGGCTGCAGCAACACACCGCACCAAACCGTCATGCTCGTTGAAACGAATCGCGACCGCGTGCGCCTGCGAAATCATTCCGCATCCGATGACGCCGAGCCGGATTGGCGATTGCATCAGGCCTCGACGCCAACGCGACGATCACGGTCGGCTTTGGTCATGCCATCACGCCACCGCAAACCGTACAATGATCGGTCTTCGAACGCGCCGCCGCGAGTCTGGATATCCACGCCCCATTTTGTGCGAACGTCGATGCGCTTCGCAAACGCGACCGGAGCGTCGGGCCGCGGTCTGCCGCTAACGTCGCACCCATGACCGCAGCGTGGCCCCATTCGATGCCAGAAATCGGCCATGATCTCACCGCGGAACAAGAACTCGCGTGTGCGCTTCGCATACTTGCTGGCGCCGGTTGGCAAGAAAACCTTTCTGGACACATCACCGTCGCGATCGATAGCGACCACGTGCTTGTGAATCCATGGGGCTTGTGGTGGCAAGAAGTTCGGGCCTCCGACATCATCACAGTGCGGCTCGACGGCGGCATCACTAATGGGAAATGGGACATCACACCGGCTGTATATCTACATACCGAATTGCACCGAGCGCGACCAGACGCGACGGTCGTGATCCACAACCATCCGTTTCATGCCACGTTGCTCGCGTGCCTTGGCATGCTCCCAACCATCTCTCATCAAAACTCCGCGCTGTTCCATAACGAGATGGTCTACGTCGATGAATACGCCGGCACCGTGGAGTCCGTGTCGGCTGGGGCTGCGCTTGCACACGCCGTCGGGAATGCCACGACCGCACTCCTCGCGAATCATGGAGCAATCGTGACTGGCGAAACCATCGGTGCGGCGTGTTATCGGGCGGTCACCTTCGAACGAGCGTGTGCCTTCGAAACTGGGGCAATGCAAGCAGGGCGACAGCTTCGACCGCTGCCGGGCGCTGGAATCACAGCACTACAGAGTGAACTGAAACGTAATACCAGCACCGCTTTTTGGAATGGTGCCGTGCGCCAACTCCTCGCCACGAATCCAGAGGTACTCACGTGAATATGTCGCTCGATGATCTCGCGAACTCAGAAGCATTCGGAGGTCAAAACGGCCGCCGCGAAGCAGTCACGTTTCTCCCCGAACCTGAACCTCGCGAACGCTTCAGGACGATTTGGTCCGTCGATGATCACGTAGTGGAGCCACCGGACGCATTCGTCGATCGGTTCCCGGCGAAGTTCAACGATGCAGCACCACGCATAGTCGAGACCGACGACGGAGGCGAAGCCTGGTTCTGGAATGGAGAACTGCTGCCCAATGTGGGATTCAACGCGGTCGCCGGACGACCGTCGAGTGAATACGGCTTTGAACCCACACGCTTTGACGAAATGCGCAAAGGCGCATGGGACGTGAACGCGCGCGTTACCGATATGGATATCAACGGAGTGCAACGGTCATTGTGTTTTCCGTCGTTCCTTCCCGGTTTCGTCGGGCAACGCCTCACCACGTGGCCTAGCGATCCGGAGTTGGGCATGGCAGCGATGCGCGCCTACAACGATTGGCACTTCGATGCGTGGTGCGGCGCACACCCTGATCGTTTCATTCCCAACCAAATCACCTGGCTGCTCGATCCGGAAATCGCAGCTGCCGAAATTCGCCGGAATGCAGCGCGTGGGTTTCGAGCGCTGACGTTCAGCGAGGCACCCGAAAAACTCGGGCTTCCATCGCTGCACACTGGCTATTGGGATCCGATGTTCGCGGCCTGTGAGGAAACCGAAACCGTGATTTGTCTCCACGTCGGGTCTTCGGGAACGTCGCCGATGACCGCGCCAGATGCACCGCCGGAGACGGTCGCAGTCTTATTTTTTGCGTACGGAATGTACGCGGCGGTCGACTGGCTCTATTCCAAAGTGCCAGTGCGATTTCCCAACATCAAGATTTGTTTGAGCGAAGGCGGTATCGGCTGGGTCGCGGGGCTCATGGATCGTTTGGAACACTGTTTCCAGTATCAACTCGGCTACCTACCGACGTGGCGCGATGTCGAACTCACGCCCAGTGAAGTGCTCCGCCGCAACTTTTGGTTTTGCGCGATCGATGATGCTTCAGGCTTTTTAACACGCGATGTCATCGGCGTCGAAAATATTTGCGTTGAAAGCGACTACCCCCACGCCGACTCCACGTGGCCCGACACCCAACCGCGGCTACAAGCGCAACTCAACGCGGCTGGCGTGAGCGCAGCCGCTGCCGAGCTGATCTGTTGGCGGAACGCCGCGGAACTCTTTCGTCTGCGATGACCACGATCAGCAGCCTCGTAGCTCTGCACGCACAGGAACACCCCGATGGCTCCGCGTTCATCGAAGGCAGTACCGGAGCGCAGCTCACGTGGCGCGAATACGACGCAAGCGCAACGAGTATCGCGTCGGCGCTGGCAACGCGGTACGCACGCGACGAGCGGATCGCGCTGCAAATTCCGAGTGAAATTGCAATGCACATCGCGATGCTGGCGTGTGAACGCGCGGGCATTGTCGCCGTTGGCATCGGAGCGCGAGCCGGGAACAAAGAACGCGACTATCTCCGGGGAAAAACCGGCGCGCAGGTCGTACTCACCGAACTTCCAGCGGGAAGCGACGCACCCCTCGATCCGCAACGAGCACTGGACGCAACCGAACTTTCGTTCCTCAACTCCACCTCCGGCACCACCGGACTGCCCAAGTGTGTCATGCACAATCAGCGGCGCTGGTTCGCGTTTCATGAGCTCGCGGCGCCACGAGCGCAACTCCATCACCACGATGTGTTTATGAGTCTGTTGCCCGCACCGTTTGGCTTTGGGCTCTGGACTGCGCACTTCACACCGACGATCCTCGGCGCTCCCTGTGTGGTCTTCGATCGATTCGATGCCGCTCAAGCTGCCGCGGCTCTCGCTGAGTACGCAGTCACCGTAGTTGCTGCCGTATCGACGCAATTCGTCATGATGTTGAACGCCGATGTTTTCGCGCAACGCCGGCCGGAGCGGCTTCGGGTTTTGTTCACTGGGGGCGAAATGGTGCCGCCCGATCGCGCCGCGCAATGGGAGCTCGAGACTGGTTCGCGTGTGCTCCAGTTCTACGGCAGCAACGAAACCGGAGCTTTGAGTGCGACGGCCCTTGAAGATCCCGACACCGTGCGTTTGCACACCGCCGGACACATCATCGCGGAGCTCTCAGTAAGGCTCTACGACCCCGACACCGGCGCCGACATCACAGCAACCGGCGGGCCTGGCATCGCGGCGTGCAAAGGAGAGATCAACTGCTTGGGCTACCTCGACGACGACCATGCCAACCAAGCGCTCTACACGCCCGACGGTTGGATGCGCACCGGCGATCTCTGCACGATCGATAGCGACGGCGTGCTCACCGTCGCGGGCCGGGCTTCAGATTTCATCATTCGTGGTGGCAAGAACATCTCAGCCGCGGTAGTGGAACAAGAATGCGCGACGATGCCCGGAGTCTTACTCGCTGCAGCAGTCGCAAAACGCGACTCGGTGTACGGCGAAAGGGTCTGCGTGTTCTTAGCCGTCGCACCCGAGACTCCGGCGATCAATCTCGAGACGCTGAGAGTGCATCTGAGTAGCCGTGGGGTCGGTAAGGAATACTGGCCGGAGTATGTGCGAACAGCGATCGGTGATCTGGTCCGCAGCAGCGGCGGCAAGGTCGCGAAAGCGGAGCTGCGCGCGCTCGCAGAACAACTACCGCAGCTCGAAACGCGGTAGCCAGACAATCCTGTTACCACATTGCTTCGAGTAGTCCTTCGATTTCCTCGACGATCACCGAGCCGCCGAATCCGGTTGCGCGCCCCGCATCCGCGGTGGCCGCGGCGACAGCGGGAAATTCGGCCTGCACCGCACCTACATCGCGCAAGCGAGTGGGAAGGCCCAGCGATCGCACAAATTCCTCAATAGCTACAGCACCTTTTTCGGCAACATCGGCTACCGAAAGACCGACCGTATCGACGCCAAATGCTGACGCGATCACCGGCATCGCTCCCGGCGCTTCGCGTTGTAGCAGACGCATCACAGCAGGAAGAGTGATCCCCGAAGTAAAGCCGTGCGGGACATCCCAACGCGCGCCGATCTGGTGACCCAGCGTATGCGAGAGATACACCTGCACGTTGCTCACTCCCGACATCGACATCCACCCGGCGATCTGGCAACGCTCGCGAGCAACCAAGTCCTGCGTTTCGCGCAGCGTCAATGGCAAGTTGACTACCAGAGTCCGCAGCGCCTCGGCCGACAAGGTATCGGTGAAAGGATGCGCTTTCGGGCCCCACAACATTTCGCAGGCGTGGTCAATGCTCTTGACGCCCGTGGACAACCACAAATCCATCGGGGTATGAACCGTGATGGCCGGATCGAGCACGACTGCAAACGGCGCCATCCGCGGATCCACGACGTACGTCTTGACGCCGTGGACTTCACCCGTCATCCCGGAGGCAGGCGTATATTCGCCCGCTGAGAGTGTGGTCGGAATCAGAATTTGTGGCATCGCGCGTTGTGAATCATTTTTAGCCAACAGATCCACAGCGACAATTTTCGTCGCATCAGTGACCGACGAACCGCCGATGCCGATCAAACAATCAGCATTGCAATCACGAGCGCGTTGCGCCGCACGATCGATGTCGCGTTTCGGTGCGTGCTGGCCCATCTCTGCGAACGTTCCTGCGTGCAGCGGTCCGAGATCGTGCAAAAGTGCATCGACAACCGGAGTCTTGGTTGCCAACGACCTCCCAGTTATCACAAAAACCTTTTGTTTATTGAGTTCTTTGACAATCTCGGAAACTTTCGCGATCGATCCTTCGCCGTGCACGACGCGATCAATCGCCGGGAATCGATACGACCTGGCACTCATACGTTCTCCCACAAAGCAGCGCGCGCCGCGAGTGGATCGCGTTGTTCGCCACACGTTGCACCAAATTCGTAGACAGTTCGATCGGCGTTCCACGAGCGCCACCCGGGGTTGCCCCTCGTGCAAAACTCAACGATCGCGATTTGAAGCGCATCGCTCACTGCCTGACCAGTACCGGCACGATTACCGCTCGCGCCTACAAACTCACGCCAGTTGTCGACTCCAAAAGTACCGAAGGTAAACGGCAAGTCAATCGCGTGGGCGGCACCAAGCGGGCGCCCATCCGAACGCGGAGGTGCTGACCAGGTGAACAAATAGCCGAAGGTTGCCGAATGGTGCGCAGCTGCAGCAGTGAGTAATTCGCGAATCGGAAGCGTCATTTCACGATCGGAGAAGATCGCGCCCCACACGTCGATTGCCTCGTGGGGTAAGCGCGACTTCCGCAACGTTTCCGTGTACGCAACAACAAGCTGCTGAGCCGCGTGCACATCCCGATCGATATACCGCGCTACTCGTTTCGCAAGCTTTTCGGGTTCCATCGAACCAGCCTCGACGAAGAGGTTCATTTCGTCGCGGTTCGCGGCAATGATGAGATCACATCCGGCGGCGGCGCCGGATCGCAATGCGTCCAGGGGCGCAGTGAGCACGATTTCATCATCAATCATCGGATGAAATGGCATCATGCCCGCAGTCGACCACACTTCAGGATCGCTCATCGTCGTGCCGATCGCAGCAATCAAATCGCGAGGTCCAAGCGCCTTCAACCTCGCCGCGTCGTCACCGGCGCCCGCCGCAGCCGCGTATCGCTTGCCAATCATTCGGCCGACATCGGGCATAAAGGTTTGGCCAGCAGATCCACTCTGTACGATCGCCCGATCAAACAATTCCGCTCGGTGAGGCATGCCCAAGAGGTGCAGAATCGTTCCTCCGCCCGCGGATTCGCCCATCACAGTTACGTTCGCGGGGTCTCCACCAAAGGAGTCGATGTGGCGACGAACCCAACCCAACGCGCACACCACATCGCGAAGCCCGGCATTCGGTACCCAATCCGCGCCCGCGCCGCGCACAGATCGAAGGTCGCAAAATCCGAGCGGGCCAACGCGATAGTTGATCGACACCACGATTGCGCCAAGCGCGGACAACGCCGCGCCGTCGTAAGTTGCCTGCGCGCTTGATCCGGTGAGAAAGGATCCACCGTGGATCCACACGAGCACTGGCAACGGACTTGCGCCTTCGGTCTGCGGCATCCAGACATTCAACGACAGGCAATCTTCAGATTCTTCGGCGCCCAACGAGCCTCCCGGCACTAGCGGCGAGAAAACTGGCATTTGCACACACGTATCACCGAACGATGTGGCCGCGAAGCCGTCGGCCCAACCGTCGAGCGCAACGGGTGGACAAAAGCGATCGGCCGTCGCGTAGCGAATACCGGCAAAACGGCGTACGCCACCCGCAACCCGAGCCCCAACAATGGCACCGCGCGAAGTCGGGTGCATAACTGTTTCCATAGCGGCCAGCATGCCACGATCATCGCCTCATGGTCTCAATCCACGATTCCCGTGGATCGCGCCAGGAATTGTGACGCCGCCTCGAACCCAGTCTCATCTACAGCGCGCCGGATATTTGCCCGATATTGGCGAAGATGACCGAAGTGCAGCGACCAGCTACGAGGGTGGACTCAGCTCCACGCGCCGCCTTTGCTCAATCGCGCCTTGCCTCGATCATCGATCGCGGTTCCGAACTCGTCATTGTCACCGATTCCGACGCGAATCTCATTTACGCATCGTCGGCGGGCCAAGATCTCTTGGGCTATCACCCACGCGAATTGCTCGGCATTTGCGTCTTGACCCTCTTGCACCCCGACGACCTCTCGGAGGCCGCGGCCGCGCTGGTCTCCACCGCAGAAACGGGCGGGATCAAAGAGCCGTTCGAAGCGCGCGTGGCGCACGCCAACGGAGGGTGGGTCCGTTTCGAGGTCATCGCGACCAACCTGCTTGATGATCCCAGCGTGAGCGGCTTGGTGTTTCATTGTCGAGCGCTCACCGACCGCGACCAAATCACACACCGCTATCGGCTACTCCACGAATACGCCCCGTTTCCGATCGCGCTGATTCCTCATGATGGCTCAGGTGTTCACGCGAACCGTGCACTCGCAGAGTTGTTCGGCACCACGATGTCGCGTCTCGCAACCCTTCCAGTGGCGAAGCTGTTCGCGCCAGAATCAGCGGACGCGACCCTCGCCCGTTTGCAGAACCACCTCGAAAATCCCGAAACCATTCCGTTTATGGAGTGTGCCGCTCGGAGATTCGACGGCACCGATTTCGTCGCGAAAATTCATGGCCATCAACTGCGTGATTCCGCGGGCTTGCCTTCGGCATTTGTCATCGGTATCGCGGACATCAGCGAAGCGCTCGACCAAGCGGCCGCGCTCACTACCAGCGAAGCGAAGTTGAGCGCGCTCGTCAATCACTCCGCAGACATCATCGCGGTGTTATACCCCGATGGCAATTGGGAAGCCAGCGATGCGGGCACTCGCCATCTCGGATACCCGAAGGGCTTCGATCCGGAAGGCGGGATCTTCTCCCTCGTTCATCCTGAAGATCTTGAACAAGCCGCAACCGCATTGGGTGCGGTCCTCGAAGGCACTCGGGGGCCCGATGAACCAATCGAGTTACGGCTGAGATCCGCGGAAGGGACATACTGGGATTACGAGTGTGTCGGCCAGAACCTTGGCGACCTTGGCGCCATCGGTGGTGTCGTGGTCACGGCGCGCAACATCACCCCTCGTAAGCGAACCGAAAACGCGCTACGAGAAGCGCAAGAGCGATTCCGCGCGGCATTCGAACACGCGCCACTTTGCCTGGCGATACTCGCGCTCGACGGAATCCTCAACGATGTCAATCCGGCCGGATGCACGATGCTTGGTTTCTCCCACGATGAAATCATTGGTACAGAGTTCGATCGATTCGTGCATCCCGACGATCGCCGTGATTTCGCGGATGCGATCCATTGCTTGCTCGATGGAGGCAAGGGCCGCCAATTCGAACATCGGCTGTTGAACCGAGACAACGATGTCGTGTGGACATTGACGGATGCGGCCGTCGTCAATGACGAGTTCGGTGCTCCGCTGCATCTCATCGTCATGCTTGCTGACATCACCGAACGCAAAGCATCAGAAGCGCTGTTGTCCTACGGCGCGAGCCACGATGTTCTGACTGGCCTTTGGAATCGCAGTGCATTTGGAGATCGGCTTACCCACGCGCTCGCACGGCGAACCGAACCGGGCTCTACGGCTTTGTTGTTTCTCGACCTCGACCGTTTCAAGATGGTCAACGACACGCTCGGGCACCAGGCCGGCGACGCTGTACTCGCCGAAATCGCGCAACGGCTGCATCGCACAACCCGCGAGGCAGATACGGTCGCGCGGCTCGGCGGCGATGAATTCGTTGTGTTGTGTGAAGACCTTGACCGCCCCGATGAAGCGATGGAGATTGCCGAACGCATAGCGAGCGCGGTAGAAGCACCGATCGCGATCGGCAACCGCACGGCAACCGTTGGAGCGAGCATCGGCATTGCCATCAGCGATGGCATTCAAAGCGCCGAAGCCCTCATGCGAAACTCCGATGCCGCGGTCTATCGAGCGAAACATCAGGGACGCAGCCGCGTCGAGCTTTTTGACGCGGCCCTACGTGCCGCGCATTCACAAAGGCGAACCCTCGAAATCGGGCTCCGTCAGGCTCTCGAACATCACGCGATCGATATCGAATATGCGCCCATCGTCGGGCTCATCGACCGTCAGATCCGCGGCTATCAATCGGTCGGTTCCTGGACCCAACCAAACGGCATGGTGCTGCAGGGGCCTGAGCTCCGAACCAATGCCAGCGACATGGGCATGGCCACGGTCCTCGACCGCCTCTTGTTCACCACTGGATGCCTCGAAGCCGCCCGTTGGCAAACTAGCGACGGGCCACCAGTACCTCTGCTTCACATCGAGCTCGCGGCGAAGCACCTTGACGATCAATCGTTGATCAAGGGCTTACAATCCGCACTCATCGGCACTTCGCTTTCGCCGAAACGAGTCTGTATCGAAGTGCCAGAGTCTTGGGTCGTGAACGATCCGCAAAACGCACTCCAAACGATGCGCCAGCTGCGAGAAACTGGCGTGCAACTTGGCCTCGTCGAGTTCGGGCGCAGCTCATCATCGTTTGCACTTTTGCGAGAGATCGATGTCGATTTCGTCAAGCTTTCTCGGCAGTTTTACGTTGACGTCGGGCGCGACGCCGCGGGCCAAGCCATCGTGAGAGCAGTGATTGCGCTGGCGCGAAAACTCCAATTCGGCATCATTGCCGATGGGGTGGAACAGGTCGAAGAAGTCCGCACACTGATTCAACTCGAATGCGACTTTGCGCAAGGTCCATTTTTCATCCCGGCTCCCACGGCGTAGTTTCTGACGAGCGCTCACTACTGGGGCGCGATGCTTTGGTCTCGTTAGGAGCTCCGTTGAAAGTTGATGCCGCCCTCGAATCGCAATCGCTGATGGCCGTGCCCGAAGCGGCGCGAAATCTCGAAGCATTTGGCTACGACGGCGTTTTCACCTTCGAAGGTCCGCATGAGCCATTCATGCCGCTATTACTTGCAGCAGAACACACCGAACGCATTCAGCTCACGACTGCCGTCGCGATTGCATTCGCGCGCAGCCCGATGACGTTGGCCCAAATTGCATACGATCTCCAGTTGGCTTCGCAAGGTCGAATGATTCTGGGTCTCGGTAGCCAAATCAAGCCCCACATCGAGAAGCGATTTTCAATGCCTTGGTCGCGTCCGGCCGCCCGAATGCGCGAGATGGTGCTCGCGATCAAAGCGATCTTCGCATCATGGAACGATGACGAAAAGCTCGAGTTTCGTGGCGAGTTTTATACCCATACGTTGATGACCCCGATGTTCAATCCGGGAGTTTCACAATGGGGCCCTCCACCGATCGTCTTGGCGGGCGTTGGCCCGAAGATGACCGAAGTGGCGGGTGAAGTCGCGGACGGTTTCATGATGCATCCGTTTTCCACCGAGAAGTTCATGCGCGAGACGACGATTCCTGCACTGAAACGCGGCCTCGCAACGTCAGGCCGATCGATCGGTGATCTGGAAATTTCGTTTCCCGCGATGGCTGCCGTCGGCACAAACGATGAAGAGATCGAAACCGCGCTTGCTGCGTTTCGAACGCGATTGGCGTTTTACGGATCTACGCCTGCGTATCGAGTCGTGTTCGAAGCCCACGGCTGGGGTGAGGCCCAAACTGAGCTCAACCATCTTTCGAAAACGGGAGATTGGAAGGCGATGAATGGCCTCATCACCGACGAAATGCTGCACGAGTTCGTGACCTGCGGCCGACCCGAAACCATCGCGGCGAACCTCGAAGCTCGCTATGCGGGGCTTACCGATCGCGTGTCCGTGAACCCACCTCCAGGCATCGAAACCGCGACCTGGACCAAAGCAATCGCAGCCTTCACCAGATAGTCACTCCAGTCCCACCCACAGGCACCGCCCCGGACACTGCCGAACGAACCGACCCAGCCTTGAGCCGTGCAAACAGCGTCCGCTATGGGAGGCGTTCGTCGAGGAGTTGATTGAGAAGTTGTGGATTGCCTTGTCCTTTGAGTGCCTTCATCGCTTCGCCCATCAAAAAGCCTCGCTTCTTCTTACGCATTTTGTCGTCGCCCGCCTGCCATTGCGCGACGGCGTCCGCGTTCGCAGCGAACACTTCGTCGACCACTGCCGCCAACGCACCAGTGTCGCTTACTTGCGCGATGCCGCGCGCTACCACAATTTCTCCCGGACGCCCTTCACCCGCAAGCGCGGCGGCGAACACCTCTTTGCCTTGGTTGCGTGAAACCGTTCCGTCGGCGACCAGCTGCAATATTTCCACCAAGAGCGACGGATCCAGGCCCGATGCATCGGCACCGCGACCCACCAGGTTCAAATGCGCAGATACATCTTGCGTACTCCACAGTGCAGCATCCCGCGGGGGCGCACCAAGGGCGACGGCCGCCTCGGCATAATCGGCGAGGCCATCGGTGGATAACAAGGTTCGTGCATCTTGTTCGCTGATGCCGAGCTCCGCCTTCAAACGATCGCGGCGCGCGGCGGGGAGCTCTGGCATCGTCGCGCGCACGTGCGCACGCAGTTCATCCGACGGCGCTACGGGCACGAGATCGGGTTCGGGAAAGTAGCGGTAATCGTACGCTTCTTCCTTCGATCGCATCGACGCCGTGTAGCCCTCGTTCTCATTCCACAAACGCGTTTCTTGTTTGATGCTTCCGCCGTCTTCGAGAATTTCAATTTGACGCATTGCCTCAAAATCCATTGCATCGCGCAAAGATTTCAGCGAGTTGAGGTTCTTGATTTCACAACGAGTACCGAAGCCATCGGTGCCAACCGGTCGCACGCTTACGTTCGCATCGACACGCAACGAGCCTTCTTCCATCTTGACGTCCGAAACGCCAATCGCCTTCAACGTGGAACGCAGCTCGTCGACGTACGCAGCAGCTTGTTCCGCGGAACGGATATCCGGTTCACTCACGATCTCCAACAACGGCACGCCCGCGCGGTTGTAATCAACCAACGAATGCGATGCGCCGTGAATACGGCCACCGTCGCCACCCATATGCGTTGACTTCCCGGTGTCTTCTTCCAGATGCGCTCGGGTAATTCCGATGCGGGTGCCGTCGACTTCAAGCCAGCCATCCGCACAAATCGGCTCGTCGTACTGGGTGGTCTGAAAATTCTTGGGCATGTCTGGGTAGAAGTAATTCTTGCGATGAAATATCGACGACGCCGGCACGGTGAAGTGAAACGCTTCACCGACCCGCAACGAATATTCAACAACTTTTTCGTTCAACACCGGCAACGATCCCGGGAGCCCCAGACATACAGGACACACATTGGTGTTCGGCTCATCACCAAAACGGTTGGCGCAGGAACAAAAGATCTTCGTGTTCGTGGCCAGCTCGCAATGCACTTCGAGGCCCGAAACAATTTCCCATTGCGTGCCGTTTGCACTCGTGATCACACTCATTTGACAACCCTCCGGTTGGCTACCCGCTCGTTGATTACTCTTGCACACTGATGACTTCGCCCGATCCGCACCAATTCACAACCCATTTCGCCACCGTTCGCAACGACGTGAAGGTGGCGTTCATTCGCGAAGGCATTGGCGGCTATCCGTTGCTGTTGATCCATGGCTATCCCGAAACCAAACGCATCTGGTGGCGCAATATCGAGCCGTTGGTGGCTGCCGGTTTCGAGGTGATCGTTCCTGATCTGCGCGGCCATGGTGAAAGCAGCCTTGCCCCCGATGGTTTTTACGACATCGCCGCGTTCGCAAAGGATTGCCACGCGCTCGTGCACGACACCCTCGGCCACAAACAGTGCGCGGTTGCGGCTGGCGATGTTGGCGGGATGGTGTTGTACGATCTCGGCCTGCGTTACCCCGGTTGGGTGAGTCGTCAGGTGCTTTTCAATACGCTGCCGCCGCCGCTTGATGCGCACTACGCGGCGCTCGGAATTCCCGCAGATCCCCCGCATCACGAACGGCCGACAGCCGACTACTACGTTCGTCAAGGTCACGACCCAGAAGGCCTGCTCGCGGAACTCGACACTCCGCGCCGCCGCCGCAGCTACGTCGGCGAAATGTACGGGCACCGCATGTGGGCCGCGTCCGGCCATTTCACCAGTGACGACATCGCGTTTCACGCAGAACCGTACGGTGATGCCGAAAAATTGCGCGCGAGTTGGAGTGTCTACGAAGGCGTTACGGGCAATCGGCCCATGGAAGACATTCCGTGTGTACTCGAACCGACTCCCGTGCCGACATTGCTGCTGTACGGCCCCGACGATCACGTGGTACCCACCAGTTTTCCGGTGAAAGCCGCGGCCGCTTGCCTGGATTGCGTTGGGCCGTTGCTGATACCCAATGCTGGTCACTTTTTGCAATGGGAACAAGCACATACCTTCAACCAAGCGGTGAAGTTTTTCTTGCGCGATCTTGTGGTCACGCACCACGGCTGAGTTCCAGCGCACGCGCGACCCGAAAGATCAGTGCATCCGCGAGTTCACGGCCGAGGATCTGTACGCCGATTGGCATCTGGTGCACTGAGTCGTTGCCATACGGCACACTGATCGCACAATGGCCTGCGAGGTTCGTAGGGATGGTGCAAACGTCCGAGAGATACATCGCCAAAGGATCCGTAGTCTTGGAGCCAAATTCAAACGCGATCGTCGGCGATGTCGGCGATAGCAACACGTCGAAGTGTTCATAGGCGCGAGCGAAATCGCGCACGATCAGCGTACGAACCCGCTGGGCCTGGCCGTAATACGCGTCGTAGTAACCCGCGGAAAGCGCGTACGTTCCAAGCATGATCCGGCGTTTCACTTCGGAGCCAAAACCGTCGTTGCGAGTGTTCGCGTTCATTACCGAAATGTCGTCGCCCGCGCCGCGTAATCCGTAACGAACACCGTCGTAACGCGCGAGGTTCGAAGATGCCTCGGCCGGAGCAATCAAGTAATAGGCATCGAGCCCGTACATCGTCGACGGTACCGAGACCCGATCAACGGTTGCGCCTCCAGCTTCCAGGGCGGCCGCGGCTTTCCCGACTGCTGCGCGCACTTCGGGATCGATACCTTCGACATCGGTAAGTTCTTCGACGATACCGACCCGCAATCCCGCGACGCCTTTGTCAATACCATCGAGCAACGACGGCAACGGCGACGCAATCGAGGTTGAATCCATGGGGTCGTGGCCCCAAATGGTTTCCAACAACAGCGCGGCATCGCGCACATCTCGGGCGAACGGCCCGACCTGATCCAGCGACGATGCAAAGGCAACGAGGCCGTAGCGTGAAACGGTTCCGTACGTGGGCTTCATCCCAACCACTCCGCAGAGCGCGGCCGGCTGACGGATCGAACCACCAGTATCGGAACCTAGAGCAAGCGGCGCGAACCCCGCTGCGACCGCCGCGGCTGATCCTCCCGAAGATCCTCCCGGAACCCGCGAAAGGTCAACCGGATTCCGAGTCGCGCCAAACGCGGAATTCTCCGTCGAGGAACCCATCGCGAATTCATCAAGATTCGTTTTGCCAAGTGCGATGGCGCCCGCGGCATGGACGCGATCAACGACCGTAGCGTTGTAGGGCGGCTTCCACCCTTGCAGGATCTTCGACGAACAGGTCGTGTCGATGCCGCGCGTACAAAGGTTGTCCTTCAAAGCGATTGGAACACCAGCTAACGCGCCGGGATCATCGCCGGCGGCAACCGCGGCGTCGATGGCATCGGCATTGGCGCGCGCCTCATCGCGCAAAACGAGATTGAACGCGTGCACGTCGGCTTCGCGAGCATCGATTCGTTCGAGATGTTGTTCCAAAATGTCGCGAGCACGCTGGCGTCCCGAACGGACGTCGTTCGCGATCGTGAACGCGGATTGGCTATCGCTCATGGGGCTTCTCCCAAAATGCGCGGCACGCGAAACCGTCCGGATTCGGCAGCCGGCGCATTCGCGAGTACTTCGTCGCGATCGGCTCCGGGGCGAGCAATATCGGCCCGAAACACGTTCACGAGGGGTAACGGATGTGAGGTCGGCGCAACATCAGAGGTATCAAGAGCCGACACCAGCGCCGCGTGCTCAAGAATCCCGGCAAGTTGGCCAGTGAACTCGTCGATTTCGGCGTCGGAGAGGGCCAACCGGGCCAACTTGGCGACGTGTTCCACGTCTTGGCGCGTGAGCCGCGCGGGCGATGCAGTCATCAGGCGAGTCTACGAACCTCCCGCAGTTTTCATGAAAGGCAGTGCTCCGTCGCCCTGTTTCATGAAACGCAGCACCCGTGCGGACCGTTTTCATGAAAGTCCATGGCCGAGACCCAAGTTTCGTGACGACCGTCAGGTGTGACACCAGTTGGGCGTGACCACGGTCGGGGGCTGAGGTGTCAGTAGGGGTCGAGGTGGGTGTTGGGGAGGCCCCACCAAGCCGTAGGTGTCGCTTTTGGAGTTGCGTCCGGGTAGATGCAATTGACCGGGCAGGCCGGAAGGCATTTGTCGCAGCCCGAGCACAATTCCGAAATGATCACAACATCGGCGCCATGATTGAAGATCGCCCCAAATTGTGGTGGACAGTGCCGCAGACAGGCATCACAATTGATGCATTCGCTCATCTCGATCCGAAGCGCAGGGTTGCGCCATTTCGGGTTTCGGCTGCGTTGATCAATGCGTTGTTGACGGCTGCTACTCATCGGTTCGAGATCGTAGTTCCCGGTCCGTTTCGGGCACTTCCCGAGGCGCGTGTCCCTGGGTCTAACCTGGCGCCATCGCCCATACCGGTAGGGAGCACCACGATGAAATTGCGTAGCAGTCTGTTAGGAATCACGCTGGCGGCAATGCTCGCCGCGAGCGCGTGTGGATCGAGCACCGCAAAGGTCGGCACCGGAGCGGGGGCCACGACTACCACTGCCGCGGCAAAAGCGACCATCACAACGATGAATCCCAAGATGGATCACGGTGGAGGCTCCCACGACAGTGGCCAGCCAGCCGCGACGAGTGGTCATCACCACAACGATTCCAAAATCACCTATGCAGAATTAGGCCCGGAAACCAAAGCCCAAGTTGATGTCGTCATCAAGTGGGCCAAGAAGTACAAGACCGGTGCTGATGCGGCCAAGGACGGCTGGAAACAAGCAACCAAGAGCCTGTACGGCATTGGCGCGCACTGGATCAAAGGCGGCGCAACCGGCTTTCTCGGCTTCAAGGGTGACTTCGACCCGACCATGCCCAACGTGTTGCTCTTCGACGGTGAAGGCCCCACTGCGAAGCTGGCTGGTCTGAGCTGGATCCTGAGCGGACCAACGGATCCCGCGGGTTTCGCCGGACCTGATGATCACTGGCATCGCCACAGCTCCATCTGTTTCGTGATCAAGGATTTCCTCGTCATATCCGAAGGTGATGCCGAAGGTTCGCCGATCAACTTGAGTAAGGCCGGTTGCAAACGCAACGGCGGCATGCTCTTCCCCATCGATAAACTGACGATGATGCACCTGTGGATCGGCGACGGTTACATGGACGGCCCGTTGTTCTCCCATGACAATTCGCATCTGCTCAATGGTTATCGGCCGAACGAAAACCCGACGGCCAGCTGAGCAACTACTGTCGCGCCAGCGCGCGCGTGAGCCGCGTCCATCATCGCCCGACTATGAGCCTGGGAGGCTTTTGCGTGTCTGACAAATTTGCGTTTCTTTCTGACCAATGGGTTGCAGCGGTCGAAGGCATCGTCGCGAAATATGCCGCGGCGGCTCCCAAAAATACACAACCGAACTTGACCATCAACATGGTCGTCACCGATACGCCATTGGGCGGCGACAAGCAGTTCCACATGGGCAATATTGACGGTGTTGCGGCGATGGGTGGCGGGCACAAGGACCCTGCTGATGTCACCCTCACTACCGATTACGCGACCGCCAAAGCAGTTTTCATTTCTGGCGATCAGCAAGCCGGAATGCAGGCATTCATGTCGGGCAAGGTCAAGGTTCAAGGCGACATGACCAAGCTCATGATGCAACAACAAGGTGGCGGTGGCGCAAGCCCCGAAATGCAAACCGAAATTCAGGGCGTTACTGAATAGCCCAACGTTTGCAGCAACAAATTTATCTAGTGTGCAGTGGCGCGGACGATGTCCGCGCCATTGTCGTTGACAACGACTTGCACGTCAACGTGATCGTGCTCAGCAGAGCGATGATCCGCATCGAGCACCCAGCGCGCGGCCACGATCGCGCCCACCGCCAGCACTGTTGCAACCCCGTATGCGTTCACAAACGAGTGATCGCCGGTCCCGGCCGACTGCACCGTCGATAACACTCCGATGCCAATCACAACGCCAACCTGGCCGATCATTCCCTGCGCGGCATTGGCAACGCCGAGCTCGTTGGATTCCACGGTATTACCCACCGCAGAAATGAGGCTGGGCGAACCCGTACCCATGCCGATTCCGGCGCCGCATAGCCCGATGAAGACGAACACGATCGAGTGCTGTTGCGCAGCAATCACGAATGCAACCATGCCCGCAGCAATCAATGCAGTGCCCCACGTCGCCAGGAGGCGATCGCCGAGTCTCGCGGCAAGGTACCCAGCCATCGGCGCCATAATGCTGAAGGTGAGCGGCCGCAATGCCAATACTGCGGCGGTTCCTTTGATCGAATACCCAAATTGGTGTTGCAACAACAACGGCGTCACGATGAAGCTGCCCATGTAGGCGAAGTTGGCCCCAAACAGCGCTACGAGCGACGCCGTAAAATTTCGAGCCCGAAAAAAACGAAGCGGCAACAGCGGTTCAACCGCACGCTGCTCGCACCATACAAAGAACCACAAGACCACGGGCGCAGCAATCAATAAACCGATTGGCAATGCACCGGCGCCGAGTCGTTGTAACAGTTGCATTCCGAGTAACAAACTCACGATGCCGAGCGCAAGGGTCGACGCCCCGGCAACATCGAAACGGCCGGCAGCTTGCTTGGGGGTTTCCTGCAACACAACGAATGCCAGCCCTAACGCGATGATGCTAATCACGCCTTGGCCAACAAATATCCAACGCCATGAGAACGATTCGACGACCGCCGAGCCGACAGCCAGACCAATAACCGGCGCACCTGCGCCTACGAGCTGCCACCAACCGAGCGCCTTCACCCGGTCCTCTCTCGAAAATGAATGCATCACGATCGCCATCGAGGTCGGGTTCGTGGCCGCACCTCCAGCCGCGCCCAGCACTCGAAATACGACCAACCAACCGATGTTCGGCGCCAACGCGGTCGGTATCGACATGGCGGCGAATACCCCAAAGCCGATCAAATAGACCCGCCGATGACCGTGCGTGTCTCCGAGCTTGCCCATCATGGGCATCAACACGGCCAACGTCAGCAATTGCGCGGTGAGGATCCAGGTTGCCAGCGAGGGCGTGGTGCCGATGTCCTTGGCGATCGTGGACAGCGAATTCGCCAAAATCGTGATCGTGATCCCCGACGAAAACAGCCCTGCTAACACGGTAACGAGAGCGATCCAGCGATAGCGATCCGACGCATGGATCCGCTGCACCAACGGATTCGTCTCACTCATTGTGAGCGTTTCGGAGACCGAAGAGGATGAGTCGTGGCCCTACGGCCACAGCTTTTGCGTTACGCCGTGGGACCGAACGATTCGGAACGTTCCACTTCAGCGAGGTCGACGTCGACCGTCCACAACGCAAGAACTCGGTCCACAGCCTCGATCTCGAGGCGCATCGGCGATATCGGTCGGTTTGGGCCCGGGCGCATCGAGCGTCCGTACCCATTGCCGGGCCGTGAAAGTTGTGGATGGGAGGTTCCGCCGTGGGGCATGCGCCGCATGTTGGAAGTCTTCGACTCGACCACGCTGCGTGGCAATAAGCCATTTGGCCCGTTCTCGTCCTGATGGACGGTAGATATCGGACATTTAGCGCGTCGGAACGCGATGGCCCGCTCACGCTCCCGGCACGAGCTTCGCGGCGTTGGTTGCAAGACCAGCCACCGTCCAGCGGTCGTTTTGGTCGATTGTTTCGGCGCGGGTCCAGCTCTGAATGCGTCCGACCGTGCCGCCTTGTACAAAAAAGGTCTCGCCAGTCATCGAGCAAAGATCGCTGGCCAAATACGCGACAAACGGTGAAACGTTGGCAGGATCCCACTTGTCGAAGCCAGCTTCAGGCGCCTGCACCATCGGGCCCAGGCCAGGAGTCTCCAGGGTCAACCGGGTACGGGCGCCGGGGCAAATCGAATTCGAGCGCACGTTGTAGCGCTTGAGTTCCTTGGCACAGATTTGGCTCAACGTTGCGATCCCCGATTTCGCGGCGCCGTAGTTAGCTTGACCCGGATTCGAAAACACTCCCGACGTCGACGACGTATGAACGATCGAACGGCCCGGCGTTGCAATGCCGGATTCTTCGGCCTGCTTCGATTGACTCCGCCAATACACCGCCGCGTGATGGGTCGGAGCGAAGTGGCCCTTTAAATGGACTGCGATGACTGCATCCCACTCGGATTCGGTCATTTTGAAAATCACGCCATCGCGCAAAATACCCGCATTGTTCACCAAAATGTGGAGATCACCGAACGTGTCGACCGCCTGTTGCACCAACTCGGCCGCGCCCTGCCAATCGGCGACGTTCGCACCATTGACGACGGCTTCTCCGCCCATTTCTTTGATCATCGCGACGGTCTCTTGGGCGGGCGTCGTGCTGCCGGCCATAGTGCCGTGGCTATCGCCGCCGAGATCGTTCACGACAATGCGCGCCCCTTCGGCCGCAAACAGCAATGCGTGTTCGCGCCCCAATCCTCCGCCGGCACCGGTGATGATCGCGACCTTGCCTTCGAGTGAACCCATGACAAAACCTCCAACAAAAACGGGTAACGACGATGAATGCTACGGCTGGCCCGAAACCGCCCCAGCATTAGGCCAGCATCGAACCGCGCTGGCGCGCCGAAGCTACGAGACGGTGAGCGTGATCGTTGTGCCGGGTTTGAGCTTCGTGCCTGGTGCTTGATCGGCGAAAATCACGATGCCGGTGACTGGAGTTCCCACCACGGTGAGCAACAAGCGATTGTTCAGAATCAACCCAGTAGCAGTTGCGATTTGGGTACCGACCACGGTGGGCATCACGACGCGGTCTTGGCCTTTGGAAACGGTCAGCACAATCGTCGTTCCGAACTTCGCCGTTTTGCCAGCAACAAGATCCGACTGCACGACGTTGCCCGTGACGATGGTTTCATCAAACACATCTTGCGGTGCGCGTGTCACTTTAAATCCAAGTTGCACAAGTCGGGTCGCCGCGTGTTCGTAGGTGCGATTACGCACGACTGGCACTTTGACATCGCGATGTCCGTCGCTGATCACGACCGTCACCAGCGTGTCGGGAGCAACCGAAGTTCCGTCGCTCGGGCTTTTGAACACCGTCTGGATGGTTTCAGGGTGCGCATCATCAAACTCGTGGCGCACTTTGATCTGAAGGCCTACCGCGGCGACGGCCGCTCGCGCTTTGTCTTCACTGAGGCGCAGCAAGGTTGGCACAACAACGTTGCCGGGGCCGTTGGAGACAACGATCGCGACCAAGTCGCCGCTGCGTACGAACGATCCGCCATTTGGTGTCTGACGGATCACCGTTCCGGCAGGATCTTCGCTCACTTCGGTGCCATACCCGACCCGGAATTGGGCCGCAGCCAGGCGCGTTGAAGCATCCGCACGGTTGAGCCCAATCACCATTGGCACCGCGCGCCCGGGACTACCGCCGATCCCCGCGACCGCAGCCACGGAACCCGCGAGCGCGGCAATCACCATCACCAACACAACGAACGGCACAAGCCGCTGCGAAAAACTCGTTCGATGCCGACCGGCTTCGTGGTGGGCTTTTTGGTGAGAACCGTCGGACAGTTTTGGTTCCGGAGTCGGTTCCGCGGCACTCACTGCGAGGTGGTCGCCGGTATCTACCATCGTGTCTTGATCGAACGGCGTCATCGGTTGCGTGCCAGCGTGCGTGATTGTCGATGGCAGCGCGCCCGAAGTGATCGCGCCGGCGAGTGAATCCAATGCCACAACCGACGGCAGTGCAGAGATCGATGGCACAACTTCGGTGACATCGTGCGCGGCGGTCCATTTTGGCCGCGCACCAGAAAACCCCGCATTTGCTGGAGTATTCGATGTTTGCACGGCAGCCGGGCTCGATGTTCGGTCCACGGGCAGCGCGGTGATCGGATCTCGCTGCACGCTCGTCGGATCGTTTGCACCGTCGCCATAGGTTCCGGCGAGTCGCAGAGCAGTCGCGGGCGGAAGCGCGGCCACGGCATCATCGAGCGCGCTCACAAGAGTCTGCGCGTCGGGGTAACGATCTTCGCGTTGGAGCTGCCCGCACCGCTCCAACACCGCGCGCAAGTGGCCGAGCGAGGGATCGACTACGAACGATTCGTGTGTGCGAGCGTTCAGCATGCTCAACGGTGTTTCCGCATCGAACGGCAAGCGGCCCGTCACGGCTTCGGCAAGTACCAACGCCAAGGAATACATATCGCTGCGGCCGTCGAGCTGCACTCCGAGCGCCTGTTCCGGTGATGCGTAGCGAGCGGTACCGATCATGGAGCCCATTGGTTCCGTCCAGCTCGCCTCGGCCATCGCGCGCGCCACGCCAAAATCGGCGATCTTCACCACGCCAAAAGAATCGAAGAGCAAGTTCGCGGGCTTGATATCGCGATGGATGATCCCGCGCTTGTGCGCGTACGCCAGCGCCCGGGCAAGGTCGCGCCCCAGGTGGGCTGCTTGTGATGGCGTGAGCATTTGATCGGCATCGAGCATGCCGCGAACACTGCCGCCATCGAGGAGCTCCATCACCATGTACGGCAGGCCATCATCGGAGCCGGAGTCGTGCACCGTCATGATGTTCGGGTGGCTCATGCTCGCGGCAACTTGGGCTTCGATTTGGAAGCGTCGCAAGAATCCCGCGTCGTTTGCCAATCCCGCGTGCAGCACTTTGACCGCGACGGCGCGTTGAAGCTGGGTGTCTTGGGCCGCGTACACCTGGCCGCTACCCCCGCGACCGATTGCATTCAGCAAGCGATAGCGGCCGTCCAAGACGCGGCCAACGAGATCAGCGTTTCCCGACGAGGCCATCGAATACCAAGGTAGTAGTTCGCTCTCGCCGTGCGGGACCAGGCGGTCCGAACGGATTACCGTACGGACCAATGACCGACGACATCGCGGTGCCGAGAGATACCAAACGAACGCTCATCATCGTCGGCGGTTTGGTGCTCGCATTCAATTTGATGGTCGCTGGCATCTACGCAACCAAAAACAACACGACCACGCCGGATCTCCCCGTAGGGGTTCAGGAACTCTTTCCGTCGCGCGACCAAGTCGTGTTGTCGCAGGGCCAAATCGGTGTCCAGCTGGACAAGACACTGACGGGCGAGCTCACCCTAGACGGCACCGCGTTGCCCCTCGATGAGTACGAACAAAACGGCCTGGACTTGGGCACAATTTTTTGGAAGCCCGGGCCCAACCAAACCTTCAGCGAGCTGAAGGCCGGCCGCCACACAATCACGGTGCACTATTGGCCCAAAGCACAAGGGCCCGGTGGCCAGGACGACCGTTCGTTCACCTGGTATTTCAAATCCGCGTAAACGTCAACGGCCTCATCAAACCGCTTCGTTGAGCAAAGCGGCGAACGCAGCTTCGTCGAGCACGGTGACCCCAAGCGATTCTGCCTTCGCGAGTTTGGTTCCCGCCGCATCGCCGGCCACCACGTAACTCGTCTTCTTCGAAACGCTGTTGGTGACCTTGCCGCCACGAGCTTCGATCTTTGCGGCCGCTATTTCGCGAGTTTGCGTCGCCAAGGTTCCCGTCAACACAAAGGTCATGCCAACAAATACTTGTTCAAAGTCTTCACGCGGGCCGCGGTTGTCTTCAACGGCAAGGTTCACGCCGGCAGCACGCAGCTTTTCGATCAATCGAGCGTTGTGAGGAACCTCGATCCAGGATTTCAAACTTTCCGCGATAATCGAACCGATGCCATCGATCGCTACAAGTTGCTCAATGGGTGCCGCAAAAATCGCGTCGAGTGATCGCAGCGCTTTTGCGAACGCCTGCGCGGCCGACGGCCCAACGTGTTTGATTCCCAACGCAACGAGCACCCGCCACAACGGCGTCGCTTTGCTGCCTTCAATCGCAATGATAAGCGCGCTCGCGGATTTTGCGCCGAGCCGGGGAATCGCTTCAATTTTGTCCGAAGTCAACGCGTAGATGTCCGCTGCGTCCACGATGAGCCCGGCGTCCACGAACTGGGCGATTCGTTCGTCGCCGAGGCCTTCAATATCCATCGCGCCGCGGCCCGCGAAATACACGATCTGCGACCATTGCCGCGCCGGGCAGCTGGCGTTGAGGCAACGATGATTCGCCGCGCCATCCTCTCGCACAAGCGGAACCTCACACACCGGACAATCGGTGGGAAATTCCCAAGTGGCTAGGCCTAGGGGACGTTTCGCTAATACCGGGCCGACAACCTCAGGAATCACATCGCCAGCGCGGCGCACAATCACGGTGTCGCCGGGGCGAACATCTTTACGCGCGACTTCGTCTTGGTTGTGCAACGTCGCGGTACTCACGGTGACGCCCCCCACGAACACCGGCTCCAACATCGCGAAGGGCGTCGCACGACCCGTTCGCCCGATGCTCACGTGAATATCGCGCAAGATCGTGGTGCGTTCTTCGGGCGGAAATTTATAAGCGATCGCCCAACGCGGAGCCTTACTCGTGAAACCCATCTCTGCGCGTTGTGAGAGCGCATTGACCTTGATCACCACACCATCGATGTCGTAGCCCAAACCGTGGCGCTGCTCTAACAACGCGTTGCATTGCGCGTAGACCTCACCGATCGAATCGTGAGTGACAATCAACGGATTCACTGCGAAGCCAAGCTCGCGCATCCATTCAAGCGTCTCCGAATGAGTCGCGAGTTCGGGGCCACCGTCAACGACACCCAGTTGATATACGAATAGGGAAAGTTCGCGCGACGCAGTGATGCTCGCGTCTTTTTGGCGCAAGCTTCCCGCCGCGGCATTGCGCGGATTCACTACGACGGTCTTGTTCGCGGCCGTTTGTTTTGCGGCAAGCGCGTTGAATGCAACGAGGTTCATGTAGATCTCACCACGAATTTCCAAACGCTGCGGTACGCGATTTCCTTGCAGACGAGCGGGGACTTCGCGGATCGTGCGCACGTTTTCGGTGACGTCTTCACCGACTCGGCCATCACCACGTGTCGCACCGCGAACCAGCTGGCCCCGTTCGTAGAGCAAGGAGATTGCGAGCCCGTCCATTTTCGGCTCACACACGAACTCGATAGGTTCGGAAACCAGCTTTGCAACGCGCGCTCCCCAGGCGGTGAGCTCATCGAGTGAAAACGCATTGTCCAGTGACAACATGGCCACGACGTGTTCTGCCGGTGCGAAAGTACTTTGGCGAGTTGCGCCGGGATGTCGCGTCGGCGAGCCATCAACGATCAGCGACGGATCGGCGGCTTCGAGCGCGATCAGTTCGCGCAACAACAGATCGAAGTCAGCGTCGGTGATCTCTTGTTCGTCGTTGTAGTAGCGATCGTTGTGGTATTCGATCTGCGCGCGCAGCACAGCAGCGCGCCGCGCCGGATCACTCGATGGCCGTGGCTTACTCACGCGCCGATGGATAGGCGGGTGCCGAGTGCTTGATCGAACACGCGGTCGGCCAGTTCGCGAGTGAGGCGTAACGCACGCTCGGCTTGCGTCGCGCCGTGCAATGCCAGCCCACATGCTGGAGTGACCATCGCTTGGCGCCGCAGCAATACCGGATCACAGCCGCGTTGAGTTAGATCGCACCACAAACCCACGAGGCTTTTCCACAACGGCGAGGTCGTCTCACCAATCGGACGGTCGGTCGGTACCGCGCCCCAGGCAATAAAGCCACCCCCGTCTAAGAAGCGCGCCAAGCCGACTGCGTGATCCAGCCACCGTTCATGCACATCGATGCCAACGACATCCGGCCCGGCGGCCAAGGCAACATCGAGCGCTCCGGCGCCGCAAACATGCACGCCGACAACGCACTCAGGTGCGGCCAATGCGCCGGAAAGAATGTCGCTTGCCGATTCAACATCGATGATCGGATCTTCATCAGCCCAATGCGTCAGGCCCGGCTCATCAAAGAACAACACAACTTCAGCATCGGGAAGCTTCGACTTCACGAGCGCAACCATCGCAACCGACCACGCGCTCGAACATTCAAGTGCACGCGCGAACGCGGTATCGATATCCATTCCCAAATCGCAGAGCGCGAGCGCGAGGGTGAGCGGACCACTGGTTTGTAACTTGACTGCTTTCGGCACGCGCGGTTGCGCTAACGCCAAATCCAAAAAGCCGATCAACCCACCATGGGCCAGGCGATCAAAACTGATTTCAAGGTCGCCCGCACACGCCGAATCTGACTGTAAATGCAATGAACCATCAGCATGGACGGTGATTTCGGGCAGGGCACGCAACCATTGCGCGAGCATTCCTTCAAGCGGGCTTCGACATGGCAGCGACGGTGCCGCCGGTAAATCCGGGAGGGTGCGCAGCATTAAGGCCGCGGCAAGTGGCGCGTCGGGATGGGGAAGACTGCCGATGGCAGTGGCGATACCCCCGTGCAGCAGAGCCCGAGTCATGAGACTTCGTAGTATACGAACGCCGTATTCACCGCTTCGAAAGCGAGCCGCAATTGCTTTGGGTTGCACGATTGTTGTGGCTGCTCCTGCCGGTCACAACGGGCTCAGTGCTCAACGATGCGACCACACAGTGGCGCCAAGCGCCATCGGTCACACTCGCCGTCGTCGCATATTCGCTATGGCTGATCGGCCTTATCGCGCTGTTGTTGCCGAACGCCAAGAGCTTCACCGTCTTGCGACTCGTGGCCGCGTTGCCCGTTGTGGCCGTTGTACTCAGTGGTTCGCGGTCAGGTTCGTTCATGGTCGCCATCGCAGTCATGCACGCGACAAGTTCGGCGATCATTGCGTTGAGCGCTCCGATCGCTGACGTTTGTGCGCAGGCCCAGGCCTACGGCGATGAAGTCCGCCGACCGTTGCGTACGCCTCCATTGATTTGTCTCGCGATGTCGATTGAAGTCGCGTTCGTGGCGGCGCTGCTATTCCTCGGGCCAATTGCGCTCGCGAATTCTCATTTGGTGCTTGGCGTTGCGGCATCAGTCGGCGCGGTCGGTGCTGGCGCGTTCGCGTGCCGTTCGGTTCATTCGCTCTCAAAACGGTTTTACGTATTCGTGCCCGCGGGGCTCGTGATCGCGGATTCGTTCACGCTCGCGGATCCGGTGTTGTTGCCCAGCGAACGCATCGGTTCGATCAAGCCCATTGAAACTGGTGCAAACAAAGGGATATTCGACGGCACCGTCGATACCCGCCTCGGAGCGTTCATCGGTGGCATCGAAATTCAGTTGCGTGAGCCCGGCGAATTTGGTCTACGCAAAAAGCAACGCACCCTCGAAATGGTTCAAGCCCATCGCGTGCGGTTCACGCCATTGCGGCCACAAGAATTCCTCGCCCTCGCCGCCCCAAGCCGCGCCTAACGCACAAAATATTGGCGCTCGAACGGGCCGCCCGAGCGATTAGGACGTCTATCTTGCGATGCCGCCGCCGACCACAATATCGCCGTTGTACAACACCACAACTTGGCCCGGCGCTACTCGCGGTTGCGGAGCATCCCAGGTCACCATGGTGTCGTTGAGCCTGCACGCAGCCACGAATCCGTGGGCCCGCGTCTGCGCCAGCAACGGTTGCGAGGCTTCGGGGCGTTCTGCCGCGAATTCAACCGAACGGAGTTCCACTGTTTCGCGCAAGAGATCGTGACGTTCTCCCAAAACAATGGTTTGCGTGGCCGGATCGATGTCCACCACATAGCGAGGCTCACCCACGGCCACGCCGAGCCCACGCCGTTGACCAATTGTGTAGCGATCGATACCCTCATGGTCACCGAGTTGCGTACCGTCGGTCGCGACGATTGTGCCGGGTTTGCGCGCGATGCGATCACCCAAAAATGTGTCGCGCCCGCCTTTGGTGATGAAACATACGTCCATGCTCTCGGCCTTCGATGCGGTACGCAAGCCAAGCCGGGTTGCGTGCTCGCGCACTTCAGATTTTTTCATGTGGCCAACGGGCAACAAGGTGCGCGCGATCTGCGATTCCGTGAGCATGTACAGCACATACGACTGGTCTTTGTCAGGATCATCGCCGCGGCCCAGGCGCGGCCCTGCATCGGTCTCGACTTTGCGCGCGTGGTGGCCCGTCGCTAAGAAATCGAAGCCGAGTTGATCGCTGCGGTCAAGTAAACGGCCCCATTTCATTGTGCGATTGCACTCCACACAGGGGTTCGGGGTGGTGCCGTCTGCGTACGCGGCGATGTACGGATCCACAACTGCTGCATTGAATTCTTCAGTGAAATTAAAGACGTAGTGCGCAATATCGAGCTGTGCCGCAACGCGGCGGGCGTCTTCAACATCTGAGACTGAACAACACCCGGAATCCTGTTCGCCACCCCACAGTTTCAGCGTTACGCCCGTCACATCGTGTCCGGCTTCGATCATCAATGCGGCCGCTACGGTGGAATCGACTCCGCCGCTCATCGCTACGAGTACGCGTGCCATCTAGGCCGCTTTCGAACGAAGGCGCGCTACGGCTTCGATGATCGTTGGAATGGCTGCGCCGATATCGTCGGCGGTCGATGCCCAGCCCAAACTGAAACGCACTGATGCCAACGCGGTGGCGCGCGACAAGCCCATCGCTATCAACACGTGCGATGGATCGATTGCGCCCGAGCTGCACGCGCTTCCCGAAGCAGCGCAGACGCCCGCAACATCGAGCGCGACCAACATGGTCTCTGCCTCAACGTCGGGGATCGCGAGGTGCAGCAATCCGGCGACCCGGGAAACCGTTGTTCCATACGACGCGCCAGTCGACCCTCCAGTCGGCCCTCCGTTCACTGCGCCGTTCACCGGATTGTTCGTCAACGCAGTTTCGAGGCGATCACGCAGGGCCGCAATGCGCGTTGTCTCCTCGGTTCGTCGAGAATCAGTGATCGTGAGTGCCGTGGCGAATGCAATGATGCCGGCGACGTTTTGGGTGCCGGCACGGAAGCCAAGTTCGTGGCCGCCGCCTTCAATCAATGGCAACAAATCAGTATTGACCGCGGTCGTTTCACCCAGAATCAACGCGCCGACTCCTTTAGGCCCACCAAATTTATGCCCAGAAATGCTGACGAAATCGGCCACTTCGCAAATCGGGCGAAGATCGAGCCATTGCGGCGCTTGCACTGCATCAGTATGCAAGACGGCCTGCGGCGCGCGCACTCTCATTACGTCGCGGACGGCATCGAGCGGTTGCACAACTCCAGTTTCGTTGTTCACAGCCATCACCGAAATGATCGCCGTGTGCTCATCGAGCAAGGAAGCAAGATGATCCACATCGATGCTGCCATCGAGGAGAGCATTGGCGTAACCGACACGAAAACCTTCTGCGGCGAGGCGCTGCACGGAACCAAGCACGGCTTTGTGTTCGATCGTTGTGGTCACCACTGCATCGAGGCCACGGGTTCGGCGCGCCCGCGCCACACCTTTAATCGCAAGATTGTCGCTTTCGCTGCCGCCACCGGTGAAAATCACGCGCCGAGCATCCCGGCCAACGCAATCAGCGACGTCTTCGCGCGCTTGTTCCAACGCAGTTTTCGCGGCGCGCGATGCACCGTGACTTCCGGATGGGTTGCCCGGATGATCAACAAGGAACGGCAACATGGCCGCAACTGCTTCGGGGCGCATTGGCGTTGAGGCCGCGTGATCGAGATAGATCATGGCCCAAAGGCTAGGGGCGGAGGTTGTTTAAGCCCCGATGACATTCGGTTTCGCGAAGCCTTGCATCTCGCACAGGGCGAAATAGGCACTGCAAATCGAACCCGCGTCAAGCACACTTTCCACGTTGCCGTCGGCATCAAGATTCAAGTTCGCGCCATAGATCGCGAACCACACATCGGTGATTTCCGTGTTGGTTTCGGGAACGATCAACGTATGAATCGAACCGGCCGGCTCATACAGGTAGGAGCCGGCCGTATTGACTTCGGGGTATTCCGCATACTTCCAGGAGCCAGACATTGTGAAGGCAAACACCTCGCCGGTGTGGCGATGGGTCTGTACTTTGTAACCAGCTTGGAATTTGGTGCGAATCACCCAGAGACCAGCATCGATATTGACCTGCATCAATTGCAGTGTGCTGCCGTCGCCGAGATCAACAAACGCATTGTCGCTTTCGCCACGGTGCAAGGCCAGAGGAACATCAGGAACAGTCATGCCCCATTCGACCACGCCAACCCCTCGCCACTCAAACTCGAAGCCGCCGAAACGCTCGGGCGGGCGCGACGAGACTTGCGCCTCCCGATCGTCGCGTGATCGAGGTGACGAGGGCGTGGGCCGTGCTCCCATCGACAAGCTCGGCTAGCGGAACGGCGCTCACACCCGCCGCAGGCGACGATGGACCATGCGTTGGAAACCCGCACTCAACGCATTCGAACTCAGTTCCAAGGCCAGCTCCACCCACTCGAACAACAACAATGAAAACCAGCAGTTACACCGTTAATGCGATACTCCCGTCCCGGGGAGCTCGGGCGATCGACCGATCATGCCGTCTGAATCTCGTTGTCTCACCCCCCTGGCAGAGTGTTGCTATGAGTTCACGCACGCGGTCCTCGGCCCAACTTCAGCTTCTCGATGGTGGCGTTGTCGCCAGCTCCGAGGCGTCCTCACACCACCCGGCCTATGGTTCACCGGCCGATTGGGTGCTCGATGAACGCACCCGCCGTGTCGGCCTTCAAGGCGTCGCCCAGGCCAAAGCGATTCTGAGCCAGGTTTCACCACCCGAGCCAGTCGACGGCCACCGCCGGGCCAGCTGATGCACAGCTCTTACACGATCAGTTCGAGGCGCAAGTTTGAGACCCCGCAGGCTTGGAGGGCGCGCCAAAAAGACGACGGGTTCTGCTGATCTCGACGAAGCGCGGCGCCGCCCGTGGCCCGAGCGGCCCCGGAGCGCAGCGACGAGAGCGGGGAACAGGATTCCTGCATTGGATTACCTTTCACCTATCGGCGCGCGTTCTTAGGGCCGAAACGCCGCCAGGGCGGCCAATGCCGCCGCCGTCGGCGAAACCATCCCGGCGCGCACTTGCTGATCGAGTTGCGCCAGGAGCGCGGTGACCGCTTGATCTTGTCGCAAAGCGTCGAGCAACGAATCGCTGAGCTCGGACCACATCCAAGCGCTCGCTTGTTCGGCGCGCCGCTCCCCCAACTGACCGTCGTTCAGCAGAACACTGCGGTGCGCCAAGATCGCATCCCACACTTCACGCACGCCATGACCCAATAGCGCCGAGCATGCGAGCACGGCAGTAGTCCAGTCGTTCGTACGCGGGCGCAGGAAATGCGCAGCGTTCGCGTAATCGGCTGTTGTGCGCATTGCCGCTGAGGCAAGTTCACCGTCGTTTTTATTGACGGCAATCACATCCGCTAGCTCCACGATCCCACGCTTCACGCCTTGCAGCTCATCGCCCGCAGCAGGAGCGAGCAGCAACACGAACGTATCGACCATCCCCGCAACCGCAACTTCGCTCTGGCCAACTCCAACCGTCTCCACCACCACCACATCAAAGCCCGACGCTTCGCACAACAACATCGCTTCGCGGGTTCGCCGGGCCACACCGCCGAGTGTCCCGCCGCTCGGCGACGGCCGAATAAACGCGAGCGACGAGCGGCTGAGCTCCTCCATACGAGTTTTGTCGCCCAGAATCGATCCGCCAGTACGGGTGCTCGAAGGATCTACCGCCAAGACGGCAACCCGCATACCGTCCGCGACGAGCTGTAAACCCAGTGTCTCAATGAACGTGCTTTTACCCGCACCGGGAGCACCGCTCACCCCTACCCGGATCGCGGATCCCGAGCTGCCAATCACGGCGTCGAGCAGCGCGGCCGACCGCCGACGATCAACCGGGCGCGTCGATTCACACAGCGTGATCGAACGCGCTAACACCCGGCGATCGCCATCGCGAAGCGCGTCGGCGGCACCCGAAATATCCAGCGCAGGATCCATCGGCTCGGAGGCTAAACCGGCTCAGGGCTGCGCGAAGATGCAACTATGCAGGAAACCACGTTTACCTTGACGGCCCGCGACAACACTCCCGTGTTTGTACGACGCTTCACCGCCGACGACACCGAGCCTCGCGATGCCCGCGCCGCGGTACAAATAGCGCACGGCATGGGCGAACATTCGGCCCGCTACGCACGATTCGCGGCCGCGCTCGTGGACGCGGGCTACGTCGTCTATGCCAACGATCATCGCGGGCATGGCCAGACCGCGCCGACACCCGACGCCTATGGCGATTTCGGCCCCGGCGGTTGGTTGGGATTGGTGAACGACCAGCTCGACCTCGGCGCGTTCATCGATACCGAAACTGGCGGCCTGAATCGTTGCATCTTCGCCCACAGCATGGGTTCGTTCGCGCTCCAACAGTTGTTGCTCGACCATTCCACGACCTTGCACGCAGCCGTGCTTTCCGGCACGAGCGCAGTAGACGCCATGGCGGCGATGGCACCAGCCGACGACACGCCCGCAAACCTCGAAGGCTTCAACACCCAGTTCGAGCCCGCGCGCACCGCGTCGGATTGGCTGAGCCGCGACGAATCCGAAGTCGACAAATACGTCGCGGACCCGATGTGCGGCTTCGGCGTGAACGGCCAAGGCCTGCGCGATATGGCCGCAGGAGCCGGCCGGGGTAGCGAGCCTGCAGTGCTCGCCGGAATTCGAAACGACCTACCGCTGTTGATGATTTCTGGTTCCGCGGACCCACTCGCAGGCGGACTCACGCTCGTGGAACTCGTCGCGCAGCGCTACCGAGATGCTGGCCTCACCAACGTGATGGCGATCTGGTACACCGATGCCCGCCATGAACTACTCAACGAGACCATCCGCGACGAAGTCACCACCGACATCACCAACTGGCTGCAAAAGAACCTCTAACCCGTACGGCTCCCCAACCCGACCGTCGTGATGCTTTACCGGGCCCTGCCGCGGATTTTCGTCACAACGCTGGGGTTCGTCGCGCCAGGATCGCCAGGATTTCTGCGGCCGCGACGGGAATCGAGGTTCCTGGGCCGAAAATTGCTGCGGCACCGGCGGCGCGCAGCTCGTCGTAATCCTGGGCTGGAATGACCCCGCCAACGACCACCAAAATATCGGAGGCTCCCTGCTCACGGAGCGCGGAGACCAGCTGCGGAACCAAGGTCTTGTGCCCTGCGGCCTGGCTCGAAACACCAACGATGTGCACGTCGTTTTCGATCGCGTCGCGGGCAGCTTCGGCTGGGGTCTGAAACAGCGGGCCCACATCAATATCGAAGCCAAGATCGGCGAACGCCGTCGCAATTACTTTCGCGCCACGGTCGTGACCGTCCTGGCCGAGTTTGCACACCAACATGCGCGGCCGACGGCCTTCTTCCGCAGCAAACGAATCGATCTCGCGCCGAATTTGCGCAACCCCTTCATCGCCTTCGTACGCGGCGCCCCACACCCCGGACAACGTTTGGATCGACGCGCGATGACGACCAAACACATCTTCCATCGCTTGCGACATTTCACCGACGGTTGCCCGAGCGCGTGCCGCTTGTATACACAGCGCCAACAAGTTGCCATCGCCTTCGGCGCCGGACCGCAACGCGTCGAGCGCAGCCGCACACGCCGCGGAATCACGGGTCGAGCGAATGTGATTGAGCCGTTCGATCTGGGAGCGGCGAACTTCCGTATTATCAACGTCGCGGACTTCGATCGCGCCTTCGGTTGCGAGGCGATATTTGTTCACGCCGACAACAGTCTCCGATCCGCGATCAACCGCGGCCTGGCGCCGCGCCGCGGATGCTTCGATCTTGAGCTTCGGCATACCGCTTTCCACCGCTTTGGTCATGCCGCCCAACGCTTCAACTTCTTCGATGAGTTTCCATGCCTCATCGGCAAGCTGTTGGGTCAACGATTCCACGTAGTACGAACCGGCGAGCGGATCGATCACGTGGGTAACGCCGGTTTCTTCGGCCAAGATCAACTGCGTGTTGCGCGCAATCCGGGCTGAAAATTCAGTAGGTAATGCAATGGCTTCATCGAACGAGTTCGTGTGCAACGACTGCGTTCCGCCCAGCACCGCGGCCATTGCTTCGTAGGCAGTGCGCACAATGTTGTTGTACGGATCTTGTTCGGTGAGCGATACCCCTGATGTTTGGCAGTGCGTGCGCAACATCGACGAACCCGGTTTTTTGGGATCGAAATTCGCGATGATCCGAGACCACAACAAACGAGCGGCGCGCAGCTTCGCGGCTTCCATGAAGAAGTTCATCCCGATCGCAAAAAAGAACGACAAGCGGCCAGCAAAGTGGTCGATGTCGAGGCCGCGCTCCGTGGCGACGCGAACGTATTCCCAACCATCAGCAAGCGTGAACGCGAGTTCCTGAACCGCGGTCGCTCCGGCTTCTTGCATGTGGTACCCGGAGATCGAAATCGAGTTGAATTTCGGCATGTATTTCGACGTGTGATCGATGATGTCCGCAACGATCCGCATGCTCGGCGCGGGTGGGTAGATGTACGTGTTGCGGACCATGAACTCTTTGAGGATGTCGTTTTGGATCGTCCCCGCGAGCAACGCTTGGTCAACGCCTTGTTCTTCGCCGGCCACGATGTAGCCCGCCAAAATTGGTAGCACCGCGCCGTTCATCGTCATCGACACGCTCATCTTGTCCAGGGGAATCCCGTCGAAAAGGATCTTCATGTCCTCGACCGAATCAATCGCGACACCAGCCTTACCCACGTCGCCAACGACGCGTTCGTGATCACTGTCGTAGCCCCGGTGGGTCGCGAGATCGAACGCCACCGAAAGCCCCATCTGGCCTGCGGCAAGATTCGCACGATAAAATGCATTCGATTCTTCCGCGGTCGAGAATCCTGCGTACTGACGAATGGTCCACGGGCGATTGCTGTACATCGTGGCGCGCGGGCCGCGGACATAGGGAGCGACGCCGGGCACCTGGCCCACAGTTTCCAGGCCATCCAAATCGGCTTCGGTGTACAGCGGTTTGACCGCTATCCCTTCAGGGGTCTGCCAGGTCAGCGACTCCGCGTCGTTGCCACCAAGTTCCTTGGCCGCCAGCGTCCGCCAGGTCTGGAATTTCTCGTTCGTCATGGGCTCAGGCTACGGGCGCAGCTGAGTGCGACGCCAAGCGATGTCGGCGAGGCCATAAATTCCAGCCTTTTACACTTTTATACATCTTGACATGTTTTGATATGTATGTATAACTATGCGACATGACCGAGACGTTGCATATCCTCCCGTGGGCCGACCCGGCCGTCGATACCCTTGGGCACGACCCCCGAAGCTGGTATGCAGAAACGTTCTGGCTCCCCGCATTCGGCCCAACATCGCTCTTACTCATGCGACGATTCGCGGACGGGTTCGATCGCAATCCCCATGGTTACATCGCCGCGACTGAAGTGCTCTCCACCGCATTGGGCCTGGGGCCGAGGGTCGCCGCGGGTGGGCCATTGCGCAAGGCGTTGCGGCGATTGGAAACGTTCGGCGTGACCCAGACCAACGGTGAAGGTGCACTGCTCGTGCGGCGAAAGTTGGCGCCGGTGAATCGCAAACATATCCAGCGCCTCCCCCCGACCCTGCGTTCGTTGCACCATGATCAGGCGGAGGCGCGATTGATCGCGCCGCTGCCCGAGGCGCTCGCGGAGCGAGCGCGACGAGGAGCAATCCGCCTGACCCTCGAAGGCGAGAGCCCGGATTGCATCGAGCGGGTCTTGCTCACCATGGGCGCGACCCCGACAGCCGCGCGCCAGATTGTGGAGTGGGCGCAACGCACAACATCGCCCGTGAATACGCCGCGAATTCCCACCCCCACTGAGCGACTCTCGCGGCGCGCTCCGGTCGCCATGCCGTAACGGCTCCGCAACCGTTCCCTCCCGGCACGGCGACCACGGCCGGGCAAGTCGGCTCCCACGGCTTGCCCGGCCCTCTCCCAAACCCAAACCAGCTCACATTCACAAGCACGCTCACAGGCACCGGCCACTCTCCGCTGTTTCATCCGAACGCGGTATGCCAGGTCACGTTCCGCGGTCGATTCAGACGATGACCAGCGTGAACGAATCGCTTTCGCGCTTCACACGCACACATGTGTTCGCGAAAGACGAGGCTAACGATGACTGCATCCGAAGTGACCCGACGAAACCTTTCGAGCCGTACGCGCGGTGCTACCAGTGCTGTCGCGATGCTCACGGCTGGGCTTGCGCTGAGCAGCTTTGGTGGAGCAGCGGCAGTTCGCCACAACAAAGCCGCGGCGCCCATCGCCGGAACTCCACTCGGCACCACCCCATTTTTGGTCGATATCGACCCAGCGCACGCGCAAGGCCTCAGTGATGCGTGGCTTGCTCGCCCCGGCATCCAATGGTCGGTCCGCGCCTACTCGACCTCCGCCGGCGTGCAGTTCATCGAGACTCGATCGAACCGGCTCCTCGCGGGCCCCGTCGTTGCTCCAACCAACGGCGCCACGTTCGTGCGAGTCGCGGGCCGCTTCGTGATGTACACAACATCACCAGGTCGCGCCCGGATCATCTCACCGAATCTGAACGGCACCGGCGTATTCGGCAGCGTTGCTGATTCGACGTTTGCGCCGCAGTGCTCACCATCGCCCACGGCCATTGGATCGATCGACGTCCCGCCCCTCGGAACTGGATACGTCGACTCGAATGCCAGCCGCCCCGGAATTCAGGTTCAAACCAATGTCGTTGCGGTGATGAGTGGGCGCAGAGCAATTCAATTCCGCTCGGGATCACAAACAATTGGCGCACCCTACGAACCGCGTCTGAGCGCCAGCGGCGGGACAAGCATCGACGGCATCGGCATCGCTTGGGGCAAGCGCTCAGGATCGCCAATCATCGCGTTCCTCGACATGAACGTTCAAAAGACCGTTCAAATCCGGTCCTTTATTCCCTGTGTCGGCATTGATCCAGACATCGACGGTGACGGGCTCACCAACGTTTACGAACTCACGGTCAGCCACACCGACCCCAACAAGCCCGACACCGACAACGACGGTTTGACCGACGGCGAGGAAGTCAACACCAGCCGCACCGACCCACTCAACCCAGATAGCGACCGCGATGGTCTCACCGACGGCGGCGAAGTCAACACCAACCACACCAACCCGTTGAGTTCCGACACCGACGGCGACAGCGTGGGAGATGGCGTTGAGGTGGCGTTCGGGACTGATCCCAACCGCGCCGACACCGACGGCGATGGCCTCACGGATTATCAAGAACTATTCGTCTTCGGAACCCGAGCCACGAGCGCAGATTCCGATGCCGACAACCTCAGCGATTCAGCCGAACTGTTCGCGACCCACACTGATCCCAATGTCGCAGACACTGACGGCGACACGATTCTCGACGGTCAAGAAGTAGCAAGCGGCACCGACCCCAACCGTGCCGACACCGACGGCGACGGCATCAACGACAATGTCGAAACCGCGAACGGCACTAATCCAACCAAGGCCGACACCGACGGCGACGGCATCGATGACGGCGCGGAAGTCAACACGCATCACACCGATCCGCTCTTTGTCGATACCGATCGCGATGGTCTTACCGACGGCGTTGAGCTCCTCGTGACCCACACCGACCCGTTGCAGGCCGATACTGACGGCGATGGAATCATCGATAGCGAAGAGGTCAATATCACCCACACTGATCCAAAGAAGCGTGATACCGACGGTGATGGCCTCAGCGATTCCGACGAGTTGTCGATTTACGGCACAATTCCTACGAACCCCGACACCGACGGCGACGGTGCGAACGATGGCGCAGAAATCTTGGCCGGCACCGACCCAACCAACGGCGACTCCGACCATGATGGATTGACCGACGCGGTCGAACTTGAACTTGGCACGAACCCACACGTGGCCGATACCGACGGCGACGGACTTACCGATGGTGAAGAGGTGAATGTCGAAGGCAGCAATCCACTGCTCGTCGACACCGACAGTGACGGCCTCACCGATTATCAGGAAGCAGCGATCTACGGCAGCCGACCTTGGGTCGCAGATAGCGACAACGATGGGATCTCCGACGGGGTTGAGGTCAACACCTACCACTCGGATCCGGTCACCTCGGACACCGACGGCGACAGTCTTACCGATGGTGTGGAAGTCAACACATTCCACACCAGCCCGACCCTCGCCGACTCCGACGCGGATGGCCAAAACGACAACGTCGAGGTGGCCTGCGGATCGGATCCCAACAACGCGGCGGTAACCTGCGGCCCGTAAAACGCGCTGGCAACGTCTTGTGCGTCCGCGCAAGACGTTGCCAGAACCATGCGCCAAACCTCACTTGATTCAGATAATGTCGCAACCCTGTACGAGTTGCAGATTCGTGCAGGAAGTCCACCACGAGCAACTCCGGCGCCGCACTCGACGAACACGACAGTCGCGCTCGAGCAACCTTGAAACCTTGAAACCTTGAAACCTTGAACGCATCTAGCTCGAACACCGACGGACGAGAGGGAGACAGTGGCCCGTACGCGACTACGACGACTCGAAGCACTACGTGGTCTCGCAGCGGGCTACATCTTCTTCCACCATTTCTTCGGAAAAGTCAGCGGGCCGCTGAAACGGTTCATGGTCTTCGGCCAACTCGCCGTGATGGTCTTCTTCATGCTCAGCGGCTTCGTGATCTATCTCGCGACCGCATCGAAGCCTGACTCGTTTCGCCCTGGCGAGTTCGTGCGCAAGCGTGCACTCCGCATCGTCCCCCCCTATCTCTGTGCCCTGTTCCTCAGCTGGGTTGGCGTTTGCATCTCGCGAGCCAAGATCGTCGGACCGCAATTCATGCAATTGCTCGGCAATGTTGCGTTTTTCGTTACTGAAGACCCCAAGCGAGTGCATGGCGTGAACGCTTATATGGGCAACTCCCCACTGTGGTCGCTTTCGTTCGAAGTCTGGTTCTACGTCATCTTCCTTGTGATGTTCGCGTTCGGACGCAAGAACCTGAGCGCGTTGCGCTACGTCGCGTGGGCCGTCTCCGCTATCGGGCTCATCACTATGGCGATCGAGCCGAACCCGCTTTCGCTGTACGCGACATTCTTCGTTGTGTGGTGGGCCGGTGCCGAGATGGCGCGCGAATACATGGCCAGCGGACGCATCACGATCAAGGGGCAAGTCCCGGCATTCGGCTCAATCGTCGCGGTCGGCCTCGGATGGGCGCTGATCGTGCTGCCGAGCATCCGTCAGCTCAAGCATCTGATCTCGGCAGATGTCTACCCATTGCAGCAAGAGAAACAGTTAGTGATCGCAGTCGTCGCCTTGGTCGTCGGACTCGTGTGGAACGAGATGCGTTCCCCGGGCTATGACGCGACCGTCGGGAGGTTCGAACCCCTTTCACCAATCTCCTACGGCATCTACGTGATGCACTATCCCCTCGTGTTGATTGCGGTGAAAAGTACGCACGCCTTCAACTCGTACGCTGATCTCGTATGGGCAATCCCAGCGGTACTACTGCTCGCGTACCTCTTCGACTATCGCCTCTACAAGGCCTTAAACGACTGGTCGCGCAAACGATCCGGGAGCGTTATGCCCCCGGGAGCGGCCTGACCTGCGAGCTGGACGCTCGCTTGCCCCACCACAACGCAAACAGTCGCGGCTCGACGAAACGGGCGTAGAACCAGCCGCACTGCGCGGCAGTTTTCAGGCTCGTGAAGTGGCCGGCATCACGCAGACCCATCAGCGAGAAGACCGAGTACGGCCGTTTGATGTCGACGTTCGAATCAGTACGGATAATCATCGTAATGCCAAGATCGGTCAGCACGTTGTTGCGCAGTGCTTCGTAGAGCACCATGTCCGGGACGGTAACTATGGCATCGGGCGTTCGCGACGCATCGTCGACCACCCTCTTGCGCCGCGTGTCGTACAGCACGTTTGTTTCGGTCGTCGCAAGCTTGAAGCCGAGGCCGTGCGGCAACGCCCAACGGAGGCCACGCACGCTCGCGAGATATCGCTCCAAGCGTTCGTGGAAATCAGCGGGCATTACGAACGCGCGCTCGGCAACGGCACGCTCCGTCACCTTGCTCGCTTGGTCCTGACTCAAGGAGTAATCGGGTTTCAAATACTGGCACTCGTATTTGAGTGTCGTCAGGTCCATCTTGACGTGTGGTGGGACCAGCTTAATTTCGGGGTGTTCCCAGTGCGGTTCTAGATCCGTCCAAAACACCTTAAATTCGTTCGACCAAACGGAATCAGCGCGTCCGGCGAACGCTTGCGACGCAAACGACGCGACGTGGGTCGCGCCGAGTGCCGCGGCCTTTTCGCCCATGATCCGCGCGTAGTCCGCGGCGGCGTGCAGCGGCTGACGGATGCCGTTGCGGTACATCGACGCGCCAGACGATGCGGGCGAATGACTTTTTAACGCGATGATTGGTCGGTCGTCGGCAAGAAACCTGCGTCGCAGCAGACGCAGCAGCGATGCCGGCGCCGGGCTGTCGTTGATGTCGACGACGGTCGCGTTCGGCGTCTCGACGATCAGCATTGAGTCGTCGGCAAACACCGGCACGCTCATCATGCGTACTTCATCGCTCAAGTGATACCAGCGGCACGGATCCAAAGACACCGCGGTCTGATCGATTGAGCGGATGTAGTTTGGCACTCCGTATGAAGGAAATTTTGGGTGGTACGTCCGAGTAACGCCGAGCGCACGCAGCGTGGGGAAATGCATGTGATCCGGGTGACTGTGCGTGAGGTACACAGCGCGCGCGTTCGCGACGAGGTCCAGTTCTTCGGCAGTCGGCTCTTGGTCAAGCCACCAGCTGCGCCAGTAGCAGGACCCGAGAAGCCATGGGTCGGTCGCGACGAGAGGCTCGTCGTCTTGGGAGACGACCATCGTGGCATGGCCGAACGTACGCAGCGTGAACGAGTTCATTTGCCTACACGCGATGTTCGCGAGCACACGTGATTCGCGGGCGTTGCGAAGGCCGACGAAAGCACGCCCGGCCTCGAGTTAGAAACGTGGGAACCATTCATCACAGGTTTCCAATCTTGCCACTCGAGCCCCTCTGGTCGCAACCGAACGAGGTAGCGACGAGTTTCGGCGCTGATTTTGCGCATCGTGTTAATTCCCGACCTTTCAGGTAGGATTTCGGCATGGCAAGTTTTCGCGAGCTTCTCGCCCAAACCAAATCCGCGATTCACGAGATCGAACCGGCAGACGTCGAAGCAAAAGGCAATACACCTACTTTGCTCGACGTTCGCGAGCTCGACGAGTTTGAACAAGGAATGATCCCAGGGTCGGTCTTTATCCCTCGTGGGCATCTCGAAGCCCAGGTGGAAAACAAACTCACCGATCGCGACGCCGAAATCATCGTGTATTGCGCGGGCGGTGTCCGCAGCGCGTTCGCAACCAAGACCTTGCAAGACCTCGGTTACACCAACGTGACTTCAATGGCAGGCGGTTTTGGCCGTTGGAAAAACGAAGGCCGCGCTTGGATCACGCCAGCCGTGCTCACCGCAGAACAACGCAATCGGTATCAGCGCCACATCTTGTTGCCTGAAGTCGGCGAAGCCGGACAACAAAAGTTATTGGAAGCTCGAGTCTTGATGCTCGGCGCTGGCGGTCTCGGCTCACCAGCCGCGTTGTACCTCGCGGCCGCGGGCATCGGCACACTCGGCATCGTCGACATGGACGTTGTCGACGCATCCAATTTGCAGCGCCAGATTCTGCACAACACCGAACGCATTGGCGACCGCAAGGTCGACAGCGCGAAGAAAACCTTGACCCAGCTCAACCCGGACGTGAACGTCGTCACGCACGATGTGCGCTTCGGTGCGGACAATGTCCTCGATATCTTGAGCGACTACGACGTTGTCGTCGACGGCACCGACAACTTCCCCACTCGCTACCTCCTCAACGACGCTTCGTTGCTGAAACGAATCCCGGTTATTCACGGCTCAATTTTTCGATTCGAAGGTCAAGTTACGGTCTTCGATCCATACAACGGACCGTGCTACCGCTGCTTGCTCCCGGAACCACCGCCGCCGGAACTTGCTCCATCGTGTGCCGAAGCTGGTGTGCTTGGCGTGCTGCCAGGCATCGTCGGATCGATCCAGGCGCTCGAGGCGATCAAGGTCATCCTTGGCCTTGGCGACCCACTGCGTGGGCGGCTGCTTGCGTATGACGCGCTGGAACAAAGCTTCCGCACGTTTAAGGTGCGCCGCGACCCCACCTGCCCCGCATGTTCCGATGGCGCGGAAATTGTGATCGCGGAATACGACCAATACTGCATGCCGCACGCCACCCTCAAAGACGGCAGCACGACCGCACACTGAAAATCCAGATTGCGTCAGTTCGAGGTTGTCCACACCGATCAGGGAGCATGATGAAGCGGTCTCGCAGTTTCGCGGCAGTATGTGCAATCGGTGCGTTTGTCATGGGGTTCGCGGGCATCGCAGCACCCAGCCACGCAAATGCACCGGTGCCATTCGCAACCGGTGGCGCAACTCCTTCCGTAACCGCGAGGGGCTCCGCGCCAAAGCTCCGATCGCATCACCGCACGCCCAACGCACCAATCGTAGATATCGCCACCGATCCTTCCGGCGACGGCTACTGGCTTGCCGCGAGCGACGGTGGAGTGTTCAGCGTCGGCCACGCGCGTTTTCGCGGATCGGCCTCCCACGTAGCATTGCGGAGCCCGATCGTCGCGATAGCAGCCACCCCGACCGGGCGCGGCTATTGGCTCGTAGCCAGCGACGGCGGGGTATTCAGTTTCGGCGATGCGCACTACTTCGGGTCGCTCGGATCAATCGTGCTCAACGCCCCCATCGTTGCAATTGCTCCGGCACCGCACGGCCGCGGCTACTGGCTCGTTGCCAGCGACGGCGGCGTCTTCGCCTTCGGCCGCGCCAAGTTCCGCGGCTCCGCTGCTCCATTTTGGAAAAACGGCAGTGTCGTCGACATCGCGCCAACTGCAAGCGGTCACGGCTACGAACTCCTCGTAAGCGACGGAGCAGTCTTTTCCTTTGGCAATGCGCCGAGGCTTGGCAATCCAACGCGCGGCGCAGCGGCGGTCGCGATCGTTCGTTCGCCCCACGCCGGCTATTGGGTTGTGGCGCGAGATGGTCGCGTCGTCGCGACGCATGGCGCTAGCAATCACGGCGGTTCGCGTGTCTCGCTGTCGATAGCAGTAGGCCTGGCACCGCGCTCTGATGGCAACGGCTATTGGATCGCAACAGTTCCGCCAGGGCCACCTGCGCCCGCTAATTCGGGCTTGGGGCGGCGCATTATTTATTCGATCAGCGCCCAACGAGTCTGGACTGTCGAGGCCAACAACTCGGTGTCGCACTTCTGGAAAGTCTCAGGGAAATTCGGGCTCCCGCCGGTCGGGACGTTCCACATCTTGTCGCGTTCGGTCTATACCTACGTCGGTTCTCTACGGCTCAATTACATGCAACGCTTCTACCAAACTGTGCGTGGAGGCTGGGTCGGCTTCCACGGAATTCCGTTGCGGCCCGACGGTACGCCTATCGAATCCGACGCGCAGCTCGGCACACCGCTATCACACGGTTGCGTACGGATGAATCAAACCGACGTCAAAACCCTTTGGGACTGGGCACCGATGGGCACCACCGTGGTCGTGCTTCCGTAGCGCCGGCACCCTCAATGGCGACCGCTAGTGCACTGAGTCAGAAGTTCACTTGGTAATTCGCCGGTCATGAACACCGATTCCAGCGTCCTCGTCCTCGACGTAACTACGGCTATGCCAGCGTCCTGCGTCCTTGTACTCGACGCCCATGCCTCGCCGAATTCCACAACGAACTTATGACTCAGCACACTAGGGACTCGCGGTACCGCCGACCAGAATCATTCCAACCATTCCGGAATCTTCGTTGCCGTGCAGCGAGCAGTAATACCGATACACGCCGGGGCTTGCGAACGTGAAGTTGTAGGTCCCCGCCGTGTTCAGCGTGTCGATACCGAATTGTTGACCAAAGTTTTGCGTCGTAACTGCCTTCAAAATGTTGTGTACCGAAGCGCCCTGATTCGTCCAGGTCACTTCGCTGCCGACATCAACGCGAATGACGCGCGGCGTAAACGTATCGTCGCCCACTCCAATAGGAATCTTGACGGTGACGCCGGGCCCCGGATGCGCCCGGCGATCAACTTCGGCGACGCCTTTCCACCACGGCCCAGTCGCAAGAGGCGCGACTGGCGTGCTGCTCGAACACGCAGTGAGCCCGATCACTGCGCCGTACGCGACAACGCGGCGCGCCAATCGTCGCGACATCAGCGCGGTTTACGAAACGCCTGGACGAGCTCGATGAGCGTCCTCACGCCGAATCCCGTTCCGCCGCGCACGAGGTAACCATCGTCGGCTTCAGTACGCGCGGGGCCCGCGATATCGAGATGCGCCCACGGAACCTTGCCAACAAACTCCTGGAGGAAGAGCCCCGCGGTCACCGCGCCACCGTAGGAACCGCCAACGTTTTTCATATCCGCGATTTCGCTATCGAGCATCTTGCGGTATTCGCCGGGCAAGGGCAGTTGCCAGAGCGGTTCACCGCTACGTTCCGATGCCGCCTTCACTTGGCTTATCCATGCGTCGTTATTGCCCATAATCCCGGCGATTTTTGGCCCCAGCGCAACCACACACGCGCCAGTGAGCGTGGCCAGATTGATCATCGCGTCGGGAGCTTCTTCCGCAGCGAGAATGAGCGCGTCGGCAAGAATCAGGCGACCTTCGGCATCGGTATTCATAACCTCAACGGTCTTGTTGTTGCGATACGTGATCACATCACCGAGCCGATAGGCATTGCCACCAATCATGTTTTCGACCAACGGCACGTACGCGACTACTCGGCTCCGCACACCCAAATCGGCGAGCGTCGACATTGTGGCGATCACCGCAGCGGCGCCACCCATATCGGTTTTCATTTGTTCCATGCCGCTCGATGGTTTCAGCGAGTAGCCGCCAGAATCAAAGACCACACCCTTGCCGATCAACGCCACCGTGGTACGGGCATCTCGGGGTGCGTATTCAAGCCGCATGAATCGCGGCGTGCGGCGCGAACCCTGACCCACAATGATCGTGCCATTGAGCTTGCGGCGAACCAATTCTGGCCCCTGCCAGGCTTGTACTTTCACGGATTTGTTACGCAACAACTTTGTGGTTGCGGCCACCATGTCCGCGGGGCCTTTACCTGCTGAAGGTTCGTTAATCATGTCGCGCGCCCACAACGTCGCGTTCGCCGCGACAATGGCACCATCAAGCGCGGTCTGCGCGCGTGCGCCCGCGACACCAACCAGAGTCACGCTTACCAGCGCCGAACGCGTTGCGTCGCTTTTGAATTTCAGATATTGATAATTGCCAAGAACGATTCCTTCGGCCAGCGCGGCCACCACATCATTCGCGTCGAGCGAGATCGTGGTCACGTCGCCCAACGCAACCACGATCGCCTTTGACTTTCGCGACCGCTTCGCGATCGTGGCACCAATGCGGCGAACTGCGTCGAGCGTCAGCTCACTGGGCGATCCGACTCCAACCACCAAGACGGCTTTCGCGGCAACTCCCGCACCCGAGGCCACCAACACCGCTTCGCCAAGCTTGCCAGTGCTGCTGTGAGACTGCACAGTTCGTGCGATTAATCCACCCAGAACACCATCGATAGATCCAGCGGTCGCAGAAAGTTTTGCGCCGTTGGTCGCGGCGACTACGAGCAGATCGCCGCGAACTTTCGCGGGAGCTGATGTCGACAACGCAAATTTCAAAACCACAACGGCCTCCTTGACCACATCCGATCCGCGACGAACGATCGCGCACAGCCTGGGAGCCTAGATGCGCGCTACTCAGTGGTCGGCGATCGCCCGAAGCATCCCTTCGGTATCGCCAATAATGAGCGCTCCATCTCCGGTGAGTGCGGGGTAGGTGTCGAAGCTCGCGGTCGGGCCTGCGTCGAGTTCGAATATCAAACGGCCCGACCAGTCGTAGCCGACGATCACGCCCGCGCGCGTTGCGAAGTACACGTGGTAGGAGCGATCCACGACCGGGCTCGTCCACACTTGGATGTTCGGTCGCCCTTTTGGAATTCGACGATCTAGGAACTGCAATGTCCCGCGGGCAAGGTCTCTCGCGATCACCGCTGCGATGTGATTCCCTTGCAGGGCGGTCCCCGATTCAGTAACGATCGGTGACGAATACGACTCCACTTCCCGCGAGTATCGATGCCAATGCGCACCGTCGGCGGAAAAAATCCACATCCATTGGTCATTTCCCCCGGTGACGATCGATCCGTCGGCGGCGACGGCCGCGGAAATTTCGATGATCGTTGCCAGATCATGACGCCAGCGCACTTCTCCAAAGCGCCCGCGGTCGCGCACGACCACCACCGAGTTACCGGCCGTCGTCACTAAGTCACCATTGGGCGAGATCGCGACGGAGGCGTAGGAACCCGGCCCTACCGCAAGCGACCACATCGGATTCAAATGCGAATCACCGGAAATGACAAATGCGTGCAGCATTCCGCTGGTATCCATCGCGTACAGGCGATCCCCGGAACGTTGGGGTGACGTAAACATTGCATCGCCCGCGAATTTCCATCGCAACGATCCGTTGGGATCGATACCCCACAACGAAGCGTTGGGCCCAGGCCACACCACCACGCCGCTTGCGAGGATGATCGGGCTCGTCGAGAGGTCGTTGCCGTACGAAATTCCTGTGCTGAATTTCCAGCGTTGCCGTCCGGTGACCGAGTCGATGGCGTAGAGCGTTCCCGCGTTCGTGGCTTGATAGACGGTGCCGTCGGCCGCGACGACAGGCCCGGGCGTGATATCGCCGTCGAGTTTGCGTTGCCAACGGACATTTCCGGTGGTGGGCCCGAGAACATTCGCCGAGCCGGAGTGACGGGCATCGTGCAATGCGCTGGGCCACGCGGCCGGCGTGCCGGAAGTGGCATCGGTAGGTGCCGGGAGACCTCGTGGGAGTGCACTCGGAGCTACCGGCGCGATCGTGGAGTTGCCACCGATCATTTCGGTATTTGCAGCATGACGGCCGTCCACCAGGCTTCCCGTCGCGCGCTTGGGGCGATTCTTTGACGTTGTACTGGCACTTGAACACGCGCCGAGCGCAATCAAGGGGAGTATCCAGAGTGTAAAACGGGCGCGCGACATCACCATCCGTTGGCTCTACGGCGCGCGAAGCGTTTCGGATTGCCCCGGTGGAGAAGTATTCGACAAAAGCCCTGGAAGGCTGCCCCATTAGCCTATTGACAATGACTGATTTTCTCACCGCGTTGCGCGAACGCGTGCTCGTCTTCGACGGCGCGTTCGGAACTTGGATGCAAGACCAAAACCTCACTGCCGATGATTTCGGGGGCCCGGATCTTGAGGGCTGCAACGAAATGTTGGTACTCACCCGGCCCGATCTCGTCGCGGCAATGCACGCCGACTATTTCGAGGCCGGCGTCGATGCCGTTGAGACCGCGACCTTCGGCGCGTTTCCGTTGGTACTGAACGAGTACCAAATTCCCGAAAAGACCTTCGAGATCAATCAGCGCGCTGCGCAGATCGCGCGCGAAGTCGCCGATCGTTTCGCGCAAGACGGACGGCCCCGGTTCGTGATCGGTTCGCTTGGACCTGGCACGCGACTACCCTCGCTTGGCCATATCAAGTACGAAACCCTACGCAATGATTACGAAGCCCAAGTCGTAGGGCTGCTCGCGGGTGGCGTCGATGTCTTGCTCATCGAAACCGTGCAAGATCTGTTGCAAGCCAAAGCCGCGATCAACGGCTCCCGGCGCGCGTTCGCGACCAGCGGCATCACTGTGCCGATCATGGTGCAGGTAACCATCGAAACCACCGGACGCATGTTGGTCGGCTCCGAAATCGGCGCTGCACTTACCGCAATCGAAGCAATGCAACCCGACATTATCGGCTTGAACTGCGCGACCGGGCCGAACGAGATGGTCGAACATCTCCGTTACCTTGCACAACACAGCCGCTTGATGTTGTCGTGTCTTCCGAACGCTGGCCTTCCCAGCATCGTGAACGGCCACACTCACTATGACCTCACCCCTGACGGCCTTGCCGACGCCCACGAGCGTTTCGTGCGCGAATTTGGCTTGAACATTGTGGGCGGATGCTGCGGCACGACTCCTGCGCACCTCAAAGCAGTCGTAGAACGCCTCGGCACGATCAAAGGCTTGGCGCCGATTCCACGAACTCCTGAATTCGAGCCCGGTTGTAGCTCGATCTATTCCCACGTGCCGTTCCGCCAGGAGCTCGCGTATCTCGCAATCGGTGAACGCACGAACGCCAATGGCTCCAGGGCGTTTCGCGATGCGATGCTCGAAAGCGACTGGGATCGTTGTGTACGTATTGCGCGCGATCAGGTTGCGGAAGGCGCCCACGTCCTCGACGTTTGCGTCGATTACGTCGGCCGTGACGGCACCATCGACATGGATGACATCGCGGGCCGCTTCGCGACGCAGGCCAGCCTCCCGCTTGTGTTCGACTCGACGGAACCCCAGGTGCTCGAAGCCGGTCTGCAACATCACGGCGGTAAAGCCATCTTGAATTCAGCGAACCTCGAAGAAGGCGACGCCGAAGGCAAGCGAATGGACCGCGTGTTCAAACTCGCACGCGAGTACGGCGCGGCCGTGATCTGTTTGACCATCGATGAAGAAGGCCAAGCGCGCGACGTTGAATGGAAAGTTCGCGTCGCGCATCGACTCCACGACATCGCAGTAAATCGCTACGGCCTTGATCCCACCGATCTCATCTTCGACCCGCTCACGTTTCCACTTTCGACCGGCGACGACGATCTCCGCGGTGACGCGATGGCAACGATCGAAGCGATCCGGCGCATCAAAGCTGAGCTCCCAGGTGTATCGACTGTCCTCGGCCTCTCGAACGTCAGCTTCGGGCTCAAGCCCGCGGCGCGTCACGTTTTGAACTCAGTCTTTTTGCACGAGTGCCGTGAAGCCGGTTTGGATTCCGCAATCGTGCACGCAGCGCGCATTGTGGCTCTTCATCGCATCCCCGATGAACAACGCGAAGTCGCGCTCGATCTCATCTACGACCGTCGGCAAGAAAATTACGACCCGTTACAGGCCTTTATGGCGTTGTTCGACGGCGTGGAATCGTCGGCCGTTGTCAAAGACGACCTCGCCACGTTGCCCATCGACGAACGATTACGGCGCAGGATCGTCGACGGTAACCGCAACGGCATCGAAGATGACCTCGAAGCCCAACTCGCGGTAATGCCCGCTCTGGAAATCGTCAACGACGTTTTGTTGGAAGGCATGAAAGTCGTGGGCGAATTGTTTGGGCGCGGCGAAATGCAACTGCCGTTTGTGTTGCAAAGTGCCGAGACGATGAAAAAGGCCGTGGCGTACCTCGAACCACACATGGAAAAGGCCGACGCCGGCGGCAAGGGGACGGTGGTGCTCGCCACGGTCAAAGGTGATGTCCACGACATTGGCAAAAACCTGGTCGACATCATCTTGACCAACAACGGTTACACCGTGCACAACCTTGGAATTAAGATCGCGATCAACGAAATGATCGAGGCCGCTCAGCAGTACAACGCGGACGCGATTGGTATGAGTGGCCTGCTCGTAAAGAGCACGATCATCATGCGCGAAAATCTCGACGAACTCAACACGCGCGGGCTGGCGAACACACCGGTACTGCTCGGTGGCGCCGCACTCACCCGCAAGTACGTCGAAGTTGATCTCCGAGAAATTTACGAAGGTCGAGTGTTCTACGGCAAAGATGCATTCGAGGGCCTCAACACGATGGATCGTCTCATGGCGATCAAGAAATCCGGCGAGATCGACGAAACCTTTGGCCGCGAAATCACAACGTCTCGGCTACCGCGGAAATCGGAACGCCCGGTCGAAGAGGTCGTAATTCCGAAGCGCAGCGACGTGGCGAATGACAACACCATCTTCACTCCACCGTTTCTCGGCCCGCGGGTTGCGAAAGGGATTTCACTTGATGAAATCGCAGGATTCATCAATGAAACCGCACTCTTTCGCAATCAGTGGCAGTTCCGTCCGATCGATAGCGAAAACGACGAATCGTTCAAGACGCGCATTCGTTCAACGCTGAGGGAGCGTCTCGATACGGCCAAGGCCGAGCAGCTGCTCAATCCCGCCGTGGCGTGGGGCTATTTCCCCGTGAACTCCGACGGCGATGATCTCATCGTGTGGACCGGCGACGACCGCAACGAAGAACGCACTCGTTTCAATTTCGCGCGCCAGCGCAAAGATCGCAACTTGTGCATCTCAGACTTTTTCCGCTCGGTCGAATCGGGCGCCGCCGACTACGCCGCGTTCCATATCGTCACCATGGGCCATGCCGTATCCGAACGAGAACGCGAACTCTTCGCCGCGGATCGCTACCAGGACTATCTGCTGCTGCACGGACTTGGCGTCGAGATGACCGAAGCGTTAGCCGAGTATTGGCATCATCGCATCCGCCAGGAATGGGGATTCGTCGATGAAGACGGCCCAACGATGACCGGGTTGTTTCGACAGCAGTACCGCGGGAGCCGTTACTCCTGGGGTTATCCGGCGTGCCCGGAACTCGACGACCAGGTCAAGGTCGCAGAACTCCTCGAAATCGAAAAGATCGGCGTGAGTCTCACCGAGGAGTTCCATCTCGTTCCTGAGGTCTCCACGAGCGCGATCATCGTGCCGCACCCCGAGGCCAAATACTTCGTGGTGTAGAACCACTTCATTGCCGACGATGGCCGGTTAGCTTGGCCGGATCAAACGGTGCGCGCGAACCTCGGACAATCAGCGGAACGCGATCACACTCACGGTGTTCGCGTGTGTAGTTGGTGTTGGAGTGTGGCGCCACGAACCGTGGCGCGATGAGCTGCAAGCATGGATGATCGTTCGCGCCAGCAGCTCCCCTAATGCGTTACTCCACAATTTGCGTTTCGAAGGACATCCCGCGCTTTGGTATGCGCTGTTATGGCCGCTCGCAAAGGTCCACCGCGGCATCGCAATGCTGCAATTCGTGCAGTGGTGCATCGCGGTAGGCACCGCGGCGATCATCGTGTTCCGGGCTCCGTTTTCACGGGCTTCACGCACCCTGATCGTGTTCGGTTATTTCTCACTGTTCGAATACGGCGTTATCGCTCGCAGCTACGCACTCGGCGCGCTTCTGGTGGTAGCCACAGTTGCTTTGCTGACCCCTCGCCGGCGATGGGTATTGGCCAGCGCGACCGCGGCCCTCCTCGCTCTCACCAGCGCGTTCGGTGTGATCGTTGCGGCGGTCCTGATCGGATCAATCGCACTCCACGACATCGTGCGGCGCGGACCACGATTCCGACCGTTGGGCATAGCGACCGCGCTGGTTTCCACGATCGCTAGCGCGGCAATCGCATACGCGCAAGCCAAACCACCCGCGAACACAGGAACGTTTACCGGATGGCACACGACTCTGGAATTCAGGCTCGGAGCAACCGCGATCTCGAGCGTATTTCGTGCGCTGATTCCGCTGCCAAAACTTCAGCACTCGTGGTGGAACACAAGCATCGGCGATGGGCACACGGGCATCGCTGCACTGATCGGAGTATTACTCGTTGTAGCGATTGGGTTCGCGTTGCGACGACACTTCGCAGCTTTGAGCATCTGGATCTTCGGGACTGCGACATGTGTTGCGTTCCTATACGCCAAGCTCGGGCAAGCCGACGCGGCTCGCTACTACGGACACATCTGGCTGTTGTTTATCGCCGCGCAGTGGATCCACGCGGAGGGCGGATCCTCTGAGCTGACTACCGAAACGACGCGGAACCCCTCGCCCCCGACTACAACGATCCCAGCCACGAAACCAGCCACGAAACCAGCCACGAAACCAGCCACGAACCAATCGCTACCAGCGCGATTATTATTTGGGTTCGCAGCACTCCACATTGCCCTCGGTGCTGTCGCATTGGGCATTGATGTGCGACAGCCGTTCACTGACGCCGCCGAAACTGCTTCGTGGATTCAACGCCACGTCGGGAAAGATCCGGCGATCGTCACGTGCCCCGATTTTGTTGGTTCAGCCTTTGCGGCGTACCTCGATCGCGATGTCTTCTACGCGCAGGGCTATCGAAAAGGCACCTATATCCGTTGGGATCTTCGCCGTCTGCAGCGGATCGCCCCACTAAAGGTCGCGTTTCAAATGGCGGAGTACGACCATTCAGGACCAAAGCTGTTCGTGACGAACCACCGGGTGACTGGTTTCGAATCCATGCTGATCCACACAGCCTCAACAGGGATCGTGGCCGACGAGCACTACTGGATTTATCGGATCACGGCGCAAGCACTGCGCGCGCAACCAAATCTGTGCCAAAGGCCGTAAGGATCGCGAGATACAAAAGGCCAGTCGCCGACATGACAGCCGAGTAATACCGCTCCTTTAACGCGATCATCGTGATCCAGATCAGACCAATCGTAAAGACGCAGCAAGCAATCCATACCCACCCAAGGATGCCGTTGTAGCCGTCGTCGATCGAGCCGTTGATCACTGAGACCATCCCCGTTGGGATCAACAACACCACGACCTCAAGCGGCCAAATGAATCCCGTGATGCGAACAAGTTCTTGCAGTGGATCCCGTCGCAGGCCAGGCTGCACCAGGTACCAATGGCCGAGCAGCATTGCGTCGCTCACGGCGCCGAGAAACAATGCGCCAACAACGAGCCGCGCGAGTGCAAGCGCATAGCTTCCGCCCGAGATATCCGCGGCGCCCAATAATCCGATCAGACCAGCAATCGGCGCAGCAGTATCCCAAATCGGAGCAAACGCGGTCACTCCAGCTTTGCGCGTCATGATCGACTGAGCCAGCGCCAAGCTCGCGCCTAGTACCAACGCGCACGCTCCGATCGCGGCAATCCGATCGCCGCCCAACGATCCTTCGTGACCGAAAAAGGCAACTGCCGCACCGATCCCAATGAGGCCGTACGTCGCGCGCAGCAGCCATCCGTAACCGATGCCTAACTCGCGCCGGCGAGTCGTGCACCACAAACCCGCCAGGCCACCCGCGGCCCACTGCAACAAAAAGGTGGCGAGATCGAGTTTCACCCGTTACCCAACAATCGCGATGTCGCGCGGTGCGTTGTTCAGCCGCAGCGGTCCGTCGGCTGTCGCGACAACAATGTCTTCGAGGCGCATGCCGAACTCGCCGCCAACGTATATACCGGGTTCGACACTGAACGCATAGCCGGCGACAATGGGCGCGGTATTGCCGCTCACCATGTAGGGATCTTCATGGGCTTCAGTACCGATACCGTGGCCGGTGCGGTGCACAAAGTATTCGCCGAAACCCGCGGCTTCAATCACAGCGCGCGCTTGTTGATCAACCGACTCGCACGAAGCGCCGACGACACCAGCAAGAACCCCAGCATCTTGGGATTGATGCAACACGGCGTAGGCGTCGCTGATCTGATTCGGAATCGATCCGACGTGAAACATGCGAGTGATATCGGAGCAATAACCATTCATCGTTCCGCCGAAATCACACAGCACTAAGTCGCCGTCCGCGACTACCCGCGAACCAGGTTCGTGATGCGGACTCGCGGCGTTCGCGGCCGTCGCGACAATCGCAAAGTTCGCTTGCTGATGACCGTGTTGGAGCATTCGCTCCCGAAGCTCCCGCGAAATCTGAGCCTCGGAACGACCCGCGAACGGCCGTTCTCGCATTTCCGCGGCGATCGCATCAACCGCACTCGCGGCAGCTTGCAAGCACTCGACTTCGTCGGCAGACTTCACCATTCGAACGGGTGCGGTCACTCGATTTGCGGGAACAAATTCAGCGTTCGGCAACTGCCCCTGGAGCGCGAGCACAAACCGTGCCCACGTGTGATCACCGATCGCAACCCGACCCGCGCTCGACATCATCGCAGCGACTAAGGCGACAGGATCTTGCGTTTCCTGCCACGTAACCAACTCGAACTCTGCGGCGCTTCGATCAACGCGGGGCGCTTCGAGATACGGCACAACCAACCTCGCATCGCCAACGCGGGGCAACACCAGCATAGTGAGCCGCTCCAATGGCATCGCTTCATAGCCGATCAAATACGGAAGATCCGGCCCGACAGAAAGCGCCAAAACATCAATGTTTTCTAGCTCCATCTGCGCGCGGACGCGGGCGATTCGCGCGGTACGCGCGATACTCAATTGCGATGTCATCGGATTTGTTCTTCAAGTTTGAACACACCCGTCGAGTTCGCCACCGCCGTCCGCAGCGCATCGAGCGCGTTGACGTCGCGCTTCAGAAAGCGATCGAACCAAGGCACAAACGTCTTTATGAAGGGCAGCGCCAGCGGATTCCCAGAACCCAGAAACGGCCCAACGTGATTCCCGCCGGGCAAGGTAATGAACGCCTTCGGAGCTTTCGCAGCCAGGTACGCCGTACGGGCACCCTTGTACGGCACGGTCTCGTCTGCATCGCCATGAAAAAACAAGACCGGAACGTTCGGCCCCGTGAAGTAGTTGGCTTCCTTATCGATGCCCCACATCGCGCCAGCCAACGAAATTGCGGCGCCAATTCGAGCGTCAGTGCAGCACTTCGCGTATGTCAACCCCAACGTCGTAAAGGCGCCCAGCGAATGCCCCATTGCTCCAATTCGGCTCGGGTCGATGATCCCACCGAGCAATTTCTGATTGTCGGCGACAAGACTCGTGAGGACAAACGAAGCGTCGGCCGGTTGATTCTTCACATCCGTTGGTTTCGGACCGCCGGGCGTTGTAATTCGCGAGAGCGGATAATCCGGCAGCACTACGACGTAACCCGCACTGGCGAGGCCAATCGCGTTGCCGAGATACACCGCGGCGACAGTTCGGTTGCCATGGCTAAAGATCACGAGAGGGTAACGACCATGAGCCACGTCGGGTTTCGCGTTCGCGGTTGCTTCCTCCGCCTGAAATTTTCCAGTGGCAGCGGGATACACAACGATCGTGTGTAGCGTTCTGGTCTTCGCACCAGGAAACGCAGGGCCATTCGCATCAGTCCGGCGAGTCTTGTCGACGTACGTTGTTTCGATTTGCCCCACTCCGTACGTTCCGACCGCAGCGACTCGCGCCGTTGGCCCGGCGGACGTCGTCGGCGTGACGACATCGGCTTTGGCCTGAGTTCCGAGTGTTGTCGGGTTGGCGGTCTTGGTTGTGCCGCTGGAACACGCGACCAGCGATGACACCAATAACAATCCAGAAATTTTCTTGATACGCGACATGTTCAACCTTTTTTGAGCGACAGATCAGCAAGTTCCGCGCCCACGCGAGCGTGATAGCTCGAACGCACGAGCGGACCAGATTCCACATGAGCGAAACCGAGTTCACGTCCAAACGCGCGGAGCGCGGCGAATTCTTCGGGCGTCCACCATCGCACGACGGGCAGGTGGTGCGCCGTTGGCCTCAGGTACTGCCCGATCGTCACGATATCAACGCCAACGCTGCGCAAATCTGTGAGCGCTTCGCGCACTTCCTCGTTGGTCTCGCCCATCCCCACGATGATTCCCGACTTCGTAGTGAGCCCGGCGCGTTTCGCGCGGCCGAGCACTGCGAGCGAACGCGCGTATCCCGCGCTCGGACGCGCAGCACGCTGGAGCCGCGCAACAGTTTCAAGATTGTGATTCAGCACATCAGGACGCGCCGCGAAAATCGCTTCGAGCGAAAAAACTTTTCCCGCACAGTCTGAGATCAGCAATTCGATGCGCGTATTCGGCGCGCTGGCGCGAATTGCGGCAACCGTCTCAGCGAACACTGAGCTGCCGCCATCGTCAAGGTCATCGCGCGCCACACAGGTGATCACGACGTGTTCGAGCTGCATTGCCGCGACCGTTTCGGCGATGCGCCGCGGTTCGTCGTGATCGACTGGTTCCGGATGCCGAGTGTCGACCAAACAAAACCCGCACGCCCGCGTGCAGCGTTCGCCGAGGATCATGAACGTGGCCGTACCTTGCGACCAGCACTCATAGATGTTCGGACATCCGGCTTCTTCGCACACGGTGTTTAGGCCCGATTCGCGCACACGTTTTTTGAGATCCAAAAACTCAGGGCCCATCTTGGCCTTAACGCGCATCCATTCGGGTCGCTGCGCGCTCACGTCGTCAGCAACGCCGTCGACGCCAGCTTGAGCCAGCCGTCCGATCAAGCGTACCGGTGCGCTCGTGCCATTGAGAAGGGCACGCGAAAAGGCGCTGAGATCATCCGGAGTACTGCGCCAGGTGATATCGCTACGAGTGATGGTCTCGGCATCAAAATTCCGAGCAAAATGCGCGACGACACAATCAACGACGGCTTGCATCGTTGGTGCAGTCGATCCGAGGAGACGAGCCAGCGAAGTGACCCCTCGGTCGCGGATGCCACACGGCACAATGTGATCGAACATCGCAAGATCGGGATCGACGTTGAGTGCGAACCCATGCCGGGTTTTGCCACGCGCGACTCGTACGCCGATCGCAGCAATCTTCTCTTCGCCCACCCATACGCCGGTAAAACCATCGCTGCGGTGCGCTACGACACCAAAATCCGCGAGGGTTTCAATCAGTACCTGTTCAATCTTTCGGACGTACGCAACGACATCGCGCTGACCAGCTTGCGATGCTCGCAGTTCGATTATTGGATACCCAACAAGCTGACCAGGGCCGTGATAGGTGACATCACCACCCCGATCCGCGTGCACCAGTTCCGCGCCAACAGCACGAGGCTCAACCAATACGTGTTCCGGTTTCGCGGCGGAACCCATGGTGTAAACATGCGGATGCTCAAGCAACAATAGGTAGTCGTTGCGCGCGTGTTCGTGTAGCGAACGCTGCAACTGATCAGCTTCGTGATACCCAACGCGGCCGAGCCACCGAACCTGCAATGAATCCATTAGGCGAGTTCGTTCGCCCAATCATGCGTTTCCAAAACCGCTTTCAGATCCCGCAAAAATGAGGCGGCGTAAGCGCCGTCGAACGCGCGGTGATCCCAGGCCAACGCAAGAATCCCAACGTGATGAATCGCGATGGAATCATCACCATTCGCATCAGTGACAACGACCGGCTTTTTGTGCACGCCGTCGGTAGCCAAAATCGCCACTTGGGGCTGATTGATAATCGGCAGTGTCATCGCGGTGCCGAACGGGCCCATGTTCGTAATCGTGAACGAACCGCCCATGACTTCATCGGGTCCGAGCTGCTTCGTTTTCGCGCGGGCCGCAAGATCACGGATCTCACGCGCAATGAGTCGTAGTCGTTTACCGTCGATGTTGCGCACCACGGGCGCGACCAGCCCGTGAAAATCAAGATCGACTGCGATTCCAAGATGAACGTCGCGATGTACCACGAGTGAATCACCATCGACGCTCGCGTTCACGTGCGGGTAGTCGTGTACAACATCGCTCAACGCTCGGCATACGAACGGTAAGTACGTGAGCGAAAATCCTTCATCAACTTTGAAGGCGCCACCGTGATCGCGCCGGACCCGCTCAATACGTTCGAAGTCGACCTCAATTGACGTATACACATGAGCGCTCGTTGCTTTAGAACGAACCATGTGCTCCGCCGTGCGCCGCCGAATATTGTCGAACGCAATGACAAGATCGCCCGCCGCGTTCTGAGCACCTATCGGGAGTGCAGCCGCCACAGCGGTCGAAGTGAGCTGCGGCGCAGACGCCGCTGAAGCGGGCGCACCCGGCACTGAGGCCGGTGCACCGGCTCCGCGCGTCTGCGCCACAGCGAGCACATCATTACGCGTAATGCGCCCACCGACACCAGTGCCGATGATCGCATTGCCATCGATACCGTACTCCGCTAGCAAGCCGCGCACCAGAGGCGATGTCACAATTCCTCCGGCGAGCGTTGTCGAACTGGCTTGCGTCACCGGCCGAGCGGTGCGCGGTGCGGCCGGAATCGGCTGCGCGACGACGGGCGCAGCACTCGCTACGACCGGAAGCGGCGCGGATTCGGAGATGGGCGCCGGAGCTTCGACGACGGCAGCAGCGGCGGTCTCGACTGGAGCAGACGCAACCACAGTGCCGGGCGCGCCGATAACGGCTAGACGCACGCCGACATCAACAGTTTCACCTTCTGCGACAAGGATTTCGGTGAGCACTCCGGCGCCGGGTGCGGGAACCTCAGAATCAACTTTGTCGGTGGAGACCTCGAATAACGGCTCGTCGGCTTCGATCGTTTCGCCAACTTGCTTGAACCAGCGGGTAATCGTTCCTTCGGTCACCGTCTCGCCGAGTTGCGGCATCAAAACGTCCATGAAAAGTTCCTTTCGAATCTCACGAATTCATCGGCACAATGCATCGTATTAACCGTGTAACGAACGTCCGGTGAGCGCCAATGCAGACTCGCCGAACAATTCCGACAAGGTCGGGTGGGCGTGGATCAACGCACCGAGATCCGTCGCGGTTGCTTCCCAGTTCACCGCGAGGTATCCCTCGGCGATGAGCTCAGTCGCCCACGGCCCACAAATGTGCACTCCGAGCAATACTCCCGTGGCCTTGTCGGCAACAATTTTCACGAGGCCGTCGGAATCACCAATGATCAGGGCCCGACCATTTCCTAAGAACCGATGCACGGACGTTTCCACATCATGACCAAGCTCCTTGGCCTTTTCTTCAGTTAAACCACAAAACGCGACCTCGGGATGGCAATAGATACCCCAAGGAACTTTCGCATAATCGATAGGAGCAGGCGCCTCACCCAGCATGTCTTTGACCGCCACGATGGCTTCGGCGAACGCCACGTGCGCCAGCTGGGGCGTGTTGACGAGATCGCCGAGTGCATAGACACCCGGAATCGAGGTGCGTAACATCGCATCTACGGGCACAAAACCGCGCTCATCGATCGCTACACCCGCTTCGAGTAAACCGGAGCCTTCACTTCGCGGTCGGCGCCCAACGCTGACGATCACGCAATCGGCATCCAGTGTCGCCGCGCCGCGTTTTCCCTCATATCGAATTGACACTCCATCGGAGCGCACATCAGCCCCGTGGATCGCGACACCAACCTCGGACGCGATCCCGCGTTTTTGAAACGACCGCGCGACTACTTGCGCAACCTGCGAATCAACGCCATTCAGCAACTGCGGCAAAGCTTCAAGAATCGTGACTTCAGATCCAACGTCGCGCAAGAAGGACGCGAACTCGCAGCCAATGGCGCCCCCGCCAACCACAACCACACGGTTTGGTACCGACGCAATGTTCAGCACATGATCCGAAGACAACACACGCACGCCGTCGTAATCGAAACCTGGCAACGGCAGCGACCGCGGCACCGAACCCATAGCGAGCGCGATGAACTTGCCGCGCAATTCAGTACCGTCGCTGACTCGGACCAGCCGTCCCGGACCATCGGCCAACCGGCCGGTTCCAGGAATGACGGTGACCTTCCGACCCTTCAGCAACGATTCCAGGCCGCCGACCAAACGATCGATCACGCTCTGCTTGCGAGTTTGACTCGTGGCCAAATTCACCGTTGGTGGGGCCCCGCCTGCAACTTCAATACCGAATTCGGCCGCATCGCGCACCGTACGCGCGACGGTCGCGGTCTCCAACAACTCCTTGGCAGGAATGCAGCCGCGGTGCAAACACGTACCGCCGACACGCCCTTGTTCGACCAGAGCCACTTTCATGCCCGCGGCCGAACCGTACAAGGCGGCCGCGTAGCCAGCGGGCCCACCGCCAACAACGACCAAGTCGAATTCTTCAGCCATGGTCTCTCCCTAAATTTTTTCGGCGTCCAAAGCACCGCGAGCCGTTACACAACGCCTGAGTATCTGAAAGCCTTACATCAGCCAATGAGAAAAACGAATGCCAACCCGGCACCCAAAATGGCCATGGCACAAGCGGCACACAACAGCAACAGCGTGCGGGTCTTCATCGCTTGACCGGTTTACCATGCTCAGCGATGCAAACACGCGCCCGGCGAGCGGTCGATTCCGCTGCGTCGAATATCCCTGACGGCACTCTTGCGGTCGGAGCCGGCCTTCTCATCGGATCTGTCGCCGCTTGGGCCTACCAGATCTTTGCCGAAAAGAAGCTGAGCGACTCCGGCTACAACGCAGTCAACTCATTGTGGATCCTGACATTCGTCATTACTCCTGGCTTTTTTCAACCACTCGAACAGGAGGTCGCCCGCTCGATGGCCCATCGCCGAGAGCACGGCCAAGGCGGCGGACCAGTCTTGTGGAAGGCGGTTCGGCTCGGCGCAGCGCTTGCGGCGGTCACGGCGACCATTGTGCTTGGCGTGTTCATTTTCGTACCGAACGCCATTGATCAGCTCTTCAAAAAAGACGTCTCGACCGCCAACCATTGGATGCTGATCGGCGCCCTCATCGTGGCGCTGATGACCTACGCATCCGCGTACTTAGTACGCGGCGCGCTCAGTGGAAACGGCCGGTTCAACAACTACGGTCTCATGCACGGAAGCGAAGGCATCACGCGCGTGATCGCTGTGGTCGCGATCGTCGCTTCCGGCCACGCGACCCCAGGGCTCTTTGGCCTTGCCCTAGTGCTGCCCCCGATCGTTGCGGTATTGGTTTCGCTCCGCGGCCAAAAGGGTCTAGCTGCGCCCGGCCCCGAGGCTTCATACTCAGAATTGTCGACAGCACTCGCGTGGTTGTTGTCGAGCTCGGTGATGGCCCAGGTGCTTTCGTACGCGCCAGTGTTCGCGGCACAAATTCTTATGGGTCCGGGCAAAGAGGACCAACGTTTACTGGCTGGCTTCGTTACGGCCATGTTTTTAGCTCGGGTTCCTTTACTGATGTTCCAAGCAGTGCAGGCCGCTTTATTGCCAAAGCTCGCCGCGAGTGCGGCCGCGGGCCGCCACGACGAATTCAGCGCAGTATTGAAGCGTCTCTTCGTGCTAGTGCTCGGCATCGGAGTCGCCGGGGTCATCGGCGCCCTCGCGCTCGGGCAGCCGGTCGGCCAGAGAATCTTCGCTAAGAAATGGACCTTGTCGAGCCCAGAACTCGCGCTCCTGGCCGCGGGCGCGGGCGCCTACATCGTGGCGTTTACCCTGGCCCAGGGCCTTATCGCACTCAAGGCCTATTCGAAACTGACGATCGGCTGGGCAGTCGGAGCCATTGGATTCGTTTCAGTGATGCCGTTCGGTAGCGACGTCATCACCCGAGCTCAACTCGCGTTCCTCGCCAGTTCCGTGCTTGCAGCCGTCACGATCACCGCACTGCTGTTTCGCGAAATGAAAACCACTACTGCCACGGTCGAGGATCTCCTCGAGGTCATCAGCCACGAGCCACTCGAGCTTTAGGCCCACCGCTCACAAGCTTCCCACGACCGCGACGTACGGTATCGACGAAGCGCGAGCCGAATGCAACGCCCCAGCCGTCACCGTATTGACAAACGAGCCATCGCGACACATCGCGATCAACCCCCGGCCACCGCCGCCTCGATGCAAGGCAATCACGGGCCCCTTCGGTTTGTGCACCCAAGCCCTTGGTCGAGCGTCGCCGACACCATGCAGCGTGCCATCTCGTTGAACAACCCAATAGCCGTGGCCACTCGTCGTTCCCAACATCGCAACTGCCGGATTCGCGTGAGGAAACGGCCCGAGTGCCGGCTTCGCACGGGCGATCCCAAAATTGAAGACCGCACCATCACGCGAAAGCAATCGATAGCCACGGCCATCGGGCAACACCGCGAGCGAGCAAATCGCGGCTCGCAGGTGACGGCCACCTAACGATCCATGGAAGTGCGCATCTCCGAAACAAAATACGCCGCCATCGGCACCAGCAATGAAATAGCCATGCCCCGAAGGACTCGAAGCAATCGCGACCACCGGCTTATGAAGCTGATAGCGGCGCAAATCACCATGCGAATGCGCGCCAGCAACATTCATGACTCGACCACTCGGACCGAGCAGCCAAATTCCCGGACGCCCACTGGGAACTGCACCAGCAATCACGCCGCCTGCGGGCATCGCTTGAGCAGGGACCGCGACCGCGCCGCCATAGCTCCGCACCGAACCATCGCGCGCCAAGACCCAATACGCCCGCTGCGACTGCGCGAGCCGATCCTGTACGCGAACCCGCAACGACGGCAACAACGCGCGAGTTGCATCGCCCGGACACAATGTTTGGGTGACATCGCGGTGACCAACAATGTTCGGCATTACGACGCGTTGCAATTGCGTATTCGTATAGGCAGACGAACCCACCGGATTGATCCGCCACCGCGAACACTTCCACGCCATGAGATCTACCAACGATCGCAGCATCTGAGGTGGCGGGCTCACGGAATTGAACGTGCCCAACAATGCGATGCCAATCGTGCGCTCATTGAAATACAACGCGTGCGCGCTGCGGACTTGGCGACGTTGAACATCTTCAGTCGAGTGAACACCGCCCGACGCGTAGTTCTGCGCCCAACGACCCTCATAAATGGAACCGTTTTCATCGATCACGAAGTTGTACGCAAGGTCGATGTAGCCACGCGACGTGTGATACCAGTACATATTGCGAATCACCGCTGCGACATCACGCGGCCCATTCGGAGTCACCGTGTGATGCACGACCAACTTCTCAACCGTAGCGTCGAACACCGGCACATCGTTACGCCATTTTTCGTTCGCACCCCACTGTGCTCTCGTCACAATGCGCGGCGCCGCAAGCACGCCAGCGCTCCCCGCCGCAAATGGGTTCATGGCCGCGAAAGACTTCGCACCTCGAGAACTCCCCGCGCCGAGCCACGACGCCGAAGCCAACAGCGCCGCCGCGCTCGCGCTCCCCACCACTAACTCACGCCGACCGAATCGCGCCGCACCCTGGTCCATACGGGCGCCTTCGGCACCCAGCTCCATACGGGCGCCTTCGGCACCACAACAAGGGCAGGTTGGTTCATGGTTTTGCATGGCGCTCACCTCGTCGGGCATTGCCCGAACATCGGACACAATCGAGAACCCAATATCAACATCAACAACTTCTACAACATTAACCACAAGAATTCCCCGCGCCCGCATGCTTATGGTGACAGCACAACCACAATGAGCGGTTGAACCGAATCGGTAACGTGACGGCACCGGCAAGCCGTTCACAGGCCCGGACGATGGACCATGGACCACATCAGAATGAACCCCACAAAGGAATGCACCCGGTGGCGATAACGCTCCCAAACATTTGGATCGATGTCACCGATCTCGTCGATTGGACTGGCCCACCAACAGGAATCCAACGCGTTGGCTACGAGTTCGCGATCCGCCTGCGCTCGACTTTTCCTACACGTTCCCAATGTTGCCGCTTCGACCCTTCGAGTGCTCGCTACCTGTCGATCAGCGACGAAGTCCTGACCCCGCGCACTTCTTCGTCAAATTCCCAACCGTCTAGCCGGCCGTCGCCATTGCCCAATGATTCCGAAGCCAGCACGCCCGCACAACAACTCGCGAAACAGTTCGCAATCCGCATCGCGCGCAAAGCCAAGCCGTACGTCGTCGCGGCGCGAAAAGTTTCGGGCAGCACCGAAGCCCAGGTACCGCGAGAGTCTCGGGAAATATTCACCGCAGGCGATCACCTCATTGTCCTCGGCGCGAACTGGCTCACGCCCGGATACGCCGACACGCTTGCAAGCGTCACGACGCAATTCGCACTCGCACTGACCCAAATCGTGTACGACCTCATCCCAAGTTTGCATCCGCAATGGGCGGCGACCGGGGCAGCCAGCATCGTCACACCATTTCTGCGCACCGTCCTGCCGCTCAGTACCAACATCGTGGCGATTTCCCACAACACCGCCTCGGACATCAGGCGTTTCTGCGAACTCGAGAACGTCGAGATTCCGAACGCAACGCTCGGCGTTGTCCATCTCGGCGCGGATGCAACTCCCGCAGCGCTCGACACACCGCCGCCGCGCCAAATCGATCCCACGATCCCGTACATCCTGTGCGTAGGAACACTCGAGGTACGCAAAAATCAGTTCGTGTTGTACCAGGCGTACCGCGAGGCTCATCGCCGAGGCGTCACACTGCCCAAACTCCTTATCGTCGGGCGTCCGGGTTGGCTCGCAGAAACCACGCAACACGCGATCCGTCACGATCCCATCGTCGCCGAATCGATCACGGTCTTGGCCGGCATCGGCGACCACGAGCTCCAATGGCTCTACGACCATTGCCTCTTCACCGTGTATCCGTCGCTGTATGAAGGGTGGGGACTTCCGGTAGCCGAATCGCTGCAACGCGCCAAGGTGTGTCTCACCACGGATCAAGCTTCCATCCCCGAAATCGGCCGAGACCTCGCCGATTACATCAGCCCGTTTGACCCTCGCGCGTGGCTTGAAGGCATCCTCAAGTACTGCGATGCTACGACCCGCAAGACCCGCGAACAAGCGATACGCAGCGACTACCGCTTGCGTACTTGGGATTCCGCGTTCACAGACTTCCTCTCGACGGTGGGACTCGCTCCGACCAGGTAACGCGACGCGGCAATCGCTATTGAGAGATGCGCGCCAGCAGATCGCGCATCGAATCGCGCCATTGGCCCGCCACCTTCGGGCGCTCGAAATCAGCACTACGTCGCTTACCGGCTTGCACCAGCCCGGCCCGCAACTGTTCATCGTTTCGGATACGAGCGACACTTCCTGCAACGAGGGCTGGGCTCGGGGCATCGAGGAGCAGCGCGGCACCGCCGGACGTCGCCGCGACGGCCGCGGCGTCCAGAGCCACCACCGGAAGCTCATGCGCCATCGCTTCCACGATCGGAACTCCAAATCCTTCATGGCGCGACAGACAAACGAAAACGTCCGCCGCGCGGTAATACGCGCCGAGTTCGGCTTCGCTGACCGCGCCACAAAGTTCGACAGCATCGGACAAACCAAGGCGATCAATCAGCCGCATCAATGTCGTGCGATATGCATCGCTCGGGCCACCCCCGACGAACCACAGCCGCGCGGTTGGTTCGTAGGCACGGTGATACCACGCAAACGCGCACACAATGTCGTGGGGGGCTTTGTTGGGCGCGATCCGGCCAACGAACAGCCACTTCGCAGCGTCCGTAGATGCGCGAAGATTCACGAAAAGCGACGAATCACAGGGCTTGTCAAGTTCGATAAACACCGGAGCGACAACAACATCCGCGCACCCTGCGTCACGGATGTGCTGCGCATTGAATTCGGAGTCCGCGATTGCACACTTCGCGCGCGCGGCCAGCTTCACCACCTGGCTTGCGCCCACCTCCAAGTTCTCGGCCATCGCCGGAAACCAAGGGTCGAAATATTCCGGCGGCGTGACGTTGTGGTGGTTAAGAACCAACGGTTCCTCGCGCAGCAGCAGCGACTCTCCCATTTCGGCACCGACCGCCACGTGGTAGAGCAAGCAGCAATCAGTGAGGCGCGTCGGATCACCAAAAAAACCGGCCGCATCGCGAGCAATAGCTGGCAATCCCGCTTTGATCTCACTCGCCCAGGTGGTGCATTCAATGCCGGATTCATTAAGGGTTTCGTGCACACCAAGCGCATGCGCGCCGATGGCGCCGGGCTCCCACGTAGGAACGAATTGGTGCACGCGAGTGATGCTCATCCGAGCGTTTCGAGTTCGTACAACAAGGTTGCGGCGGTGCGTAGCGGATCAAAATCACTCACACGCGCACGCCCGGCGGAGATGAGATTCGTACGCAACGCGTCGTCGGCCATGACCCGATTCACCGCTGCGGCGACCACAGCTGGCTGCTTATGCGGAAGCACGATTGCCGAATCGCCGACCGTGCCCGGGATCGCAGAACTCCCGAACGCAACCACCGGCACGCCCCACCACATCGCTTCGATGAGCGGGACGCAAAATCCTTCGTGATCCGAAACACACACGAAGACATCAGCCGCGGAGTAATACGCGCCGAGTTCGCCATCACTGACCGCGCCGACGAAGACAACGTTGTTCTCAACCCCAAGATGCTCTGCGAGCCGATGCAGCGCGTGCCAATACTCACCCGAGCTAATTCCGCCAACGATCCAAAGGCGCGCATCGCGGTCGAACACCCGTTGATACATCGCGAAACAACACAAGAGATCGTGGTGTGCCTTGTTCGCGGCAACTCGGCCCACGAACAACCAATCAGCGCCGCGTTTACTGGCCTGCAACGAGCGCAGCTCCGTCTCATCGACCGCACCCCACTGCGCCGGGTCAATAAAAATGGGGACGACTGCGGTTCGTGCACATCCGAGCGCGTCGAGCTCCGCAGCGTTGTAGGCAGAATCGGCGAGCCCAAGCGCCGCCGTTGAGGCGAGCCGCCCAAGTTGTGAACGGCCTTGCGAAAGTAACAGCCCGGTTTCGGGAGCCCAACTTTCGAAATATTCGGGGGGCGTAATGTTGTGGTAGTCCAGCACCAAGGTTTCGGTGCGGGTCGCCATCCAATCGCCGAGCGCGCAACCAATCGCCGCGTGATACATCAGAATCGCGTCGCCACCGCGCCACTCTTTGTACGACCGCGCGTGAGTTCTCAGTTCTCGATGGGTTTCGCCTGCGTAAATGTCGGATTCAATCCCGGCGTTTCGCAGTGCGCGCTGAATCGAAAGCGTGTGCGAGCCGATTGCGTCGCGCGGCGCCAACGAGGGCAGAAACTGATGGACGGCTCTTTTCATCGGCATACTCACTCGCGGCGAGCGACGATGCCCACAGTGCACGGAGGAAACAGCTCCCGCGCAATTGCCACGACAGCAGGATCGCTGCTTTGCGCAACGGCGTCGGGAAGTTCAACCTTGCCCGGCACGGCTGGTTCGGCCACAAATCCCGCACGGTTGAGCAAATGAATCCAAGTTGGTGCGCTCAACGGTCGGCCCACGGCGAGGTCGGCACCGATTTCGCCGCGACCAGCGGCCCACGAATGCAACGATTGCGTCACGATGACGACGATGCCGCCCGAGCAGACGGCATCGGCGGCCCGACCGACGAGCTCCAATTGATCGCCGAGGGCCATCCGGTCAACGCAATGCGTCAGAACGATGCCACGCAACGTTGCCTTGGGCAATGTTCGAAGGTGATCAAGTACTTCTGCACTCCGAACTTCGACGGCGTATTCATCGGCCTTCGCGCCTGCGTCAAGCCGTGCATCGGTGCCGTAGCCATCGATTCCTGCGGCAGTCACAGCACACAACAACGAACCGTCGCCACAATCCGCGTGCAATACTCGACCCGTCGAAGGAGTCTGCAAGATCCGCTCAATGGCGAACGGAATCCACTCCGCAACGTCAAGATCGCTCGCGACCGGCGGCGGTGAGGCCTGGACGCGCGGATCAAGTGCTGGCGTGCGCCGTTCCAGTTCGTCAACGCGCCCACCCAGAATCCGTAACGCTCGCAACGTGGTGCCCGCGAACGCCACCAACTGACGGCCCACAAAGATCAAATACCACGCCGTGAGCTGCTTTACCAATCGCTTGACGAAGCGCAGCGGCGTGCTACCGAGCGTGGGCGCGTCGTAGTCAACGATCGCATGGCGGGCTGCTTGATCAACGACGTTATCGAAACCCCCACCGGTGGCGCCGGGAGGGGAAACCTCGTCAAAAGCCCGATCCAGCTCGGCTTCGAACTCCGCGGATATTGCGCCGCTGCGGCGATGTTCGCGAACATCGCGCTCGATTTCGGCCAAGAGCTGTCGTTGGTCTGGAAGCCCCGCAGCAGTCGGCGTCGTTTCAGCAGCCATTGAGCATGAAGGTAGCCGAGGTGCCCGACACAATCTACGATGCATCCCGATGGCAATTGAACCCGAAAGCAGCGGACCAAAAGCAATTGCAAAACGGGCGATCGCACCGTTCGAGCGCAGAATCGAACTTGCGGTTGGGCGCGCCGTAGAACAAGCAATGCGCAATGAATCGCAAGCGATCACCGATGCACTGCGAGCCGACGTCGCAACCCTCGTCGAGCTGACCTACGAGTTGCAGCGGACGGTCGAGCGCCTTGAGCAACGGATTGCTGGGCTACTGAACACCTCAGACCCGTCTTGACGAACTCGCTTTTGCCATTTGGAGTTGTCTTCGACATCCAAGCCCTTCAGAATCCGCTACATCGTGATCGAGGCATTGGTCGCTATATCACCGATCACGTCAATGCGTTGCTGGACGCGAAAGCGCCGCTGCTTGCATTGGTATTGAACCCGACATTGGAACTTCCGCCCGTTCCTCAACGCTGGATCGACATCGACCTTTTGCGTTGGAACGTGCCCGCGACGTTGCGAGCTGCATCCGACCGCGCGGAGCGGGTCATCTATCACGTGCCGTCGCCCTTCGAACCCACGGAACCTGGCAGCGGCGTCGTGGTGCGCCACGCGCTGCGCACCGCGGATGTGCTCTCAGTGATGGTGTTCGATGCCATCCCGTTCGTGTTCCCAGAAATTCACCAGCGAACTTCGGCGACCATTGCACTGTTTCGGCGCCGCGCCAGCCTCATTCGCACCGCGGATCTCGTGTTGACGATTTCCGAACACACGCGAACCGATGCGATTTCGATATTTTCGTTGGATCCTCAGCGCGTGGTCAATCACGGCACTGGCGGATCCTCATTTTTTCATCCGGTTCATGATTCCGTACCTGCGGTCGTGAAGAAACCCTACGTATTCACTGTGACGGGATGGGGCGATCCTCGAAAAGATACCGAGACACTCTTTCGTGCCTTCGCCAATCTCGATCCCGACCTGCGTGCAACCATGCAACTCGTGGTGGCCTGCAGCTTGCCACCCGAGGGCATCAAAGCGTGGGGCACCGCGATCGAAGCCGTCGGGCTAACGCCAAACGACGTCGTATTTACTGGTCAAATCACTGACGTTGAACTCCGTGCCTTGTATTGCCATGCGAGCGTGTTCGTGATGACGTCGAGGTACGAAGGCTTTGGCTTGCCCGTACTTGAAGCGGCGCGGTGCGGAGTGCCGGCGATCACGACCAACGCCACATCGATCCCCGAAATACTCGATTTCGAACCCTCAACGTTCGCTCCTGGCGACGACCAAGCGCTCACACAGCTCCTGAAACGAGCGCTCCAAGACGTGAGTTTCCGGACAGCTTTAACCGACGCATCCGCGAGTGCGGCGGCCACGCACACATGGCCCAATGTCGCCGACGCAACGATGCGCGCATGGACAAGACGCGCGGCGAGCCTCAGCGCGGCATCAGCGGCGCGAACGCAGAACCCAACTCGCACTCCGACGCCACGAACGACGCGACCGAACATCGCGATGCTCGGTCCCTTCCCGCCGTCAAAATCAGGAATCGGGACTTTCAACGCGCGGGTCAGTGACGCCCTGGCTGTCGACTGCGCGCTTGATTGGTTTACTGAAGGCGATAATCGCATGCCTTCCGAGCGAAACCGCCGTATTCATGGCCATTATCCGGTTGAGGCTTTCGGGCGAACGATCCACCATGGTGCCTACGACTCAGTGATCTACACGATTGGCAACGGTCATTATCACCGCAAAACCTTGGCGGCAGCGTTGCGATACCCGGGCATTGTCTGGCTGCACGACGCCTATCTCGCTGGCCTGTATCTCACCAGCCAGGGACTATTTCTCAATGGCAACGAAGCCACGCCGGCGACCATTCAAACCGCGCGCACCGCTATGCGCGAACTCGCGCAACAGTGGTACGGCTCATCGGCAGGACTACGCGACAACAATTGGTGGCGCACCGATACCTACGACGATTTGCAATTCCCAATGTTACGAGGGCTGCTGAGCAACGCGCGGGCGCTCATCGTCAATACGAACGCAGCGGCAGCGATCGCACGAACCGAAGCACCCGCCGACCTTTCGATCCACGTATTGCCGCTGCCGTTCCCGAAGTTCGATAGCGCAATCGAGCAACGGAATCCTTCGCCGCCGCAACTGATTGTCAGTATGGGCTGGGTGGATTCAATGAAGCGGCCAGCCGATCTCATTCGCGCGGTTGCCCACGCGAGCCAACGGGTCGAACAAGTTCTACGACTTGTGTTTGTCGGCGAACTCGACGCGGGGTTACGCCACGAGCTCGAAGCAATCGCCCGCGACTGCGGGCTCACGGATTCGGTCACCTTCACCGGGTTCATCTCCGAAGAGCATTACAACGATTGGCTGCGGCGCGCTGATGTCGCAGTCCAATTGCGTACGGTGACTCGCGGCGAAGCGAGTGCCGCGCTTTGCGACGCAATCGCCCACGGAGTTCCCACCATCACGTCGATCACGACCGCATCCGATCTACCGAGCGACATCATTCGGCTCATCCCTCCAGAATCGACTGTCGAAATAATTGGCGATGCGATTGCCGAGGTGCTGACCGATACCGACACCGCTGCGAACATGGGCCAAAGCGCAAAGTCCCACGCCACGACGTGGGGTTTCAACAACCTGGCCGCTTCACTCCTCGACATTTGCACGGCGCTCCCCGCCGCGAATCCGTACCCACAACCCGCAGCACCCCGACCCGCAGCACCCCGACCCGCAGCACAACGGCCCCATCACGATCACCCGATATCGTGACGAGGTGACCCTCGCCATCTCTGCCAGCAGCCCAACGATCGGGCTGTGGGGGCAATTCGATGTCGATCAATTCGATGTTCAGGTCGCTTGGCGCGTTGCCAACCACGAGCTTCGCCGCCGGTTACCCAATGCGGTAATCCGTTCGTTTGCGCCGTTCGGCTCGACCCGCCCGATCGCGGTCGCGGCATCCGATTCCGTGAGCTCACTTGGTTTCGACAACCCGAACGCAATCAACGACATCGCCGAAAATCTCGACTTCGCCGTACGCCTCGGGACAATCGATATTCACCAGTACCAGGATCACCCGCCAATGAGCGCACAGGCAATCGCAACCGCTACCGCGGCATTTATCAAGCCTCCACCGCAGCTCCGAATCGCCGACTGGAACAATCTGTGTGACGGCGCATCTCTCGCGCCGCGCGTTTGGAGTCACGCGCTGGTTGGGCAACGATTGAGTTTTCTGCAGGCAATGCATTGGTGGCCGCAAGGCGGCCCGGCCGTCGTGGTCGATGGTGCTAGCACCGATGCGACGGTCCATCGGATACGCGAACTCACTACATCCTTCGGCAACGCAACAATCGTCGTGATGGCGGACGTTGAAACGGTCGAGACGTTCCCGACGGCGTTGCGATCATCCACAATCTTGCTACCACTCGGCCGTAGCGGCCTCCACGACCGCATCACCGCGATAGCCAACGCGAAGCTCGTCATCTCCGACGACGCGGCGGTTCGCGCCGCCGCGCAATCATACGGAGTCGAAGCGATTACCCATCAGGGAACCCCAGAGCCGCTTGCTGTACCGCAAGCGATTGAGCGACTCGACGAGATGTTCGACGGGTTCGCCATCGCAGCGTCAGCGCAGCCGCCCCAGACACTCATCGTTGATGCGGAAGTCGCCGCGTTGCGAAGAACGGTTGCGCAATTGCAACTTCGATTGACGCACGAACGCGTGGTATTCGCGGATTACGTACAGGCCACACGGGCCAACGCCGAAGCCCAAATCGCCGCGGCCAGGGAGTCCCGGACGCTGATGGACAAAGTCGTCGGACGACTACGCCGGTCGCCGTGACGACGTCTGAGACTCCCCAGATCACGATTTGCATGGTGACCTTTGGAGCGCTGCGTTGGGTCCGCGAGTCGATAGAAGCACTCCGGGCCCATACAACGATTCCGCACCAACTCGTCGTCGTCGACAATGGCTCAAACGACGGCACGCTTGATTGGCTCCGGGCCAACCTGCACGCCGGCGAGCTCATCGAAAATCCAATCAATAGTGGATTTTCCGGCGGAAACAACCTTGCTGTCAACGCGGCAATCGCCCCCCTTCTCTGCCTGTTGAACAGCGATGCCATCGTCGGGCCGAGCTGGCTCGAACCGTTGATCGCGGCACTAGAAAACGATCCAACCGCGGGCATTGCCGTGCCGATTTTGTTGAACCTCGATGGCTCCGTGCAGGAAGCCGGCTGCAACATCGACAGCGACGGCCGCGCCGAGCCAATGTTTGCGGGCCGCAAACTCGAGGACCTCAACCGAAGCACCCAGCGGACGGTTCCGTATGGTTCCGCGGCGTGTTGGGTCCTGCGCACCGCGACCTATCGAGATCTCGGCGGATTTGACTGCGGTTACGGCAAGGCATTTTACGAAGATGTCGATTTCGCGTTCGCGCTGGCCGAAGCAGGATTCCGCACCACGCTCGTGCCGGCCGTCGCGATCGTGCATGCACAAGGCGCATCGGCAGGAGACCGCACACGCGCGGAGTCGCTGCGAAGTACCCAACAAACGCGTTTCGTTCGTCGACACCAAAGCCAACTCGCTACTCGCTGGCACATCTACGACTTAGAGCGAGAGCCTCACCGTTTCCATGCAGCACGCGATATCGGAGCAACGCAACGCACGCTGGTTGTTGATCTTGAACACAACACACTCACGAGCACCACTGAAGGCACCAGTGAAGGAATCAGCGAAGGCGCGATTGCTCCGTACGAACAAATCCGACAGTTTTTACGTGATCGCCTCTTCATGTTCACCACCGTCCGAGCGCCGGGTTCGTGGTGCGATGCGCACGCCCCGCTGATCGCCAAATACCAGCCGCAAGCCACCATCGAACGCCTGTGAACGGGTCGCTCGAAAGTACCCGGTAGTTTCCACGCTGTGAGTCAGCCCATTACGGTCGCCATCGACGTCACTCCCCTCGCGGGGAATCGCACAGGTATCGCACGTTCGATCATCGAAGTGATGGGGGGCCTGGCACTCATCGACGATGGGCCTCGAGTACAGCCGTACGCGATCAGTACGCGCGCGCGCCAGGAACGCGATCAACTGCCCGAGAGCACCCGGACAATTCCCGGTGCCGGTGCACTGGTGAAAATGTGGAGTCGTCGCGATAAGCCACGTATTGATTGGGCGTTCGGCGACGCGAACGTGTTATACGCAACGAATTATCTCGTGCCGCCGAGCCGTCTCCCAACCGTGATCGCGATGTACGACTGCTCGATGGTGCGCCACCGATCACTGTGTTCACCCCAGGTACAAGCACTGGAACCGATCGTGCGCAGAGCGATCCATGCCGGCGCGGTGCTGCACGTTCCATCGCAGTTTGTCGCGAACGAGTGCGAGGAAATATTTGGTCCAGGGTTACGCGCGGCGAATCGAATCCACGTCATTGCATTAGGGGTCCCGTCGCTACCCCCGGCCCTCGGCGTTCCGGCGGAATTGGCTCGGTTCGGCGCAATCGCGAATGGCGTGCCCTACCTGCTTGCGGTGGGCACGCTCGAACCTCGGAAAAATCTTGCGCATCTGGTTGCCGCGTTCGCTCCGGTTGCGGCGCGACACGCGGACCTGCGACTGGTTCTGGCTGGCGCCGACGGCTCCGCTCGCCCCGAAATCGATTCGGCGATTTCACGATTGCACCCCGATATCGCCGCGCGCGTCGTGCTCACGGGCCCGCTCGGCGAGCCTGCGAAGGGCTGGCTCGTTCGCAATGCCCTCGCGCTCGCGTATCCGAGTGTGTACGAAGGATTCGGATTTCCCATGTTGGAAGCGATGAGCGTTGGGGTGCCCGTCATCGCTGCTCGTTCTGGTTCCATTCCCGAAGTCGCCGGCGACGCTGCACTGCTCGTCGAGGCCACCAACGAAACAATGCTGACCGAAGCGATCACGAATTGTGTTGAAGACGACACAATCCGCACGAGCCTGATCTCGAAGGGATTCCAACGAGTCACTGAATTTTCGTGGATCGAGTGTGCGCGTGAACTCCACGGCGTATTTAGCTCGTTAGTGCATTGACCACGATCGCGCTCCACGCGGGGCAGCTCGTCCAGGAAGTTCCCGGTGGTATCGCTCGCTACGTCCGAGCGCTCATGAAAGAACTGCCGCGCCTTGGCGTAAACGTCGAGGCATTTGCCGCGGGCAACGAGCCCGCCGGAGTACACGTCAACTACACCGATATCGGTTGGCCGAACGGCTCGATGCGCTACGAGGCGTGGCATCGGCTGCGACGACCAACCGTCAAAGTCGAAGCCGATCTCGTGCATGCGCCAAGCCTTGCGATCCCGGCCGTCCGCGGTCGTCCGCTCGTAGTCACCGCCCACGACGTTGCGTTTCACCGGTTTCCTAACACGACAACCAAACGTGGTCGAGCATTTCATGAGCGAGGTCTGAGCCTGGCGCGTCAACACGCGCAGCTCGTACTCGCGCCATCGCAGTTCACGCAATATGAACTGTATTCATTGGGTTTTCGAGCTGAGCAGGTCGAAGTCGCGTATTTGGGTACCGATCCGCCCGTACCAATGACCGATGAGCAAATAGATGGTCGCCTCAACGCTATCGAACAACAGAAACCGTTTCTGCTCACAGTAGGTACCGTTGAGCCTCGCAAACGTTTGCACCATTTGGTAACAGCGCATCAAGCGCTTCGCAGTCGTCACCCTGACCTTGAGCTCCTGATTGTCGGTCCGCAGGGTTGGGGCGACGTCGGCGATCTCGAAGCACCAGGAGTACGCAGGCTCGGTGCTCTCCGTTGGACAATCATCGACGCGCTCTACCGACGCGCGGTCGCCTGTGCGATTCCATCGATTTACGAAGGGTTCGGTCTTCCTGCAGTCGAGGCGATGAGTCGCGGTTGCCCGACCGTCGTGGTCAACGGCAGTGCGCTCGAAGAGGTAGTCGGCAACGGTGGGCTCCGGGTGCGGCCTGATGACCCCGACGCACTCGGCGGCGCGCTGGAATCGCTCATGGCTGCGGACTACCGCAGCGCGGTTTCACTCGCGGGTATCGAACGCGCGCGTCGTTTCACATGGAGCGCTTCTGCACAACGCCACGCAGATCTCTACCGGCGCGTGATCGCCGAGCCCTAGAGTTGCGCTGGTGAAAATCGCCCTCGATGTGTCCGCGGTGCCGGCCGAGCCAGTCGGAGCCGGGGTCTACACACTCGAACTCGCAATCGGCCTCGCCCAGCGCTCCGAAGTAGAGCTGCACCTCATCGCGCGCAAAGGCGATGCGCGCTGGCAGGAAGTCGCACCGTCGGCCACGACACATCGCATTGTTGCCGATGATCGCCCTCGCCGCATTCTTTGGGAAGCCACGCGGGCGGCACGGGTCGCGCGATCGATTGGTTGCGATGTATGGCATGGCCCTCACTACACATTGCCCCGTGACCTGGCGTGTGCTTCGATCGTGACGGTGCACGATCTCACCTTTTTTGATCAGCCCGAAACCCACGAGCGGATCAAAGTCGCATTCTTTCGTCGGGCCATCACCCGAAACGCGTCCAACGCTAGCGGTGTGATCTGTGTCTCGGCGACGACCGCGAACCGTTTGCGCGCAATCGTCGCCGATGCTGCGCCAATCACCGTGGCGCATCACGGTGTCGACCACAATCGGTTCTCGGTGGGTACGAAATTGAGCGACGACACCGACCAGCCGCTCCTCGAGCGACGCGGGATCCACGCCCCGTTTCTGGCATTCGTCGGCACGGTTCAACCTCGCAAAGGCCTGCCAACGCTGGTCGAAGCATTTGCACAACTGCGAACGAGACATCCCGAACTACGACTCGTGATTGCGGGAGGCGATGGTTGGGGCACCCAGGCGTTGCGCGACGCGATCCAGCAACATGCAGTCGTCACGTCAGTAGTCCGCACTGGCTACATCGACGATGCGACGGTTGCCGCTTTGTACCGGCAAGCCAGTGTCGTTGTGTATCCATCGCTGGCCGAAGGTTTCGGCTTGCCCGTGCTCGAAGCCATGGCGTGCGGGGCGCCTGTCGTCACGAGTTCGGGCACCGCGATGGATGAATTCATCGACGACGGCGGAATTGCAGTTCCTCCGGGTAATCCTCAGCTCCTCGCCGACGCCATTCAACAAGCGATGAATCCCATAAATGCAGTAGCGCTTCGCGAACGGGGCCCGCAGATCGCAGCGAGGTACACGTGGTCGGCTTGCATCGATACCCACCTTGTGGCGTACCGTGCCGCCCAGCAACATTATTTGCACCACTCACGGACAACGCACTGAACGTTCGGGCGGCGCACGTTGCTGCCACAGTCCTACCTACATGCAACGAGGCAACATGCGCGCAATCATCACCGGTGGGAAAGGCTTCGTCGGCCGGCACCTCGGCGAGCTCCTCGAATCCATGGGTCACACCGCGCTTCCCATCGACCGCGTTGATGGTCTCGATATTCAAGATGCGCCTGCTGTGCTCGATCAGTTTGAATCACTGCGCCCCGACGTCGTCTTTCATCTGGCCGCGTTCACGCACGTTGGTGATTCGTGGAACGCGGCGACCGAAGTCCTGCGTATCAATGTCGAAGGCACCATGAACGTGCTCGACGCGAGCCGAGCGCTGAACGTGCAGCGGGTCGTGGTCATCGGGAGTTCCGAGGAATACGGCAAAATTCAAGCGCACGAAGTTCCGATTCATGAAGCAACGCCGCTGCGGCCAACCACGCCGTATGGCGCATCGAAAGCCGCTGCGGGATTGCTTGCCCAACAGGCGTGGTATGGCCACGGGCTAGAAACCGTTCGGGTGCGGCCGTTCAATCACACCGGAGCTGGCCAATCGCCGAGCTTTGTCGCACCGGCACTCGCCCAGCGGGTCGTGCGGGCACAACGAGAAGCCCAGGATTCGATCGTGGTCGGGAACCTGGATCCGATCCGCGAACTCCTCGATGTCCGTGATGTCGTTCGTGCCTATGTGTTGCTCATGGAACACGGTGAACCGGGCGAGGTATACAACGTTGCCACCGGCACCGGCCATTCTATTCGCGCACTCGCCGAGACCATGACAGGTTTCGCGGACCGCGAACTCAGCCTCGAAACCGACCCTGCGTTGGTGCGTCCGGTGGAAGTTGCCCGACTGGTTGGCGACCCAACCAAAATCGAAACCCGCACCGGGTGGAAACCTCAGTATTCATTGCACGAAACGTTGCGTTGTGTCTACGACGATGCAG
>JANYBW010000084.1 GCA_025360585.1 Actinomycetes bacterium | reverse complement strand
TATGCATCGAAACGCATACAATCTGACGGACCGTCAGATTAGCGAGCGGCGCAGAGCATTTTGAAGTTGGCGGGCTCGTTAAGCCACACTTAGAGGGCACGCCAAAGTACCGAGACGACTTGGCGCGCGTCACTCTCGTGGCAGTCTTAGTCTTCAACGAGTGACATTTGGAGTCTGCGGCCTCGTGAGTGTGCGGCCAGTGCGAGCTGGCGTTGTCGCTGTGACGGCGTTGTCGCTTGCGGTCACAAGCGTGGCATTCGCGGCGGGGATCGCGGCCGCGGCCCCCACGAGCATTCCTTTGTCGGTGCAGATCTCGACTGATCCGCTACTCAACGTTGGCGCGCAACATCAAAGTGAAGTAGAACCCGTGACGGCTGCGTGGGGCTCAACAATTGTGAGCACGTTTCAAGTAGGTCGTTTCGCGACTCAGGGCAGCGGCGCCGCCGCGACCGGCTGGGCTACCTCGACGAACGGTGGCGCCTCGTGGACGCACGGTCTCCTCACGGGAATCAACACTGCTACCGCCTCGCCTGGTAACTACCCCCGTTCGGTCAACGAAACAGTGGCGTACGACGCGGCCCACGGAAAATGGCTGATCGTCACGCTCGGAATGGCGTTGGTGAGCCCCAGCCGTTACAAGGAAGTCGAGATGTTCGTAAGCGATTCTGCGGATGGCCTCACGTGGTCCGCTCCGCGTTCGGTGGTCAAAACGAACGGCCCGGACAAATCATGGATCGTGTGCGACAACCACAGCACCAGTTCGCACTACGGGCGCTGCTATGTATTGTATTCCGCGAGCAGTCTTACGAACCGCTTGCAGTCCGTATACACCAATGATGGCAGTATGAATTGGTCCACTCCGGTGGGAACTGCCACGAATCAAAACGGCTACGACGTTAACCCGATTGTGCAACCCAACGGCAATCTCGTCGTGCTGGCAACGGCGACGAATCCGTTTCGCATCACGGCGTTTCGATCCACCAATGGCGGCGCGAGTTTTACTGATCCCGTCACCGTGTCGGTAGTGCAAGCACATTCTGTGAAAAGCTTTCTCCGCCAGCGCGACAAACCAAGCGCCGCAGTTGCCGACGATGGCACCATCTATACCGCATGGCACGATTGCCGATTCCGAAGTGGTTGCACCAGCGATGACATCGTATTGTCGCGGTCGAGCGACGGCGGAGTGTGGTCTGCCCCGACCCGCGTTGCGGTTGATCCGATTTCATCAACGATCGAGCACTATGTGGCGGGTTTGGGAGTACAGCCGGCAACGGTGGGCGCGGCGGCGCATCTCGATTTGGTGTTCATGGAAATGCCGAATGCGAATTGCACCAGCGCGAACTGCCAGATCGATATCGTCACAACGTCGAGCGCCGACGCGGGCAGTGTGTGGTCGCCGGTTCGGGTCTTGACCGCCGCGCCGCAATCGGTCAATTGGTTACCGAGTTCAAACTTTGGTGCGATGATCGCGGACTACTGGACGGTCGCCTACGTACAAACGGTGCCGTGGGTTGCGATCCCAATTGCGCAAACACCGAGCCCCACCGCCACGGATTTCCAGCAGTCGATGTTTGCGGCCCCTTTGCGCGCCGCGAACACTGTGGTGCCGGTGACATGGAGTGCCACGGAAGTTGCACGAATCGCGCAGCTCTCCAGCTATCTCGGCGTACCACCTGAAGCGGTGCAAAAAACCTCGGTGTACATCATTGCCTATCTGCTGAGCGTTGCTTCGGGGCCGCCGACTCCAGTTTCGCCGCCTGCCCCAGGTTCCTCAGTGACGTACACATCGGTGTGGGACACAGGTGAAATTGCAACACTCGATGCGGTACAACAGCGGTTTGTGCTCAACAACATCGACGCGACGCACGTCGCGGTGTTGCTGGTCAGTTTTCTGGCCTCGCTCGGCGGTCACTAGCGGTGCACCACTAGCCGCGTTGGGCTGCGCTTCTGAATCCTGCGACGAGCGCGCTGCAGTGATCGAACGCTTCGCTGCGGTCGGCCGGAAATGCCAGGTGCATACGTAAATCGGTGGCGCCCGCAGCCACGAGCGCGGGAACTTGCGCCATCGTCGCAGGGATATCCATCGCATCGCTTGTACCCTTGATCGGCCGAAGCGTCGCGACGACCTCTAGGCCCTCAGCATCGCGGCCGTGCTCCGCGATGCCAGCTTTCATTTTCGAGATACCTGTCGCGATATCGGCGGCATCATCGCCCCACGGAATCCATCCGTACGCGAAACGCGCCACACGGCTGATCACCTTCGGGTTGACCGTGCCGCTGACCCACACTGGAACTCCATTGTTTCCAAGGGGTTTTGGCATCATGTGAATCGCGTCGAACTTCAACTCCGGAGATTGGTACGACGCGCGCATTTCGCGCCACAACGTCTGGCAAACTTCGAGCGAATGATCGAGCAGCCGACCGCGTGCATCAAAGTTCAAACCGGCGGCTTCGTATTCTTCGCGTTGCCAGCCGACACCAACACCTAAATCAAAACGCCCGCCCGACAACACGTCGAGCGTCGCGGCAGTCTTGGCGAGCACCACCGGGCGCCGCAGTGCTGCGATCACGATGTTGGTACCCAAGCGAATCTCTGTGGTCACCCCCGCAAGCATCGAAAGCAAGGTGAGCGGCTCCAGCCAATGACCATCGGGGCCGGTTGGTTGTTTACCTCCGCGCTGTCCACCGACACTCGGCTTGCTGTATTCCTCTAGCCGTTCTCCGAATACAACGTGATCGGAAACGACGAGCCGATCGAAACCAACTTCGTCGAGCATGCGGGCTCGATCGATGATGTGCTGCCAACCGCCGGGATCTTGCGCCGAATACGTGGCGAGCGAGGTGGAAAGCTGCGGCAGCTGCGGTGTGTGCATGCGCCAGTTCTAGCGCAGTGTGGCGCGGCGCACCTAGGCCCCGAGAATCCGGGTATCGATCCAATCGATCCGTACCTCACGCGTCGTGATCTTCCATCCAATTGGCGAGTCGTGGCGATAGGCATCGATGTAGCGAATAAACATGACGCGATCGGCGCGCGTGCCATCGGGATACGCGGTGAGGTGATGCGCCTCGCAGTACACCTCGCCGGTTGCGGTTTGTTCGTCGTCGCTCCACGCATACGTCGCTTGGCCCAACAAATGAAAGGTTTTTTCGTACTTCGCAAGTGCGTCAGGAATCGCCGCGAGGGCAACGGCTCCTCTGCGAATACGCGGGTGCGTTGGATCCTCCGGCGGGTAGATCCGAAGCTCAGCATCGGGCGCGAAAATCGCAATGAACGCCTCAACATCGCGTTCGTCGGCCGCTCGTGCGTACGTCTGCGCGAGCGCATTGAGCGCCAGAAACCCAACGGGCGAAACTGGTTTTGTTTTCACAGGCCGTGAGCTGTTCGGAGTCGCCGCGGCCTATCCGGGAAAGCCGTCGTAGTCGGTCATCATGCCGTATTTCGGAAACGCCTTGATGAACGCGTGCTCATGCAGGCCGTAACCAACGATGCCATTGGATTGCGTGAAGCGCGCGACCTGATCGACGATTGTGAAATGCCCGAATGCTTCGATGTCGGCCATCTTGAACTCACGACCTTGCACAACCAGCGGCCCTTGATGCATGCCGTGGCGCCAGTCGTCTTCAACGCCGTAGCCCGTACCGATCGCGATGTACGCAGGTAACAACGGCTCAACATCGATCGACAGCGGGCCTTCGGGAGCCTCCGGAAACAGAATCTTCGAAGCGCTCACCATGCGAGTGCCCGGCACCAGCGTGTGTTCGTATTCGGGGCGGCCGAGCCATTCGGGTTCGCGTGCCGGATCGCTCCAGATACGCATTGATTCTTCGAGCACCCGGCGGCCGTCGGCTTCTTCATTGAGCATGTAGAGAATCGAATGATCCGCGAATTGCATGGGGTCGTAGTTCCACATGCCTTGCATCGAACCAGTGTTTTCGTGAATACCGGCGGGCTCTTTTTCACCGTGCGGGCGAACTCCCCACGAACGGTCTCGGGTGCCCCACCAGCGATCTGGTGTGATTTCGAAACGTTCTCCAGCGACTTCAAGCCAGCCCGTCCAGCAACCAGTTTGCGCGAAACGCATGGTGTCGAACAGAACCCGGCCGTGGCGCCGCACGTATTGGCGGGGTTCTTCGAATGCTGGGATCGAACCTTCCCAACGCAGATCGCAAGCGATCGTGAGCTCGCCACTATCGGCATCAGTTGCTTTGTGCGACGAAGGATCACAAATAAACCGGACCTTCTTCAGCGGCTCAATGACCTCAACTCGAAACGGGCCGACGCTGGTATCCATGCGGTCGCCGAGTTCGCGTGACGCGCGCACGACGTACTGTGCATCGCCGCGCCGCACACACGCGAAACAGTCCTGCGTTGCCAAGTTGGGGTACTGCCCGAGGCCCATGACCATGAACAGCTCATCGCTGCTGCCGTGCATGTTGAAGTAGTAGCGGTCATAAAAATTGCGATCGCTGCTGCCGGCGTGGCGGATCGTGTCGGAGTTTTGGTGGACGGGGAAATCATCCCAGGAGCTCAACGAAGACTGGTAATCACGCATGTTGAGCAAAGTAGCGTGGCAGCAATGGATGACGCCATTACATCAGGGCCGGTCGGCTCAGCGCCCGGTACATCAGGGCCGGGTACATCAGGGCCGGTCGGCTCAGGGCCGGGTACATCAGGGCCGGGTACATCAGGGCCGGGTACATCTGGGCCGGGTACATCTGGGCCCGGTACATCTGGGCCGGGTACATCTGGGCCCGGTACATCAGCGCTGGTCGGCTCAGGGCTGGGCAGCTTCGGAACCGGTGCGCAGATTGGTGAAGGGTTCGTTGGCGCCCCTCCGCACGTCGCTCACATCAACACGGTGCTCGGGCGCCGCGGCGGTCCGGTTGAAACTGCATGGGCCACCGCGCTGGCAACTCCGCGTGCCGGCCACGTTCCGTTTGTGTGCGTTCTGCGGCCGAATTTGCCGGTGCAGCCCATGACATTGTTTGTGAATAAGGCCGCGATCGCCAATGATCTGCACGGCACCCTCACATGGGGGGCTGCCCAGGCCGGGGTAGCAGCCGGTGTGGCCGATGCCGTGGCGGATGGAGTGGTCGATACCGAGACGGTCGGCGAGCAGTGCCTGATCGTTGCAGTATGGGTTGATCCGGGTGCCACCGACGAATCATTGGTCTACGCGCACAACCGCGAAGCGACGGCGCTCGCGCTCGCGGCTGGCGCGCGTAACGAACCATCAATCGGCGTCGTGCTCGTGGAACGGGATCGTGCTTGGAACCCGTATTTCCGCCAGCATCTTGGTGCGGAAATGGGAGAGCCTTCGTGAACAATCCAGTAGGACCAGTCACCGCGGCCGACGAAATGTTTTGCCATCAAGTCGCCGAAACCTTCGCAACAGTTGGGAGTTCTGATCTTGCGTGGACCGAAAAAGTTTGCGCGATGGCGGCGGCTCGCGATGGATCGTTGCAACTCGGTTTTGGGCTCGGCAAGTACAACAACCGAAACGTGATGGATGCGTACGGAGGAATTTCGCGCGGTCTCGAACAGATCACAGTGCGCGCCAGCCGGAAATTGTTTCCGGAACTCAACACGACCGTTATTGGCCCGATTCGTTATGAAGTGCTGGAACCGTTGCACAAGGTTCGGTTCGCGCTAGATGCGAACGATGAACAACCAATCGCGTTTGATTGGGTATTCGAATCCGTCGTGCCGTGCCAAACCGAAGACCGAACGTTGCAACGAACGCTCGACGGCCGCCGAATCAGCGCGGAACTGGTGCGTTATCACCAAACGGGTGTCGCGAGCGGCTGGGTTTCGATCGACGGTGATCGAACCGAGATCACCCCCGAAACGTGGATCAGTACGCGCGATCACAGTTGGGGCGTGCGCTACGACGTTGGCGCGCCACCAGCCGATCTGGAACCTGCACTGAACCCGGTCGATATGGACGGTGTGAGCTTCGGGATGATCTGGTGCCCGATGTTGTTCGAACGCGCCGACGGCTCTCGCTACGCAGTGTTCATGCACACCGTGGTGATCGAAGCATTCGGATCAGTGATGCACAAAATGGTGACTGGCGGGATCGAGCACCCCGACGGTCGCACGGAGCCGTTTCTCGATCTGCAAACCGATTTCTCGTTTCATCCCGTCACCCGGCGCCTGCTCGGTGGCGTGGTGCACGCTCGGATGCAGGATGGCAGTGAGCGACCGTTTACGTTCCGCGTCCCCACCGACACTGGCGTCCATCTCGGCGCTGGCTTGTACTTTGGGTGGAACGGCCACCATCACGGTGAATGGCGTGGCGAGCTGCACATCGAGAGCGAACGGATTCCTGATTGCACCGCTCCGGAAGTGTTTCAGGCGTTACATCAGATCCGCGACACATTCGTGCTGGTGGACGATCCCGTCGGCGGGGGGAGTGGCTACGGCAATTGCCAGCCGGTGTATACCGGCGAGCATTTGGCCAGCGGGCTCAGCCGCGAAACGTCGTTCTGGTAATCGCGATGTTCGCGCACTACGACACGCACACCAGCGGCTCACCGATTTCGTGGCCGATGGTCGGCGCGGTGCTCCTTGGGTTGCTTGTCCTGACCGTCGTGAGCGCAGAGCTCTTGCGGCGCAGAAGCCTCAAGAAATCGGCTTCGGCAGCCGATGGGAAGGCGTGATCTCAATCGTTGCGCTGTTTTCTCTCGCTGCCGCACTCAGCGCGCAGTACCTCGTGCACCAGTCCTGAACCCTCGAACGAGGCGCTTTAGCGTCTGATGAGTTGCACGCTGGTGGTGAATTCGCGCAGTGATTCTGGAAGTGGATCTACTCCGATGCCTGGCCCGGTTGGTACTGCAAGGGTTCCGGCTTCGAGTACGAATGGCTCGGTCATGTCTTGGGCGAAGTAGCGCGACGATGCTGAAGTGTCGCCCGGCAAACTGAAGTTCGGCATCGCGCCAAGCGCGACATTCGCGGCCCGGCCAATACCTGTTTCCAGCATCCCGCCGCACCACACCGGCACGCCGTTCGCCGCACAAACATCGTGCACTTTGACAGCTTCCAGATAGCCGCCAACGCGCCCCGGCTTGATGTTGACGATTTTGCACGCGCCGATACTTATCGCGTAGGCCGCGCTGCGGGCCGTCACGATCGATTCGTCTAAACAAATTGGTGATTCGATCATCGTGGCGAGCCGCGCGTGAGCAGGAATATCGTCGGCTGTAAGTGGCTGTTCCAGCATAAGAAGCTTGAACGGATTGAGCGCGGTGAGTGCGTTGATGTGATCAGGGTTGTCGATGCTGTACGAAGCGTTGGCATCAGCCGAGAGCAACAGTTCGGAGCCAAAATGTTCGCGGATTGCGCGCACGAAGGCAACATCCGAGCCGGGTTCGATTTTCAGTTTGATGCGTTTGTAACCGCTTTCGAGATAGCCGGCCACAACGTCGATGAGCAGCTCCGGCGAAGTTTGGATTCCGACCGAGACTCCACAATCAACGCGTGCGCGTGCAGCTCCGAGATATGCGCCGAAGGAAACATTCGCGGCTCGCAATTCCGCGTCCAGTACCGCGGCTTCCAATGCTCCCTTGGCCATCGGATGGCCTTGAACTCGGGCCAAAAGCCCTGCAATTGCTGATGCTTTTGGTGTATTCGCAGCGAACACCCGAGGGATGAGATACCGTTCGATGACCTGTTGTGCGCCGTCGACGTATTCCGGCGAATACAACGGCTGCACGTCCGCGACGCATTCGCCCCAACCCGACGCGCCTCCCTTGGGGATCGCTTGCACGAGAAGCGCATCGCGATGAGTTTCGGTGCCAAAGGAAGTGCGAAACGGAGTGACAAGTGGGATACGAACCCGCCGCAACTCGAATGCGTCGATCGCGACTCCAGGGATGTGCTCAGCGGCCATCGCCGAGTTCTACACCGTTCGTTCTGCGGCTTCGAACTCCGGTTGAACTGGCAGCGGGCGAATGTCGGTGGAGTCGAACAGAACGGGCAATGTCATGTGATCCGAAATTCGGGTCAGCCGGAATCTTCGGATATCGCCAACGTCGATGATGTCGCGGATCTGAAAGCCGCGAATCCATCGATCGTGGAACCGCGAACGAACCTCAACCATCATGCCGATCACGCGCTCGGCTTCACGCAGATCGATTTCTTCACTCGCGGTGAGCTCGCGTGCTTCCATGGTGGTGGCATCGATTGGAGCGTTTGCGTCCCGATCGATTGTGCCGCCAATTATGGACGCGGGTTCGGGATACGTTGGCGGAAACCCAATGATCAACTCGCGCATGAGCCACTCGACCGAAGAAAGGTGCAGGTGTCGTTCGCTGATATCGGCGTCGAGCCGGTTCTGCATCGAACTGATTGCTCCAGCTAATTGGGTCATCGCACTGGCGAGCTCGTGATCTCGCAGCGCTTCGCGTTGCGCGGCGAGGGTCCGTTCGGTTTCAAACTCGCGGTGGAGTTCGGTCAAGCCGGTTTGTAGCGTGGTCTCGATGCCCGCGCCAGTGTCGGTTATCTCACTGCGTACGACGCTGGTGAGTTCGTCTCGCAGCCAAGCTCGGAGGCGCGGCATCACACCGCGAAACGTACAGCGGTTTGGGTCTCAGCGGAGGGATTTCCAGGAAATTCCTTGCGCGCTTCAATGCTGGTGACGAGGCGGGTTGCTGCCAAGTTGAGCAGCACCGAAGGATCCGTGGAGTCCGAAGGGCACATCGCGACCCCGAACGTGAGCGACGACGTTGCGTTGTGGTCTGCGAATTCCGCGAGCCGCGCCGGGATATCTACGGCCCGAGTCGCCGGCACAATGAATGCCAACTCGTGGTCATCGAGCACGAAACACTCATCACCGCACGCCACGTCGACCGCCACCGCTCCGAGATTGTGGGCGGCGTCGCAACGAGCAACGACGAACGCGAAACCCCAGTTATGCAAGCGCGCCGCGCCAGCTGCGGCAATAAGCCGTTGAACGAGCGCCGTCCTTGGGCGGCCGGAATGGAGCGCCTCAAATGTTGTCGCGGCTTGGGCTTGGGCTTGGGCTTGGATCGGGATCGGGATCGGGATCGGGATCGGGGCTGGCGTGTTTGTGCCCATCTGAAGCGTCGCGAGGGCGGCCGTTGCGGCAAGGACCAGCAGTCGTTCGCTCGCGGGATCGATGGTTGTCGTTGGCTCCGTCATGAGTCTCGGCGCTCCAAACAACGGAGCGGTGGCTTCATTGAGCGGCGCCCGTTGCGAGCAAAACACCTGGCGCCCGAGGCGAGCGTCGTCGATTCCCAACACAACGCGATCGAGGCCCGACTTCGCAGCGAGATCTCCAAGCACATTTGCGATGAGACGAAGTGGAGAATCGCCAGAGTGCGCAGCATCGAGCAGATCCGCGGCAGCCACATTGAGGTCCGAGGCTTTGATCGTCGTGGCCGTTGCGTTGGCGATTGCGGTCTCCATCGAGACAGCGTAGAGCGGGGTGCCACTACGCTCACAGCAATGCGTGCACTTCGTGGTGATCGGTCGGCTTCTCGCCGATCCGTCGGGAAAAGCGCACAGCTCCCCGCATCTGTGATCACGATCGCGGCGATTGCAGTTGCGATATTTCTTGTCGCCCCATTTGTTGCGTTGTTGCAGCGCGCGCCCTGGTCGCACCTCTGGAGCAGTATTTCGAGCCGTGATTCACGCAGCGCATTGCGAATTTCGTTGATTTCGTCATCGTTGGCGACCGTTCTAGGAGTCGGGCTCGGGGTGCCATTGGCGATTGTGTTGGCCCACACTCGCGGCCGATGGCGCGCAGTTGGCCGAGCGTTGGTGACCCTGCCGCTCGTGTTGCCACCTGTAGTTGGAGGTATCGCGATGTTGTTCGCGTTCGGGCGCAACGGGTTGTTTGGGCGTCGGCTCGACCAATGGTTCGGTATTCAGTTGCCGTTCACGATGGCGGGAGTTGTGGTCGCCGAAACGTTTGTTGCGATGCCGTTTCTCGTGCTCGCAGTCGAAGGGGCGTTGCGTGCGCTCGATGGCCGCGACGAAGAAGCCGCGCAAACACTTGGCGCTTCGAGATGGTTCACGCTTCGTCGCGTCACCTTGCCTGCGGTCGCGCCATCGATTGGCGCGGGCGCATTGTTATGTTGGGCGCGGGCGCTGGGTGAATTCGGAGCGACGATTACGTTCGCGGGAAACTTTCCCGGCTCCACGCAGTCCTTGCCGCTTGCGGTGTTTTTGAAGTTTGAAGGCGGCGATTCGGGTGCGGCGGTGTCGCTGAGTTTGGTGCTGCTTGCGGTCTCGGTGTTTGTGCTGGCCATCGCTGGGCGATCTGCGTTTACAAATCGAGAAGGGAGTTGACGTTGGCGTGAAGACTTCACCGACCAGCGCTTGCGTTTTGCCAACCAGCACTTGCGTTTTGGATGCCCACATTGTGATCGAGCTCGATGGCTTCATCCTCGATGCGCAAATCAAGGCCGGGAGTGGCGAAACCGTTGTGTTGGTGGGTCCAAACGGCGCCGGAAAATCCTTGTTGCTACGGGCGATCGCGGGCCTCGATCCCTTGCAACGCGGGTGGATCGTCATCGATGGGCGTGCGGTTGATGATCCCGACTGCGATCAGTTTGTGGCGCCGAACCAACGCGGGGTCGGGTTCGTATTTTCTGACGGACGACTATTTCAACGTTCTACGGTGCTCGCGAATGTTGCCTTTGGATTGCAGGCGCAGGGCAAGAAGCGTGGACTAGCGCGTGCGGAGGCACAAGCGTGGCTTGATCGCTACGAACTTTCTGCACTGCGCGATCGGCGGGCCGCAACACTTTCGGCTGGTCAAGCTCAGAGGGTTGCGTTAGCCCGTGCGCTCGCCGTAACGCCTCGACTGTTGTTGCTCGACGAACCATTTGCCGCGCTCGACATTGCGACTCGGGGCGCAACTCGTTCTGCGTTGGCAACCACACTCACACACCACGACGGCGCGCGAATTGTTGTTACCCACGACCCGTTCGAAGCGCTGACAATTGCGGATCGGGTTGTCGTGCTGGAGCAGGGCACCGTGGTACAAACCGGAACCGTTGCCGAACTGCGCCAGCTCCCACGTTCTCGCTACGTGGCTGAGTTGCTGGGTCGCAACGTTTTCAGTGGCGAAGCGAGCAATGGCCGTCTTCGCACGAGTAGCGGAACCGAACTCATTGTGGCGGATCTCGAACTCCAGGGCAGTGTCATTGCATCGATTGACCCCGCAGCCGTCGCGATGCATCGTTCCCAACCCGACACGACCGCCCGGAACTGTTGGGAAGTTGTCGTCGCAAGAATCGATGATGACGGCGGCGGGCGGGTGCGGGTTCGTGTGCAGGGCGCGATCGAACTGATCGTCGAAATCACGACCGCGGCGCGCGTGGCGTTCGATCTTGAGGTCGGTTCTCGTTGCTGGGTGAGCGTGAAGGCAACGGAAATTTCGGCCCGAACGACTCCGGCGCCAAACTGAGTATTCCGGCTGGGATGGTACCTATTTACTCGCCGTGTACGCCGCAACGATCGGCGCGAGTTCCGTTGGTGTCGCGCCGTGAAGAATCACGCGGTCGCAGCCGAGATCGAACTGGCCCTTGATCGCAGAAACGCACTGTTGGGGCGAGCCGACTGCCGCCGATTCCAGCCACTGCTCAGGAATCAAGGTCGCGATGTGTTCGAGCTGTTCGATTGTTGCTTTGCCATCAATCGCTCCCGGAAAACTCGACACCATTTCGTCGGCGCGGAATTTGGCCAACACACTCGGATCCCATTGGTTCGTGCGGATCAACAGATCGCCGTAGCCCTGGAGGTAAGTGGCCAGACGACCCACCGTTTTGCGCAATCGCAGGCCCTCTTCGACGTGATCGCCGACAGTGGCGAAACAACTCCACACCTTCACTGCATCAGGATCGCGACCAGCTTGTTCCGCGGCGCGCTTCACCGTCCGCACGGCGCGTTGCGTGGTTTCGTCGGTAAAAAACGTGTGTAACACGACTGCATCAAACGCCCGACCGCCGAGCGCGAGCGTGTCGGGGCCGAACGCTACGAGCGTGAGCGGAATGTCTTCGTTGAACGCGGCATCGAGGTGCAGCACTGGATAGGCGCGTTCACTGTCGGCATAGTCGAAGACTGCCTCGCCTTTCCATAGGCGCCGCATCAACGCCGCGAAGGACTCCATCGAGGCCGTGGTGATCCGCGGGATTCCGTACGCATTCATTAATGGATCGATCCCACGGCCGAGCCCGAGACTGAATCGGCCGTTCGTGAGGCGATGCATCGTGGTCGCAAAGCCAGCCGTGATCACGGGATGCCGGCTCGTGTGATTTGTCGCTGCGGTTGCGATCTGAATGTTGTCCGATACCGCGCCAACCGCGCCCGAAATCGCCGCCGCTTCTTTGACGTTGAACCGTTCCGAAATAAACGCGGTTCCGAGACCCATCGCTTCCGCGTCGCGAATTTCATCGATCAGCTCGCGTGGAGATTGCGGCGCGCCGGCGAGGGTATAGAAACCGAGTTCATCGAATTGCATAATCAGGCACTCTACGCGAGGCTGCGTCGATGAACTCACGAAAACGCGATGAGCTCCGATGGATGGCGATCACCATCGCAACGGCAGCACTCTTGTTTGTCGCCTGCGGTGGCAACTCCTCGCCGGTGGCCGCACCTGCAACCACGAAGGCGCCAGCGACGACAGCCGCAGCGACCACAACTATTCAAAATGAAGACTTTGTGGCGACGAGCGCAACGTTCGTCAATATCCATAAGTGGACGCATGTCCGTTTCTTTTACGTAACGAACGCCCTCGGGCATCTGGATGCCACGCTGAAAGTGGCTCGTTCGACTGTGGGCGGTACCTATCCCGTCGGGACGATCATTCAGCTGGTTCCCCAAGAAGCCATGATTAAGCGCAAAAAGGGCTTTAATCCGGCCGGAAACGACTGGGAGTTTTTCTTCCTCGACGTGACCGCGCAAGGGGCCAAGATCGCGACTCGGGGTGCGAACGAAGTGAAGAATCGCTTCGGAGGAAATTGTTCGGCGTGTCACATGTTGGCGAAACCGAACTGGGATTTCATTTGCGAACAAACCCACGGATGCGCGGCATTGCCGATCGGCCGCGACGTGATCAAGGTGATCCAGGACGCGGACCCCCGCCCGATGTAGCGATCAGGCACACCATCGGCGTCGTGTCAGATTGCAGGTAGATTCGGTCCGTGCGCCTAAATCCTATTGCCGAGAAAATTTCCGATAACGACGATGTCATTCGTGCGTCGATGTCGGAAGCCATGCCGCCGCCCTTGCTTGCTGCGGTGGCGCAGCTGACGGGCGACCTCTCAGTGTTGCGCTCGGACCTTGTATTCGATCAAACGAAACTGCTCGAACCCAACGCGGGCTATACCGATGAACAGCTGGCGCACGCTCGAGCGTTAGCGGCGGATGCACTCATTCGATTCCGGGATTCCGGCGCAACTGCGGCACCCGCTCCGGATCACGCGACGCTGGTGCAGCTGATCGAATTCGCGACGGGCGGCCCGGTGCCCGAAGGATTTCTGCCGTTACTCGAAGAAGAACTTGCCCTCGATGGCCAAGACCTGCGGGCTCCGAAATGGAATCGGGCCGCACTCGCGCCGGATCGAAGATTTGTCGTTGGCATTATCGGTGCCGGAATGTCCGGGCTCATCATGGCGCATCGATTGCGACAAGCCGGGGTTGAGTTTGTGATCTTCGACAAGAACGCCGACGTCGGTGGTACGTGGTTCGAAAACGTCTACCCCGGTTGCCGCGTTGATATTCCGAATCATTTTTACAGCTACGCATGTGCACAGACCGCCGATTGGCCGCAGTTCTATTCAACGCAACCGGTACTGCATGAATACTTCGCCAGCTTCGCCGATCAGTTTGGTTTGCGCCCCAATATCCGGTGCGACACCGAAGTGATGGATTGTGTGTGGAGCGACGACGATCAAACGTGGTCGGTGCGCACGCGCGCATGTGGTCAGGATTCGGCCGGTCAGGATTCGCCCGGTCAGGAATCCACGATCACGGTGCATGCGTTGGTCAGTGCAGTTGGTCAGCTCAACCGTCCGAAAATGCCCGATATTGTTGGTATCGACACCTTCGTTGGCCCCGCGTTTCACTCCGCGTATTGGGATCACTCCATCGATTTCGCGGGCCAACGAGTTGCAGTCGTTGGCACCGGAGCGAGTGCAGCGCAATTCATTCCGATCGTTGCCGAACAAGCGGAATCCCTCACCGTATTTCAGCGCACGCCGCCGTGGTTGCTGCCCGTGCCGAATTATCAAGACGATGTGCCGCACGGAAACCGTTGGCTGCTTCGGCACCTTCCCGCGTATATGCGTTGGGATCGCATGTGGATTATGTCGCGCACGAACACGGGGTTGTTGCCGCTCGCGACCGTAGATCCAGACTGGGTTCCGAACGACAGGAGTGTGAGCGCCGCCAACGATTTCCTTCGGGAAATGCTCACGATGTACTACCAAGTGATGTTCCCCGACCCCGAGCTCTTCGTGAAGGTGCTACCGACCTATCCGCCGATTGCAAAACGGGTCGTGCTCGATGGAGGAACGCTTCCGCTAGCGTTGAACCGCAGTGATGTGCACCTCACAATCGAATCGATCACGAGCATCGACGCGACGGGAATCAACACCGCGGACGGAGTGCATCACGATGCCGACATCATTATTTATGGCACGGGTTTTGAGGCCACGAACTTTTTGACTCCGATGAACATCGTTGGGGCTCAGGGAACCGATCTTCACGAACGCTGGGGCGGAGACGCTCGCGCCTACCTCGGAATTACCGTTCCGGAATTTCCAAACCTGTTCATGATGTATGGGCCGAACACGAACATCGTGATCAACGGCAGCATCATCTATTTTTCGGAGTGCGAAGCGCACTACATCGCTGAGAGCGTGCACATGCTGCTCGCAAACAACCATGCCGCGATGAATTGCCGAGACGACGTTCACGATCAGTACAACGAATACATCGATGCCGGCAACTCCTCGATGGCGTGGGGCGTCTCGGACGTCAACAGCTGGTACAAAAATGAGTTCGGCCGAGTAGCCCAAAACTGGCCGTATTCATTGCACGAGTATTGGCAACAGACCCGCTCTCCGAACCCGAACGATTATGAGTTGACATGAAAACAGCAACGATCCGTACCATCGCCGCGGTCACCGCTTCGGTGTCGTTGTTTGCCGCATGCTCCAGCAGTTCCGCTCCGACTAAAATCACCAACGCGAAAACCACTTCGACGACCGTGAAACCTGGCGGCTTCGTACGCCCGAAGTGCGTCGCCCAACCAACTGGCCGCGTGGCGGCCAAACAGACTGCGCCAGGATCCAGTGACTACGACATCACATCATTTGATGGCACAACAATTCGTGCGCACTGGTTTCCGCGGGCGCTCGACGGAACCGATTCGCCGACTATTTTGAAGGGTCCGGGCTGGGGTACTGGCGGCGACACCAATACATCGACGACCACCGCCGGCATCTTTTCGGATTCCAGCATCAGCCGCCTTCACGATGCCGGCTACAACGTGTTGACCTGGGATCCGCGCGGCTGGGGAGCATCATCGGGGACGATCACGATCAACAGTCCTGATTTTGAAGGCCGCGATGTACAACGCTTGATCGATTGGGTCGCGACCTTGCCGGCCGTCAAACTTGATGGTTCCGGCGACCCGCGTATGGGAATGGTCGGCGGTTCCTACGGTGGCGGTATTCAGCTCATCACGGCTGCGCTCGATTGTCGGGTCGATGTGATCGTGCCGACGATCGCCTGGCATTCGCTCATCACCAGCTTGTACAAAGGCGAGACCTTCAAGCAAGGTTGGGGCGATCAGCTCTATTCATTTGCGCCTAAGGATCATCTTGATCCGCACATCACATCCGCGTACAACGCTGGGCATGCCACTGGCGTGATGACTCCGGCCGATCAGCAATGGTTTGCTGCGCGTGGCCCGGCCGATCTCGTCGGGCAAATCAACGTGCCAACCTTGTTCATCCAAGGCACCGTAGACACGCTGTTTTCGCTCGACGAAGCGGTTACGAACTATCGAATTCTGCGTACGAAAGGAGTCGAGGCCTCGATGATCTGGTACTGCGGTGGTCATGGTTCCTGCCTGACCCATGCCGATGACGGTGCGCGAATCGCGAAGGCAGCCGAGCTCTGGTTAGCGCGCTCTTTGAAAGATGACGCGAATATCAAACTTGGCCCGCGAATCGACATCATCGATCAACAAGGTAAGTCCTTCACCGCCGACGATTTTCCCACTGCACCCGGCGCGGTGGTCAAGGCCCATGGCAATGGAACGTTGAAACTCGTTGAGGCAGGGGGTGCGGGGCCTGCCACGACCTCACTCACGAAGGGTTTGTTGGGCAGTGTTTCGCTTGCGATTACGCCGGGCAAAGCCACCAATGCCGTGAGTGTCTCGATTCCGTTTTCGAGCGATGCATTGGTCGCGGCGGCTCCGAAACTCAAGGTGAGTTACACCGGAACCGCGCCCGCTGGTCCGCACCCCACTCGGGTGTTCGCACAACTCGTCGACGACGCCACTGGCATCGTGCTGGGCAACCAAATTACGCCGATCGTCATGATCCTCGATGGCGCTGCTCACACGGCCACCGTGTCCCTCGAAACGATTTCGTACCACGCGACTCCGGGTGCGAAGGTCACGTTGCAAATAGTTGCGACCACGGTTGCCTACGCGCAGCCGCGCCTCGGCGGCTCGATCACGTTCTCAGCAATCGACGTTGAGCTCCCCACCAGCCACGGTTTCACCGCACATGGATAACGCGGTTGCGTGGCGCGGGCTACCGTCAAATCCATGATCGATCAGCAAGCAACACCCCGTTGGGATCTAACGCCGTTCTTTGGATCCTCCGATGACCGCGCGTTGCACGCAGACATTGAGTCGGTGTACGCGCGTTTGGACCGCCTCACCGCGTTCTACGACGACCATGAGGTGCGAGCGATCGCTCCGCGTGTGCCGAATGTCGACGACCTTGCGGTGATCGAACAAATCCTGGGCGATACAAATGCGTTACACGAACAGCTGCGGCCGTTGAATGCATTTCTCTACGGGCTCGTGACGACCAACAGCCACGACGACGCGGCGGCGTCGCTGACTGTACAGATACAAACGCGACTCGCCGGTATGGGCCCGTTGTGGAAACGGCTGGAAGCGTGGGTGGCAGCCCTGGGAGTCGATGCGCTCGCGGCGGGTAGCGAACAAGCCGCGGCACACGCATTCGCGTTGGATCGCGCCGTGGAGTATGCGGCGTTCCAGATGAGTGAACCTGAAGAAGAACTCGCCTCGCAGCTCGCGCCGAGCGGCGCCTTGGCCTGGCAGCGCCTGCACGGCGATATCGGTTCGCAACTCACGGCGAACATCACCAACGCTGACGGCACGACCGAAACGATCCCGGTGACGATGGCGCGGGGCCGTGCGACTGATCATGATCCTCAACGGCGTCGGAGTGCGTACGAAGCAGAACTCGCGGCATGGGAAACGGTTGCGGTTCCGCTCGCGGCGGCGATCAATGGAGCGAAGGGAGAAACTGGGGTTCTGAACCAGCGCCGGGGTTATTCCGACGATCTTGAACCGGCACTCAAGGGCAACAACGTCGATCGGCAGACGCTGGACGCGATGAACACCGCCGTGGTTGCGGCGTTGCCAGATTTTCGGCGCTATTTCAACGCCAAAGCGCGTTTGCTTGGTCACGATGGCGGCTTGCCGTGGTGGGACCTTTTTGCACCGGTCGGTGGTGGCGATTCCGTTTCCTGGCCCGAAGCGATGGGCCATGTTGGAGGCGCATTCTCGGGGTACTCCTCGCATCTCGCGCAGCTCGCACAACGGGCGTTCGCGGAATCATGGATCGATGCGGAAATCCGGCCGGGGAAACGCGGTGGCGCGTATTGCGCGTCGTTTGGCGACGATGTCAGCCGCGTGATGATGAACTTCGACGGTAGCCACGAATCAGTTTCGACATTGGCCCATGAACTCGGTCACGCCTATCACAACGTCACGATGGCGATGCGTACGCCGATTCAACGGCGGATGCCGATGGCGTTGGCTGAGACCGCGTCCATTTTTTGTGAGACGTTGTTGTTTCAACACATGATCGGTGGGGTCGAGGATCCGGCGCAGCGGCTCGGCCTGCTCGACACCTATCTCGTTGGTGCGGCGCAGGTTGTGGTCGATATCCATAGCCGGTTCTTGTTCGAGCTCGAAGTGTGTGAGCGGCGCCGTACTACATCGCTGTCGGTGGCTGAACTGTGCGATGCGATGTTGCGCGCGCAAGACGCGGCCTACGGTGATGGCCTCGCGGCGAATTTTCGCCACCCCTACATGTGGGCCGTAAAACCTCACTATTTCACTGCATTTTACAATTGGCCCTATACCTTCGGGCTGTTGTTTGGCCTCGGTCTCTACGCCCGGTTCGTGGAGGCCCCCGATGAGTTTCGCGCCGGCTACGACGATCTGTTGAGCATGGCTGGCATGGATTCCGCAGCCGCGCTCGGCGAACGATTTGGCATCAACATCAACGATCCAGCGTTTTGGAAATCGAGCTTGGATGTCATCGTCGCGCACATCGATGATCACGAACGGCTGGCCGCTGCGATGCGCTGACCTGAGCGATCCCCGATAGCGTTGGGCTATGAAAGCAGCGGTCTATTACGAAACTGGCGCCCCGAACGTTTTTCGTTACGAAGATGTTCCCGATCCTGCGTGCGGGCCGGGGATGGTGCTCATCAAGGTCGAGGCCATCAGCATCGAAGGCGGCGACACGCTGAATCGCCTCGGCGGAGATATGCCGAGCGTGCCGCACATCGTCGGCTATCAGTGCGCGGGAACCATCATCGAGATCGGCGACGGGGTCGTGGATCGCAGGGTGGGTCAACGGGTTGTCGCGACGATGATGTGGGGATCACACGCGGAGCTTGCGGCGGTACCGTCGATCATCACGTGGCCCATCGCGGACGGTGCCGACATCCAGGCTGCCGCAGGAGTGCCGGTGCCGTTCGGGACGGCCGACGATTGCCTCTTCGAATTCGGGCGCTTGCGCGAAGGCGAGACAGTATTGATTCAAGCGGGCGCCGGTGGTGTGGGCCTCGCGGCAATCCAACTCGCGAAACGCGCCGGGGCCACCGTCTTTGCCACGGCGTCGAGCCTCGATCGGCTCAAAACTGCTAATGAATACGGGCTCGATCGTGGCTTCGACTATTCGCGAGCCGGTTGGGTTGATGAAGTTCGCGCCGCAACGAATGGTCGTGGGGTCGACCTCGTAGTGGATTCCGTTGGCGGTTCGATTCTCGCGGGCAGCGTTGCCTGTTTGGCATACCGCGGCCGGGCCATCACCGTCGGTAGCGCCGGGCGTGATCCGCAGCCGTTCGATATCGGTGTGCTCGGTATGAACAATCAATCGATCACTGGCGTATTCCTCGGCGCCGAAATCATCACCGATCGGGCGCAGCAGATGATCGGCCGCCACGTGGATGATGTAGGCGCGGGTCGTCTGCACGTTGTCATCGACCGTACGTTTCCGCTGCATCAAGCCGCAGACGCGCACGCGTTTATCGAGAGCCGTCAAGCCATCGGGCGAGTATTGCTGATTCCGTAAGAGCCGCGCAGGTACTTGAAATGGCCCCCTCGAAATGGCCCCCTGGTAATGCCACTGGTAATGGCCCCCTCGAAATGGCCCCTGGAAATGGCAGGAGATCGCTGGTTGGCTATTTGGCCATGTCTAGAATCGACGTGAACCCGTAACGGGCGTGGGGCCCGAAACAGATTTGTTCGAGCACACCGATGCCAATCTTGTCGCCACTGCGAGCGCGCACAATCTGTTGAATGTGTTGATTCTCAATCGCGGTTTCGTCGAGCTCGGCCGTCTTCCAAGATTCTCCGCCGATGCGGTACTCGCCTTGCCAGATGCCATGGCCCCACTCAGGGTGCATGTAGCCGATGCCTTTCATGCGGAAACACAACAACGGCTCAAGATCAATCGTTTCGGTGGTTCCATCTGCGTGCTGTAAATCGATGGTTGCGTGTTTTGCTCTGCGCGTCCCCGAGAGGTACTCGATGTGATGTTCGACGGCGGCAAGCACTTCGGTGTTCGGATCTTGCGCGCCCGGGATGTCGGCGATGCTGCTATACACGGGCACAATCGCGCCGTCGCTGTGCCACTTGTTGCCGCGGCCATCTTCGAAGACTCCAAAGTGGGTGCAGCGATCGTCCCAATGAATCGGTGCCCACGCGAAGAAGATTTGTGTTCCTGATGGATCGGTTGGCGCGATTCCGGGATCGGGCCGGCCGACGGGTCGTACACCCCAGCTGCGATCTTTGGTTCCGGGGGTGTGCTCGGCGTCGATGTTGATTGTGGTGTCGGCGTAACGAATAACTCCTTGCCAATGTCCGAATTGCGCGAAGCGGGTGACGTCCATCATCAGGCGGGGTCCGCTGTATTTCGTTTGACGCCCTTCCTCGACACATGCAGTGCGTGCGGTGAACGTGAGGTCGCAGGAAATGCCGGTTTCGTTTTCTTCAAGTACCACGCGGATGATGCGCATCGGTTCGATGACCTCAATGCGAAACGGGCCAACGGATACGTCGGTGGGTTCCGCCGGAGCGCGCCGCGAGCCATGAAACGCGTGTTGTTCACCGTTGTGGACGACACTGAAACCGCAATCAAGAATTCCCAGATTCGGGTAACGCGCGGCACCAATTCCGAAGTAGAAATCGCCTTCGTCGCCGTAGCCATTGAACCAATAGCGGTCGTACGCGTTGCGATCTCCCGACAACGGTGCAGCGATCGGAGTGGCGGTCTGGTGGATCGGGTAGTCGTCGAATTTCGAAAGCATGTAGCGATACTACGCAGGCATGAGACCACTGAGCCAGGCCATCACGTTGACGCCGATTGTGGTGTTGTCGTAGCCACCTTCTTGCACCACCACAGTGGGAACGCCCAGCCCCTTCACCAGGGAACCCTGCTCACGAAACGAATCCGTGGTGAGACCAAGGTCACCCAACGGATCGTTGCAATACGTATCAACTCCGAGCGAAACAATCAATAGATCCGGGCGGAATTTCTGAATCGCGTCGATCGCTTGTTGCAAGGTAGTGGCGTAAGCCGCGTTGTTGCACCCCGCTGACAGCGTGAAATTGAGGTTGGTGTTTCGACCGTTTCCCTCGCCCAATTCGTCGGGGAAGCCGCAAAAGTACGGGTAGGCGCGGTACGGGTCGCCGTGCAGCGATACGTACTGCACATCGCCACGGTTCCAAAAGATCTGTTGGGTCCCGTTGCCATGGTGATAGTCCACGTCGAGCACGGTCACGCGCGTCGCGCCGCGCTGGAGCGCGTAGTGCGCGCTGATGGCAGCGTTGTTGAAATAGCAATAACCGCCAAAGCCAGCGACTGGTGCGTGGTGTCCCGGAGGACGACACAAGCCGTACGCGGCCGCGCAGCCTTGGAGCACAAAATCCGTTGCGGTCAATGCAACATCGACGGCGCCGCGCGCTGCAACATAGGTACCTTCCACGATCGGGGTGGTGGTGTCGAAACACCAATACCCCAAACGGCCGAGCGGCCCTGGTGGCTCCCGAAATGCTGGCATGCCATCGTTCATCGCGGGATGGCGGTACGTATCCGCGACCGCGTCGATAATTCCGTGACCTGAGCTTCCGAGTGCGGTGATGTATTCACTCCACGCGCCTTGGAGGTACCGAACCAATGCAGGATCGTGGACTGCTCGAATCGGATCGAGACCGTGTTCGTGAGGCAAATGAATGGTCATGCGCACATCGCTGAGCAACGTTTGATGGATGGCTTCCGCGCGTTGCGGATTTTCACTCATGGGCCAACGCCGTCCAAACTCAACCTGTTCGGGCGGGCTATGGAGACGATGGGATGCTGAATAGACGGCGTCCATGCGCTCAAGGATAGATGCACTCGAGCCATGAGGAGTGGCCTGCGAGCGCCGTGCAAGTACATTCGCAGGTATGGCTGCGCTCACAGTGGAACTCGTTGATGGCATCGCGGTAGTGACCTTGGATCGACCGCCGGTGAATGCGGTTGATACGCAGACCTATCTGGAAATTATTGAGGTATTCAACGGATTTCGCGATCAACGCGATGTGCGGGTTGCCCTGCTGACCGCCGCAGGTACGAGAGCCTTTGTCGGTGGCGCAGATCTGAACTCGATCCAAGATCAAGATTCCGCGAATTGGCCATTGCGGCGCACCATCGATCGGGGTGTCATCGCTCGTGATGCGTTTGGCGCGATCGCGAACTGCGCGGTTCCCGTAATTGGGGCAATCAACGGACCGGCGATTGGTGCTGGACTCGCGCTCGCGGCAGTCTGTGATGTCTTGGTTGTCGCGGAGCATGCAACCTTTGCGCTCACGGAAATCAACGTTGGTCTCCTCGGTGCAAGCTCATACTTATCGCTCATGGTCGGGCGCCATATCGCCCGCGAGATGTTCTTCACGGGTGAGCGCATTACCGCGGCTGAATTGCAACAACTTGGCGCGATCCGTCATGTGGTTGCCATCGAAGCGTTGTTGGAAACGGCAATGGAACTCGCACGGACGCTCGCGGCGAAGAGCCCGTTGGCGTTGCGGCTCGCGAAAGAGTCGATGAACCGGGTCGAATTTCTGCCGCTTGAAGAGGCGTATCGGATCGAACAGGATTACACCGCACGGCTGCTGCAGTTCGAAGACTCTGCGGAAGCGCGCGCCGCGTACCTCGAAAAGCGTCCGCCGGAGTGGAAACTGCGATAACGCGCCGTTGCCGCAAGGCAGCGACTCGCAGCTCTCGTTTGGTCCACTCGCACGGAAAAGCGAGGAAGTGCGTGACGTCCGAATACAGTGGCCGGTTCGATGTCTGAAGAACCTGTCTTTTCTCCGCGCGCGACCCGCGTGCGCCTGGAATCCCTCGCGGGACAAGCGCGCTATAGCCGCGGATGGGATATCTGGAAGGCACGCAGCGTCCGAATTGTTGATCGCCGTCCGAGCCGCGCTCGAGGTGTGGTCGACGGAGCGCAGCCTTATTTGGTCGATATCGCTGTACTCGGCAACGGCGAGTTCGTGTCAAGTTGCACCTGCCCGGATTTCGCGGGTGGCGCGATTGCCCTGTGCAAACACGGTGTCGCCGTTGTGCTGGAACTCGCCGCGATCGAACGCGCGGAAGCAGAAGTCGCGAAACTTGCGCCCAAAATGGTTGAAACCCCCGTGCGAACCTTGCCTCAGTTTCGCGAACCGCGCGGGCCCTATTCAATTGTGAGTGAGGCCGGCCGGCCTCCGTCTTTCAAAGGCATCGAAATCGCGAACGCGATTCCACGTATATGGCACGCGCACTTTACGAATGGATCGCTCTACGTCTGGGCGGAAAACGACGCGGCCCGCGAACCCGAAATGGCCACGACGGCATTCGGCGAAATTGCACGCCATCCTTACGCAGCATCGGTACAAGTGCTCGCGGGCATGGTTGTGGAACTTGGGGTTACCGAGGCCCGCCCGGTTGAGGCCGTCCTCGATGTCGAAGACGGCGAACTCTGCGATCGCTACGTCGCGCCGGCGTTGGTGTTTGCCGCTTCCAAGGCCGTCTCCGTCCTCGCGGGATTCGCGAGCGATCCACGAATCGCGTTGGCCGATGATGCCTTGTGCCTCGCATCGGTAGCGTTTGGTGAAATCGATCTACGCGGCCCAAAAACCCTCACCCCGAGCGATCGCCGAACCCACAGCGCCAACGTCCTGACGATGTGGACAATCTCGGGCGCCGCAGGTTCGGAGACGATCGCCCAATTCGAGACCTTCGCCGCGCGGGGCTTCGAGCAAATCATCGCGACCCGAGTGCGGTCGCTCAGCGATTTCAGCGCACTGGCGATTTTGCGCGCCCCCGACAACTACAGCGAGTCGCCTATCGCTGGTGCTGCGATGCCGAAGTTCGGCTGGAGCCTCGAAGTCGCGGTGGTCGATCCCGACGGCGTGCGCACCACGACGGCTGATATCGAGGTTGGCCGCTTCGACGTCTCACCGAAGACCCAAGCCTTGCGGGCCGCGGCGCGCCGTTGCGCTCGCGCGGCTGGTGTCGATGCTGCGATCGTGCTTGCGGGGCCGGCGGTATTGGAGCTTGATCAAGTGCTTGGGCTCGTGAACTCCATCGCGGATCTTGAGACCGCAGGTATTCGCGTGCAGGTTCCCGCGGGATTGCCGAAATCGGTGAAGTTCTCCGCGTCGGTTGCGATCGGATCGGATCGGCCGTCGATGCTCGGGCTCAACGCGGTCTGTGATTTTGCGTGGCGAGTTCACGCCGACGGTTCCGAGCTGAGCCAAGACGATCTCTTGGCGATCGCTTCAGCAAAAGCCAAAGTGGTGGCGATCGACGGGCGTTGGGTTACTGCGACGCCGTCGGATCTCACGGCGTTGCGCAAGTTGCTGGGTGTCACGACCGCGAACCAAGCGCTGCAACTCGCCGCGGGCGTTATTGATACCGGCGACATCGCGCTCGAAACGGTTTCGCTGAGCGGCTGGCTCGAGCACCTCGCCCACATCGATGAACGGGTCGAGCCCGTCGATGCACCAGCCGCGCTCGAATGCACCTTGTACGACCACCAACGCGACGCGCTGGCGTGGCTCGCATTCTTGAATCGTTGCGGAATTGGTGGAATTCTCGCCGACGATATGGGGCTCGGCAAGACCGTATCGATTTTGTCGCTGATCGCGCATGATCAAGAAACCAACGGCAAATTGGGCCCGACACTCGTGGTCGCGCCGACCACTGTTGTTGCCGTGTGGGCGCGCGAAGCCGAACGCCATGCTCCGGGTTTGAGCGTGCACGTACATCACGGATCGAAACGATTGGTGGGCCGTGCATTTGTTGCTCGCGCCGACGAAGTTGATCTTGTGGTTACGAATTACGACACAATGGTGCGCGACCGCGAATCGCTTGAAGCGATTACGTGGCGCCGGGTGATCGCCGATGAAGCCCAAGCGGCCAAGAACCCAACCTCGCAACGGGCACGCGCCCTGCGTGCGATTCCGGCGCACCAAAAAGTTTGCGTTACCGGTACTCCGATCGAAAACGGCCTGATCGATCTGTGGTCGTTGTCTGCGCTGTCGATGCCAGGGCTGCTCGGCTCCATCGAGCAGTTCCGCAATCGTTTCGCGAAACCGATTCAACTCGAAGACGATGAAGACGCGGCCGAGACTCTGGTTGCGTTGCTCGAGCCGTTCCTGTTGGCTCGGCGCAAGATGGATACCGATGTTGGAAAGTCGTTGCCGCCACTGGTGGAATCGGATACGGCCGTGGAGCTCGTAGTGGAACAGCAAGCGCTCTACGACGCAGTGGTGGAACAAACGCTCACGGATCTCGCAGGCCGTTCGGGTATCGCCCGGCGCGGTGTGATTTTGGCGCTGCTCGTGCGGTTGAAACAGATTGTGAACCATCCCGAGGCATATTTGCGCGATGGTCGCCCACTAGCCGGCCGTTCGGGCAAGTTCGATCACCTCGAATCCGTGATTGCCAATGCTTTCGAAAATAACGAGCGTTCATTGGTGTTTTCGCAATTTGTCGGCACTGCGGAACTCATTGTGCGCCACCTCAACGATATTCATGGCGCGGGTACCGCAGAACTCTTGTGCGGAGCGACAAGTACCCAGGGCCGCGAGGATCTCGTGGCGCGATTCGGAACGGTCAACGGCCCGCGAGTCATGGTCGTGTCGCTGAAAGCCGGCGGGGTTGGGCTGACGCTGACGGCCGCGACGAGAGTCGTGCTCTTCGACCGTTGGTGGAACCCTGCGGTGGAAGATCAAGCGATCGCGCGTGCGCACCGCATTGGCCAAGCGCGCACGGTAACCGTCGACAAGTTCGTCACGACAGGAACGATCGAAAGCAAGATCGCGGAGCTACTCGCCACGAAACGCTCCTACGCCGCGAAGGTCTTGGGAGTCGATGGCGACGTCGCGGGACGGCTCGCCGAACTCGATACCGACGCCTTACGTCAAGTCCTCGCCCGCAGCATCTCCTGACCTCGGTCGCCCGCCCCACCCGAATGGGCAGCCGAAGGTTTGGCTGAGAACGCTGGCGCGTGTGAACGGCGCGCCGATAAGGTCCTGTGATGGGTATCGGTACTGCTGAAGAACAACCGGTCAAACCGAAGCTTCGCGGCCGATTACATCAATGCACCTTTTTTGCGTCCATACCTGCGGGCGTAATCGTGATTGCTCGATCGAATCACTCCTCGGCGTACGTCGCAGCGGCGCTCTATGCCGCGTCAATGACGATTCTGTTCGGGACCTCCGCGGCGTATCACCGCGGGCGCTGGACGGCCAAGGCTCGCGCCCTGATGCAACGCCTCGATCATGCGATGATTTTCGTGCTGATTGCCGGTTCCTATACGCCCATCACGCTGCTTGCGCTGCGCCCGGGTTGGGGAATCACGATGTTGTCCGTCGTGTGGACACTCACCGTGATCGGTGTGACGGTCACGCTCGTGAAGTTTGATTTTGTTGATAAACATGGTGGGTATTTCTATATCGCGCTGGGCTGGATGATGGTCATCGCGCTCCCCGTCGTGGTGCACGCGCTCAGCACAACGCAGTTAATTCTGCTCGCGACCGGCGGCATCTTCTACACCGTTGGCGCGATCAATTTCGGCCGCGAGTGGCCGCGCCTTCAGCCGCGAACCTTCGGATACCACGAACTGTGGCACGTCATGACTGTGATCGCCGCGGGGTGTCATTACGCTCTGGTGTTGTCGCTCGTCCACGCCTAGTCGGCAAGCCCTCCCGCGTGCTCGCGCCCGCAACCGGCTACTTCCCGCTTGCAACCGCGCCGCTAGTTCTTGGCCCCGGGGCAACTGCTCGTTGCCTTGTCAAACGCATCGTTGGCGGCCGCGAACCCGGCAACGGTGTCGAGCTTGAGACTATGGACTAGGCGATCCGCGCTGAAATCAGCGCGTTTCGCGAACGTTGTGAGGTAGTTCGCGGCTGCTCGCCAGGCATTTGCCGAAACCGCCTGATCGGCTGGAGCCGCATCCGCGATCGCGGTGAATAACCGTACGATCACTGCTGCGGCCGTTTTGGCCTGGACGGTTGTTGATGGATCCGGAAGGTCGAATTGGCCGAGGACGATTGCCTGCAACTTGCAAGCGTCCTTGCCTGCAGCATCAAGTTTTGCGTTCTCGGCATCGACGATTTGCGCGAAGGTTTCGTTGTCGACGGGCTTGGCCGCGTGCGAACTCGTCGTCGTTGGCCCGATGTCCGTGGTGGCGGTGATAACGCCCGTCGTTGTTGTCGATGCAGCTGTACTTGTCGAGCTCGATGGTGGGGTTACCGCAGTCGAGGTCGTGGCGCCGACCGTGGTGGTGGCGGTCTTGTGGGTTGCGCCGCTGCACGAGGCGATCGCCACGACGAGGGTGGCAGTACTGGTAAGTGAGAAAAGACGGCGCATCGCGAACTCCGGAAACAGGGCTGATTGGAACGCGCCGAAACTACCGCGTGTGGGTCAGTACGAACACCACATCCACCGTGCCTTCGGTTGCCGCGATGGTGACCTGGCCCGTTTGGATTGTGAACACGCTCTGGGGAGCGTTTGGTGGGTGATCACCGCGTAAAATGCAATTTCCTATGACGACAGTTTCCTGATCTAGTTGTTGCACCGAAGCGGTTGACCGCAACGTGATCGACTGCTCAGACGATTTCAATGCCACTCGAATGGAGGCGGGCGTCGAGGTAGCGTCGAAAGGGTCGAGGAACGCAAGTGCAGTTCGGTGCGGAGCATCGAGCCAGAGGCAGCCCACTGCATCGTCGTGCTCGACCCAATGCATGACGAACGGCATGGCCTGGCTCCAGCCTCCCCAATCGATGGGGCTGGTTTCGATTCCGATCATGATGTCGGCATAGATGCGAGCGTGAATCTCTCTGCCGTTGTTGAGCTTTTGGGTGAGCTCCCTCGGAACGGCCGCAACGTCCGCCGTGTTCTTGCGAGTGGGGATCGCGCTCGCGAGGCGGGCGATAACGGGGCCGGCCATGAGGTCATGGCAGTGATCGATTGGGACTTGGCTCAGCGCGGGTAGGCAAGCAGCAAACCCGTCGCGTGCCCAGTGCCACAGCGCGAGCAACGTCACGCTGCGGGTCGCGTCGGGAAAATAGGAACGGGTGAACGGGCCGCACCAGTTACGCAGCGGCGCGTGAAACCAATCGTCGGCTTGTTGCCACAACGATGCCGTGAGGCCAGCACCTGCAGTTGCGAACCAAGGCGTCGGGGGAAGCTCGCTCCACAAGGCGAGCGCGTAAAGATCGATGCCGGAATACGTCGGCGAATTGAATTCGTCGAATGCGGCGTGCTGCCCGTGGAGGGTAACGATCGCTTCAGCAAAGGCAATACCGCGATCGATGAGCGTGACATCGCTTGTGCGCTGCCCGTACCAGGCATCCAGCCAAGCACGCATCAACGCAGGGTTCGTGTAATGAACAGGGATGCGCCCGTCGGGTTCGCCGAGTACGGCGAGACCAATCGACCGTTCGATCGCTGCGGCCGTCGTTACGGGAAGCGTTGATTCAAAATCGTTGAGGATCAGAGCCAGCGTTGTGCCAACGAACTGGCGCCAATTCGGGTCGTAGTCGAGCCAAACTGTTGGGTTCTCGGGAGGGTGCGGCGATTCGAGAAACTGCGCGTAGGTACCATGAAATGCGGTCCCCAATTCGTCGTACTGCAATGCGACGATTGCCGATATCGCGCGTAACGCTTCGTCGCGATCGCCCGGCGCGTTGCGAGCGAGTAGTGCGTAGGCCAACCACGCGGTATTTGGTACGAGATGCCGCGTGTGCGCGGGAGTGTCGTCGTCGCTACCGCCGGGCGGATTCCACACCATGTGGGTCGCTCGATCCCAATGCCGCATTGCCCAATCGGTGCACGAATCGAAGAGGTTTTGTGCGTGAGGCTGCACGCGAACCTCTATGCGCCAGTAGAGCGATCGTTCGCGCGGTACCGGCCCGCGAGCTCTTCGCGGGCCCTCGCGACGCGAGAACGAACGGTGCCGATCGGCGCGCCGACAATGTTCGCGGTTTCGTCGTAACTGAATCCGAGCATTTGGGTGAGTACGAATGATTCGCGGTGCTGCTGGCTGAGCGATAATACGAGCGCGTCCATTGCGTGCACCTCCGCGAGGTCGCTGGCGCGATCAATCGAGTGCAGGCTTCGAGCGATCCGGCGCCGGCGCTGGCTGCGTCTCAGTTCATCAACCGCAGCGCGCCGAGCAATCGCGAATAAATAGGTCCGGCCGCTCGCTTCATTGCGGAAATTCGGAAGTGATCGCCAGAGCCGCACGAACGTGTCTTGGACGATGTCGTCGATGTCGAGGCCGGGCGTGAGTTGTTGAACGAAATGCGTTACTTCCGCTGAACTGCGGCGAACGATGTCGGCGAACGCATCCCGATCGCCGTCGCGGGCGAACAGCATGAGGCGGCTGAGATCGTCCATGATCAGACCAGCGTAACCAGCTGCCATAGAGGCGGTCCAGTCAGCTGAGTGAACGCGGGCCCCGGCGCTGCCCGCTCGCAGGATCTCGGGGACGAACCGCGTGCGCGACACCCCACAGAATTCCAGCCGAAACGGGGCTGATGAGGTGCACGCTTAACTCCGAAGGCCAGCGACCATGGATGATGTCGACGGCGCAAGTAATGGCCAACGCAGCGCTCAGGGCGAGGAGCGGCGGCACTAATCCCGATGCCCGATGTGGGTAAAGCCCTGCATAGATCAGCCCGACCCCAATCGCGATCGCGAACGCTCCGACGTGGCGTGAACTGTGCACCATATGACCAGGAGCGCGCAGGAGATCGGGCATCGCGATCACAATCTGAAGAGCGCCCAAAATGACGCTCACGAACCGCGCAAGATCGAGCAAGCGTTGTTGCCGAGGACTGGCCCGAGTCGCTTCGAGTACTGCATCGACGACCGACTCGATAGTGTCGTCGGGTTTCGTTGTTTTCATCGCGACACCTCCCTAGGGTCCCTGCTTAGTCGGGGCGGATTCGCAAAAAGTTCCCGCGCGTTGACGAATGTTGCGGAGTGCAAGCGCTTGACAATGCCAGACTAGGAGCGTGACGACACCGTTGGCAATGGTCTGGAACACTTCGCGCCCGCACATCCATCCGCTCCTGGCCCCGAATGGTGGCATTCTGACGATTGATGCTCCCGCGGATCACCCGTGGCATCATGGTTTGTGGTTCACCATCAAGTATGTGAACGGCGAAAATTTCTGGGAAGAGTACGGCGAATTTGGGCGGCTGGTAACCGAATCGGTTGTTGTTGACGGCGCAACAACTACGGCGGTTATCGACTGGCAGCGGCCCGAAGGCGCGGACACTGTGTTGCGCGAAACGCGAACAATTCGGGTGAGCGATGTCGAAGGTGGCTGCTACTACATCGACTGGACTGAGGCGCTCACGCCGATTGTCGATGTAACTCTGGACCGCACTCCGTTTACGACGTGGGGTGGTTACGGGGGCTTGACGTTTCGGGGCGCGCCGGATTTCACCGATACACAACTCGTCAGCGATACAGGTATGTACGAACGGCGGCTCGGAGAACCGGGTGCATGGTGTGCGATCAACGGAATCGCGCACGACGGCGAGGGCCGCGCGCGCGAGGCCGGCGTTCTGATAATCGATCATCCGCGCAACCTGAACGCTCCAGTTCCTTGGTACGCGAGTACCCGAGCCGCGACCTATGGAGACGGCTGGGCCAATTTTGTAAACGCCGCGGTTTTATGGGATGGCCCGGTCAACGTCGCGCGGGGCGAGACCTTGGTGCTTTGTTACCGCGTGATTGTGCACGACGATCATTGGGATGGCCAACGCTGCGCGACTGCGGCGGCCGCGTGGGCTGCTGAATTAGCTGCTGAATGGGCTGGCGAATGGGCTGGCGAATGAATGCGCCGTTGGAGTCCGCACTGGAGTCGACGGCCATCTTGGGTGCGCGACTCCGCGACTTTTGTGTAGCGCAGCTCGATACGTTGTCGCGCCGGCAATTGCCGAATCTCGAATTGCCGCGGACGTACGGTGGGCACCTCGTTGCCGCCGATGTCCGCGCAGATCTCCTCTACACCCTGGGGCATCTCGCCGCTTGCGGAGTCGACTCGATCGGCGGCAGTTCGATCGAGAACCACATCATTTCGCACCTGGGCCAGGTTGATGGTGCGAGCACGCATACATTCTTTTCGTATCGAGTCGCGGAGACGATCGCGCGTGCAGGCGCATTCGAAGGCAACCCATTGTTGGAATCCTTCGGAGCCAAACAACGTGATCAACTGCGCTTGGCGTGTGATTCCAACGACTGGATTGCGCTGCTCGATGAGCAGAAACTTCCCCGTAACTATGCCGCAGTGCTCGCCCGTTGCGAACGGGCAAGGATTGCGCTGGGCCTCGATGTCGATGAAGATCGTTTTGCCTCGCTCGTGCAACGTTTGCAGGCATTTCTGGCCTCCAACCCCTTGCGCTTCCTTGATGATTCTCACGATCAAAATGGTAGATACGACATCTATACCGCGGACGTCTGGCTGTTTTGTGAACCCCTCGCGGAACACCTCGGTGATCTCTGGCGCGAAGGAATGCTGTCGGCTTTGCGCCTCGTGGACCGAGTCGGCGGCCCCGACGGCAGCGCGATTCCGTGGGGCCGCTCGACGGGAGTGTTGGCGATCGCGCTGACCATAGAACTTGCCGCGCTGGTGATCTCTCGCGACCTTGAACTCGAACGCCAAGCCGCGTGGATACGTCGTGGTTGCGACGCGATGGACGCGATGGAATCGTGGTTTGGCGATGGCGTGATCAACGCTCATCAGTACCGCGATCAGGACGCGTATCGCGGACCCGCTCGGCGGCTGCAGCTGACCTTCGACGTGCTGGGCAAGCTCGCGGTGGCCGCGAAGGAGTTGCTCACCGCCGAAACCGAAACGGTCGCCGCGAAACACCGAGACACGTATCGAATCATTGATGCATTTGTGCCGTTCGAAACCGATCGCGCGGCGGGTGTGTGGGCGCACCGACAGCCGGGTTTGGCATTCGTGGTGCCATTCGTCGGTGCGGCGCGCAGCCACTACTTCCCTTCGGTGCATGCGCCCGGTCGCTTTGAGGTTCCGGTTGATGCGGATCTCCCGACCTGGACTCCACTCGTTCATTCGGGCTTCGCTCGTTTCGCGGGCGGGGGCGTTCCGTCGGCGAGTGTGCACGAAGCCGGCGAGCTCACCGTTGAGTGGAATGGTTTTCCGGCGACCGCGTTCGATTACACCGGCAAGATTCCTGAACCGTTGGCGGGTTCGCGCACGGCCGCCTACTCAGTCGATGGGCGCACGATCCAAATCGAAGAACACCTTGAATTCGTTGATGTTCCTGCGGCCGTCACCGTCATAATACCCGACATTGCTGCGGATCATCTGGCAGTGGAGTTCGCAAAGGATCTCCCGTCGACCCAGACTCCGGTCGATGTGCTGGGGTTGAAGGAGTGGCGATCATCCTGGTCTGAAATTGCAGTTGCGCATCAACTAGATCTTGCTCCGGCGCGATCGATGCGCTATTCGATTCGCGTGACTCCGAAGCTGCGTGTGATTTCGACCGCGTATGGGCATCACTACCACCGAAGCCTCTACGATCCTTTGGCGTCGAGCGTTGTCTCGTTCCCCAATCCGTTGGGGCCGCTGGGAGACGCATCGGTGGCGTTGCGCGATATCGATGTGTTCCACTTGCATTGGCCGGAGTGGATTGCGTTCGACGACCTTGCTGAACACGATCGAATCATCGCGACCCTGCGCGACCATGCGATTCCGATTGTGTGGACGGCCCACAATCTCACGCCACATGAAAAACGCCCCGAGGTCTACGACGTCATATATCAACGATGGGCCAGCGCGGCGCGCGCAGTGATTCATCATTCCGATTTTGGGTATACCAAGATGCTCAGCCGCTACGAGTTCGATCCTGCGTGCATCCATGAAGTGATACCGCACGGGCACTTCGGTGAGCTGTGGGCGAAATTTGGCCCGATCGACAAAGCGTCGGCGGAATTGGCGCTCGGGCTCTCACCGAGCGCGTTACGAATCGGCTTGCTCGGCGCGCCTCGCGCGGAGAAACGCGTTCTCGATTTCTTGAAAGGCGTGGTGCGATCGCCGCGCACCGATCTCTCAGTGGCGTGTTGGTCACTCGCCTACGGCGAGTTCGCGCCAGTCGACCCACGTATCGAAATTGCTGAGCAATATCAAGGGGTTTCCGAGCGGCAGTATGCGCTGCGGCTGGCCTCGTGCGATGTCTTGGCGTTACCGTTTGAGCCTCAAGGCGACATGCTCGCGACCGGAACAGTCGCCGACGCGATTGGTATGGGCATGCCCGTGTTCATCAGCGATTGGGAGTACTTGACCGAGATGCTGGGCCGCGGCGGCATTCGAGTTGGACTCGATCCGGATAGCATCGCCGAGGCACTTGATGCGCTGACGGGGGAGCAACTCGATATGGCCAGAGCCGAAGTGGTGAAGCGTCGCGCTGCACTTGATTGGGAACCCCTTGCACAGCGCACGTTCACGTTTATGGAACGAGCGCTGCTATCGCAGTAGCGATTGGAGCAAGGATCGCGCGATCAGAATCGGGCCGTTGCGGCGATGAGCGATGGGTTGTGTCGCTCGCGATCCAGTTTCGGAGTTTGAGAAACATTGCCGCGTTGTGTCGATAACCGGGCACCGGGGTGCGAAATGCGATATGACCGAGGTATTGCAATTGATCGTTCAAAGCAAAAAACGTTGGGTCGTCGCCCTTTTCCCAGGCTCGATCGCGGGCCGCGAACGCATCAGGCGCAAACGTCGATAAGCCCAAGAGGTAGTCGCTGCCGTACGTCACCATGTCGATCGCCAAATCGTTGCCGGTGAGTACGCGAAAGCCCGGCCGCAGCCGGTCGCGGATCTCAAGCCGCAGCCACTCTTGTTCCCGGCTCAGGGACGAGTGTTTCAAGCCGACGATTTGCGGAAGGTCGAGTAATGCCGTGAAGACCTCAAGTGAAAATATTCGCCCGGCGGGGTGAAACATCGCACCGAGCTCGAAGCCATAGAAGGAGTCGGTGGTGCGGGCAAGATTCTGGTGCGCGGAAACGAGTTTGTCGTCGGTGAGCGAAGCCATGCCGAACGAGGGAAACACGATGGGAGTGCCTCCATTCGATTCGATGCGTTCAAACTCTGCGCAATAGCTCGCGAGATCGAACGCCATCGTCGGTGAGTCCGGTACGTGCGCGCCCGCAATGAAAGCAACGGCCCGGTCGCGACCAATCGCGAGAACGCGGTCGCGATCTTTTGCGCTCAGTACCGGTCCGAATCCGGTGTCCATGTTGAGTGCGGGGATGATGCCTGCCGCGATCGTGCGATCGAGGTGCGCTTCGAATCCAAACCAATCGATTGTCGTGTCGTCGTGAAAGGGCAACAGCACTGCGGACATCCCAGTGATACTGCGATTCCGAATCACGACAGGCGCGATTGTCACTGTTCGTTGATCCATCGGTGCAATGTACGCGCGTCACATGCGAGTTGATCGGGATCATCCGCGGCAACAAATTCGAGAAACGCGGCGCGTGGTTGTTGCCAATGTGTGAACGTGCGGCTGGCGTGTCGCAACGCGTCGCTGAGGTCGCGTTCATCGTGATCGAGTGGGAAACGCTGGCCGTCACGATCCCACGCGTAGAGATGGAGATGCGAGAGCCGCGAACCCAATGCGGTGATATCGAGTTCATCGGTTCGATCTCCCCAATACGAGGGTTGCCAGTACGTAAAGAGATTTGGCGCACCGATTGTGTCGAGCAGCGTCCCGGTGCTCTCAGCAGATGCAGTCATCGTGCCGCCGTGAAACTCCAATGAAATAGCGAGTGATCGCACAGCTGCCTCCGCACAGATCTGAGTAACTCGTTCATGGACCGCATCGTGGAGGTTGGCCTTGCTATGGCTACCGAATGGTGTCCAGATTCGAACGTTGGTCGCGTTGATCGATAGAGCGGTATCTAAGACCCGGTGGATTTCGTCGTTGGTTGGGAGTGTTTTAGCGAGCAAATACGAGCCATACGAAATAACTTCTGCTTCGAAGCGTGCTGCGTTCGCGGCCGCGGCGCGATCACCCGGCGGTACGTGAACATCAGCGCCCCATTCGATCGCTCGCAATTCATTTGCGCTCGCGACGGCTATGACCTCGGCAACGCTGCATGACCGCAGCGTTACGGAACACAATCCAGCGATGAACGACCGGTTCACGCGATGCGATCCAGATCGGCTCGGTGCACGGGATGCAGGGGCGGGAGCCCGGTGGTGAACCGTTCAATTTCGGTGATCGCGAGATCCGCCATTCGCGAAAGTTCAGTTCCGATTGAACCCGCGATGTGGGGGGTGACGAAGACGTTTGGGAGCGCGAGCAGAGGATGATCGACTGGTAACGGTTCGGGTGTCGTGACATCCAAGATCGCGCTGATACGGCCGCTCTGGAGTTCGGCGAGCAACGCGTCCTGATCCACCAACGCAGGCCGGGCAGTGTTGATGAATACGGTTCCGTCGCGCATCGCCGCGAATTGATCGCCGCCGAGCATGTCTCGAGTCGCGGGAATGTCGGGCGCGTGTAAACTCACGACATCGCAGGTTGCGCAGAGCCGATTGAGATCGCTTTCGATGCTCACACCGAGCTCGTTCGCTTCCGAATCACCAAGGAACGGGTCGTAGACGACTACGTCGAGCGCGTACGCGGCGAGGAGCTCGATGACGCTACGGCCGACAAACGATGCTCCAATAATCCCAACCCGTTTCGCCGCGTTCCCGATGGAACGGGGAAAACGAACGTTGGCGTCGGGGTTCTGGAGCCGTTCGCGAAAGAGCAATACGCCTTTGTTGGCAAGCACAATCATGGCGACGGTGTATTCGGCAACTGGTACTGCGTTCGCGGCGGCCGCCGAAGTGACCACGATATTTCGCTCCCACACGCCGTCGGTGACTTGCCACTTGATTGTGCCCGCGGCGTACGCAAACAACTTCAACTTTGGTGCACGCCGCAGCACATCTTCGGTGAGTGTCGGGCAGCCCCAATGGCCGAGCAAAACGTCGGCGGTGGCGAGAACTTCAGCGGCGCGATCGTCGTCGAGCGCGGTGAGCGGCTGCAGGTTCAGTACTGTCCCGATTTCGGTGAGACGCTCCCAATGCGCAGCGCTGAACGCCGCGTCCCCGAGGCCGTCCATCATTGAGACTGCAATGTTGATTCGTGGCCGGCTCATGAACGGCGTCGCCCTCCGCGTGCTGCTTCGGCTGCACGTTTGGCTTGCGTGAGCGCGACCCGCTCCGGCATCGCCTTGTACAACGGATCGATCGGATAGCAGCCGGAAACCAAACCGTTGCGGGGCGCAGTGGTGCAATCGCTGAATGTCCGGCACAACTGCTCGCGCTGGATCGGCGCACCGATCGACGTATGGAGCGGGAGTTCTGGATAGCTCAACGCGCTTCGGCCGACCCCAATAAACGCGGCGGCCCCATCATCGAGCAACTGTGCGCCGACGGCCGCGAGCCACTCTTGCAGGTAACTCATGCCGCTCGCCACGACCGCGAGGCTCGGGTGGGCCGCGGCGATCGCGCGGGTGGCTCGCAGCATGTTCGCAACGTCGATCAGCGGATCGTTCGGTGGAAGATAGCCGTCGGACGGTGGAAAGTATGCAGGGCGTTGCGCATGTGGGCAGTAGTACGGGCTGCCTGCGGTCACGCTCAGCCATTGGACTCCGAGATGATTGATTGCTTCGCAAAACTGGTGGGTTTCCGTGAGATCGACTCCAATGCCGCTGCCATCGCCGCCGAACGCGTAGGGGTAGTGATCGCGAACCTCGGGATGGACAATCCCGATTCCGTCGGGGCCTGCAACGTGGGGAGCGAGGTCGTACACCGACAGGCGGACCGCCGTGGCGATTCCCGAGGCGTCCCTGGCGATGCCTGCGAGGACCTCACGAAGAAATCGCGTTCGGTTCTCGAACGATCCGCCGTACGGGCCGGGGCGATCATGCGCGCTGAGGAGTTCGTGGAGGAGATATCCGTGACAATGTTTGATGTCAACGAAATCGAATCCGGCATCGCGTGCGACAGTCGCCGCGTGCACGAAGCGTTGGATGAGATCATCGAGTTGGGAATCGGTCAGCAAATTCTCGTCGGTTGCTTGTACGCGTTCGTCGAGAATGGGATGGCGGTATGCAGTTTGCGGTTCGAAACGATCAGTTGGTTTGCACCATCGCCCGGAGTGGGTGAGCTGGAGCCCTACGAATGGTGCCGGTGCGGATCCGGTTGCTTCGGCATGCGCGCGGACCGCAGCTAGGCGCAGTGAGGTCAAATCATCAATGGAATGCGGGCCGATTGTGAGTTGGTGCGGGTTGGCTCGCCCTTGGGGCACGACGGCTACGGCTTCACCGCCCCAAATCATGGACGCGCCGCTGGCTCCGAATCGTTGCCAACGTCGCCGCACTAAATCAGTCGGCCGACCATCACTGGTGCCGTCCCAACCCTCCATCGGCAACACACAAAATCGATTTGCAAACCGACGCGAGGTGATCGGTTTCGAAATAGTGAACGCGGTGGCGATGCCGTCGCTCTGGGCCGGGGTGAGGATGTCGTCGAGTTCGAGTTCTGTGATACGCGCGAGAAACGCATCCCGCTCCCGCAAACGCTTGATCTGCATCACCGAACCAACAGTCACGCCGTCACCCTATGTGTCCCACTGATGTTCCGTATACGGAACATCAGTGGGACACAGGGGTTTGGGGTTAGTGGTTGGGGAAACGGTCGACGTTGCGCAGGGCTGGGAACGCGAACCACCAGGTTGTTGCAATTGCGAGGGTCGCTATGCCACCCAGGATGATTGCGGCGGCGGGCCCAAGCAATTGCCCGGCGACTCCCGATTCGAACGCGCCCAGCTCATTGGAGGCACCGATGAAAACGTTTTCTACTGCGAGTACCCGACCTCGCAGTTCGAACGGCGTCATGAGTGGAACCAGCGTGGCCCGAATAAACACGCTGATCGCATCCGCGCCCATCAACACCATCATCGCGATGAACGCAACCGCGAAGGACCGTGTGGCGCCCAACGCGATTGTTCCTACCCCGAATATCGCGACAACTGCGAGCAAGACCTTGCCGATGTTGGCGCGCAGCGGCCGTATCGCGAGTACGAGTGTTGTGAGCGCCGCTCCGATTCCGCCAGCCGCGCGTAACCATCCCAGCCCCACTGACCCAACACCTAAACGGGTTTTTGCGATGGCCGGTAACAACGCCACCGCGCCACCGAACAGGACTGCAAACAAATCCAGCGAAATGGCGCCCAACATCACCGGTTGGCGACGAATGAACTGCAATCCGAGCAGCGCTTCTCGCACCGTCGGCTTTTCGGCGGCGGTGTCCGGGTCGTTCGCAGAATTGGGCAGACTCCCGGTAGTCGTGGGCTCGCTGCTGGCTGGCGTTTCGGTTGGCGTATCGGTGGGCGTCTCGGTTTGTCTCGCGGCTGGCGGGTGGTCGCGCACAAAGACCACCGCGATTGCCGCGAGACCGAGCAGCATCGCCATGGCGTAGTAGGTCCACCAAGGGTTGACCGCATAAAGAAATCCGCCGAGGACTGGGCCGGTGATCGAAGCAACTTGCCACGAGCCGGAAAAACGCGTCGTGAGCCAGGGCAGGCGTTGGGCCGAAACGATGTCGGCCGATAGCGATCGTTCCGCGGGGGCAACGAAGGCCCGAGCAGTCCCGAGTACCACAACGATCAAAAATATTGGCGCGACGGCGTGCGGTTTTCCTTGCGCGTATATGCCGAGAATGACGGCAATGATTGCTTGCGCGGTGATCGCGGTTCCCGCAACCAGACGGCGTTGGAATCGATCGGCAACTGTGCCGGTCACCAACACCAACAGCGCTGCGGGCAAGAATTCCGCGAGCCCGAGCCAACCGAGATCGAGTTCACGGCCGGTGATATCGAAGACCTGTTTACCGAGTGCAACAAAGCCAGCCATCCCGGCCGACGTCGCGCAAAACATGCTGAACAACAACGCCCCCACCGAGCGGCGTTCAACCGGAGTCAGCGGCGGTAGGGTTCGAGTACTCACTGCCGGACCTTACGCCCCGTCTCGGTGAGCAAGGGGCTTGATTTGTCCGCGGCCGAGTACTCGATCTTGTGGAACGCTCGGGTGTTAACCGCGCGTGAGATCAATTGCAGCCGGGCACGGGTGCTGTGCAAGCCAACGGTGGGTGTTGGCGTGGGCTGCTCCGATGAGCTCGGCAGTTGTCGACAAATCCAGAATTGATGTACGGCTCGTCGGTGCAGGAATCTCGAACACTCGACCTTCGTGGGCCGCAAAAATTGCCTGTCGTTCAAGGGCAATCGCGTGCTCAGTGATCATGTCGACGCCCCGTTCGAACATGGCTAATGCCCCACGCCGACGTTGCATCGTCGAGACAGTTGCCGTCTCCAAGACGTAGATAATGTCGGCGCCGTCTTCGATCGCAATTTGCACCGGCCACGCCGCGGTAACGCCACCGTCGACGAGCAGCCGACCGTCGCGCAAGACCGCAGGCAATACGCCAGGAATCGCGCCCGTTGCCATAAGCGCGGTGATTGCAGGACCGTTGCGTAGTGCGGTGGGCTGGCCAGTTTCGAGATCGGTTGCGGTCACGGTGAAGGGAATCTCGCCGAGCTCCAACCGATCGAGGGGCGTGTTTCGGTGCAAGAACGCGAGCAGACGATCGTTATTGAAAATCGAATCTCGGCGACCGAGTAGTCCGAGTGCAATGTTGCGCGGATCGAGCGACAAGATATCGCGGCGTTTGAGCGTGTTCCAGACTTTGGCGAGGGCGACGTGACCGTTTAGCGGATCCGCGGCGACGAAGGAACCGTTGAAGCCACCAATCGAGGTCCCGACCACCATGTCGGCGCGAATTCCAGATTCTGCGAGTGCCTGGAGCATCCCGACTTGCACGGCGCCGAGGCTTCCACCGCCAGGCAGCACGAACGCGATCCGCGGGCGTTGACCGTCCTCGCCCTGGCGTAATCGTTGTTCGAAGACCGTCGTCATACCCACCTCCCTGAGTTCGTTGCCCCGCCGGTGATTCCGCCTGATTCTCTGGCTGGATTTCTCTGGCCGGATCTCTGGCTGGGGTCCACCATTGTGGCCTCAGGAACGTCTCAGGTCAAATGAAATTTGCTGGCGGGACACTGATGCGGCGCGATTGTGACGTTGCGGGCCTTTTTATCGGGGCGCATCGCCTCTACGGTAACCCGCAGTGAGGTCATCGAGCGCGGTCGCGAGATCGTCGTCGATTGTGTAATCGAGCGCCGCGAGTGTGGCATCGAGCTGTTCGGGCTTACTGGCGCCGATGATTGGCGACGTAATCACGGGGTTTCGAAGGGTCCATGCGACGGCCAGGGTCGGCAACGCCACGCCGGCGGCGTCGGCCAGCTTCACCAGCTCGTCGACAGTATCGAACACGGTGTCGTGCCAGTATCGGTCTTGATACATCTTGCCCGCGAAGCCGAGAGTGAAGCGCGTGCCTTCTTCGGGTGGTTTCGTACGATCGTGTTTGCCCGAAAGCAGCCCGCCAGCGATTGGGTTATACGGAATGACTCCGATGCCTTCTTGGGCACACAACGGAAACAACTCGCGTTCGAATTCTCGAAACAACAAGTTGTAGCGAGGCTGAATTGAAACGAAGCGCACGACAGCGCGAACGTCGCTGCGACCTAATGCCGTCGCGAGCCGGTACGCAAGGAAATTGCTACACCCGACGTAACGAACCTTGCCGCTGCGGACGATGTCGTCGAGGGCTTGCAGTGTTTCGTCGAGCGGCACGGACGGGTCGTCGAAGTGCAGCTGATACAGATCAATGAAATCGGTGCCGAGTCGCTTCAACGATGCGTCGATTGAATCCATGATGTGGCGCCGGCTGTTGCCCATATCCCAGGGTTTGGTGCCCATCGGCATGAAACATTTTGTTGCAACCACATAATCGTGGCGCTGGCCCCGCAACCATCGGCCGACGATCTCCTCAGTGCGCCCAACCGTGGCGAGCGAGCCGCCGAGTGGATAGCCATCCGCGGTGTCCAAGAAGGTGATTCCTCCGTTTGCAGCTTTGTCCAGGATGGTGCGGGATGTCGCTTCGTCAACTTGGAAGCCGAACGTCATGGTGCCGAGGCACAAACGTGAAACGTTGAGACCACTATTTCCGAGGGGTACGTGCTGCATAACTGGCATCTTAGGAATCACGGCTTCTTCGATACGAGCGGCGTCGGACCTAGTTTGGCGCCGTGACGGATGCGCCGGTGCCGCAGGAGCATGGTTGGTTCATGGTGCCGGTCGGAGATCGGTTGCCTTTTATCGCTAGCGGGGTGTCGGTTGTCGGAGGTAACGATTCGCTCGTTTCCCAAGAGCCCGAATCTCAGTCGCTACCGTGTTCGCTATGGCACGCATTGAATTTCCCGAGACCGGAATGGGCGAACACGTCGATTGGATGATGTCGAGGGTTCCGATGGCGATTGGCATGGGCCAATTCTCCGAAGCCGTCTATTCCAATACGCAACTCGGCTTGCGTGAACGCGAAGCCGCGCGCTGGACGATCGCCTTGATCAACGACTGCATCGTGTGCCAAGGGTCACGGGCCAAAGAGGCCGCCGCGCACGATATTGACGATCCATTTTACACCGAGGTTGCGAACTGGCGCACGAGCGCAGCGCTGACTGATCGTGAACGGCTAGCGGCCGAATTCGCGCAACGCTTTGCGCTCGATCATCTCGCAATGGATGATGAATTCTGGTCTCGGTTACGGTCGAAATATGCGGACGAAGAAATCGCGGATCTCACGATTTGTACTGGTATGTGGTTAGGGATGGGCCGGGCACTCGCAATTATGGGTGTGCGAGCGCCCGAAGAACCCATCCTTATTTAGCGCGCCGGGAGCCGTCCCCTGTGTCCCACTGATGTTCCACCAGTGGAACATCAGTGGGACACAGGGTTTAGGGGCACAGGGTTTAGGGACACAGGGTTTAGGGGCGGGCGAGGATTTCGCCGTGGACTGTGATGAAAATACCGTCGGGCTTACCTGCCCATTCTCGAAACGCGGTGGCGATCTCCGCCAGTTCCGCCTCGGTGGCGAGCCCGTACTCGACTGCTTGGTGGGCCGTCGTTGATTGCTGCATGCGGTCGGCCCAGAGATTGCCCCACCAGTCGCGGGATTCGTCGTCGGCGAAGGTCCAGTTTGATGTTGTGTACCGCACGTCACGAAAGCCAGCCTCGTGGGCCCACGTCAGCAAGTACCGCCCCGCGTCGGGCTCGGCATGGTTACGGCGGGCGATAGAACGGTAGAGCGATTGCCAACGAAGCAGAGAGGCATCGTCGGGCGCCCACGCAAAGATGCTGTAGTCGCTGTCTCGCGCGGCGACAACGCCAGTTGGTTTGAGGACCCGGCGCATCTCCCGCAAGGCTCGAACCGGATCGGTTAGGTGCTGCAATACTTGATGCGCGTGCACAACATCGAAGGAATCTTCGCCGTAGGTAAGGGCATAGACATCGCCGACTGCGAACGTCGTGTTGGCGCTTGTATTGTCGTGGGCCGCCGCCTCGATCGCTGCGCCTGCCGAATCGATACCGATGACTGGGCCGGGCGCGACCCGTTTGGCCAAATCCGTGGTGATCGTTCCGGGCCCGCAACCGACGTCGAGCACAGACATCCCAGCGCGGAGCTCGCCCAGCAGGTACCCCGCAGAATTCTCGGCGGTGCGCCAGCGGTGGCTGCGCAAGACCGATTCGTGATGCCCGTGGGTATAGATATCTGCCATGACTGATACTCGCGCGTAGTCGAGTCGCTACGATGCCGATTTTCCGCACATACGCAATGCACCAACCGGCCGGCCACCGAATGTGGTCCACGACCAAGGAATGAAGCAATGAGCAACGAAGAATTCGGTCCCCTTGCAGGACTCATCGGTGAATGGGAAGGCGAAGGTATCGATGTCGCCTACGCGCACAGCCGCGGCAAAATCTGGGAGACGACGTATAAAGAAAAGGCGTCGTTTAAACCATTCGGCCCGGTTGACAACGGCAAACAGTCCTTGATGGGTCTTGACTACCGCGCGGCGATGTGGCGCGACGACGAAGAAAATCCGTTCCACACCGAAATCGGTTACTGGCTCTGGGACGCTGCGGCCGGTCAGGTCATGCGTTGTTTCATGGTGCCGCGCGGCTCGGTTGTGTTCGGTGGCGGAACTGCATCGGCCACGGACACTACGTTCAAACTCCACGCTGAGTTCGGCAAGCTCGACTACGGCATTTTGTCGAACCCGTACCTCAACGGCGCGGCGAAGGTTACGGATTACGACTGCACCGTGATTGCCGCTGATGGCGTGTACAGCTACGACCAGACCACGTGGCTTGACCAAGCCGAATCCGGTGGCCGCTTTGCGCACACCGATAAGGCAACCTGCAAAAAGGTTGGCTAACGCCAGCCCAAGAACTTAAGCAATACAAAGGCCCGGACGGCAACGTCCGGGCCTTTTCCTTTGGGCCTTTTCCTTTGGGCCTGAACTCGACTATTCGGGGGCGATGGGAGCGTCAAACGCTCGGTGACTTCAGGAAAACTCAAGCACTCGTCGCGGACTCGCTCGATCTGTTTGGCTCGCGTGCGGGCGTTCATCCAGTCACTCCTGTAATCACTCCTGTAATCAATCTGTAATCAATCTGTAATCAATCTGGAATCAATCCGGCTTCGGTGTCCCACGGTGATCCGTCGAAACGGTCGATGGTCACGAACTCTGATATCGATTTTCGTTTGAGCTTGGTTGCTTGATGCACGGGATAGCCAAGCGGGATAACGGCGGCGACGGCGTGTGAAGCCGGCAGTGCGAGGAGCTCGCGCAGCTCAGGCTCCGCGCGACACGCAAACGTGGTGAGCACTCCCGCGAGCCCTTCGTTGCGCGCCGCGAGCAACACGTTGTGCACGAACGGATATATCGATGCGCCACCGATGATGCTGATGTGATCGGAGTCGATGTCGGTAACTGCGAGAGTGCGAAGATCGGCCACAATCACTAATAAAACTGGCGCAGATTCGATTGATGCAACGAGTCCGATTGGTGAATCGGTGGAGCGCGCTGCTTCGAGATCGACGATCGAACCGTGCCATGCGCCGTCGTCGCCTGCCGCAAACGGCACCGCGCCCGCCATGGTTTGGGCCATGTACTCGCGATACCCGATCGAACTGATCCGAGTGAGCGCAGATCGCGCTTCGGGAGACTCAACTACGACGGCATGCCAACCCTGACGATTCCCGCCGCTGCCGGCAAACCGAGCGTGTTCGAAAATCCGTGAGATGATTTCACGCGGAACTGGCCGGTTCTCGAATTCCCGAACTGATCCCAACGTGCGCATTGCGGCGTACAACTCCATAGATCAACCGTAGACCGTGCGACAACAACCAGCTGGTTCCGATGAGCCCCGCAGCCACGATGCCGTCGAGAAAGTAATGATTGGCGGTCAGGGTTACGCCTGCCACCGTCATGAAGAGATGCAACAGCATCCACCAACGCCAGCGACTCTTGCCCACGATGATGATGGCCAGCGTGAAGAGTGCGGCCCACCCCACGTGCACCGATGGCATCGCCGAGAACTGATCGGGCCCGCCCTGGCCGATCGGTTGGTACACGGTCGGCCCGAATTTCAAGCCGGTGTCGATCATTGCCAAATTGGGAACGAGCCGGGGTGGTGCAACGGGAACGAACTGCACGAGCAAACAGGACAATGTGAGAAATGCCAATGTGTTGCGCCAGACGGGATAGCGATGGCGATGGCGAAAAAAGAGCCAAATCAAAAAGAAAAACAGCGAGGGTACGTGCGCGAATGCGTAGTACATGTTGAGCGCGCGTACGAGCCCATGATGCGGCAGTACCCAACCCTGAAGTGTGCGTTCGTTGGGGAGATGCAACCAGCGTTCGGCATCCCACACCTGCTGGCCGCGCCGTACCGCGCCGGTGGATTCCGTCGCCGCGAGTCTCCCCGCGAATCCCCACACGGCGTAGAGGCCCAGCACGAGTGCCAGTTCTCGTAACACGGCGCCGCTCCAAGCAAGCCAACGAGGCCCTCTCCCTGCGGCCGCGATGATCGGCACGCCAATTGCCGCGCATATCGCGCTGAGCACGACGGCGTCGTTCGTTGGGAGCCAGTGCATCCCTGCGATGATCTGCGCTGGGATCATTCCGAGCCGTGCTCTGCGGCTGTGGCGAATGCTCTCAGGAGGCGTCGGTGACGCTCGACGCTGATGATGCCCATCATGGGGCTCACCGTAGGTCAAAATGTCAGGATGCATGACGATCGAAGCCTTGTAGAACAGCGAATTAAACGTGCGGTAGATCAACGGATTACGCCTGCGATCCATCGGCCATCAATAGCTATGGACGTTGAAGTATTTGAAGTTCCCGGCGAGCCCATCAGCTACGAGGACGCGTTGGGGGCCGCGTACGTGCCGTTCCGGATTGGTTCCAAGTGGGGTAAGCCGTGGGGCACCGCATGGTTCACGCTGCGCGCGGTTGTTCCCGGAGATTGGGCTGGCCAAGAAATCGAAGCCATCATTGATCTGGGTTTCGCGAACCACAGCCCGGGCTTTCAAGCCGAAGGCTCGATCTGGAACGCGCCCGGCGGACCATCGTGCAGCGTGCATCCGTTGCGCCGAAATGTGCCATTGCCTTCGGCCAGCGCGGGTACCGCTGTCGATCTGTTGTTAGAAGCTGCGTCGAATCCGTCATTCAAAGGCACGATTCCTACGCCGATGGGCTCGCGATCGACCGCGGGTTCCTCGCCGATCTATCGCTTTCAGCGCGCGGACATTGCGGTGTACCAACGTGAAGTCCATGCACTGGCACTCGATATCGAGGTTTTGCAAAACACGATGGTGATGCTCACGCTCGAAGATCCACGGCGTCATAAGATCCTGCGCGCACTGGAACGATCAATCGATGCGCTTGATCTTGATGACGTGGTCGCGACCGCTTCGGCTGCGCGCGCACAGCTTGCGCCCGCGCTTGCAGTGCCGGCGCGTGCGAGTGCCCACAACATCGTGGCCGTCGGTCACGCGCATATCGATACTGCATGGCTATGGCCACTGCGCGAAACGATTCGCAAATGTTCACGCACATTTTCTTCGGCGGTCGCGTTGATGGATGACTACCCTGAATACAACTTCGTATGCTCACAAGCCGCGCAATACGAATGGATGGAGCGGCTCTATCCCGATGTCTTCGCGGGTATCAAGGCCAAAGTCGCCGCGGGTCAATGGCATCCAGTTGGCGGCATGTGGGTTGAAGCCGACATGAACATCCCGAGCGGTGAATCGATCGCGCGCCAGCTCGTGTTTGGGCAACGGTATTTCGAATCGCGCTTTGGAAGACGCTGTACCGAGGTTTGGATTCCCGATGTGTTTGGGTATCCCGGATCGTTGCCGCAGATTTTTGCCGCGGGTGGTTGCGATCGTTTCATTACCCAAAAGCTTTCATGGAACAAACAAAACAAGCTTCCGCATCACACGTTTCGTTGGTTCGGAATCGACGGCACCAGTGTGCTCACGCACTTCCCGCCCGTTGATACGTACAACGCGGAAGTTGATCCGGTGGAGTTGGCGTACGCACAAGCGAACTTCAACGATAAAGGTTGGAGCGACTGGTCGCTGATGCCGTTTGGGTACGGAGACGGCGGCGGCGGGCCAACTCGCGAAATGTTGGAACGCGCCCGGCGAGTGCGGGATCTCGATGGCCTCCCGCGGGTCACGATTGGAACCGTCGATCAATTCTTCGAAAACGTCGAAGCCGAAGGTGAAATTCACGATATTCCTGAATGGCGCGGCGAGCTGTACTTCGAAATGCACCGCGGAACCTTCACGACCCAAACCAATACGAAAGTTGGCAACCGTACGTGTGAGCGGTTGTTACGCGAGGCAGAGTTGTGGTGGACGTACGCGACGGTCGATGCGCCCGATGACTACCCCTACGACACTTTGGACGACATTTGGAAAGAGGTGTTATTGCAACAGTTCCACGACATCATTCCCGGTTCTTCGATTGCGTGGGTGTACGAAGACACTGCCGAGGTATACGGGCGCTTAGTGCCTCAACTCGAACACCTCATCAGTGATGCGCTCGATCGGATCACGCCACGAACGCCAACAATTGCGAACCCTGCGTCGCACGCTCGCGATGAGATTGTGATTGCCCAACTCGCGCCCGCGGGCGATGGCCCCACGCAAACCCTGGCCGACGGCCGGATTGCGTTTCGAGGTGCGGTACCGGGCGTTGGGTGCGCGGAAGCGATCGCATTGCCGGTGGTTGAACAGGTGCTGGTCGATGGCAACTCGATTAGTAACGGCGTGGTTTCGATTCGTTGGAACGACAACGGTGAACTGATTTCGCTGATCGATGTTTCGAGTGGCCGCGATGCGTTTGCCGAAGGTACCGCCGGTGCGACGATCGAACTCGCGCATGATCTCCCCAACGTGTACGACGCGTGGGATCTCGAAGAATGGGCGCGTCGTTCGTCGCAAACGATCAGCGCGTGTGATTTCGTTGAAGTACTCGACGCAGGTCCGCTCGTCGCCCGGGTGCGAGTGCGTCGAAGCTTTGGGCGATCAAGCCTGAGTCAGACGTACATAGTTCGCGCGGGAAGTGCGCGGGTCGACATCGATTTCGACATTGAGTGGCACGAAGACGAACAACTGCTCTCGATCGCGTTTCCAATCGATGTGCACAGCGACCACGTGGATTGCGGCATTCAGTTCGGATCGGTGAGCCGTCCTCGATATCCCAACACCAGTTGGGATGCGGCCAAGTTTGAGGTCTGTGCGCATCGCTGGGTTGATGTCAGCGAAACAGGCTTTGGCGTCGCGGTACTCAACGACGGTCGTTACGGTCACGCCGTGCAGGGCGACGCGATTCGGGTGACGCTACAGCGAGCGCCGAAGCACCCCGACCCAACGGCTGACCGCGGACGGCATCAAACTCGCGTCAGTCTGTTGGCCCACAATGGAGATCGCCTCGCGGTCGTCGCCGAAGCGGAATTTCTCAACGAACCGCTGCGCGTGGTTTCGGGCAATGCTGCAATGATCCAGTCCGAGCTTGTATCGATAACGCACCGTGCAATCGAGATCAGCGCGGTGAAACGCTCAGACGACCGATCGGGCGATGTTGTCGTCCGGGCGTTCGAGCGAGCGGGACAACGAGTGATGCAGAGCGGCTGGATAACGGGCGCGGGTAACCAGACGCCGGTGACCCTTTTGGAGGAGCCGCTAGCCGCGGCATCATCTGAACGTATCGGGGCATCTGAAGTATTTCATCCGTTTGAATTACGCACGATGCGATTCGCGCTCTAGCGCCACTGAATTGGATACTGCATATGGGTGGATTCACGCGTAGGCGCGACGGACGACACTGCCCGCGCCGATGAATCAGGCATCCTGGCAGCTTCAGGAACGCAAGCCGCCGAAACGAGCCGGTCGGCAGCTGGCGACGAAATCGCAAGCTCACCGATTTATTTGAGGAACACGCGCCAAATGATGTCCAGCGAAGCCACCCAGATCTTGCTGATCAACCAACACGAAATGTTCACCGAGATCATGCAGCGGGTTTTTGACGCGGAAACCGACATGGCGGTCATCGGGCACACAAATGGATGCGGCGCAGTCAAAGCGGTGGAGCACTCCGCTCCCGATGTTGTCGTCTTGGACTATGACATCGACAACGGCCGAGGTGCCGTGATCGCCCGCGAGATTCGAGATCACAATCCCGCTACCAAGGTAGTGATGTTGCTCGGTGCGCCCAACGTTGCGATGATCCGCGAAGTCATTTCCGCGGGGTGCCTTGGCGTCGTGTCCAAAGATCGCGGTGCGAATGATCTTTTGGGTGCGGTGCGTACCGTGGCCCGCGGCCATTCAGTGGCGGCGGTTCCTCAACTCGATGCGATGTTGGAACCGATCGTTGAAGACACTGATGAACCTTTGCTGACGGCGCGTCAAAGCGATGTCTTGCAGCTCATGGGCCAAGGGCTTTCGACGGATGCGCTCGCGGCAGCTCTGTTTGTGAGTCGCAACACGATTCGAAGCCACGTGCATCAGATCTTGGTGAAGCTAGAAGCAAAATCGAAGCTCGAGGCCGTCGTCAACGCTCGGCGCTCGGGCCTGATTTCGTAAGCGGTTTCGCCTTCGCGGCACGTTGTTATCGCTGACGCTGCGTCGGATCCCACCGGCTGGCCCACCACTAACTTGGGCATCTAGGCTCAGTCGTGGAGGAAACGCTATGTCGCTATTGGGTGTTGCACGTCCGAAGCTGTCGAGGGACTTGAAGTCCGGGATCATCCGTGCCGCACGCGCGACGAACGCGGTGAAACCGTTTGCTCGCGACGGCCAGGTTTCGGTGCCTTCATTTTTCGACGGGTGGCTGGTATCCGAGTTGCCGTTGCATGTGGCCGCGGCCTCAACCTTGGCGACGCTGCGGATGGTTCGTCGCGGGGCTTTGAAAACCTGGTCCGGGCGCGCTGCGATTGCACTGAACACGGTGTCGAGCCTGCGGTTGTTGCAGATTCATCGGAATGCCTCGGGCGCCGGTGATGTCTTGCACGACGCGTTGGTAGATGAACTCGGCGCGGACTTCGCAACTCGCGTTGATCCTGCGTTGCAGTATCCGTCGGTTGCGTTCCCAATGACGCGTTTGATACAGCCGTTGCCCACGACTCGGCGCGGTTTGCTCGCCGAAGAAAACATTTCTTACGGCGAACACGGCCGTCGTAATCGTCTCGATGTGTGGCGGAGTCCGGATCTGCCCAACGACGCGAAGGCCCCGGTGCTATTGCAAGTACACGGTGGCGCGTGGATGATTGGCAACAAAGAACAACAAGCAATGCCGTTAATGACCCAACTTGCGCAGCACGGCTGGGTGTGTGTCACGATCAACTACCGTTTGAGCCCAAGGGCGACGTGGCCCGATCACATTGTGGATGTCAAGCGAGCGATTGCCTGGACGAAAGCGAACATCGAACGCTTCGGCGGCGATCCGAATTTCATCGCGATCACTGGTGGATCAGCCGGCGGGCACCTGAGTTCGCTCGCCGCACTTACGCCAAATGATGCCCGTTTTCAGCCCGGTTTTGAAGATGTTGACACGACGGTGCAAGCCGCGGTGCCAATCTATGGAGTCTATGATTTTACGAACCGCGACCAAACGGGACGCGGCGATATGAAAGCGATGCTGCAAGATCGCGTGTTCAAGACGAAGCTGGCCGATGATCGCGACGCGTGGGAGGCTGCATCAACCATGAGCCACGTTCATGCAGTTGCACCGCCGTTTTTTGTCATTCATGGCACGAACGATTCACTGGTCCCCGTCGAACAAGCTCGCTCCTTTGCGACGATGCTCCGGAAGGAATCATCGCAATCGGTCGTGTTCGCAGAATTGCCCGGGGCCCAGCACGCATTCGATGTTTTTTGGTCGCCGCGTACGCACGCCACCGTGCACGCGATCGAGCAATTCCTGAACGTCGTGCGCACCGAAGCGGGTCAACTCGCTCGCTGATCAGAGTTCGTTGGTCGCTGCGCGCATCCGTTCGATGACGGTTGCAGCTGTCGCTTCGAAGCCCGCGCGCGAAGTCGCAGTAACCATTTGCGGTTCGAGGACCCGTACATGAATGGTGCCCGGTCGAACCATTGGTGGTCGGCGCGTCACTAGGCGTTCGCTATCGAACATCACGATGGGCAGGATGGGAACTCCTGCATTGGCGGCGAGGCGAGCGACGGCGGCCGGTAGCGCCGAGATTCGGTTCGGGGTTTCCAAGGATCCGTGCGCAATCGCCACGGAACGTCCGAGGCTGAGTTCTCGATGCAAAATAGCTGCGAGGACAGGATCAGGATCGGTCGGGTTTCGGGCAAATACCGTGTGAAACAGCCGTCCGATCGTTCCGACGAATGGATCCGCCGCAAGGGTGCGATCGATCACGATTGCGGCGTCTTTGTTCAGGATCTTGGCGAGAACGCAGGCGTCGATGCGACTGCGCTGATTCCAAAGTACGACCGCGTTTGGATGCTCGGCGAGGTATTCCTGGCCCTGTATCTCGACATTGACTGCTGCGAGTCCGAGCATTAATCCGGGTAGAAACTGCGAGGCGATACTGGTCGCGTCGCTACGACTGCGGCGGATGAAGCCAACTGCTGCCGCGACGGCCGCGATCGGGGCAGCAGTGATCGTGGCCGTGACATTGCGAGCGATGACATCGAGCGACGGCGTGCCGCGGGCCGCGAATTTCAGGACCGGCCAACCATTCGATTCGGCAGTCGCCTCGAGATGGTTGCCCGGATTGGTTGGCCGCGGATTGCCAATCTCCAACATCAATGCGGTGTCTTCGTCGCCGTCGGCGTAAAAGAAGCTGGCATCAAAATTGACGTCGTGGGTATCTGCGAATTTACGAGCGGCCGTGGCCTTGCCGGGCCCCCACATAGAAGCGCCGGCCATGTTGCCGGTGACGATGTTGTCGATCACTTCAAGGTGCTGGCACACCACTTCGGGAATTTGTAGCGACTTCGCGATCGGTGCAACTTGAAACCACGTCGCTGACGTTGTGATCGCGACGGTGTGACCCTTGCGCTGATGCGCTGCGACGAGCGCACGTGCTTCTGGATACACGCGATCCGCGATGTGGTCGTTGAACAATCGTTGGCCGAGCGCTTCGACCTCCGCGGGAGAGTTGCCTTTCCATGTAGCGCCGGCCAGCTTGATGAGGTCGTCGTAACCGGCCTTGCCTCGCGCGTAATCGATACCGAGGCGCAGTGTACGAATCGCTTCGGCAGCACCAACCTTGCGACTCATGATGCGGTCCTGAGCGAAGACCAGCGCGCTGTAGCCGTAAATGAGTGTGCCATCGAAATCAAAAAAGGCCGCTATTTTCGGGCCGTTTTCGCTGAGTTCAATTTCCGCGATGGCATCTTCGAGTGTGCGTTGCATCACTGAGCCTTTCCGAATGCATTCGAGAAATCAAGTTGATCGCTATCGGTTCGTGCCATCTCGGAAAGCATCACGAGCTGTTGAGCAGAAATCGGCTCGCGCCATTCGTTGATGATGGCTTCGATGCGCACGCACGAATCGCCGATTGAGATATCGGTCATCCGCATTCCGCCGGGCAGCTTCGGTACTTCGATGAGTGCAGAGGGAACGCCAGCTCGGGTGGTGGAAAACGAACGTGATCCTACGGTAACTCCGGTCGCCACGAGCCGGACATTGTTGCCTTCGATCCGGGGCACAATTTGCGCATTGCCCCAAGTTTCGCGACCCGGACGACGCGCGATCGCAACCCCGTTCGGTTGGAGCTCGACGGAAACTTTCTCGGCCGCGTCGGCGATGAGTTCGTTGAGTACATCCTGTTTGATCTCAGCACTGAACTTGATTGGAGCGATGATCAACGCCGGTTGCGTGCCCGGCCGAAGATGCACGTTTTTGAATTTGACGGTGAGTGCGTCGAGCCGGCCGCCATCCCACGAGACTTTGCTGGTGTCGGCGGTGATAGTTCCGAATTGGCCCAACGCGAACCCGAGTGGTGAAGCCGCGAACTGCAAATCATCGAGCGTGAGGTGCAATGTTGCGAGACCAGATTTCAAGGCCAGACTGCGGCCGACGAGCCGGGCCCGAGCGGTGCTGAGGAGTTGTTCGATAAGGAACTGCGGAGCGGCGGGACCGCCGAGCTCTGCGGCCGTTCCGAGCGTCGCGCCAACGACCCGAGCGAAGGTATCGATAGATTCCGCAACGACGGGTGCGACCTTGCCGAGTGGGGTTCGGGGATTTGCGGGGCCGAGCCAGTCGCCGCTGACCCAGTCTGACCATGTTATTGGTATGCGCGGCTTGTCCATCGTGGCTGCGACGTTACCGGTGCTGGCGCCCGTCCAGAATTCTGGTGGGCGCGCAATTGCGGAATCCGCACGAAAAGCTCCGGGAAAGGCGGGCTCGGGGGTGGCGCGCTTAGGGCTCGATGGTGGCTGGGGCGCCGGTTTCGATGGTGCCGCCTTGCAGGACACTTGCATACCAGCGGGCCGTGCTCGGTTGGTGGTCGTGGTGGATGCGATTGAAATCGCCGTCGCTGAACCACTGTGCGTTGTGTTTGCACGGCACCGCCGGGACGGTGGTTTCGAGCAGCACATCGTCGCCAATTCGTAGCAAGGTGTTTGGACGCAAACTGTCCCAGTCCAGGCCAGCAATCGTGAGGTTTTCTCCGACTGAACCGGGAGCGATCGGGTGGCCGTCGGCCTGCAAACGTTCGATCACTTCGGACGAATACAAACAGATTGCTTGCCACGTTCGCCCGTGATGTAAACGCGTTCGCTGGCGATCGCCGATGACGCCGCGCGGCCCGATTGTGGCTGATTCGATTGCGGTTTTTGCGACGCCACCGTCGTTAGCGCTGATCTGTTTGACGACGCCGGATTGGGTCGCAACGCCGTGTCCGAGCTCGCGAAAGCCGCGGCCAGCATCATGGAGATGATGGAGCGCGTCGTGCACCGCATGGCGCAGAATCCACGGGCCGTTCAGGGGGTTGCCGTCGAAGATTGCGGAGTGCGTGCTCGCCTCGCCGGCTTTTGCGATCGCGAGCAGCGCGGCTGTCGCGGAGTCGAGTTCCTCGAAGACGGTTTCGATGTTGGGAGTAGCAGGGACCTCGCGCAACGGCTGTTCGTCGGGTCCCGATCCGAAATCGAGTTTGTCGTCGCCGATCAACATTTGGAGACCAAGCGTCAGCGTACGCAAGACATCGACTGAGTGTTGCGCGTACTCAGCCGCGGACCACGTTGTGGCGTTCGGGCGAGCGAACAGGGCGTTGTCAATGGGGCCCGTATTCGCTGGGGCCCTATCAGAGAAGGGTTTGGCCAGGAGCCGCCACCACGTTGGGAGAGTGCGCAACGTTCCCGCGACGTCTTGGTCGGTGTAGGCCTCGCTATCGAAGCGGCACTGTTCGCAGAATTCGGTTATCGCCATCTGGGTTGCGCTTTCTTTCTTCGGTTGTGTCGCTGTAAGTTCACCAGCATGGTTGTGTCGCTGTAAGTTCACCAGCATGACTGATGGAAACGATCTTGGAGCTGTTTATCGCGAACACCGCGAGGGTTTATCGGAATTTGTTGCAGGGTTGTCTGCTGAGCAACTGGCCCAGAACCTTGCCTCATGCCCCGATTGGACTGCACGGGAAGTGCTTGCGCATGTGGCCGGGATTCCCGCGGACATCGCGGCGGGCCGACTGGAAGGGGTCGGTTCTGATGCGTGGACCCAAGCGCACATTGATCGGGCCGCCGGTAAGACGGTCGCCGAGATTATTGCGGAATGGAACGACAGCGGAGCGGCGGCAGAAGCAGTCGCCGCAGTTGCTCCGCCAGAGATGGTGCACTCGCTCATTTCGGATCTCGTGACCCACGACCTTGATGTTCGCGGTGGCTTTGGCGACACGACTGGTCGCGACACAGCCGGCGCGGTGCTCACCTACGCCAACTACGCAAATCGGCTCGGAGCGCGATTGGCTGAGCGCGGTACTTCGTTACGGCTGGTCGCTGATGGGCAAGAACAGATCGTGGGCGCGGGAGCGGTTGTCGCGACGGTGCGCGCTTCGCAATTTGAATTGACCCGCGCGCTCACCGGCCGTCGTAGCGCCGCGCAAATCGTCGCGTTCGACTGGGACGGTGCGTCTGGCTCGGTGCTCGATGTGTTTTCCGCGTACCCGATGCGTGAGTCGGATCTCGTCGAGTAACGCATCGCGGGCTAGCAACGCGCGCCGTAGGTGAGAGGTAATCCGATGCAAGAATCCTGTTTCCCGCTCTCGTCGCTGCGCTCCTGTTTCCCGCTCTCGTCGCTGCGCTCCTGTTTCCCGCTCTCGTCGCTGCGCTCCTGTTTCCCGCTCTCGTCGCTGCGCTCCGGTCCCGCTCGGGCCGCGGGTCGCGCCGTGCTTCGTCGAGATCAGCCGAATCCGTCGCCTTTTGGCGCACCCTCTACATCGTTGCGGTCTAAATACAGGTGTAGGTCGCGTTGATGAGGTTCGTGCTGCGGACATCGCCGGCCATGCCCATATCCATTTTGTTCATGACGTAGCCAAACGAAAGTTCGGCATCGGGATCGGCCCAACCCATCGAGCCACCCATGCCGAAGTGGCCAAACGATCGTGGCCCGCCGATGGCCAGCAGCGATGATCGCAACATGAATCCCAATCCAAATTGGATATCCATATTGAACAAGATCGTGTTGCCGCCACTGGTGCGTTGCGTGATCGCGTTGTTGAGTTGCGCGGGTTCGAGAATACGAATGCCATCAACGTCGCTCACGCACGATGCATAGAGCCGCGCTACGCCACGGGCATCGGCCACGCCGTTGGCGGCAGGAATTTCCGCCGCTCGTACCTTCGCCAGATTGAAGACTTCGGCATCGGCGAACGCGCCGCCGGGAGCGGTGAGCGCTTTGCCTAGATCGGTTTCGGGGCCCATGATTTGGCGCAACATCGAGCGGATGTCGTCGTCCTCTTTGGGATCGGAATTGAATGTCATGCCTTTGGGCATCATCGAGATCAGCTGCGCGGTGCGGGGTTCGAGATCCGCGGGCAGTCCAATGAAGAAATTCGCGTTGAGCGGCCCGGCAATTTCGTCACGCAAGTACGTGCCGACTGATTTTCCCGAGACGCGTCGCACGATCTCGCCGGCCAGCCAACCGTAGGTGGTGGCGTGGTAGCCGTGCTGGGTGCCGGGTTCCCAAGATGGTGCTTGGGCTTCGAGAGCGTGCACAGTGGATTCCCATATGAGTGCTTCGTCGAGGCTCATTGTGCCGTCGATCCACGCGAGCCCGGCCTGATGTGACATTAATTGTGCGACGGTGATCGCACCTTTCCCGTTGGCCGCGAATTCGGGCCAGTACGTCGCCGCGGGCGCTTCAACATCGAGCTTGCCGAGTTGCGCGAGGTGATTCACGCACATCGCGGTCGCGCCCTTCGTGGTGGAAAACACCAAAATCAGGGTGTCTTCGTTCCAAGCTGCACCAGTTTCTTGGTTCGCAACACCACCCCAAAGATCGGCGACAATTTTGCCGCGGTGATACGCGCTAAACGCGGCACCAACTTCTCCGTGGTTCGTGAAGTTCGCTTCGAATACATCACGTAACGCTTCGAAACCGGGAGCAGTAAAACCACGAGTAATCGTCATGGCCGAAACCCTAGACAACGCGGTAGCGACCGTCGGACCCAGGTTTCGCATTTTGGTAGGCGCCCACTTGCGGATCCCGCACGAAAAGCTCCGGGAAACACAAACTGGGCTCCGGTTGCTTCGTTGCAACTGGAGCCCTGTTGTTTGCTCTGAGGAGAGAATGGCTGGAGTGCTAGGGGAGGGTCATTTCCTTTTCGGGCGCGCCTACCGTTGCCGGTACTCGTTCAGCTGTACCTGCCGTGTGGGGCATGGTCAAAGCCGATGATCCGAATTCGAAGTGGTATGCGTTGCCTCCGTGTTCGTGGAGATCGAGACCTTCGCGTTCGATTTCTTCGGAGACTCGCAGCGTGCCGGTTGCTTTGACTGCATACATCAGTGCGAATCCGACGACCAAACACGAGATGGTGATTGTGCCACTACCAATGACTTGAGAGACGAGCTGCTTGGTACCACCGCCCCAGAACAAGCCCTTGACGTGCGCCGATGGATCGGCGCCGGTCGCGGTCGGGACGCCGTACTGACCCGTTGCAAACAAACCGATGCTGAGGGTTCCGAAGATCCCGCAGAATCCGTGGACCGCGACTGCACCGATCGGATCGTCGATCCGGAAGTGCTCCAGTAAATCGATGCCGAGCGGAGTGATAATCCCGGCGATAACACCGATCAGGATCGCTCCGGTTTGGTTCACCCAATAACACGGTGCAGTAATGGCAACGAGCCCGGCGAGGAAACCGTTGATTGTCATACCTGCATCCCACACCTTGCTGCGCGGATACACGAAGAACAGTGCCGCTAGTGCACCTCCGCATGCGGCGAGCGTGGTGTTGGTGGCGACCCGGCCAATACCAGCAGCGTCGAGCGCACTCAACGTGGAGCCAGGGTTGAAGCCGTACCAACCGAACCACAGGATCACACCACCAACCGCAGCGATTGTCATGTCGTGGCCAGGAGGCATGAAGCCACCGTCGCGCTTGAATTTGCGACCGAGCCGAGGGCCCAAGGCAATCGCACCGCAGAGCGCGACCATGCCACCAACGGTGTGCACGACGGTCGAGCCTGCGAAGTCGCGGAACGGCGTCTTCATGAGTGCCAACCAACCGTCCGGACCCCACACCCAGTGACCGAGGATCGGGTAGATAAATCCGCTCACGGCAATGGAGTAGTAGAGGTCGCCTTTAAATCCGGTACGCCCGACCATGGCACCGCTGGTGATGGTCGAGCAGGTGTCGGCGAAGGCGAACTGGAAGAGGAAGTACGCCATGAATGCAACGCCGGTGCCACCGTAGGTGAGCGGTGCATTGTTCAAAAAGAAGTACTGGTGGCCAATGAAGCCGTTACCAGCACCAAACATGAACGCGAAACCGAATGCCCAAAACAAGATGCCACACAACGCCGTATCGACGATGCACTCCAGCAAGACGTTCACGGTTTCTCGCTGCCGAGCGAACCCGGCCTCGAGCATCATGAACCCGGCTTGCATGAAGAACACCAGGAACGCGGCAACGAGTACCCAAGCAGTGTTCGTCGCGTTTACGTTGTCGTTGATTTGAGTTTGTAGTGGAGCCACCGCTGCATGCGCGGCAGTGCCACTCAGAAACGCGGTGAAACCCCATATCGCAGCGAACACCACGCCAAGGCCGGCCATTTTGGCGCCGACGAGTTTGGCGAAGAATCGCCGTTCGCTTTTTTGACCGAACAGGTTTTTGAATCGAGAAGTCACTACAACGCCTCCGTTCCTTTTTCGCCAGTACGGACCCGTGTAACGCGCGCAACTTCGGTGATCCAGATCTTGCCGTCACCGATTTTTCCGGTGCGAGCTGCATCCGCGATGACGTCCGCGATTTTGTCGGCGTTGACGTCGTCGCACACGACCTCGACGCGCACTTTGGGTACGAAATCAACCCGGTATTCACTACCTCGATACACCTCGGTATGGCCACCTTGACGACCGAACCCCTGCACTTCGGAGACCGTGATTCCGGTAACTCCAATGCCTTTGAGTGCGGTGGTGACCTCTTCGAGGCGATGAGGTTTGATCACTGCGGTGACCAAGTAAATCATCGTAAATTCCTTTGTTCGTAGTGGTTTTAGACGGTTCCGGATCGATCCGGGTGTCGGCGTCCTAGGAGTGGGACTGTCGAACGCAAAACCACGACGCTGTGTGCTGTTCTGACATCTACAGAGTGGAGGGTCTGAGTTGCGCGGTGATGTTGCGAGTATTACGGCTTGGGTATCGAATGCTGACGACAATGTTGCGATAGTTCGGCGCGCGGTCTTAGAAGGCGCGTCAAATGACGACGGATGCTGGCTGATCTCGACGACACTCGGTACGTAAACGCTGGACGGAACCGGCGGCGAACGATAACGCGGCCGCGGCCGTTGAAGTTCGCCAGTTGCACGATTGGGAGCGCTGCGGCTGCGGCTATGACCCTAGTGGTCGTTCGCCGGCAACGGTTGTGCGGTGCAACAATCGACGGTGTCCGCTCACGTCGGCCATGGCCATGTGTTGTAAACAACGATTGTCCCAGAACGCTACGTCGCCGACCTTCCACTGCCATCGACACGTGAACGCTGGTTGCACTGAATGTTGGTAGAGATAATCGAGAAGTTGTTTCGCTTCGTGATTGGCCCAGCCCGCAATCCCGATCGTGTACTGCTGGTCCGCGTAGAGTGCGGGCCGGCCGGTTTCGGCGTGAATTCGCACCAGCGGGTGCTCGATCACTTCATTGGCGGTATCGCTGGTCTGGACGCGCATACCGGCGAAACTGTCGTGGATTCCTTGCATTTTTTTGGAATAGGCATTCGTTGCGCTGTGGATTCCGCGCAGTGTGCGCAGAGTCTGTTGCAAGCCGGGTGACAATGTCGAGAATGCAAGGTACTGATTCGACCACAATGTGTCCGCGCCGTACGGCGGAACTTCGATGGCGTGCAAGATTGAACCCATTGGCGGTTCGGGCAGGAAGGAAAAGTCTGAGTGCCACAGGCTTCCGAATGCAAAGCCCTGCGTTTCTTGAGGTTCGCGTGCGACGGCGATTACCTCGGGATGCCCGGCCACGGGTTCGATAAACGGCACATGGTTGTACGGCCCGAAGCGATGACTAAATTCAACTTGTTGTTCGGGCGAAAGTGACTGATCACGAAAGAACACCACGAGGTGATCGAGAATCGCTCGACGAATCTCGGCAACTGCAACATCGGGTAGCGGTTGCGCGAGATCAATGCCCGAAATAATCGCGCCGCACGCGCCTGCGTACTGCTCGACGACGATGTGCTGGTACGCATGACCCTCGGCGACGGCTGGTATTGGAATGAGCGGATTCGATTCCGCGCCGGCGTGGACGTTTGTGGTGTGCGCATTGGTCATGGCCGCTCAGCCTAGAGACTTCAGGCCATCGCGTCGACGGTGGCTTGAAACATTTCCACACTCGTTTGCGGATGCAGAAATACGAACCGCCCTACCGTTTCACCCTGCCACTTTGATGGCAGTACAAAAACCACTCCTTCGGCAAGGAGTTCTTGGGCCCATTGCAGATAGTCGGCTTCCACCCAGCCAATGCGTTTAAACAGCAAGATCGAAAGATCGGGCTCCATAATGAGTTCAAGCAGTGGATCAGCGTTGATGATCGCAACCGCGGCCCGCGTGTTCGCGAGCACCGTCTCGACTGCGTCGCGGTATGCATCGGTGCCGTACGTCGCTAGCGAAAACCAAAGGGGCAAACCACGGGCGCGGCGCGTGAGGTGGATGCCGTAGTCAGTCGGATCCATTCCGCCGTCGACGCGCATGGTTTCCAAATACGACGCGGACTGTCGATGGACTTCGAATGCTCGCTGCGGTTCTCGGTACAGCAGCGCGCAGCAATCGAGTGGGCCAAACAGCCACTTGTGCGGATCGACAATGAATGAATCTGCGCGTTCGATGCCGGCGAATCGATCGCGCACGCTCGGCGCGCACATGCCTGCGCCGCCATAGGCCGCATCAACGTGGAACCAGAGGTCGTGCTCGGCCGCAACCTCCGCAATGCCCGCAAGATCATCAATCGCGCCGGTGTTCGTCGCCCCCGCACTCGCGATGACAGCAAACACGGAACCAGCATCGCCGTCCGCCGCGAGCGCCGAGCGCAATGCGGCTCCCGTGAGCCGACCACGATCATCAGAAGGCACGACCAACGCGTCGCAACCGATGATGCGTAATGCTTTGGCGATCGAGGAATGTGCATCGCCGCCGCACGCCACCCTCCGGCGACCGTGGGCGTGCGCATCGCGCGCGGTAACGAGTGCAGAAAGATTGCCGGCGGTTCCGCCGTTGATGAAGCACCCACCGGCGGTCTCCGGCAACCCGGCGAGCGATGCGATCCACGAAAGTGCTTCGTTTTCGGCATGAATCGCTCCTGCAGCTTCGATCCATGCTTCGGCAACCAGTGCCGAAGCGCTCACGCATGCGTCGAACAAGATCGAAGCAATAGTTGGCGCGCCGGGGATGAGCGCTGCGTGCTTTGGATTGTCGAGGGGAATCGCTGCGGGCGCGAGTACCTCTGCAAACAATTTGAGTGCTCGTTCGGAACCGATTCCATCCGGTGTGATGGTCACACCCACCGCGGCTCGAAGCTCGTCGGCCGTCGGAGGCGATACGGGTTGGGGTCGGTTGGTAAGGCGGTTGCGGATGTAATCGAAACACTGTTCCGCAAGCACTTGCGCGTCTTCGTCAAAGTCGAACATCAACCGTTACGTAAGCACGTCTTCGCCGAGTTCGGGGAACACCTTGACGACTTTCGCAGTCAGATAATCGCCATAGGTCCCCGACAATTTACGCAAGCTTGTGCCGTCCCAACGGGTGCGTTGGTCATCGGTAGGAACGTCACCGGAGAGGGGAATCGCAGCCACTTCAGCATCCCACGACGGATCGTAAAAGAACGGCAACGAAATACGATCGTGATTCGTGGCATTGCGCACGCGATGGGGTGTCGATCGGTAGCGGCCCTGGGTCATGCGATCGAGCATGTCGCCGAGGTTGCAAATAATTATTTCGCGATCTCCAGGAACATCGATCCAAAGGTCTCGATTACGGACTTGGAGGCCTCCCGATTCGTCTTGTACGAGCAAGGTCAACAGCCCGTAGTCCGTGTGAGTTTGTACACCCCACGTTTTGGGTGGCGACGGCGGATACCGAAAGATCCGAAACAAGATGGTGGGATCGTTTGTGAGATTGCTCTCGAACCACTTGGCTTCGAGGCCGAGCCCAAGCGCAACCCCACGCAGGACGATGGCCGCGAGTTCAGTCATCGTTTCGAGCCAGTTGAGCACCAACGGCTTCAGTTCTGAAGGGGTGGAGGGAAATTGGTTCTTGCCGTGTAGGGGGAGGCCGTGTTGCACTCTGGGGTCGTCGACCGGTAGCTCGGCGCCGAAGTAGATGCCCTCTTTTTGATCCGGTCGGCCGGCTGTGAGTTCGCCGTGGAGTGGGAACCAACCTCGCCAGGCGCGCCCGCCTTGCGTCATGGCAATTTCCGCCTTAACCGATTCCGGAAGGGCAAAAAATGTTCGGGCCGCGGCCTCTAGTGCCAAGCTACGGTCGCTTTTGACACCGTGGCCCGTGATGCCAAAGAACCCAAACTCGCGGCACGCCGCATCGATTGCGGCGCCCACGGCCTTGGCCGCTCGAGTATCGACGATACCTGTGCTGGAGCTTGGGCCCAGCGCCGAGATATCGATCACCGGAAGCGCACTTGTGTGCATGTCGTTCGCCTCCAACTCGCGCAGCCGTTTCCGGCAACCAGTTACCGATACCCCAGCCAGTCTCTCACTGTGTCCCACTGTTATTCCACCTATGGAATAACAGTGGGACACAGGTAACCTTGGGGGATGATCGATTACTTGGCGTTCGACTGCGACAATCACTACTACGAAGCCCTCGATGCGTTTACCCGGCATCTGGATCCGCGCCTCGGCGGTCGCTGTGTGCAGTGGGCTGAGATCAATGGTCGGCAGTATCACGTGGTCGGGGGGCGCGTGAGCCACGCCGTCACGAACCCGACGTTCACGCCGATCGCCAAGGCCGGCGCGATGCACGAGTATTTCCGTGGCAATCCCGACGGTAGAAATCCAATGGAATTCCTTATGGACCGCGAGCCGATTCCCGCTGAATATCGCGACCGCGACGCACGAGTTGCTCGCATGGACGAATTCGGCCTCGAAGCGATCTGGTTGTTTCCGACGCTTGGCGTGCTCTACGAAGAGCTGTTGAAGCACGACAGCTTCGCAGTGACGACGACCTTCCGTGCGTTCAACCAGTGGCTCAGCGAAGACTGGGGATTCGCGTACCAAAACAAGATTTTTGCGGCGCCGTACATCAGCCTCGCCGACATCGATTGGGCGTGCAACGAACTTGAATGGGCGTTGGCGAATGGTGCACGGGTTGTTGTGATGCGACCGTCCGCGGTGTGCACACCGAGTGGTTACAAGACGCCGAGCGATCCCTACTTCGATCCGTTTTGGGCGCGGGTCAATGAAAGCGGCATAACGGTTGTGGTGCACGCGGGCGATAGCGGTGTTTCCTCGAATGGCTACGCCGATGATGGCTTTGGTGCGTCGTTTTCGACGGGCAGTTGGAAACCGTCGATAAAGTCGTTCAATATTGAACGGGCAGCGTTTGATTTTCTGATCACGCTCGCGTTCGAGAAGCTGTTCGATCGTTTCCCGAACGTTCGAATTGCGTCGGTCGAAAACGGCTCGACATTCCTGGGCGAGCTCTTCGACAAACTGCGGTCCACTTCCAAAAAGATGCCTGGTTACTTCCGTGAGGATCCGGTTGAGAGCTTTCGACGCAACGTTTGGATCAACCCGTTCTGGGAAGACGACCCCAACGAAATAGCTGAGCTAATGGGCGCAAATCGCGTGATTTTCGGCAGCGACTGGCCGCACATCGAAGGTATGCCCCGCCCACTGGATTACGTCTCGGAACTCAAAGAGTTCAATGATGCTGATCGTCAGCTGATCTTGCGCGACAACACACGCGAGCTCAACGTTTTGGCGCCGTAGAACCCATCGTCACGACCGCGGCGCAGGAATGAGCGCTAGGTGGTGCGAGGGCGATATCGAATGAGACATTCGTGTGCCGGCCGCGCGATGCCCCCAACCTGCAAGGGCAATGGTTCGATACCGTCGAATTCCGCACTGATTTCGAACGCGCGCAGGACTGCACTCACGGTTCGGGTGATCGCCAGCATCGAGAACCGTTGCGCGGGACACCGATGTTCGCCATGTCCGAACGTTGCTACGGTCACGTCATTGCGTAACGCGGGCCCGGCCCAACGCGACGGGTCGAAGGTATTGCCATCGGCTCGGGCCCCCGCCGAGATCGCTCGATTTGTGACCGGCGCCATCGTTGCCAGCATCATTCCGGCCTTGAGCTCGATTACTTGCACGCCATCGAAAAGAGTCGTTGGACAAAGAACTTCGCGGGTAATGATCGAGCGTTGACCGAGCCGAATCGCCTCAAGGGCAAGGCGGTCAAGATCGCCAGCATCATTCGGGTAGCGAGCCGCACAGCTCAGCGCCCAACCGATTGCGGCGAAAAGATTCGTCATCGTTGCTATATGCAACAAAATGAGGTCGTACGCGATACCTGTTGCGCGCGCTTCGCCGTGGGTGTCGTGCCACCGCTGTGCGACCACATCGAAGAAGCTCGGCGTTCGATCGGGATTGTCCAACAGTTGTTGAACGATGTTGGCGACTTCTGCCATCGCCGCCAGTTCCATTCCCGGTTCGCGTCCGATCATTGCTTCGGGATGAACGAACGCATCGGCGCCGTCGAGTTGATCAAGCAGTGCAACGAGTTCCTCGAAGGGTGCGTCCTTGCCGAACCAACTGGTGATTCCAATGCGATGACCGAGGCGCCGAGCGAACCCGAAGACATCGACGACGGCATCGCCGGCATTGCCGCCAAGGCCCTCGTCGCCGATGCCGGTGATGCCGGTGACCCCGGTGATGTCTCGCTGGAGTTCCGTGATTCCCAGCGCGATTGCATGGTCCACGTTGGGGAGGTAACCGGTGACCTCCGTGGCGCCGAAGAGATCGTGCGCGAATGTCCGGCGGCCGTTGAACAACACCTCGGGGAGTTTGCGCAACAACATCCGGTAGTCGGCGAGCCCCTTACTCGCAACACGCTCCGGAAGCTCGTAAAACGCTTCGAGTGCAGCGGCGGAAAAGATCATCACGTATTGGGTTTCGCCTGATTGCAACGTGAACGTATCGCCATGTTTTGCACGTGCTGCTGTGAGTGCGGCCACGGGATCGGGCGCGTCGTGGCTATCCCACGGCAGCTCGAAACTCACACGGCCGAGCTCGGCGACCGTTGTTGTCTTGACGAACGGTTCGTTGTTCATACTTCACAATTACCATGCTTAGGAACGCGCGTCGATGGGTGAGAGTTAATCCAATGCAAGAATCCAGTTTCGCGCTCTCGTCGCTGCGCTCTGGGGCCGCTCGGGCCACGGGCGGCGCCGCGCTTCGTCGAGATTAGCCAGAATCCGTCGTCTTTTGGCGCGCCCTCGTGCGGCGCAGTGAACAAGATGGGGATGGGGTACGTTCCAGTGGTGAGTAAACCAGTAGCGGCTCCCGGCATTTGGCCTCTGTTGGGGCGTGACGCCGAGCTGGCGCGGTGCCTAGCCGCGATGCACAATCCAGAAGTGAGTGTGCTGGTCCTTCGCGGCGACGCAGGCGTTGGAAAATCGCGCCTCGCATCCGAATGTGCGCGGCGCCGCGGAGCCGAGTCCGCGGACGTTCAGTACACGATCGCCACTCATGCAACCCGCGGCCTGCCACTTGGTGCCTTGATGCATCTGTTGCCGCCATTCGATCCGGCCACGGATTTGACTGCGTTGTTTCAGCAAGTTCGTGCGTCCATAGCGGAGACGCCTTCGGGTGAGCGGCTTTTGGTTATCGATGACATTCATTTGCTCGATGAGACGTCCGCCATGCTGCTGGCACCATTGCTTGCAAGTCGAGCCCTGTTCCTCGTGGCGACGGTGCGCAGCAGCGAGCCGGTGCCGGAAAGTGTCGAGGCCTTGTGGCGGGGCGAACGCGCGGAAGTTGTTGATTTGCGGGAACTCGATCAGCGAGTTTCGATTGAGATCGTTGAAGAAGCGCTGGGAAGTCCGATCGAGCGAACCGGTGCGGCGCGATTCGCCGTTGCGAGTAACGGCAACCCGCTGTACCTACGTGAACTCGTCCTCGGCGCGCTGACCTCTGGCGCGCTGCATCAAATCGGTGGAGTATGGCGGCTCGATGGCGCTTTGTTCGCTACCGATGAACTGGTGGAGGTCGTCGGTCGTCGTCTCGCCACACTGAGTGATGAAGCCACAACCGCATTGGAATATCTCGCAGTCGGCGATGTTGTGGGATTGGCCGATGCTGAAGCCCGTTGCGGGGAGGTGTTGGAACATCTCGAACGAGCCGGCCTGATTCGCATCGAAGTATCGCAGCGTCGATTTGATTGCCGGATTGCGCACCCGGTGTATAGCGAAGTGGTTCGTAACCGGGTGACTGCAATAGGGCGCCGGGCGCTCTCCGCGGAACACGCGCAGAGGATTGCGCAATACGGGAGCCGACGTCGCAACGACCCCTTGCGAATTGTGCAGTACCAGCTCGACGGCACCGGAATGGCCGGACTCGATGAATTGGTCCAGGCAGCACGTCTGGCGCGCCACGCCAACGATTTTGCGATGGTGGAACGGCTGACGAGGGTTGCGCTGCGCGACGGGCCACACTCGATGGCCAGTATCTTGTTGGGTGAAGCTCTCTACGAAACTGGCGAGTTCGCAGAAGCCGAACAGGTCTTGAGCCGCGCTGCGCAAGCATCGCCCACAGCGACGCACGGGTTGGCGATCGCTTCGGTTAGAGCCATCAATTTGTTCTGGGGTCTGTTGTTGCCCGATGCAGCGATCGAACACGCCACCGAGGCCGCTGAACGCTCGAACGGTGAAGCCTCGGCCGAATTGTGGTCGCACGTCGCTTCAGCGCATTTATGGATGGGCAACGTTGCCGCGACGATGCAGTTATTGGATTCCGTCGCGCAAACCGGAACGAACTATTCGATCGCGGCGCGGAGCCTGACCCTGGCTCCTGCGCAAAACGCGATGGGCCAATACGAAGCCGCAGCAGCAACGTGTGACGTGGGATTCTCGGCCCACCTTGCGATCGATCGCCCGTTCGCAATCGCCAACGCCGGTAACCACATGGCTGCGAAGGTGCTGATGCTCAGCAACCTTGGTCGTTTCGATGAAGCGGAGACGATCGCACAGTTTGGGTACGACACTGCAGTCTCGGAACGCATTCCGATCGGGCAGATGTGGTTCGCGCTTATGCGCGGCCGACTCGCGTTGCTGCGCGGACAAGTAGTTGAAGCTCGGTCGTGGCTGCGCGAGAACCTCGCCGTGGCGCGGTCAGCTGGGCAAAGCATTGGTGAGCAGCTGGCGTTGAGCGGCCTCATCATGTGTGAAGCGTTGTTGGGCGATGCTGAACTCGCGGAACAGATGTCTGGAGAGCTCGACGCGGGCAATATTCCGTGGTTCAAGTTGTATTGCGCCGATCTTGCGCGTGCACGGGCATGGGCATCGGTGTCCAACGGGCGAATTCAAGATGCACGGAGCTATTTGGTCGCGGCCGCCGATCAAGCGCGGGAGCTCGGGTTGCGCGACCAAGAAGCGATTGCATTGTTCGAGGCGGTTCGCATCACCAGCGATGAACTTCTCTGCGAACGGTACGTCGAAGTGGTCAAACATTGCGACGGCGCGCTAGTGGCCGCGCAATCGCAGTACGCGCAAGGCATACGTGATCACGATGCCGCGACAATGGCTACTGCCGCTGACGAACTTGCGGCGATCGGTGCAAACCTGTACGCAACCGAAGCCGCGGTGCGATCGGCGACGTTCGCCCACTCGAGTGGAGATGCTCGTTTCAGTGCACAGATGGAACGGCGAGCAAACGATCTTGGTGAGCTCATCGATTTTGCGATCCGCACTCCACACTTGCAGCGCGAAAAGGCAGCCGCGGTTCTCACCGATCGCGAACGTGAAATTTGCGAGCTGGTTGCGCGTGCCAAACCGTCGAAGCTGATCGCGGCCGAACTGAACTTGTCAGTACGTACCGTAAATAATCACCTTCAGAACGTGTTCGCGAAGTTACAAGTGTCGAGCCGCGAAGATATTGCTGCTGCGCTGGGGCTCGAATAGCCTCGACGAACGGCCGACTGTTAGTGGGCGTGAGGGTGCAAAAGCTCAGTCGCGTTGCCGTCGAAATGCCCACTCGCGATCCAAGCCCTCGTGCTGATCAACGCGTCCTGAATCAGTCGATCGGCTTGGGAAAAATCCGATGGGCTGACATCGAGCGGGCACAGTGGCGGCACAACCCGGAGATCAGTGGTGCGTTCGTAGCGTTCAATATCCGAAACCAGTCGTCCGTGCACCAACAATGTGATCGAGTGCAGCACCATTGCCAGCGCGCTGCGGGGGTGGGCGCCCATCGCACAAGCGTGCCCTGAAGGAAGCACCCAAATTTCGGTTGCGCCCAGATCGACAGCCACTGAAATCGGTGCGTTGTTGCTGATCCCACCATCAATGTACGTGCGGCCGTTGATGCGTACTGGAGGCAACACTCCGGGGATGCTTGCGCTCGCCACAATCGCATCGAGTGCCGGCCCAGAGGAATGCACGACCTCTTCCCCCGACGTCGCGTCGGTGGTGACGACGTGCAATGGAATCGGCGCGTCTTGCAGGCGTTCGAACGTGAGGTGCGAACGGACCAAGTTGCGGATACCGGTGTCGCTCACGAGATGGTCGGTCTTACCGAGGAATCCGCGCAAACCGAGCAGTGGATTGGTTGGAAAAACCGCATCCCGGCTGAGGTTCCGCCAAACGGTCGCGAGACCAGTAACCGAATCCGGCGTTGGGTGCCCGGCAATATAGGTAGCGTTGATTGCGCCCACGCTGGTGCCGATCAACAGATCGGGCCAGATACCGGCTTCGGCGAGCGCCAACAGCATGCCGACTTGGACGGCACCGAGGCTCGCTCCGCCAGAAAGGACAAACGCTCGAGTCACGGAGCGGACCTTACGTGCTCGCTCGGCTGTCGTTCAGGCTTCCCAGCCCGCTGCGTGTGCCGTCTGTGGCGGTACCGCATCGGTATAGATCGTCGTCGCTGCTGCGATCGCGTCGAGTACAAACGGTGGAGTCGGAACCAAACCATGCGCAACGTGCGCGGTGATATAGCGCAACCCAGCAATCCCCGAAGCGTCCATGATGGGTTGTGTCCGGGTTGGAATCAACCGTTCAACGATCGGAGTGCGGCTCGCCATCGCGAACCCTAGCGGCCGTCCGTACACGGCAGCGTTGCAGGGATACGACACAACGTACGGGAATACTGCTTGCAAAGTCCGCAGAACTTTTGCGTGCAACGCGATTTCTACTGGCGAGAGCGGGCCAGCCTGGACAGCCACAACGCCTTCATCGGTGAGCGCCACGTTGACCGTTTCGAAATATTCTTTCGTGAAACAAAACGTAGATGGTCCGTCTTCGACGGGGTCGGTCATGTCGCTCACGATGAGATCAAACGGCGTGACGGTATCATGCAAATATTGGACGGCATCAGTGTGCAACAACGTCGTGCGCTCATCATCGAACGAACCGCGATGCCAAGCTTCCAAATGAATCCGGCATGCTGCCACGACTTCCGCATCGAGATCAACCATCACTGCCTCGGTAAGCGAAGGCCACCGCAGCAACTCGCGCAGCACGGCACCTTCGCCCCCGCCCAACACCAAAGCGCGTTGCGGATTCCCGACGGCAAGCGCGGCCGGCTGGACCAACGCTTCGTGGTAGATGAATTCGTCGGCCTCACTCGATTGCACGATGCCATCAAGGAAAAGCTTCTTACCGAATGCTTCAGTCTGCACAATACAAACCTCTTGATATTCCGTCTTGGCCCAGTGCAAGACCTCACTGGCGCCATGCAGGTAAGTGTCCCAGGGCGTGATCACTTCGCGCAGCCAAATCGATGCTTCTTCCATGCACCTATCTTCGCAGGCGCAGCGCGAAGTCGCGCTATTCGTTGCGCTACGCGCTGGCCGTTTTGTTGCGCCTACGCGCTGGCCGTTTGGTTGCGCCTACGCGCTGGCAATGAGAATGACTGCCGCGCCGGCGAGCCCGATTGCTACACGGTGCAAAGCATGAAGTCGTTCGTGGAGTACGTACCGTGCCAGTACCAGTGTGCTCGCGGGGTACAGCGAAGCGATCACGCCGACGATCGCGAGATCACCCTTGCGAGAAGCCAACAAAAACAGTGCATTGGCCGTGATGTCTCCTGATCCGGCCAAGATCAGAGTCGGCCAGGCGTTGCTTGGCAATCGCAGCTCGCTCCACGAGCGGCGGGTGATAGCAACGGCCGTCAACAACGCGCCCGAAGCCAAACGTGCCGCGACCAACGGCCACAGCCCTGCACCGTTGTGGCTCTGGGCAATCAACGAAAAGAACGTCCCGAAACCAACTCCCGCGATGACCGCCGGGCCAAGCGAACGCGCGATATCAATCTTCGTCATCGACTTGTCGTTGCCGCCACCAAACAGCGAGAGCGCCACAATGCCGAGCGCGATACCGAGCAGCGCAACACCGCTCGGGCTTTCACCCTGTACCAACCCGACGATAACCGGAATCACCGCCGCGACGACCGCGGTTACGGGCGAAACGATGCTCATCACCCCAACTGCGAGCGCACGATAAAAAAACAACAGGCCGATACATCCAATGAGCCCCGCGGCGCCGCCCCATGCGAAATCGGTCGGCCTCACATTCGTGCTGGTGAGCATCGGCGCAAAGATCAACACGGTGACCAAACCCGCGAGCTGACTCAGATACACGATCGGAAACGTTTTCCCGTTGCGGCGAGCCGCGATGCCACCAGCGAAATCAGCGCCGCCAAACACCAATGCTGAAGCCAACGCCAACACAATCGCCATAGGGCAAGGTTCTAGACGATCGACACCTGGCGCGAATGGATCAGGTAGCCGTTGTCGTGTCGAACCAATCCCAATTCCGAGGCGTGATCGCTCGAAATGGCGCCGCAGCGACGATGGTGTTGTTGTTGGTCTCGGCCGACAGGACTTCGTTGATCGTGTTCGCCGCGGTTTCCAATCCTGGGTCGAGCCACGCCGTCGTGATGGTGATGTCGCGATGTTGCCACCGTGAATCGTCCAACGCGAGTTCTGTGGCCGAGTGGAAACTCCAAACCCCCGCCACCGCAGCTATCTCTTGGATGCGCTTTGCCAACGAGCTGTCATGCGTCGGCTCGCCCGCTTCTACAATCACGTAGATTCCGTCGTGAGGCCGAAACGGAATGACGGAAGGCGATACCCGCGCCGCGCTCGAAGCTGATTGCGTGGCAATACGTAATGGTTGCGCCAAATGCGAAACGCGGCGGGCGAAGAAGCGATTGGCGTTGTACATCGCTACGCCGAGATCCTCGAAAGCGCGGAGGTTCGTTGCGGCAGGTTCACCCAGCAGATACATCGTTACGTAGTGGATCAGATCGAACGGCCCATCTAAGCGAAACGCAAGGTCTCGGCAGTCTGGCGAAAGTACCCAACGTTGTCCGTGAGCGATGCCGTCGAGGGTGTACTGCTCAGGCAGATGGTCGAGTTGATGCCATTCGTTGTAGGCCTGATGCTGGGTTGGGTCGGTGATTTCGGTGAACGAAAAGAAGCCGAGCGTCGGGGCAGCCACGTCGAGCAGTTTGGCACACTGCCGATAGCGTGGTCGTCCCTATGAGTGTTTCGTTACCTGCCGTCACCGACCTGCTGGAATTGCTTGATCTGGATCAGATCAAGCCGGATGCCTTTCTTGGCAACGGCCCAGATTTCGGTTGGGGGCGGATCTATGGTGGCCAAGTCGTGGCGCAAGCGTTACGGGCCGCGGCGCGCACAGTCTCAGATGAGTACCGCCCCCATTCGCTCCATGCGTATTTCGTTCGCGGCGGCAACGAGAAACGGCCGGTGCTCTACGAAGTGCAACGGGTACGCGACGGTAAGAGCTTCGTTACTCGCCAAGTTGTTGCATACCAAGAAAACGGCGCGATTTTGAACCTCATCGCGAGCTTTCAGATTGTCGAACACGACGAAGATGTCCAGTCGGTCCAGATGCCGATCGTCGCCCATCCCGAGGCTTTACCCGACGTGCAACACGATGCCTTTTTGCAACACCGTCGTATCGAGCTCGTTGGGATGGGCGCCCACGGTCAAGGTTGGCTCCGCACATTGCAGGCGCTTCCCGATGATCCGATGGTGCAAGCCTGCGCGCTTGCGTACCTCTCAGATGAAGACGCACTCGGCGTTGCCCTCGAACCACATTCCCGGGCCGGGGATTGGGATTCGTTGATGACTGCCAGCCTCGATCATGCGGTCTGGTTTCATCGGCCATTTCGCGCCGACGATTGGCTGTTGTTCGATATCGATGGTCATGGTGTCGCGAACGCCCGCGGCCTCGCCTTCGGGCGGGTGTTTGACCGCTCGGGAGTACACGTTGCTTCGGTCGCGCAAGAGGCGCTCGGGCGTACTCGCCGCTAGCGCTTCACGCCCAATCAATCGGTGCGCTCTGCCCGCAAGGCGAGTGATGACACCGACGGTATCCTTCGCCTACTCTCGGCGCATGGCGAATTCTGAAGCATCACAAGGTCTGTTTTCGATCGAAGGCAAAGTCGCGCTTGTCACCGGTGGAACCCGCGGGATTGGGCTGATGATCGCCCGCGGTTTCGTTGAAGCTGGCGCGCGGGTCTACATCTCCTCGCGCAAGCCTGCCGATTGTGCAGAGGTCGAAGCCGAACTTCGAACCATTGGCGAATGCACCGCAATTCCTGCCGATCTTCAAGACGAAGCTGAATGTCAGCGGCTCGCGGCCGCAGTCCAAGAACGTGAATCGAAGTTGCACATCCTGGTCAACAACGCCGGCGCCACCTGGGGCGCGCCACTGGCGGAATTCCCTGGCTCGGCCTTCGACAAAGTGTTGGGTCTCAACGTGAAAGCGCCGTTCATGCTCACACAAGCATGCTTGCCGATGCTCGAAGCCGCAGCATCCGAAGCCGATCCTGCACGGGTGATCAACATCGGGTCGATCGATGGCATTCACGTGCCGATGCTCGAGACCTATTCGTATTCGGCCAGCAAAGCTGCCGTCCATCAACTCACTCGTCACCTCGCGCGCAACCTTGGCCGCAAACACATCACGGTGAACGCAATTGCGCCGGGCCCGTTCGAGAGTAAAATGATGGCAGCGACCTTGCGCGATTTCGGACCATCAATCGCGGCGAGCAGCCCACTGAACCGCATTGGTCGTCCCGACGATATGGCTGGCACCGCAATCTTTTTGAGTTCGCGTGCTGGGAGCTACATCACGGGCTCGACGATCGCCGTCGACGGTGGCATAGCGACGACCAAGTAGCGAAAGGTCATCGATGACCACACGTACTAACCAGCAAGTGGTGTTGGTGAAACGCCCGCAAGGAGCGGTCACCGATGACTGTTTCGAGCTTCGAATCAGCGCAGTTGCGGAGCTCGAACCGGGGCAGGCCTTGCTCGAAGTGCAATACGTGGGAGTGGATCCATCCATTCGCGGCTGGATCGACGAACGCGGTTCGTATTTTGCCCCCGTGCAAATTGGTGAGGCCGTGCGCAGTAGCGGTGTCGGTGTTGTGATCGAAACAACCGATCCGGTTGCGTATCCAATCGGGACGGTCTGCACTGCACTTACGGGGTGGCAACAGTATCGAGTCGTCACCGTTGGCGAATTTCCTCCGATCACTCCGGTGGCCGAAGGAGTCGCACCGCTCGACGCGATGAACGTTCTCGGTCAAATCGGCATGACCGCATACCTGGGTGTCCTCGATGTGGCGAAGCCAAAACCCGGTGAGACGTTTGTGGTGTCTGCCGCCGCGAGTGGTGTCGGATCATTGGCGGGCCAGATCGCCAAACTCGAAGGCGCACGCGTGATTGGGATAGCAGGCAGCGACGCGAAAGTGCAGTGGGTTACTGATGAATTGGGCTTCGACGCGTGCATCAACTACAAAACCCAAGACGTGAACGCTCGGCTAAAAGAGCTCGCTCCGAAGGGTATCGATATCTACTTCGACAACGTTGGTGGTGAGTTGCTCGATGTCGTGCTTCGGCGCATCGCGACTCGTGGTCGCGTGGTGTTGTGCGGCGATATCTCGACCTACGACACCGATAGCGAACCTACGCCTTTACGGAACGTGAAGTACCTCATGGGTCGGCGCGCACGCATGGAAGGCTTCAACACTCTCGATCATTGGGAACGGCTCGGTGAAGCCACGATCAAACTCGCCGAACTCATCGCGAACGGAACCGTGCACCGCAAAGACGACATCGTTGAAGGTCTGCAACACGCGCCCGAAGCGTTGCTGCGGTTGTTTCGTGGTGATCATCTCGGCAAACTTGTGGTCAAGGTTTGATTGCGCGACGGTTTGATTGCGCGAGGGTTTGATTGCGCCAAGTGTGATCCAGTATTCAAAGGTGCGCCGCTCAAACCTGGCCTGCTGAATCCGGCCCTGGATCTTGTCCTTCAGTTGTCGGAATCGGTTGCGTCTTGGTCGGGAGCTTGCGGGCTAGCCCGAGCAGCTTCATGATCCGGTACATCGTCTTGTAACAGATCCTGTGCCCATCGAGGCAGTACGTGTGCAGCTTCTGTTGCACATTCTTGTCCCAGGCGTTGAAGAAATCGGCGTGCGCAGTTTCCACGCCCCCGGATGAAAAACTCAAGGTCGAACCTTTTTGAAACGGCTTGTACAAAATCCACAACGCGAGTCTTGGCACGACAGTCGGGAATCCGTTGGGGCACACGTGATCGACCGCGTACGCCATGTGACTGCGGTGGTCGGCACTGTCCAGAGCTGATCCGTTCCAGCATTCCGGAAAGGTCACACCCATGGCGACTCGTTCGTCGGAGCGGCATGGGCGCGGAGAATTCGCCAACGCGGAGCCCATTCCGTGCGAAAAGCACGTCCAGCGAACATGATCCGCGCCACCAGCGACGATCTTCAAACCAATTGGCATCGTCGCGATTGAACCGCTGCTGTAGGTACGGTAGTAGCTCAAGGAGTCGGCAGCTTCGATCGCGGTGCCGTTGGCATACAGAGTCGGAACCCAGTACGCGGCGGTGTCTCCGAGTACTTGACATGAAGTGCCCTGGTTCTGCAACGACGATGTCGTCGAATCAGCGTTCGTCGTGAGATTGCCAAAGAAGTCGTGGCTGTGGCTCCCGGTCATCTTCGGATGCACGATCGGATCACTCGGTGCTCGATGGGAAAATACACAATGCGAAAGAAACATTCCGGTTTGGCCGATGACCGGCTTGGCCAACTTTGCTTCGGCGGCAAAAGTCGAAAACGACAGGCCCATAAGCGCGGTCGTCACGACCACACACATGCCACGACGCCGAAGTTGGTGTGTTCGCCACTTCTGCATGGAAACTCCCGATGTCGCTCCCAGCCACACCTCGATAAGAGTGTCGGCAGTCACGCCAGAAAAACTTGAATCAAGTTGCGTTCGCGCGGGTTCGATTTGTCAGGCTGGGCCAGTGGTCGTCAAGCTGTCGAGATGATTCTCGATCGTTTTCGTTTGGATGGCCGCGTCGCGATTGTTACCGGCGCGGGCAAAGGCATCGGCGCGGGGTGCGCGCTTGGGCTCGCGGAAGCTGGGGCTGATGTCGTGGTTGCTGCCCGTACCGAGGCCGACCTTGAAGCGACGGCAACGCGGGTTCGGGCCGTCGGGCGGCGGTGTTTGGTCGTGCCAACGGACGTCACCGTCACTGAGCAGCTAGCCGCGCTGGTCGACGCAACGATCGCGGAGTTCGGTCGCGTCGACATCCTGATCAACAACGCTGGCGGGTGGATGCCGAGGCCGTTCATGGCGACGAGCGAACGCAACCTGGAAGCGGCGATGCGTTTCAATGTGACGAGCGCGTTTTTGCTCAGTCAACTTGTGGTGCCCTATATGGTTGCAACGTTCGAAACAACTGGTGTGAGCGGCGCGATCGTGAATATTTCGTCGCGCTCGGCGAGCATGGTGCAACCCGCCTTTACCGCGTATGCGGCCGCGAAGGCCGCGCTCTGCATGATGACGCGCGCGATGGCGCCCGAACTTGCACCGAAAGTACGAGTCAACGCAATCGAAGTTGGTGGTGTCGAAACCGCAGCGCTCGCTTCGGTACTCACCGACGACAGCGTGCGCGAGCAGCTTGAAGCCGGTACACCAATGCATCGAGTTGGTCAACCCGAAGACATCGCTGCCGCGGTCGTGTTTTTGGTGTCGGAAGCGTCATCGTGGGTCACCGGCAAGATTTTCGAAATCGATGGCGGCACCGAAAGCCCAGCATTCACCATCCCGGTTCCCCCGCTATAACCCCAATGACCGTTGTCCGTTTGTGTACCGAATCGCTGTATAAAGGGACAACGGTCAGTGCTTATTGGTTTCGTTAGCCGCGGCGCGGCCGGCGATCATTGGTAGATCGAGGTACGTCTTAATCCCGGCTCCTGCTTGCACGACGTAGGGGATCGCGTTCACGCAGTGCATCGCTGGGGCGATAAGGCCGATCCAGGAGTCTTCGCCCAATACCGGAGGATGGAGCCCGTGAAAAGTGACGGCCAGTGGAGGATCGGCATCGAGTTCAACTTCGAAGCGTTGTTCACCGAGCTGCCAGCCGTCGGAGAGGTGGCCGTCGTCCATCATCCAGTTCGTGCGCACCGTGATCACGGGCTCGCCGTTCACGGTGCCTTCCCAACAGAATCTTTGTGCCGCGACGGTCCCGGTTTCGATGATGCCAACGGGTGATTCGATCGGGCGGGTCGCAAGCGCCATTGAATGACTGGTGCGTTTCTTGGCGTCGAGGGTCCAGCCGAGCTCGTGCGCAACCATGTCGATCGACTGTAAAAAGCCATTGGCCATGACCTTCAGCATTGGGCTCTGCGCCGCAACCTCAGGCGGATGTCCAAACAACATGATGTCGCGCACGACGCTCGCCGTCGCGTAGTTACGAATGTCGGAAAACTCCTCCATGCGTACGTGGCGAATATCGCGACACAAGGCGCTGAGCGTGAGCGGAAAACGTTCCGTGATGCCACCGGGATGAATTCCAGTGCCGTGCAGCGTGACGTTGTGGGCCACACACAGCGCTTCCATTTCGGCTCTGCGGCTATCGACGCGTGGAAAGATGTAGCCGATCGGGGTTACCAGATTCTTGCCCGACGCGAGCAACGCTCGAATTTCGCCTTCGTCGGCGAGCATCGGTGAGTACACAACCGCGTCGGCGTCGATACTGCAGATTTCGTCGAGGCTGTTCGTTGCGGTTACACCGGTCGGCTCGATTCCCGCGATCTCGCCGGCATCCATGCCGACTTTCGATTCGCTGTGCACCCAACAACCAACGAGCTCAAGTTCGGGATGGGCGACGATGCCCTTGATCGATTCTTGGCCAACGAGTCCAGTGGCCCACTGAATTACGCGATACGTCATGGGGCGCCAACCTAGTGGCACCTCACTCAATGAACACAGGCGTCTTGCTGGTCTCTGCGCGCCTGGACTGCGTCCTGCTCCTCGGGGTATGGCCCCGGCTGCGACTCGTCGTGCGTTCTTGCCAGCCGCACCAATCCTGCGCAATACAGCGCTGCGCTCATTGTGCGGCGCACCACGGGTGGCGGCGAACCACTACTTGTGCTGACCGTCGCCGTCCAGACAAGATACGGCCATGCGCATCTATATCTCGGTCGACATGGAAGGCATCAGCGGTGTGACCCGTTGGCAAGACGTCGTGGCGAGCGGCCAGGATTATCAACGGGCACGGTCATGGATGACTGCCGATGTGAACGCCGCGGTCACGGGTGCGCGGCGTGCGGGCGCAACTTCGTTTGTGGTGGAAGAAAATCATGGCGTTGAGATGCTGTGCAATTTGCTGCTCGACGAAATTGATCCGGAGGTTGATGTTGTCCGGGGCCTCCCGCGCGGCGGCGCGACCACGATTGCCGCGCTCGACGACACCTTCGACGCAATGATGCTGATCGGCCATCACGCGGCCGCTGGTGATGTGCTTGGTATCGGAGCGCATACCGTCAGCTACACGGATTACAAGGTCGTTCGGTGCAATGGGCGCCCGATATCGGAAGGCGAAATCTTCGCGACGTACGCAGCCTCGCTCGGTGTGCCTACGGCGTTGATCTCGGGCGACGACATTGTGTGCGAACGCATGGCCACATTCGTACCGGGAATCGAGATCGCGGTGGTAAAACGCGCGCTGTCCCACGAAGCCGGTTGGATCATTCCGCCCGTGCGCGCGCAGCGCGTGATCGCGGATGCTGCGGAACGAGCGGTGCTAAGCATCGAGGAACTCGCGTTACCCCAATTTCCTGGGCCGTATTCGTTTGAAATCGAACTTCGTAAGCCGCTGAGCGATGAAGCATTGCACGCCTACGAAACCCGCTTCCCAGAATTCACAATCGTTGGTGACCGGACGGTTACTTGGCAGGACGACGATATGCACCTGTGCTACCGCCGCGCCGCGATCACGTCCTTCCTCGCCGCGAGTCCAAAATTAGTCCGCAGGTATTGAGCGCGCTCGTCTTATGCATTCAGCTCCATTTGAACGCCCACCGAATCTTGCTGATCTACGGGCTGATCCCGGAGGTCGAGAGTGGGTGCGCGATTTGGCGAAATTGGTTCGCGATGCGGCCGAACACTTCGACGTGACGATCGGTCCGGCGTTTCCGAACAGCCACTTGTCGTATACCGCGCCAGCTACGCGTGCCGATGGCTCTGAAGCCGTATTGAAGGTGCAGTTTCCGCATCGGGAGTGTGTCCATGAAGCGACCGCACTGCAGGTGTGGAGTGGCGACGGCGCAGTTCAGATGTTCGATCATGATGCGAGCCGTCATGCGTTGTTGATCGAACGGTGCAGGCCCGGCAGTCCGTTGCGCGAGCTCGACTGTGGGGCGGCGCTCGACGTGTATTGCGAATTGCTGCCGCGACTCTGGAAAACGACGTCAGCTCCGATTTCCACACTCGCCGATGAGGCCTATGGGTGGTGCCATAGACTTGCTGACGAGTGGGAACGAAACAACCGACCGGTGCCGCGACACTGGGTGGAAATCGCAGTCGCGGCGTGCCGAGACCTGGGGCCATCGCAAGGCGAATGCGTGTTGTTGCACCAAGACATGCACGCCGACAATATCTTGCGATCCGAGCGCGAACCCTGGCTTGTCATCGATCCCAAACCGTTGATTGGTGAGCGTGAGTTTTCGGTGGCATGCATCGTGCGATCCAACGAGCTTGGTCATTCACGCGAACTGGTCCGCTACCGATTCGATCGATTGTGTAGCGATCTTGGCCTCGACCGCGAACGGGCTCAAGCATGGACGATCGCGCAAACACTGGCCTGGGGAATGCACACCCGTTACACCAAGCACCACGACACGATCCGCTGGCTCCTCAACGAGGATTAGGAGTCTGCTGAGCAATCGGGCTTCGGTGGTCTTGGAGTTGCGCGTTGTCTGGTGGTTGCCGATATTCGGCTGAGTTTGGCGGCAGCCGCCGGTCGCGTGATTTGGTTACGTTCCCGCGATTGCTTCGGCAGCCTTTTTCAGTTCTGCGAGTTCGTCGGCCAGCGCGTTGATCATGTTCCACACGTCGGGAACCATTTCCCAATCGGCAAGCAAACCAAAATCGAGATTTCCGTTGTAGCTCATCAGCGTCATGTTCAAACCAACACCGTCGGTAATCGCTGAGAGCGGATAGACCCCTTTGAGTTTCGCTCCGGAGGAATACAAAGGAAATTGTGGTCCCGGCACATTGCTGATGATGACATTGAACGGCGGATTCACACGGTCCATGATTTTGGTCCGAGCGATGACCCGACTTGCCGCACCCAATACCGAGGGAGGGGTGAACTGCGCGAAATCTTGCAGCATGTCGGCCGGGATCGCACCGTGTTGATCCTTGGCGATCTTCATTTCTTCATGCATTTTTTGAAAACGAACAACGGGGTCTGACTCATTGGTCGGTAACGCAGCGACCATGGCCGAAACCCGATTGCCAAACGTTCCTGCTTGTTCCGGCGTGCGCACCGACACCGGAACCATTGCATGAATCGGGGTTGCGGGCAGTGCTTTGTTTTCGATGAGCCAGCGGCGCAGCGCCCCCGCGCACATGGACATCACGACATCGTTGACCGTTCCACCGAGCACGTTTTTGACAAATTTGACGTCGCTCATCGGAAGCGATCCGAACGCGAAACGCCGATGCGCAGTGATGAGCCCACTAAACGGAGCCGGTGGGGTGGGTTCATCCGGGCGCGACAACAGCTGCGATGGTCGCGAAGGTGCGACGCTGACACTGAAATTGCGAGCGAGCGCGGGGCCGTTGCTCAAAGTCTTGCGCAGAAGCCGTAAACCAACTCGGGGCCGCGACATCGCGCCGAACGTGCCGCGTGCCAGCATCTCCCAAGCGTTCGGTTCCGTCTCGGATTGCCAGGCAACCTCGGGCGGCGGCGTTGGCTTGGGAGTGGGATCAACGTCTAGTAGCACTCCAAGAATTTCGGCTCCAGACACTCCGTCGATACACGCGTGATGAATCTTCGTGAGTTGTGCGACGTACCCGCCTTCGAGCCCTTCGATGATGTACATCTCCCACAACGGTCGGGAGCGGTCGAGGTGCCGCGCGGTAATGCGGGCAGAGAGCTCCGCGAGTTGGTACTCATCGCCCGGCGACGGCACGGCGATGTGGCGAATGTGAAAGTCGAGATCGAAATCGGGATCCTCGATCCAATACGGATGGTCGATGCCCAGTGGTACCTCAACCAGCCGCCGCCGAAACGGCGGGACCAAATGAATGCGTTCCGACACGAGCTGTTTCACCGAATCGATCGTGATCTTTGCACTCGGCTCGAAAATTGCCAAGGACGAAACGTGTCCGTACATCGACGGGTTTTCCATCGCAAGGAAGCTGTTGTCGAGGCCAGATAGCTGCTGCATGGCGAGAGACTAAACCTCGGGTGGCCAACGAGGAAAGGCCTGCGGACCAACGGTCCCGGCGGTACCTCTTTCAGACACCGGTACCGGGCGAGGTATTGACGGTTCGTGGAGCGCTCGAAGCGGCGACCGGCTCGGCATCTACACTGCGCAGATGTCTTTGCCTCGCGGGATTCTTGCTGCATCTGGCTACGTGCCATATCGCCGATTGCAACGTTCGGAAATCACTAAGTTCTTTGGTACTGGTGGCGGCAAAGGCACCCGCGCCGTTGCATCCTACGACGAAGACACGACCACAATGGGCGTTGAAGCGGCCCGGCTTGCCCTTTCGAGTGCTTCGACGACGGCGGACGCGCTGCTCTTTGCCACCGCCGATCCTGCTTATCTTGAAAAGACGAACGCCACCGCGATTCATTCCGCGTTGCGTCTCAATAGCGCGACCGCCGCGTTTGACATGGGTGGCGCTGTACGCAGCGGTATGGGCGCGTTGGCCTACGCCCTGCGTAGTAATCACAACGCGTTGGTCGTGACCTCGGATCGCCGTTCTGGTTTGCCCACAGGTGCGGATGAAGCCGCGTGCGGAGATGGTGCAGCGGCGATTCTGGTCGGCGAAGGCGATGCCGTGATCGCTGAGCTCATCGGTAGCGCGACGCGCACTGAAGAATTCATCGACCGCTGGAGAACCCCGGGCGATTCGCGACCTCGGCAATGGGAAGAACGCTTCGGTGAGGTGCAGTACCTCGCGTTGTCGAGCGTCGCGTGGAACGAAGCGTTGAAGAGCGCGGACCTCAGCGCAGACCAGGTCGATGTCGCGATCGTGACTGGCCCCCACACGCGGGCAGTGAAAGCTGTCGCGGGCAAGCTTGGCGTCGCCAAGATCGCCGAGGATCTCACGGCCACGGTCGGACAGACTGGCACCGCGCACGCAGCGCTACTGCTCGCACACGCGTTGGAAACGGCCGAACCAAATCAGGTCATCGCACTGGTACAAATATGCGACGGCTGCGACATCATGTTGTTTCGCACAACCGCAACGTTGAGTTCGTATCGTCCGGCGCGCACAGTTGCCGCACAGATCGAGCACACTGCTGATCTCGCTTACGGCAAGTACCTCTCCTGGCGCGACGTTGTGAAACTTGAACCACCACGGCGCCCCGAACCCGGCCGAATTTCGGCATCGATCTCGGCCCGGACCCAGGAATACAAGTACGCGTTCGTCGGCTCGAAGGACGCATCGAGCGGCGCCGCGCACCTACCGCCGCAACGTATTTCGCGCGACGGTGGAGCTATCGACGAGATGTCACCATTGCCGATGAGCGACATTGGTGGATCGATCGCGACCTTCACAATCGACCGTATTGCCTATTCGCCCTCGCCTCCTATCGCATTCGCGGTTGTTGATTTCGACAACGGTGCCCGCCTGCCGGTTGAACTCTGCGATGTCGACACCGATGGGTTGCAAATGGGCGACCGTATCGAGATGACGTTTCGGAAACTGTTCACTGCGGACGGTATTCACAACTACTTCTGGAAAGCTCGCCCCCTGCGGGGCTAGCCGAAACTGTTACGAGGAGAACACATGGGTTCGCACGGAATTAAAGACCGCGTTGCGATCATCTCGATGGGCTGCACGCCGTTCGGTGAACATTGGAATAAAGGCGCCGACGATCTAATGATCGAATCGACGAACGAAGCATTCGCGAACGTGGGCTTAACCAAAGACGACGTCGATGCCTATTGGCTTGGTACCGCGATGTCGGGCATGAGTGGGCTGACGCTTTCTCGGCCGCTGCAATTGGTTGGCAAGCCAGTCACCCACGTAATCAACCACTGCGCGACGGGCTCCGAAGCACTGCGCAATGCCGCCTACGCCGTAGCGAGCGGCGCCTACGACTTGGCCATGGCGGTCGGTGTTGAAAAGGTCAAAGATTCCGGGTACCAAGGCCTCGTTGGCGCTTCACACGCTCCAACCGATGGCACCGCTCGATCGTTGACCGCCGCCGCGATGTTCGCGATGTGTGCGCCGGCGTACGGCAAACGCTACGGAGTGAGCAACGAAGAAATGCGCGCGGTGTTGGCACACATCGCCCAAAAGAACCACTACAACGGCGCGCGTAACTCGCGTGCGCAATTCCGCAAGGAAGTCAGTACCGAAACCATCTGCAACGCACCGTTGATGGCCGGCGGCTTGGGTGTCTACGACTGCTCTGGTGTAGCTGATGGATCGGCCTCCGCGATTATTTGCCGCGCCGAAGACGCACAGAAGTACACCGACAAACCGCTGTACGTGAAGGCACTGTCGTTCATCGCCGGAAGTTGCTCCGGCAACGCCGACCCCAACTACGACTACACAGCGTTTCCCGAGATCGCGATGGCTGGCGCGGATGCGTATAAGCAAGCCGGTATCACGAACCCGCGCGAGCAACTTGCAATGGCGGAAGTTCACGATTGCTTCACGCCCGCAGAGCTGCTCATCATGGAAGACCTCGGCTTTGCCGATCGCGGCGATGCTTGGAAACAGGTCATGGACGGAACGTTCGATTTGGATGGCAACCTGCCGATCAACCCCGACGGTGGTTTGAAGAGCTTTGGACATCCAGTGGGTGCGAGTGGTTTGCGAATGATGTTCGAGGCTTGGTTGCAACTGCGCGGCGAAGCCCCGGCGGAACGTACGATCAAACACGCCGATCGCGGCTTGGCGCTGACCCACAATCTTGGCGGTTACCCCGGCGAAATGGTGAGCTTCGTCGGTATCTACGGCAACGAACTCGGATAACCAACTGTGACCGCGAACGCCAGATCCTGGCGTTATGCGGCGGTTTTCATTGCTCCATCGCCGAGATTGCGAATCAGCGCTTGTTCGTACAACCTCGCGATGAACTGGTCGACGGGCAGCGCGGGTGCCCACAGATATCCTTGCGCCTGATCGCAACCCATTGCGGTGAGCAGCGATGCTTGTTGTTCGTTTTCAACGCCCTCTGCGACAATGCCGAGCCCGAGTTCCTGGGCCAGGGCAACGACACTGCGAACGATCGCCGTATCGGCCGGATCGATCCCGAGGTCGGCCACGAAACTGCGGTCGATTTTGACCTTGTCGATTGAAAGCTCGCGCAGCAGTGTGAGCGAACTGTGGCCCGTGCCGAAATCGTCAAGCGCACACTGCACGCCGAGTGCTCGGGCAATCAAGATTTGTCGCTGGGCCGCGTCAACATCGGGCAGGACGGCAGTTTCGGTGATCTCGATCCCGATGCCGTGTGGATCGCAATCCGTTTCGCGCAACAATGCTGCGAGTTCTTGCGCTGGTTCGCCACGTGTGAGCTGACGAGCGGACACATTGCACCAAATCCGAAACGGTGCAGCAAGTTCGGCCTTGGCCAGCGCGACTCGGGTCAAGACTGCTTGGCGAATGATCTCAGCATCGAGTGCAAATACGAGCCCGGACTCTTCTGCGAGCGGTACGAACTCCTGGGCACCCAGCACGCCGCGTTCACGATGATGCCACCGTGCGAGTGCCTCGGCGCCCACGATCCGGCCAGTCGAAATTTCGATTTGCGGTTGGTAGTAGGCGACGATGTCGCCGGCCGCGAGCGCGTCGCGTAGCTCTTGTTCATTGTCGAGCCGACGCTCGAGCGCGTCGCGCAACGCGATATCGAAGACCTCGACCCGATTGCGGCCCGATTCCTTCGCCCGGTATTGCGCCGCATCTGCGTGCGCGAGCAAAGTCTCACCGTCGTCTTCTCGATGGATGTTCGTCGCGACTCCGATGCTCGCCGAAATGTTGAGGCGGCGCCCTTGAATGACGAATGGTGTTATGAATGTTCCCGCGACTCGATTGGCGATCAGCAGCGCTTCGTAGGCATCAGTGAGTCGATCCAACGCGACCGTAAATTCGTCGCCGCCTAAACGCGACAACACATCGTTGGTCCGCAGAACGTTCTGAACCCGGTGCGCGACTTGAATCAGGAGCTCGTCACCCGCGCCGTGGCCGAGGGAATCGTTGACAACCTTGAAGCGATCGAGATCGAAATAGAGCAGGCCGATGGTGGAGCGATCCCGTCGAGCGCTCGCTACCGCCCGTTCGAGATGTTCCATAAATGCTGAACGATTCGCGAATCCGGTAAGGTCGTCGCGGGCTGCGATTTCCTGCAGATTCTTATTCGCCGCGACGAGTTGCAGATTGGCGAGCCCGTTACTTTCGCGCAGTTGTAGCTCACTGACCACGACGCTGTGCACGTCGTGGTGTGCCGAAGCCATGGCGGCGAAGTAGATCGGGATGGCCCAGCCGAGCAGCGTCGTGGTGCGGTCGTCGGATGCGAGGAACACGATTGTGATGGGTGCCAACATTGTGATCTGTGTCGCGTAGAAGTAGCTGCGGCGGGCCGCGGCCCCCACGACGCTGGTTGCCGAAGTCCCGCACGCGAACAAGAGGTACACGGCACGTAACTCGACGTGATGGACATCGGGCAACGCGATGAGTGCCGGGAGCCCCCACGCCAACCCGACGAGCGCGGCACTGATCGGACCAGGCCAGTAGCGAGTGATCGATACGCCCCGTTTACGCAGCCGAAGAAAGCGAATGCTCGCCCAAAATGCGATGAAGTCTGCGAGCGAAATCGCGATGATGATCGCAATCCGCCGTGAACTAGGAACTGTCGAGCCGAAGACGAGTGCGAGTAACATCGAGCCCGGGATTCCGAGCAGGGTGCCTTTGGCGACGGCCCGACTGACGGTGTCCAGGCACGCCAGGCGCACCCCTTCACTGATCGGCTCTCGTTTCCGGCGCGGCATTGCAACAACATCGGCCGAAAATGACTGCGGCTGGACTGCATTCGGTGACCGGCAGTTCGCCCCCTTCGCCCCCGGCCAGCGCGGCGTCGGGGCAAAAGTCTGTAGTCTGCGCCCACCGTTTTCTTGGAGGCTTTGATGAAGTTTGCACTGTTTTACGAAATCCCCGTCGCTCGTCCGTGGAACGAGCGCAGTGAAATCGAGGCCTACCAGAACACCCTCACCCAGGTGCAGGCCGCCGACAAAGCGGGCTGGCACGCATTCTGGACGGTTGAGCACCACTTCTTGGAGGAATATTCGCACTGTTCGAATCCTGAGGTGCTCTACGGCGCGGTTGCCGCTACAACCGAAAAAATTCGGCTTGGCTATGGAGTGCGGCTCATGCCTGCGCCCTATAACCACCCCGTCCGCACCGCGGAGTCCGTTGCGGTACTGGATCTCATCAGCAACGGTCGGGTCGATTTCGGTACGGGGCGCTCCGCGACGCGGGCTGAACTTGAAGGCTTCGGTATCGACCCTTCGAAGACTCGGGCCATGTGGCGCGAAGCGATCGGCCACGTTGTCGGGTGCTGGAGCAACGACGAATACGAGTTTTCGGGCGAAACTTGGAGCATGCCGAAACGCAGGGTGTTGCCAAAGCCCATACAAAAACCGCACCCCGGAGTATGGGGCGCAACGACCAGCGATGAAGGCCACGCCGAAGTTGGTTCCCTTGGCCTCGGCCTTTGTTCGTTTGCCGTTGGTGTCCCGCCAGAAGAAATCGGCCGGAAAATAGGGCTCTATCGTGAAGCGATCGCGCAATGTACGCAACCGCTCGCGTCGTTCGTGAACAACTCGGCTGCGACCTTCACGATGATGAACGTTGCGCCTACGGAACAAGAAGCCATCGACGTTGCTCGTGAAAGTTTTGAGTGGTATCCCAAAAAGGGTGCGAGCATGATCGGAAAGCTCGCTGGTTATATGGAGGAACGTAATCAGGAGCTTGGCAACTATCACTACGCCGCTGAGATGAAACAACACGACGACGACGGTTCACTCGATCTGTTGAATCTCGAAATATTGATGTCGATGAACGCCGCAGTCTGCGGCACACCCGATCAAGCGGTTGAGATGTGTCGGCGCTACGAAGATGCAGGAGTCGATCTGTTGTTGTGTCTCGTGAACCCGTACAAGATCCCGCACGACAAGGTGATGCAGACGATCAAGCTCATGGGCGAACACGTCATTCCTAAGTTTTCGTAAGGTCGCTACAGATTCACTCCATGCGATGCCGTTACAAAACGGTATGAAGCTCGCAAAAATAATCACGGGACTGTCGCTTACCGGCAAATGCGCCCTGGGTGCCGGCGTCGCGTTCGCGGGTACCGCGGGTGCGGGCGCTGCCGGTGCGCTACCGAAACCAGTGCAACATGTCTTTTCCAACGTCGTAGGTTCAGCCGACGACGGACCGTCGTTGGCCGCTCCCGAGGTGCCAACGCCCGAAGCCCTGAGTACCGATGCCCTGAATGCCGATGGCCCGACTACTGAGGTGCCGTCACCGACGACGCTCGGCGCCGAACCGAAACCGGGGCCAACCGAAACCACTAAGGCCGAAACCACTAAGGCCGAGACCCCCGAGACTGAACCGCCGACTACTCCATCAACCGAGCCCCCGACCAGCACAACGGGCGGCGGTAACGGATCGGGTGATCACCAAGGCTCCGATGGGCAACCGGGCGATGGGAATCGCGGATCGAACGAAGGCGAAGGCAACCGGCCGCCGCAGACCATTGCATTGGTGTGCAGTGCGAACGCGAACGCGGTGCACTGTTCATGGTCCGGAGGAACCCTTGCCGATGGTTCGCAGTACATCTTGCTCCGCACGGGCTCAACTTCCGATCCGGGCCGCGGGCGGGCCTTTTCGACGGGCGACGCTACGAGCTACGACGACACGATGATCGAAGCCGGTCGCGTGTATCACTACATGGTCATCATCCACGCGGGCAACGCCAAGAAGCCGCTCGCGATCAGTAACCGAGTTGAAATTCACATTGCCGGTAATGCCAATGGCAATCCCACACCTCCTGGAGATCACCACGGCAATGGCGGTGGCGGCGGACATCACGGGTCCGGCGATGGCGCTGGTTCCGATTCTGGGTCAGGTTCGGGGACAGGGTCCGGTTCGGGCGACAGTGGCGGCGGATCTTCGAACGGCGACAGCCAGATATAACGCTCTGGGAAGTGCGCTACCGGTTCAAGCCCGCGCGAAGATCGCCAGGTGCATGATTCCGTTGGTGATCACCTCGTCGTCCGAGTTCCGAATGATCAGGTGGAGCTCACCTCGTGGCGGCTGTGGGAACTCGGTGCCGTCGCGGTTGGGGAGTCTGTCGACGGCACCTTCACGACGTTGACTGCGGGCTTCGGATCGTCGAACGAATTGTCGATCGCGCGTGCGACCATTGTTGGTGCACAAACCGAACGCAGCGACCCTGGCGTGCACAATGCCTGGAAAACATTTGTAGAGCCTTACGTGATTGCCGGTCGCTTCACGGTGGTGCCAGCCTGGTGCGCCGAACCTGTTTCGTCGAGCGCGACGACCGTGGTGATCGAGCCCGGCAATGTTTTTGGCCTCGCGCATTCGACGACCCGGTTGTGTATCGAAGCGCTCATCGAAACGGTGCAGCCCGGTCACACGGTGCTTGATGTCGGGTGTGGCAGTGGAGTGCTCAGCGTCGTTGCGGCGGCGCTCGGTGCCGAAGCGGTAACCGCGATCGATCGTGATCCAGCCGTGGTGTCGGTCGTGGCCCACAATGCCAAACTCAACCGGTTCGAAGCACAGATTCACGTTGCAGTCTGTGAACTTTCAACGATCAATGCGATCCACGACGTCGTGGTCGCGAATTTAGGTGGTGCGCAAATACTTGTTGAATTGCTTGATGAATTTCAGCGCGTGACCCGACCCAGCGGCGTATTGATTCTCGGCGGCATGCTGGATGTGAACGTTGCGACGGTTGAAACCGCGTTCGCACAGTGGCGCGAGCTGAGGCGCTTGCACGACGACGGTTGGAACGTCATCGTGTACGAACCGCCCGGCCGCGATCAGCAACGCAGCGATCAGTCAGGCCGCGATCAGTCAGGCCGGGCCGTTGGTACTGCGGATTTGTAAGCGAAGACGCTGCGGATTTTCGGTTCAAAGTGAGACAACGGCAGTGTGTCGTAGTTGGGATCGAAGGCAATCTGATCCCAGTCGTCGGCAAAGGTTGCTGCTAATTCGAATTGTTCCGGCGTGAGTGAGTCGCGGTGTTGCTCACGCGCATCGGGGTCGCCACCGAAATGTGCGTAGTAGTGGCGGCCCTGGAAATCTTGATGCACACGCACCATTTCGTGCACGTCCGCGCGTACATACGGCTTCAAGATCGATGCAGCAATAGCGGGATGATTGGCCACGCTGATTGCTTTGCCGATGTCGTGGCAGAGCGCCGCGATCACCACTTCATCGTCGGCACCGGCTCGCTCCGCGAGGGTCGCCGTTTGTAGACAGTGCGTGAGCTGATCGGTCGCGAATCCGTCGACAACTTCGCCGAGTGATTCCAACAACATGATGACTCGATCTGCGACCCGCCCGGAATTCCTGGCGTGTTCGGCGCCGATGATGCCCCATTGCTCAGCGGTCGATTCATCCATGCGGGTAAACGAAGTGGTTGCAGTCATGGTTGCTCCAGTTGATTCGCGAACGATGAAACCCTACAACGCGTGTAAGAAATTGACGACTGCATCGTTGAACACATCGTTGCGGTCGCCAGCAACCATGTGGCCCGCGCCGGCCACATCGACGAACTGTCCGTGCGGGATCAGCCTTTGGTATTCCTTGGCGCCTTCTTCGCTCAGGAGATCGCTTTGGCGACCTCGAACCATCAACGTCGGGAGCTTGGATGTTGCGATCACTTGCGCATCTTTGAGAAGACGATCGGGATCGGTGAGCGAACGAGTTTCGTCTGAAGAACCCCGACGTCCGGTGATGAACGCAGGATCCCAGTGCCAATACCAACGGCCGTTGGCTTTCTGGCGGAGATTCTTTTTCAAGCCATCAAGATTCGAAGGCCGAGGGCGATGCGGGTTGTACGCGCCGATGACGTCGGCGACTTCATCGAGATTGGCGAAACCGCTCTCCATATTTTGCATCATGAACGAGCCGATCCGATCGGCACCTTCACGTTCAATCTTGGGACCAACGTCGACGAGTACGAGGGCGGACGCGATTGGCGTTTCGCTGTGCGCGATCGCGGTCATCGATGAAATACCGCCAAGTGACGCGCCGACGAGCGCGGGCAGCCGGTGTTGCGGATCGGCTTCGGTGAGATACCGCGCCGCGCACTGCACGTCGGCACCGAAATCCTCGATACCGTAATCCGAGGTGGGAGACCAATCGCTTTCGCCATGGCCGCGGAGATCGATATTGCACACGCGAAAACCTTGGGTTCCGAGCATCGTTGCGGTGTGATGCCAAGAGTGGCGAGTTTGGCCGCCGCCGTGCAGCAACATCACTGGTGCGCCGTCGAGGGGCCCGGTCATGTCGGCGGTGAGGGCGACACCGCTGCCGGGGATGCTGATCGTTGCGTTGGTGTCGGTCACCTGATCAGTTGAGTCGCGCCGGGCCAGTCTTGTCGAAACGTTCTTGTGCAAGCTGGTCGACGGGGCGGGTCAGGTTTGGCGGGTAACTGTCGCGGGGAGCCCACCATCGGGCCGGGTCACGATCAGGCCCGACGGTTTCGGGATCGATCCATCGGTCAAGGCGATATCCAGGCGCTGTGCGAAACGTGCCGTCAACAAAGCGAGTTGCATCTGGGCGAGCGCGAATCCAATGCACGAACGTGACCCTCGGCCGAACGGAATCCATGCCAAACGGCGCTGATGCTCGACCCCTGGGTTCGTGGCGAGGAAACGGTCGGGTTGAAAACTCAGTGGGTTATCCCATACGCGTGCATCGCGGCCCATGAGGTGGGGGCTGTAGGCGAGGACACTGCCTTTGCGAACAGTGTAGGGGCCGACTTCGATATCGCGGACAACCTCGCGGGGTGAGAACGGTCCCGCCGGATGCAAACGCAGTGCTTCATCAACCGTCGCCGACGCGTACGGAATCGCTTTCACGCGTGCGTGTGTCGCAGCGTTGTCGAGCTGCTGCGCGGCCTCGGCGCGAAGCAGTTGCCAAGCAGTGGGGTGGAGTGCGGCTCGTGCGATAGTCCACGACAACACTGCGCTGGTCGTGTCGTATCCTGCGCCGATCAACGTGACGATTTGATCGCGAAGTTCCGCGTCGTCGAGTACCTGACCTTCGGTCTTGGCGAGCAGGAGTGCATCGACGAGCGAATCCGATTCGGGATCGATCCCCGCGACCCGCCGTTCTCGAAACACGGCATCGAGCAAAGAATCCACTTCAATGCGCGCTCGTTTGGCTCGCGCTCGGAACGTGAACGGCAGCGGATGCGGGATCTGGCCCAGCGCGGGTTGCCCCGCGTACTGCATCGCCGGTTCGATGCGTTCGCCGATCTCATCCGCACGTTCGCGCAACGAGTCACCAAATAACACCCGCACCGAGATGCGCCGAATCAGCGTGCGATGCAGCACATGCAGATCCGCTTTCCTTGGAGATCCAACCGTGAATTCTTCGTCGATGAGGCGATCGGTCTCTTCGATGATGCGGGTCGCCCAGCTATCGAGTCGTCGCTTGGCGAACGCAGGCTGCGCGAGCCCGCGACGGCGTTTGTGATCTTCGCCATCGCTTACAATCATTGATGTTTTGCCAATGACGATCGTGAGCGTTTGCGCCACTCGCCTCCAGCGAAATGCGAGGTTGTCCGTGGCGAGCACTTGGGCCACGTGTTCGTGATCACCAACAATCACAAGGCGCAGTGGGCCGACGGTGACTTGGCTCGTGAGGCCATGGTCAGCGGCTAACGCATCCAGCGCGCCGCACGGCTCGGTGACCAGTGCTTTGGCAGTTTTGAGGTTTGCGCGAGCACCCCTGGGCCCCGGGATGGCCTCGTTGTTATTCATGGTCGGGCTAAACCCGCGAGTTCGCTTCGTCATCCGCAGCGCGGTGTGACTTGGCGCGGGCGATCCCCGCGAGCAGGGCAACAAGCGCGAGGATTGGAACGGAACCCAACGACATGACCAACGCGATTTTATCGAAGCCTTTGAAGTGCTCGAGATGGCCGAGGTGATAGGCGACGTGGAGCGTGCCTTCAACAAGCCACGCTCCCGCGAATGCCGTGAGGTCGTTGCGCTTCCACAACGCCCAGACGGTGGCGAAGATCAACGCCAAAAAGAGGCCGCCGACATCGCGAACTAAGTGCTCGCTGTACGGCTCGCCGCCGAGCGCAATCCAATGGCGGCCGAGTGGGAAGTCGTCATAAAACGATTTCGGCGCGAACGATGCCTGCAACGCGGTAGGCATCATGAAGACCGAAATGAGAATCAGTGCAAGCCGCTCAAGGTTCAATCGCGGGGGATGGTTCCGGGTGGTCTGCATGATGCACTCCCTGGGCTCACGTCGCGTGGGATTCGAGATCGCTCAATTGCACCCACTCCAGCGTCGCGAGATGGGTGGCTTCCAGTCGCACGTTAGGTGCCATGCCGGCTTCGAACGCTTCCTGCCAACGCGAAGCGCAGAGACACCAGCCGTCGCCCGGCTGTAATCCTGGAAACCCGTGTTCCGGGTGTGGAGTGGAGAGATCGTTGCCGACCGAGGCGCTGAAGGCGAGGAAATCGGCCGTGGTGATGACGCAAACTGTGTGCACACCGAGGTCGTCCCCGCCGGTGTTGCAGCAGCCGTCTCGGTACCAGCCGGTGAGGGGCTCGAAACTGCACATTTCAAGTTCGCCGCCGAGCACGTTCATTGCCATCGAGGCACCCTAACCGCCTGCATGACGCGTTGGCTCCTGGTTGAACTTGGCAATCTTCGGGGAGAGTGGGAAAACACTTGATCCAAACGGCCGAGTAGTACGAAGATTGTTGTATGGCGATTGCGCTTGAGAAATTTCAACAGCAAGGTGGTCGGATCGCAACCGATGATCTCGACTTTGATGCGTTCCGTTCGGATCCGCTGCACCCCGATGTCCTGCGATGCCTTGCGTACATGCACGACATCGAGTACCAGACGGTGCTGTACACGCGCGAGATGTTGATGACGAAAGCGTGGAAAGACCCTGAAATGACTGGGTTTATTACGCTTTGGAACTACGAGGAGTACTGGCACGGCCAAGCCCTCGGGCAAGTGTTAGCTGCGCACGACATCCCGGCGCATCAACCACGGTTAGTGGCAATGCGTTCTTGGAACGAGCATTACTTGCGTTGGAGCCCGGCGCTGTTTTGGTTCCTCGGGACTGCGATCGGATCGTTTCCAGCCGTACACATGACCTGGGGTGCGATCAACGAATGGACTGCCAATGCTGGCTACAACCGGCTGGCATTGATCGCGGATCATCCCGTGCTGACCGAACTGTTGGGCCGGATCATGCGCCAAGAGGGTCGCCACGCGGCGTTCTACGCGGCCAAAGCTCGTGACCTTTTGATCGACGATCGGCGTGCCCAGCGCGTGACGCGGTGGTTCCTACGCCATCAATGGGAACCCGTCGGCAGCGGCGACGTACCGAAACTCGAAACCGACTTCACCACCGCGTATCTCTTCGGCGGTGTGGAAGGCGGCGAACTGGTCGACCGGGTCGAGGCCCGGATCGACGCGCTGCCCGGCTTGCGCGGGCTCAATCTGGTCCGTCCCGCAATCGCAGCGTCCATTGCTGCGATGCTTGTCGTATAGGCGCGCCTACCGCGACGGGAGCATCGTTGCTGACCGCCGTCTCCTCGCGGTGGCCTGATCGCGCTTGCCTCAGTGAAATTTCGAACCGTTTAGGGCCGCTACGAGTCAACCCCGTTTGAGGGCTGCAATTTCGTATCTATCAACGGCGACGTTGAGGCGTGTGTTGCGTTGAAGGCGGCTCGGTATCGATTGCGAGCGAACGGAGATACTGGTGAAGCGATTGCGTGGGTTGGCGTCAGCGGCGCTGTGCATGGGCATCGCTGCCGCGGGAATAGTACCTGCGGGAGCTACTGCGAATACCTCGACGACGATTGGATCCTGGTCGGTGACTCGCTCGGGCAATGCAGCGCGCGTGGTGTGGCATAGTCCGCGAACGTTGCCGTTCGGGGCTCAAGAACTTGTGGTCCGCCACGATGGAATTGTCGTTGGCGTTGCTCATGAGCGCGGCACCGATGCGATTGTCGACATCAGCGATGCTGGCGCGTCGACATTGGGCGCGTCGACATTGGGTGGGTCGGCGTTGGGCTCATCGGGTTGGGAACTGTGGCGTGGTGACCGTCGGCTGGATGTTGCCGACACCAGCACGCCGAAACTGGCTGCCCAAGCGCGCGCCAAGATCGCAGCCGCGGTGTGGCCAACTACTGCACGTTCAAATGCGCCCGACCCCGGAAAACCAGGGCAGTATCGCTCAGTGCGCAAGCGCTATGCGATCGGTGGGTTTGTGTGGCCCGAGTTCCCTGCGCCGATCGAAACCGTCGGTGAAGCGACCTTACCGATTGGCGCGCCGGGTGCGCGTCCGTTGGTACTGGTGTTGCACGGCCGTCACTACACCTGCTTCAAGGGCGGCCCAGACGGCGTGGCCTCAGGGGATTGGCCCTGCCAGGACGGTTGGAAGGCGATTCCGTCGCACCTGGGCTACCGAGTCATGACGGATCTGCTCGCGTCGCAGGGCTACATCGTTGTGTCGATCGCGGCCAACGGAATTAGTGGCCAGGATTATGCGGCCCAAGATGGTGGTGCGGCGGCTCGTTCTGCACTCATTCGCCGCCACCTTGATCTGTTTGCAAAATGGAATCTTGGTGGCCGCGCCCCGTGGGGTGAATCGATGGTCGGCCGCGTGGACATGAATCGTGTCGTGTTGGTCGGCCATAGCCGCGGCGGCGAAGGGGTCGCTCGCGCGGCAATCGATAGCAATCGCCGCGATCCGTGGCGCATCCGCGGCATCGTTGCGATCGGTCCTACGGCTTTCGGTCAGCAGGTGCCCGCGAATGTGCACACCGCGGTATTGCTGCCGTATTGCGACGGCGACGTTTCTGATCTTCAAGGCCAGATTTACGTCGACGGCGCGCGTGATCTCTTGCATGGCCGGGATCCGTCGTTGCGTTCGGCCATCATGGTGATGGGCGCGAACCACAACTTCTTCAATCGCGAATGGACACCTGGGCTGGCGCTTGCACGCGCCGAAGACGATTGGAACTACACGGGCAGCAGCGATGATCCGGTCTGTGGCGGCAATAGCGTTCGGCGGCTGAAGCCCGAAGCGCAGCAGGCAGTCGGCGCGACCTACACGGCTGCCCTCGTGCACTTCGCGCTCGACAGTGATCGCACGGCGCTTGCGTATCTCGACGGTGATGCTGCGGCTCCCGCATCGGCGCTCGGAGCTACTGCGTACGCAGCGGCCATCGGCGGCGCGCGCATGGCCTTGTTTGAAGCCGGACAACTCGGAAGTGCTCACGGTTCTGGTTCCGTCCGCACCCAAACCTGTGATGGTTACAGCCTTAATGGTGAACCGACGTGTTCAGTCATACGGTCGGGCCAACGGACTGCGTATCCGCACTGGATTCAGTCTTTCGCCGCGCCGACGGCAGCACCGCCCAAAGCGTTGCGGCTCGAGATCAACGGAGCGGGCCGGGCCACGTTACGATTTGCGCACACTGCCGACGTATCCAATAGTTCGCGAATCGATCTACGGCTGATCGCCGATGTCGTTTCGCAGCCCTTGCATTTCCGCGTTCGTCTGATCGATGCTGACGGCCGTTCGGTGGAGGTTGGTGCACAACGCACGGTGACTGCGTTGCCGGGTTCTGATCGGGTCGGCAAGGATTGGGCGCAGAGCATTCGAGTGAATCTTCACGCCGTAATCGGGGTCGATTTGCAGCACCTTGTGGCGTTGGAGCTCGTCGCCAGTGCGGGCAATGCGCGGGGATATTTGCTCGACGCGTTCGCGGTTGGCGAGACTCAATCTGCGTTGCCGGATGTCGTTACTGCGCGCGTGAATGTCGCGACCGTCGCGGTTGTTGAAGGCGATACTCCCGGTATCACGGTGAACGTGCCCGTCACGGTGGATGGCGATGTGACCCGTGATGGTTCGGTCTGGGTGACCACCACAACTGTTGATGGCTACGAAGCGTTCTCGTTGCGAGTAGCTCCGGGCTCCACGCACTTCAGCATTCCGATCACCTACGACGGAGACACCGCAGCGTGGGGCGATCGTTTCGTAGCGATCTCGGTTGTCGCTCGTTCGAACGTCGTGACCGGCGCGTACCTTGGCGGTCTACAAATTACCGACAATGAATATTGACCGAATGTGCCGGTCGATCAAGCTCGAGTGGCCGGAACCGTTCGCTTGTCGCGTCTGGTGCCGCCGCACCTTGCTCGAGAGATGTTGTTGACGGGCCGGCGTTTGCGCGCCGACGAAGCGATGATGGAATCGATGTAACGTTGCTCGTTATGAGCGAACTCGATTTTTTCAGCGCCACTACCAAACTCTTTGAACTCAAGGAACTTGATATTGCGGGTATGGAATTGTTGTGCCGGGTGGAGATCAGTGGCGATGCCTTTTATCAGCAGCTCGCCGATGCTTGCGGCAACGAAGCCGCGGCGGCCCTGTTGCGCCGCAATGGGCGCGAAGAGACTGGCCATGCGCGACGGATCCGCAAGGCAATCGATCTGAAAGCTGGCCCGAGCTACATCGAGCCCTCGGAGCTCAACGAGCCGTTCGTAGTTTCGTTACCGCCAAATCTTGATGCTTCGTTGTTCGAAGCGATCGTGCAGGCCGAACTCACTGGCGATGTCGGGTATCAATCCTGGGCCGATGCAGAACCCGACGAAGAAGTCAAACGCCTGTTGTTGTTGAACGGTCGTGAAGAAACCATTCATGGCAATCGCGTGCGCGAAGCTATCGAGCTGATGCGCGCCGACGCATAGCGTGCGAGGCTGGGCGCATGGCTACTCGTTTATCTGCGGTTACCTTCGATTGCCAGGACCCAATCGCGCTCGGGCAATGGTGGCAATCAGTGCTGGGTTGGTCGACTCGGCCTGCCGCTGACGGCGAAATTGCGTTGGTCGATCCGACGCGTGACGCATGGAACCCATCGCTGTTGTTCTTGGCGTGCCCGGACGAAAAGCTCAGCAAGAATCGTATCCATCTTGATCTTGCAAGTGATAGCGCCGCGCATCAGGCAACGCTCGTCGAGGATCTGCTTGCTCGCGGCGCGAGCAAGGTCGAAGTTGGCCAGGTTGGCGTGTCGTGGATTGTGTTAGCCGATCCAGAAGGCAACGAGTTTTGTGTGTTGGAACCGCGCGATCGGTATCGCGATTGCGGACGACTCGCTTCGATTGTCGTCGACTCTGCGGACCCTCGGGTGGCCGCAACGTTCTGGGAAAAAGCGACGGGCTGGACTATCGCGAATCACGGCGATGGATTTGTGAGCCTGCATCAGCCCAACGACCGTTGTCCCGATATCGATTTTGTACAGAATGCTGAGGAGCGCCTCGCAAAGCTGCGCGTGCACTTCGACGTCGAACCGATCGATGGCACCACGGACGTTGCGACCGAAGCGGCGCGACTCATCGCGCTCGGTGCGCGAGAGATCGATATCGGCCAGTGCGCTGATCCACTCACCGATTGGATCGTGTTGGTGGATCCTTTTGGCAATGAATTCTGTGTGGTGCCGAGCGATGGCTGACAACGTCATGCGCGTTGGCATCATCGCCCCGATGCAGCTCGAACTCGAACCGATCATCAGGGGTCTGAAACTCATCGAGGTGCTGCCGAATGAGTGGCGCGGAGCGCACGATGGCGTCGAAGTTGTGGCGACGCGCAGCGATATCGGAATGGATGCGGCGCGCCATGCAACGCGTGCATTGCTGCGTTTCGAAATCGATCATGTGATGGTGGTGGGAATAGCGGGCGCCGTGCGAACGCGATTGCCGATCGGCGTGCTGATCGCGCCGGCGGCCGTTGTCGATCGAGCGACTGGCCGTACCTTCACACCGTCAGTCTTTGCGGGAGCAACGCCCACGGGCGTGATCAGCTGCGGCGATGACCTCATCACCGATAGTCAGGTACTGCAGCAGCTCGGCGGCGAGGGAGTGATCGCGCTCGACATGGAGACGGCCGCGGTCGCGCAGATCTGTGTCGAGCATCATTGTGACTGGTCGGTTTGGCGCTCGATTAGCGATCATGCCGGAGGTGGCCTGATAGATACGGAACTGTTCGCGATGACGAAACCCGACGGCACCGCTGATCCTGCCGCGGTCAAGCGAGCGCTCCAAGATCCGGTGCGCCTGGCCCGGTTAACCCAACTCGCCCACGACGCCAACCTCGCGGCGAAAAACGCGGCCGCAGCCGCGATCCAAGCGATCGTCCAATTGGACGATCGCAACGAGGAACCGATACAGTGAGTAGCACGCCGCGGGGTGGAGCAGTCTGGTAGCTCGTCGGGCTCATAACCCGAAGGTCGTAGGTTCAAATCCTACCCCCGCCACCATCAAACGTCCAGGTCAGAACCCTTCCGCAAGGAAGGGTTCTTCTGGTTTGGAAACACGCGTGCCTAGCTTTATCCCTAATTTGTCCCCGGAGGCC
>JANYBW010000074.1 GCA_025360585.1 Actinomycetes bacterium | reverse complement strand
CCGTAACGCTCTCGCAAGTTTTCACATTGAAGATCGTCTAAGAACGCGCGCCGATAGCTGAGAGGTAATCCGATGCAAGAATCCAGTTTCGCGCTCTCGTCGCTGCGCTCCGGGGCCGCTCGGGCCACGGGCGGCGCCGCGTTTCGTCGAGATCAGCCAGAATCCGTCGCCTTTTGGCGCGCCCTCTTGATCACAAGCGTCCAAACCAAAGGCGGTTGTACGACGCCCGCGATCTGGCGTTCGAACGCAGCCGCAACAAACCAGCAGTCGCATTCCGAGCAACGCAACATTACGATGATCTGCGGCGGTTGAACCGAAGGCCGGCGCTTGAACCCGACGAACATCACAATTCCGAACCCCGGCAAACCCCATTTCACGCAAGGACACCATGGCCAGGACGGCGACAATCACTCGAACACGAATGTGTCGAAGCATCGCAGTAATCACCGTGGCATTGCTGCCCGTCGCGGTGAAACCAATCGCCGCGAGCGGAACGTCTACAGCTCGAATGCAACGCCCGCGTGCGGCTGCGCTGACGGATCAACAAATCCACCGAGCGTTGAACCCCAGCCCGCGTATTCACGTGCTTCCGCCGGTCGATACGGCGCGCTCCATCCGCGACGCGCTCGACATTCGCCGGGCCGCGAGCCCGAATCCAGCGGCTGTGAACAACTTGGTCTATCTGGGTGGGCCGGTAATGCAAGCCTCAAACAATTCGATTCCAATTTTTTGGATGCCCGCCACTTTGCAAGACGGCACTCCGGCCGCACCCGATCCGAACTACATCAATTTGATGCAGCGGTACTTCAGCGATGTAGGTGGGAGCGGCCTGTACGAAACCAACGCGCAATATTACCAAACCGTCAACGGCCCGACGGAGTACATCACGAATTCGTCGGGTCTCGTGCAGGCAATCATCGACACGAATCCGTATCCTGCGGCTAGTTCAGCCTGCGCCGGCAGCGGACCAAACTGCATCGAAGATGGCCAGATCCGAGTCGAGATGGCGGCGGTGATATCCGCGCATTCATTGCCACTTGATCTCAAAACCGAATATTACGTGTACACCGCGCCGCATGAATCGTCGTGCGTCGCCGTCGATGATTGTTTCAAGGCCGACATCAACCCAAGCGCCGCGCACGGATTCACGTTTTGTGCGTACCACTCGTTTTCGAATATCAACGGCGCCGGATTCGTCTACGCGAACATGCCGTACGGAGGCACTGCATCTGGCAATCGCTGTACCGGAAAGACAACGTTCCCGAACAACCGCGACGCCGACATCGTGATCTCTACAACGAGCCACGAACAGATGGAAACCACCACTGATCCGATCATCCTTGGGTGGATCGACGCGACCGGCGCCGAAAACGGTGACAAATGTTCGTACAACTACGGTCCGCTGAATTTCGATGGCGGGCTTGCGAACGAGCAATGGAATGGCCACTACTACCTCGTCCAACAAGAGTGGGATAACGCGAGCAGTTCGTGCGTGCAAGGTTCACCGATTGGTTTACCGCCGAGCGCACCGAGCATCGCGGCAACCAGTTCAGGCGACGGCTGGATCGACATTGCGGTCAATCCGCCATCAAGCCCCGGCGCGAATCCGGTCAGTTCATATTCCGTGACCGCTCAACCCGGCGGCGTTACAGCAACCGTGCAATTACCGGGCGAACGACTGTTGTTGCAAGGCTTGGCCAACGCCACCACCTACTCGCTCACCGCGACTGCGTCGAATTCCAAAGGACCGGGCGCACCTTCGGCAACGGTGACGGCAACACCGACCAACGCCACTCGCAGCTTCGCCACCACTTGGAACACGACTGATTACGCGCGACTCACGAAATCGGCTGCGTATATCGGAGCGACGCCTGCGAACACCCAACTCACGGCGGTCTACGCAATCGCGTATCTCACCAATATCGCGACGGTCTCGGGGCCGACGCCATTGACTCCGCAGTTCAGCACTGGGCCAACGACGGTCACCACCCAATACAGCAGCGCCGACCAACCACCTTTGGAGTCCGTGATGCAGCAATACGCGCTGAGCCCAACCGAAGCCCAATATTTCGCCGCGCAACTGCTCGGGTATCTGTTGGCGCTCGGCGGTCATTAGCAGTGGATCGCGAGCACGCGCACGAGACCACGAACGCGGCCGCAGGTGATTTCGCGACATGGCTCGGCGGACTGCGGGCGGTGCTTGACGATGGAGCTACTTCGGCCGTGCCGTGCGGTTCGTGCGATGCGTGTTGTCGTTCATCGCAGTTCATCCACATCGCACCAAACGAATCTGGCGCATTGCGGAGAATCCCCAAAACATTGCTCTTTCCTGCACCTGGGTTGCCGAAAGGCCATGTGCTCATGGGCTACACCGCCGATGGTCACTGCCCGATGTTACGCAACAACGCTTGTTCAATCTACGACGACCGCCCCCAAACGTGTCGGGCCTACGACTGTCGGGTCTTTGCCGCGTCGAGCGACTACCCCGACGACCTGAGCAAGGACGAAGTCGCTCAACGATCCCGAGCATGGCACTTCAGCTACAACGACGAGACATCGAGGGCGCTTCACACGGCCGTCGAGCGGGCGAGTGCCTTTTTACGGGATCATCCCGAATGTTTTACCGACGGCAGCGCGCCCACGAACGCAATCCAACGCACGCTGGCCGCGATCGAAATCCATGCACTGTTCACAACCGCGACCGCGACCGAAGTAGTGAACAATCCCAGCGCTGACCCAATGACCAGCGCCACGATCGGCTCAATGATCGAACCGATGGTCGATCGAGTCCGTGATCGGCTCGCCTACGCTCGTAGCCATGACGCAATCGGGGGAAATTGATTCGCAATCCGCCCTAGCCGAAGACGTTGACGACCTGGATCTGACTCCCGCCGAGTTGCTGCGCGCTGATGGTCCGTTGCCGCGCGGTTCTGGTCTTGGGCCGTCGGTGTTTGCGGTTGGGATTGCGCTGCTCAGTTTCATGGCCGTCGTCGCGTTTCATTTCCCGCAGTACCTCACCACGCCGGATCTCCGCCACGGTTACGACGTCGAGATGCTGCGCAAGATTTTGTTCGTCAGCCTGGTAGTTGGTGCAGCAGTCGCGATCGTGAACCTGATCATGCGGCGCCGTTGGCAGCTCAATCTGATCGCGCTGAGTTTCATTACTGCAGCCGTTGCACTCGGCGGCAGCGCGGTGAAGGTCAAGGACTTCCCCGACCACACGCCGTACATCGGCCTGGACTTGTTCATCATCGATCTGCTCACCACTGCAGCCGTATTCATCGTTGCCGAAAAGCTCTTCGCACTGAAACGAGACCAACCAATTTTTCGACGCGGCTGGCAGCTTGACCTCGGCTACTTTTTCGGCAACGATCTCATCGTTGGCGCAGTCCTCGTTGTGGTGAATACCGTCACACGCGACACGTTGCAGTGGGTTCCAAACGGTGGCGTGCAGCGTTGGGTATCGGGACTGCCACTATGGATTGCGGTGCCCTTCGCGATGCTGGTCGCAGATTTCAGCCAGTACTGGACTCACCGAGCGAACCACCAGATCAAACCGTTGTGGAAAATGCACGCAGTGCATCACAGCACTGAAGCTCTCGATTGGATGTCCGGATCACGCTTGCACCTCGGCGAGATATTGCAGGTGCGGATCATGGTTATCTTGCCCGTCCTCGCGTTGGGATTCTCAAAAGGTACAGTAGATATTTATGTTTTGATTGTTTCGACCCAATCGGTGTTCATTCATTCGAATATGCGATCAAAGCTCGGGCCGTTGCGATACATCATCGCGACGCCAAATTTTCATCACTGGCACCACTCCCAAGATCACGAAGGTATCGACAAGAACTACGCAGCCCATTTCTCGTTTCTGGACTACCTCTTCGGGACGGCTGCATCCGCGGATCGAGACTGGCCCGACCGCTACGGAGTGCTCGGCGATTACGTGCCGCAGACGTACCTCGGCCAAATGACGTTTCCGTTCACCAAACCCAAGCTGGGCGTAAACCACGCCAACGAATGACCCCCTCTGGCTTTCCCGGAGCTTTTCGTGCGGATTCCGCAATTGTACGCCCACCAAAATCTCAAATAGTCTTGGCGTGCACCAATCGATCGGCCAGACCCGCGACGGCACATCCGCGACGGCACATCCTCGACGGCGTACCACGCTTCGGCAATAATCTGGTCCAGCTGACGGAACCGTCCGGCACGATCGCTTCGAGGAGAACCGAGTGGCTTCAATCCAATTCGTAGAATTCGCGCTCCAAGGCGACCCTGCCCGGGCGAAATCTACGGCCATCCAGGCGTTGGAATCCCGAAAGTTCAAAATGACCTGGACCGACGAATGGACCGGGTTCGCTGAGCGCGGGAGCAAAATCGCCAACGCCTTACTCGGGGCGTTCGCCCAGTACTTCAAGGTCGGCCTGAGCGTGCGGTCGGCAGAAGGTGGGACTTCCATTGTGCGAGTCGAAAAGACATCCAAAGGAATGATGGGCGGCGCGATCGGTATGGCGCGCACCAACAAAAACATGAACTCGCTGCGCGATGAACTCCAAGCAACGTTCGCGAACGCTGGAGTCCTGCAAGGCACCAACGAAGGCTGACGGCCGCGCCCAACCTTTCCCGGAGCTTTTCGTGCGGAATCCGCAACTCCATGCCAACCAGAATCGCAAACACGCGGCAGCTATGCAGCGGCCCTCGGCCGACGTGAGCATCAGCACATGACGATTGTTCAACGGTTACGGCTTGGTGCGGTGCGGTGACGCTGCCCGATTGGCATCCGCGCGCAGCGAAACACACCTGTCCGATCTAGGACGTGGCTGAATCGAAGCCATGCTCAGTGCAGGCCTACGGTACCAAGCACCACCACGCAAAGGAACAAGCAATGATTGGACTCTTGAAGGTACTCGGAGTTGTCATCCTGGGAATCGGATCGATGAAGGTCGTGCTGGGAGCCAAGGCCGACGCGCTGCTCGACCCAACCATTCCCGACGCGACTGTTCGACATCCTTCGGTCGACAGCCAAGTGCGTTTCTACGGTGGTGCGTTCGCGCTCTACGGCGTGTTGCTGTGGCTGTGTTCAAACGACATGACCCGCTACGAGCCCGTCTTTCGAGCGATGATGATCGTGTTCTTTTTGGCCGGCGTCGCTCGCCTTCCCGGCGCGGCTCGTTACGGCCGCCCGTCGATCGCGATCGTCGGACTCACGGTGATCGAACTCGTCGTACCGCCTCTACTGCTGTGGTGGCAATCAACGCTATGGCCAGCAAAGTACCAACGCGCAGGCTTGGTACTGCGAACGGCGCGCCGTCGGACGCGAACGTCGTACCAACGCGCAGGCTTGGTACTGCGAACATCGCGCCGTCGGACGCGAACGTCGTACCAACGCGCAGGCTTGGTACTGCGAACGGCGCGCCGTCGGACGCGAACGTCGTACCAACGCGCAGGCTTGGTACTGCGAACGGCGCGCCGTCGGACGCGAACGTCGTACCAAGTCCCGGCTCGCTAGGGGTCGGTGCCGACGCGCTCCGCGCGCAATGCCGCGAGCCCGTCGCTCAGCAGCCGTTCACCAAGGGCTGACAGGAGCCCGCGTTGGGAGTCATCGTGGAACTCACCGGTGGGTGAGTCTGCGTGTTCGCAACGCGCGCCGTATGCAAGCGATGCGACAATCGAAGCTGCCAACGCACGCGATTCGTCGTTCGAAAAGTATGCTCCTCGAGCCGTTTCGTATTCGCCGATAAATGCGTTCATTTCACCCGGGAACGGGAACCTCCGCGCCGTAGGTGCATTCCAATCAACGGTGAAGGTCGCCGCAGCAATCGCAACTGCAGTCGTTTCGCTAGCAACGTGCAGGCTGTCCCAATCGAAGACGCCGACCAACCTGCCGTCTCGCACTGCGAGGTTTTCGATACGCCAGTCTCCGTGCACAACCGTGTCGTCGCCGGCCGGTACCACCTGCAGCTGATCCATCGATCGCACCCGAAACGCGTCAATCCATTCCGCACCGTCGCACGTCGCCTCCAAATTGAAACGCGGGGAATGCGGAACTGGATAGAGCGCGCCGTCCACTGCCCGCATCGGATGCACAACGCGCCCCACGACATCTCGATGCGATCGCGAAACATCAATGAAACGCCACAGGCCGTGCGCCAACGTCGAGCGAACAGAAGAATCGTGGGCGTCCGCCGATACAGAACGTTGCAGCATCGTTTCGGCAGTCATGTGCCCTGGACCAAATGCAACCGGCGCTACCAGGGGTGCTGGCGCGGGATAACCCTGCAAACACAACGCCTTTTGCACCGCACCAATCGCATTGAGAAACGAGACGGAGACCGATGAACGGTGCCCCTTCACCACCACCCGTCGACCATCAGCTAGCTCGACCCCGTGGACGCTGCCGCTACTCGATTCGAAAAATTCGTACCGAGCAATCGCGGAACCGAGGTGCAATCGACACCATTCATCAACCTCAGCCGCGATCATGTCCGGGTCCGTTGTTCCAAACAGCGCGCGTTCATTCGGGAGATCGACACCTCCCCAACCCTGCACACGCGCCGTGATCACCGCACCCAAACGCTCCATAGAGTTCCATCTTCGCGCCAATCCCCCGTGCCCGCTTCCTTTGCGCAACCCTCGGCCCACCGAAATCGGTCAGCCGCGCTCGAACAAGTTGCGCATGAATCCCGTGAAGTCCTAGAGCTCATGCTCGACGGCCTGCGCCATTAACATGTTGTGATATCAAGCGAAATCAACCGGTTCCTTGGGGGTTCTCACGTTCGCCTCGCGTTGCACGGGTAGCGTCACCGAAACATGAATGCGACGCCAGTGACCTCGAACGTGACTTCGCCAATGCCGCGCTGGCATAACCGGTTCTGGCCTACCCGGTTCTGGCATTGCGTGCCGTTCGCCATCGTCGCGATTCCCGTGGTTGCAGAAGTTGTGCGCAAAGCCGTCGCGGGCTGGACTCCAACCAGCGACGACGGCGCATTCGCCGTGAACGCCCACGATGTTTTCAGCATGCACCCCACCTGGCTCGGCGCGTCGTCGTCCGTCGGCGCCATGAATCCATCGGGATTTCCAGTGTTTCACCTCGGCCCGATGGAGTGGTGGGCACTGGCGATCCCAGAACGATTTGGTACGCAGCGAATGGGCGTCGCGGTTGGCGCTGCGCTGGTCGTGCTCGTTTCGGTATTCGGAATCGTGAGGATCGCTCGGCGGCTCGGCGGACAGAACGTGGCCCTATGGACTGCGGCTGTGGTTGCGATGACAATGTGGTCCGTCGGCAACGAGACGTTGGCCGATCCTTGGAGCCCATTTATTGGACTATGGCCGTTCGCGTTTTGTCTCGTTGGCGCGATCGAAATCGCATCGGGCCGACTGCGTTCACTCCCCTGGTTTGCGTTCGCCGCGAGTTTCGCGGTGCAGTGCCACTATCTGTTCCTCATTCCGATCGCGGCAGTCACGGTCGTCTCGTTGGTGTGGTTGGCATTGGTGTGGTTGGGGTTGCACCGACTCGGAGCACCCCAATCGGAGCGCGACCAATTGCGACGATCAGTATTCGCCACCGTCGCGGTGCTCACATGTGTCTGGCTGCCAGCTGTGATCCAACAAGTTCGCGGCAAGCCAGGGAACCTCGCCGAGTGGTGGCGGGCGACACAGTCACTGTCGAACAAACACATTCGCATCGCAGAAGCCGCGAACTATGTGGTGCACACGATTGGTGCGGTACCCCTTTTCGCGCGTGGGCCCCTGAGCACTTCGCAACTCAACGTTCTCGGCCAGCCAACGTCGGTGTTCGCCAAGGTGACCGCCGCGATTATCGTGCTGATCCTTCTGGCATTCGGACTCGTCGGGATGCGTCGCCGGGCCGATCGTGGTGCCGTACCGATCATCGCGCTCGCCGCGCTCGCGGGAGCGGCGTTCACGGTTACGAGATACCCGCCGTCGTTTCCGGCACTACCCCACTACAGAATTGTGTTGCTCTGGCCCGTCGGAGCACTGGTTTGGTGCGCCGGGGCTCAAGTTCTGAGCGCCGAGCTGAGTACGCGTAAACCATCGGCGTTTGCTGATGTTTCGCGTCGCGCAGGGACCTTCGTCGGGTTGGTGACGGCAATATCAATGGCGGTTGCCGCATCAGTGAGCGCGTCACCGTCGGGGCCGTCATCGGCGTTGGAACAACGAGCGACACTGCGACTCACCGATCAGATTTTGGAGCGCCTCAACCGACACCGGCACTACGTCATCGCGGGGCGGGGCATCGGCGCGACATTCGTACAACTAGGCGTTTTGCGTGAACTGCTGCGCACCGACATCTCGATTGGGGTTTCGCGCGACGAGGGTCAATTGAAATCGCGCTATTTCGTACGAGATCTTCGAAACGTTGATCGTCTCGTCATTGCATCCGGAACCTTGGCCGCACCGGCGCACGCAATCTTGGTCGCAACCTTCGATGGACGCGACCCCAAAGACGATGCTCGCACGGAACAACGCAGGCAGGATTTGATTGCCGCATTGCCCACCCACGCACCGAAGCTTCGGCTCGGCTTGCACATCGCCGCGAACGATGAGTTGTTACACGCGATTGCGCAAACCCGGTTGACCCCTGGGCAGTGTCTTGATCCGCGCATCTTCGGACTCATCCTCAGTGGTGATCTCAAGGCTGACCCAGATTTCATTGGAGCAGTCGGCCGTTATTCCCAGATAGTTACCGCGGCGCATGATCGCGAGTTCGCCGCGTATATCGAGCCTGCGGTATCACAGCCGTGACCGGTTGTTCGCGCGCACGAATCACCCAATGTTTCCCTTACGTAATCGTCGCGGTGCCCGTCGTAGCCGAAGTCGTTCGTAAAGCACTCAGCGGCTGGACTCCAACGAGTGACGACGGCGCGTTCGCGGTCAACGCGCACGATGTGTTCACAACGCACCCAAACTGGCTCGGTGCCGCTTCGACGGTCGGTGCGAGCGCTGCGTCAGGTTTCCATGTGTTTCATCTCGGGCCATTGCAATGGTGGGCGCTCGCGATTCCAGAACGGTTCGCGACCCAGCGAATGGGACTAGCGATCGGTGCAGCGCTGGTCGTGGCCGCATCGGTGTTTGGAATCGTGACGATCGCGCGCCGACTCGGCGGGCCGCGCGCCGCGTTATGCGCGGCAGCCGTCGTCGCGATGACAATGTGGTCCGTGGGCCACATCACGCTGGCCGAACCTTGGAATCCGTTTTTCGCACTCTGGCCGTTCGCGTTTTGTTTGGTTGCAGCATCGGAAATCGCTTCCGGCGATCGCCGCACGCTGCCGTGGTTCGCGCTCGCTGCGAGCTTCACCGTGCAGTGCCACTATCTGTATTTGATTCCGCTCGGCGGAGCAACGTTCGTTACGTTGGTCTGGTCAATGCTGCGACGGTTCCACTGGCGCCAGGCCGAAACCAAGGCAACACGAAAACAACGCTTCACGACCGCCGGCGTCGTGGTGTTCGCATGGCTCCCAAGCGTCGTCCAACAGATTCGCGGCAATCCTGGAAACCTCAGTGAATGGTGGCGTGCCACTCGGTCACTTTCGCAATCGCACGTTCCTTTCGAATACGCAACGCATTACCTCGTGCAAACGGTTGGCGGAGTGCCGCTCTTTATGCGCGGGCCGCGCAGTACCGCCCAGTTGGATCTGCTCGGCCAACCGCCCTCAACCGCCGCGACAATCGTCGCCGCGATCGTCATCGTCGGCAGTTTGCTGTTCATGGTTCTCGGCCTCCGCCGACGCGGCGAAAGCACTGACAACCACGATCACGGAGCGTTACCCGCGGTGGCGCTCGCCGCGCTCGCGGGATCTATCTTCACAATTTCGCGTTACCCGGCATCGTTTCCGGCATTTCCGCACTACCGCATCGTGTTGCTGTGGCCCGTCGGCGCGCTCGTCTGGTTCGGGTTCGCGAGCTCGGCCGCCACCAGGCTGACGCAACGAAAACCAGCTTTGTTTGCTGGCCTATCTGGGCGTGCGATCACAGCGCTTAGCTGCCTCACCGCAATTGCGATGGCGGCCGCCGCGTCCGTCGGCGCGTCTCCGCCCGGGCCCTCGAGTGCAGTCGAGCAAGGCGCGACCCTGCACCTCACTGATCAAGTTCTGCAGCACCTGAACCGGAATCGGCACTACGTACTTGCCGCGAGCGGAAGGAGCGCGACCTTCGTGCAACTCGGCGTACTGCGAGAACTACTTCGCGCTGAGATTCCAATCGGCGTTTCGAGCGATGAAGTGCAGCTGAAATCGCGGTACCTCGTGCGTGATCTGCACACCGTCGATCGTCTCATCGTTGCTTCAGGAACGTTGACTGCGCCACCGCGCACGACCACCGTCGCGACCTTCGACGGTCGCGGGCGCCGAGACGAAGCGCAGGTACGGCAGCGCCGTCAAGAACTCCTCACCGTATTGCATGCGCACCCTCCCCAGTTGCGCCCGGAATTCGTCTACAACCCCAGCGACCCATTCCTTACTGCGATAGCGAAACAACAGCTCACTCCGGAACAGTCGATCGATCCACGGCTGTTACCGCTGATCGCGGCAGGCAACGTGAAGGTCACCAGCAGCTTCCTCGACGCAATCACCAATTACGGGCAGACCAACACGGATGCAAAAGAACGCGAATACGTCGTCTACATCGAGCCGGCCTAGACCACTCGCCCACCGAGCCAGGAAGCTGCGATTAGCGCAACACTCGCCCTGGTCGGGCGGATGTGTTGACTGCTTGTTCGGCGACGATCGCGCCGTTCACAAACGTTGCTGCATACCCGGTTGAGCCAACGCAAAGGCGTCCACCACCGTTCGGAAAATCTTGGCGGAACTCGGGGTAGCCGACTTCGAGCCCAGCAAGATCGAACACGTTGACGTCGGCGAAGGCGCCTACGGTCAGCGTGCCGCGGTCACGTAACCCCAGCAGTTCAGCGGGTTTCGACGTGAGGCGACGGATCGCTTCTGGCAACGCGACGAGCCCGCGGTCGCGACACCAATACGACAGGAAATGGGTCGGGGCATCGCTGTCGCAAATCTGACCCGCGTGGGCACCCGTATCGCCGGCTCCTGGATACACGCCGTCGAGCGCGAGCAAGGCACCGAGGCCTTCGCGGTTGCGATGGAAAAACCACATGTTGAACAACTCCCGGCCGTTGCTCTCAAGCAGACGGTTGATGACCCATTCGACTGGATGCAAGCCAGCTTCGCTCGCAAGATCAGCAACTGAAGGGCCACCCTCGATATGAAAATCGGGCGCCGCGTTGCTCGCACCAAGTGGATGCACGTGCGCGGGGTTATACAGCAAACCGCGTTCTTTGCCCTCTTCGATCAGCTCGGCGCGGGTGCCAGATTCGCTCAGCGCCGCCACTCGATCCTCGACGGTAGGAAGTTGCATGAGCGCCCGCCAGCGAGGGCCTGCAACTGGCGGTACCTGTGCGAGGCCCATCAGCGAGCCGCTCGGGCGTGTCATCGTGTACGACTGCACCTGCGCGGATTTGTGTTGCTGTTGTTCGAGAAACGATCCCCAAATAGATGCAACGCCCGCGCCCGCCGACTCATCGTTGCCCGGCCCGACGGTAAAGAGCACGTCGGTGCCCGCGTCGGCCATCGCAGAAAACAACTGGAATTCATTACCCGCACGGGTTTCATAATCGGGAACAACTTGGAACAGGCCACCGCCCCCATCGCGCATGCCGTCGGCCATTGCAAGAAGTTCGTCGTTACTCGCGTACGTGCCGGGCAGCTTGCGGCCATCGGGAACCCGGTGCAACAAAATGCGCGACGTTGAGAAGCCGACTGCGCCACCATCGACCGACTCCGCGACCATGTCGCGCATCCGCGACAGTTCGGCCGGAGTTGGCTCGGCGCCTTCATCGTGAGCACGATCGCCCATCGCATGAAAACGAATCGGTGCGTGGCCGACGAGGCCGACGACATTGAGTGCAGGAGACAGCGACTCAATCACATCAAGATATTCGGGATAGCTTTTCCAAGTCCACGGCAAGCTGCCCAAGATCGACTCGCGCGGAATATCTTCAACGCTTTCCATCATCTCGGCAAGCTTTGATTGTTGGCCGCTTTCAACCGGCGCGAAGCTCAAACCACAGTTGCCGATAAGCGCAGTAGTCACGCCGTGCCACGACGAAGATGTCATCTGTGGATCCCACGCGATCTGCGCGTCAAAATGCGTGTGCAAGTCGATGAAGCCAGGGGTCACGCACATGCCCGCCGCGTTGATCTCGTTGCTCGCGACCGCGCCACCGAGATCACCGATCGCCGTGATGCGATCATCGTCGATCGCGACATCCATGCCGCGCGCCTCACCGCCAGTTCCGTCGATAACCGTGCCACCGCGAATGATGAAATCATGAGCCATACCCCAAGCATGGCACATTTCGTCGGACGGCGAGCACAGGATACTGGGTCATTTTCAAATTGACCCAGTACCACGTCCGCCGAGGAACAAAACCGAATTAGGATCATGCGATGAGTGCAGACCGTTTCGCCGCCGCGCGCCAATACTTGACGATCGCACGAGCCGAGTTTGAGTCTCGCCTCGCGCTCGTCGCCGAGGATCAATGGGATCTCCCGACTCCATGCGACGGATGGACAGTGCGCGATCTCACTGCGCACTTGATCGGAGGCGCAACAATGTCTCGCCTTCTGCTCGACGGCACCGACAAGGACACCGCACTCGAGGTGCTGTTCACGCTGACCATCGACGGCGATCCGTTGCTGGCGTTTCGCGAAGCAACCGACGACCAGGCCGCGGCGTTCGCTGCTCAGGGCGCCGCGGACGCGCTGTGTCATCACCCGTTACGCGACATGCCTGGATCGGATTTCGTATGGCTGCGCGTCCGTGACACAACCGCGCACGCGTGGGATCTCGCACGCGCGCTCGGTGTCGATGAGACCCTCGACTCCGATCTCGTCGCGACACTCTGGGCACAGGTGGAGCCCGTTGCGCCGATGCTCAGCCAGTCGGGGATGTTCGGCAGCGGAGCATCAGGCGATCTCAATGAACACGCGCCGCTCCAACACCGACTCCTCGACGCGCTCGGACGTCGCCCGTAGAGGCTGCACAGGTGGAGCCAAGTACGCAACACCTGGTGTTCTGACGCGTTGCCGAGCCTTACGCAGCTCAGCTGTGGTCGGCGAGTACGCCATCGATGTCGCGTCGCGCGGCGATACGGTGCGTTGCGTTGCGCAACCGAGGAAGCGACCTATGAAGGCCGGGCAAACGTGACGTGGACCGTGCCGCTCTCAGCGGTCTCGGTCTTCACCTCAAAGCCGAGTTCGAACTCGCGAAGGTCGCTCCACAAGTTGATGCCGCGACCCAACAGGATGGGCGCAATCGCAACATGCAACTGGTCGACGAGACCAGCCTTAAGGAACTCGCGCACCGTGCTGACGCCGCCGCCGACTCGTACGTCCTTGCCACTCGCCACCACGGTGGCCCGCTCAAGGATCGCCTGCGGAGTCGCATCGACGAAATGAAAGGTCGTTCCACCGGCCATGTCGATCGAGTCGCGGTTGCGGTGAGTGAGCACAAACACCGGCACGCGAAACGGTGGCTCGTCACCCCACCAACCATTCCAGTCCGCGTCGTCAGGGAAGGTGTGGAAACCAAACATTCCCGCGCCCATGATCTCGGCGCCGACCCCTTCGAAGTAGGCCGCGGCATAGCGGTCGTCGATGCCGGTCGTGCCTGCGCCCGAGGTGTCGTGCAAGACCCGCTCGCGAAACGTGCGTGTCGCAACATAGGCCGCGGTGAGCTTGTTCCAGTCCGCGCCCATCGGGTTGTCCGCCGTGCCGCCCTCGGTCGTGGCGTAACCATCGAGCGAGATATAGAGGTCGACTCGCACCGTCATAGCGATTTCCTCCAAAGTGACTGTGAAATACAAACACGAGAAACACGTTGCTACCGAGCACGATCTTGGCGCAACCCGATCCGCCCAACGCGGCGACGTCAGCGTTGGCGTTCGTTGAGAAAAAGGACAACAGTCGAAGGGCTGAGCACGCTAGGTCGGATCGCAGTCGAGGATCGTGACAGTCGCTTGCGAGCGCAAGATAGGCGTGGGCCCGCTTACCGAAGTGATCGTGATGTCGATTGTTTCGTTGCCTTCAGCGACAAGATCCGCGTAGATCGGAATGAGGATCTCTTTGAAAACCTGCCCGACAGAAAACGTGATGTCTTTGCTGAACGGCTTGTAATCGGCCAATGGCAAGGCTCCAGCAACCGGCGCGGACGAGGCTGATAGGTGCACAACTTCGACCGAGCCCGACATCCGCGACAACATCACCGGCACCGTCGCAGTCGTGTTTCCGACGCAGCCCTCCGGGACAACTGTGTCTCCAACCGACGCTCGTCGACCGGGGCTCGGATCGTCGTTGAGAATCACACCGATTGCTTCGCCAAATGCGATGGTTGCGCCAGTGGGATTCGAGAGGCGCATCGTGACCGTCTCATCGCTTTCCGTCTGGTAGTCGACGGTCGTTTTCACCGAAACCGTGTGCTGCCGTTGCCCGGGTGTAAAGACCACCGTGCCCGTCTTCGCAAGATAATCGCTGCCCGCAGTCGCTGTGTCGCCAGGATCACCAGTGGCGTATTCAACTGTGACCGGCGCCGACGAAGCCCACGACAACGCAACCGTGAACCGAATGTATCGGCGATTCATATCGCCCTCAACGATTGAACCACCCCCGATTGAAATTCGCGGCGGACTGTGCACATCGACAGCATCTGCTCGCGATGCCAATACAACAGCGGGCGCGACGCCAGCCGTCAACGCGAGCAACGTCGCAACTACACGAAAACACACGGTTCGAGTCATGGGTGGTCCTTCCTTCAGCCAGACCCTCACCATAGCGACTTCGACGGCCGCGATTCAACAGACGCTTTCCCGCCTAATCTTTCGAGATACGCAGTACGAACATTGCCTACGAATACGACGGGACCCGTTTTGTAGGTCAAAATCGCCAGACCGAATCATCACGATCTCGCACCTGCGGTGCTCGTTTGTCATGAAGGCCCGGTCTGGATTCGAATGCAAAGCGCATCGCCGATCGCCTCACAGCAGAACACGGAGACGTAGCGTTCGCGCTCGACTATCACAAGGGGCGTTAGCACCGAAGATCGCCTCGGCTTTCGCCGTGGGTGACCGCTGGCAACACCATTACCATCGCGGAAGCCGCTGCGATCAATGTCACTGACGCTTTCGAATGATGAACTCGAGCGCGATCGACTTCTGGGCGAACCCCTTCCCGTCGTTGCGGCGCAGGCCAACCGGTAGCCGCAACGTTTGCCGTGGCCATCGCCGCAGTGACTCCACCTTGGCGGGCAGTCAGTAGATACATTCTCTCTACATTTGTAGCTATACTTATTGAATGGGAATAGCTATTACACGAGTAGAAGTTGGGGTCCGCGACCTCAAGAACAACCTGAGTCGATACCTCGACGGCGTGGGCCAAGGTACAGAGGTCATCGTCACAGACCACGGCCGCCCCGTCGCGCGGCTGGTGAAAATCGATGCATCCACCGACCGGCTTACCGACCTCATAGACGCGGGTGTCGTGCACCCCGCCCGCACCCGCTCTCGCAGTTTGCCGAAACGCGTTGCCGCGTCCGGGCCAGTCTCAGATCTCGTAGCCGAACAACGACGTTGATTACCTACGTCGATACTTCCACTCTCATCAAGCTCGTTGTCACCGAACCTGGTTCCGAAGTCGCCCAACAAATATGGATCACCGCAGACGCGCTCGTTTCGATCAACCTCATTGAGGTCGAAGCCCATGCAGCCCTCGCTGCAGCGCAACGCGCACACCGACTCACGGTCGCCGAATTTCGGCGGGCGATCAAGGGCTTGCATCAGCTCCTCGAACAAATCGATACCGCCAACATCACCTCTGAACTGATCACTACGGCATGTCGACTCGGAGAAGTTCACGGTCTCCGCGGTTACGACGCTGTACACCTCGCTGCGGCACGGTTGATCCGCGCCGACATTCTGGCCAGCGCCGATGTCGAGCTTTGCAATGCTGCAACTCGTGAAGGGTTCAACGTTGCGAACCCCCTGAATCAACTGGCGTAGCGCGACGCGGTTGTTTCCAGCGGAGTCTGGGCACGAACCAAATCAGGGGATCAGCACCGCCGTTGGGTCGAGTTCGCGGACGGTCGATGTCAAGGTGGGAGCAATCGCACGGCCCGACAGTTGCTCCGTTGCTTGCTCAAGAGTTCGACACTGAAAAACTACGTGCAGCGCGAGAAGCTCATGTGCACTGTCGCGCTTTCGGCGATCTAAGCATCGGACCAGCGCGAGACGATGCTCGTATCGGCAACGAAACGAACAGCATTATTTGGCACGAATCGAAACGCGGTCTCTTGCAGCGCATCGTCGACGAGCCGAACAGCCGCGGGCGCGTCGTCGACCGCGACGTGGATGAGTAGTTCGTCGTGCAGGCAGAGAACAATGCGAGCGTCGAGCTCAACCGCGCGTGCGCGTACGGTGACAGCCCAAAGTTTGAAGAACTCTGCGGCCGCACCCTGCACCAGCGCATTACGTGCGTAGCGACCGCGAGCTGCGGCGATGCTTCGCGCCTCGCGTTCGTCCATCGCGTCCGCATTTGCGGCGTTCATCCTGATGAGCCTGCCGCCGTACGTGCGCACGTCTTCGCCGAGTTGACCGGCTCGATCTCCCGCGTCGAGATAGGCCATCGCAACCGGATAAGCGTTCCGCATGCGAGCGAGCGCGGCAGCACCATGACCCGTGGTTTGTCCGTACATCGCGCCGAGCACCGCAAGCTTTGCCGTTGCGCGGTCAACGTCGAGTTGCGCGGCGACAGGCGCGTAAAGGTCGTCTTGTTGCGTAGCGCGGGCCAAAGCAGCGTCACGAGAAATGACCGCGAGTACGCGCGGTTCGATCTGACCGAGGTCCGCGCGCACGAACGTGAACCCTGGTTCGGCGACGACCGCAGCGCGCATCTCCCCAACCAGATTGTGCAGGCCCGCGCTCGCCGTCATCCGACCAGCTGCGCCGTCGCTACTCGACCACGAGCCGCGCAGCCGACCGTCATCACCAACGGCTTCATCGAGCCACGCATAGCCGTATGTCGTCGCGATGCGCTCCGACTTGCGCCATGTAAGCAACGCTTCGATGATCGGATGTTTGTCCCGGACTCGCCGCAACGTGCCCGCGCGCGTATCTGGCACTTCGATACCGACGAAACGCAACAAGGTGCGCACCTGAGCAGGATTACGCAGATCAATCGGCGGCGCGTCTTGAGCGTGCACGAAAACGTCAGCATCGCGGGTCGCGCGGGTCGCGCGCGCCGCGGCTTCGTCGTTGCTTCGGGTGGGGCGCGGCCCGGCGTGCGACACAATGATGGCTTCGGCGGCGCGACGGTCGATGGGAAGGCCAACGTGTTCGAGTTCGGCGCACAGCAATTCGGTCGTTGATTCGCAGCGAGCAGACGCGAGGACGCGTTCTGCGGCTTCGAGCGTCTGCACCTGTTCGATCTGTGTACGGGCGACAGTCGTGATCAATTCGGTCCATTGGGCCGTGTGCGCGTCAGTCGCATACCAATCACGCGCAATCCAATGTGGGCGCAAGTAGCCAGCAGCATCCACTGGGCCTTCGGCCGCGTCCGGAGGTTGATAGGGGTGAAACAGATCAATCGGCATGTCCAAGGGGATCCCGTCAGGAGCGAGCCCAAAGGCATTCGCCCAAATTCGAGCAGGATCCGTTCGCCAACGTCCGTGCAGTAAGCGGTCGACGGCGCGCAGATCCCACGCCGACCGCACCTCGACGCCGGCTGCGACGAGTGCACGCGCCGTGTCCGAAGACCACATCGCCCACCGTGGCCAATCGCTGTCGGCGCGCAGCACGTGCTGCGGCCAGGGTTGAGGGATCGCCGATCCTCCCGAGTGTTCCGGCGCTGCGAACGCGCCCCGCTCCCCCACGACGGCGATCCCAACCAGATCACCGCGACGAATTCCCTCAACCACTGAGGCAAGCGTAATCGGATCGCAACGAGTCGGATTCCGACGCCCTCAAGAACCTGTTATTGCATCGCTAGCCTCGTCGCATGGGACTCCTGGCCTTCTCCATCAACGTCACGCTCGATGGGTGTGTCGACCACACGGAGGGAATCGCCGACGACGAGACCCACGCATTCTTCACGGGGCTCATGGACGATGCCGCGGCGATGCTGTGGGGCCGCGTCACCTACGAGATGATGGAGAGTTACTGGCCGGCCGTCGCCCGCGGCGCAAAGGAGGCGCCACCAGCGATTCGCGACTGGGCGGTCAAGCTGGAGGCAAAGCCGAAGTACGTCGTGTCGTCCACGCGAGGAAACTTCCCGTGGACCAACAGCCACCACATCTCCGGAGACTTACGCGCGGGCGTCGTGGCGCTCAAGGATTCAATCCTGGGCCGCGTACTTCTCGGAAGCGGCAAGCTCGCGACCGAGTTAGATCGACTGGAACTGATCGATGAGTACAACTTTGTCGTCCACCCCAGAATCGCGGGTCACGGCCCGACCCTCTACCAAGGCGGGCTGCTCCGTACACGGCGGCTCGATCTTGTCTCGGCGAAACCCCTGCGCAACGGTGCTGTAGCCATGCACTACCGGCGTGCCTGACCGCTCCGTTTAGGACAAGTGGCCTTGGCGCATCGCAGTACCGCGAGCTAAGCCTGCAACAGTTCTAGCGTTGTTGGCTCCCGCGTCGCGACGGCGGAGTGATTTGCGAAACTCTTTTCGCACCTTCGGCTGCGCTGATCCGTTCAGTGTCGGGCGCCAGTGCACGGGACTTGCCACACTGCGGTCGTGCCCTGAATATTGGCGCTAATGCGAAATACGCCGCCTAGCTTTTTCGATCGCACGTGAGCATTTTCGAGCCCCTGGCCAGGCACATGACCTTCGGGAATGCCGCGACCATCGTCGCGTACCGTCAACGTCAGCATGCCGGCGGCCACCTCGACCGCGACCATGACCGAGGTCGCGTGCGCATGCTGAGCAATGTTGCTGAGCAGTTCGCGAGCGACGGCGAGCACCGCGTCAGTAAGCGGACCTTCGACTGCTCCATCAACAGGTCCTTCGAAGCGCACAATTGGCTCGAAGCTGAGCGCTCGTGAAGCCTCGTGACACAGTTCGAGTATGGCCGTGCGTGTCGATCGGCCCGGAAGCCGGCTCGTATGAAGTTCAAAGATGGCGGAACGTATTTCTCGGATCGTTTCGTCGAGATCGGCGACAACGGTGGTCAGACGTTCGCGAGCCGCTGCAGCTCCGATGAGCGCGATGGTGGATTGTAGAGTGAGCCCGCACGCGAAGAGCCGTTGAATCACGGTGTCGTGCAGATCTCGAGCGATGCGTTCGCGGTCTTCTACAAGCGCGAACTCCGCGACAGCTGCATGCAGCCGAGCGTTGTCGATCGCAACGCCAGCCGCGACGCCGAGAGAGACGGCGAGTTCCTCATCGATATCGCTGAAGGCTTCGCCGTTGACTTTGTCGCACAGATACAGGTTGCCGAAGACCGTGCCGCGCACGCGAATGGGGACGCCAAGGAACGACTGCATCTGCGGGTGGTGCGCTGGGAAGCCGAAACTTTCGGGATGCTCCTGGAGATCGGGAAGGCGAATCGGTTGCTGTTCATGAATCAGCAGCCCCAAGATGCCGTGACCTTTCGGCAACTCGCCAATCTGCGCGTGGACGGCATCGTCGACACCCACGGTGATGAAGTCACTGAGGTAGTTGCCATCGGGGGCGAGAACGCCGAGCGCTCCGTATCGAGCGCCGACAAGTTCGGTGGCCGCCTCTGCGATGCGTCGCAATACGTCGTTGAGCGACAGTTCGGAGCCGATCGCCAGGGTCGCGTCGAGGAGTCGTCGGAGTTGGGTGGGACCCGCTTTGCCTGCCATCTGCAGATGAGAATAAGCGCAGCCGTTCGGAACCTCAGCAGTGGCACCACGCTGAGGTCCCGAAGGGGAGGTGCCCCCGAACACTGTTGGACTTCTACACGGCGCTCGGTGGCACCACGATGAACGTGGTCACCATTCCAAACATGCCTCGTGCACTTTCGGCGTGCGAGAGAATATGGCAATGGAACGCCCAGATTCCGAGGGCGGGTGATCCGTCCTTTGCCTTTCCGAGGTGCTCTGCGAGCGGGTGCACCAGTACGGAATATCGCTCACCGGGTCCGACCGTAATTGTGTCGGCCGTATACGGCTGTGCCAGCGGATATCCGTCCTTGGCGATCACGACCTGAGGAATGCCGTGGAGGTGCATCGGGTGTGCGAGTTGTCCTTCGTTCATGTAGTCGATCTGCACCCATTGTCCCGCGACTGCGACAATAGGAGCCGTTGCCGGGAACGACTTGCCGTTGAGCGACAGCCCAATCGAACCTGCGTCGTTGAGCATCATTGGGAGCCGCAGATCGGGTGTTGCTTTGCCCATGATCGCTTGGGCCGGGAGATCGCCAACGATGAACGCTCCGGCCAGCCCGTCTGCAACCTGTGACTCGGCGTGGTGGTGCGAGTGGTACATGCCAACTGCAGCGCGTTTCGTGATGGTGAAGTCGTAGTCGAATGTGGCGCCCGGATTCACTGCGTTTTGAGTAATGCCGGGGACGCCGTCCATCGCAACGGGAACGTCCACTCCGTGGAAGTGCACCGCGGTTGATTCCGGAAGATAGTTCACTAAGTGGATACGAACCTTGTCGCCGGGATTCACCTTGATCGTTGGTCCTGGGACCATTCCGTTGTAAGTCCAGGCGCTGACGGTCTTGCCGGGCTCGACTTCCCATTGCGTGACTTGTGCGGTCAAGTCGAACTCCTTCGTGCCGTCAGCGAGGATCTTGGGCTCCAACACGGCCGGCCCGCCAAGCGGGTTGGTCTTCATGCTGCCGTAGCTGGTGTTGGCTTTGTAGAGGCTGCCGTCGAGCTTTCCGGTTGTAGTCAAGTGATCGACGACACCCTTGAGTTGCCCAACATAGGCGTCCACGGGCTTTTGCATCGTGGCATCCATGTCTGTGTTCATGGCTGTGAGTTCGTCCGCGGTTCGCCCAGTTGACCCCGAACCTGCCGCACCTTCGGGACCTCCGGAGCCGACGGTCAGTACGCCTCGCATGCCCGCTTCTTTATGACCGCTGATGGAACACAGCACGGTGTAGCGGCCGTCCTTGAGACCTTTCACGCTGAAGGTTCCGCTCGCGGCGGGCGCCAAGTTCGCGGTCTTGAGGTCGGTGCCTTCGATCGAAAGGTTGTGCGAGACCTTCCCACGGTTCGAGACGGTCAGAGTTCCGTTGACCGCGACGTTGATGACGTCAGGACTAATCCGAAATTCATCAAGAGTCACCGAAGGGCCGCTTGGCGACGCCGATCCCGTTGCGCTTTCTTTTGACGCGGCGGTAAACAGAGCTCCGGTTGCAAGCACGACGGCAAGAAACGCGAACGCGAACGAGCCACTGCGGACAACCTCGCGATCGCTGCTACGAAAAACCATGATGCTCCCGGTGAGTAACGCGCGGCGCCGAATGCGCAGTGCTTGCTGTTTTTTGCAGGAGACCACACGACGAGGCGCAGCGGCTAGGGCAGAAAGTCCCAAGTTGTTACCGGGCGTGTAGCGCATCATGCGACACCTGCCGATTCCGTCGATCGTGAATGAACTTGGGACCTTCGGCCCTATCGGGCCGTGCTGCGTGAACATCACGATGGCACCGCGTTGTTGTTCACAACGAGACGGGTGATGAAGGAGCAGAACATGGGTGTGTCGATCGAAGTAGGCGTTGACGGTTCGGAACCATCGGGGAGGGCGGTTGCGTGGTGTGCTGCGTACGCGCGGCGTATTGACGCCGTGGTGATAGTGCCGTGAAGCGCGAGCGCCGTGGCATAGCTGGCGCCGTTTCGGTGCGGTGAGTCTCGTGCATCTCACTGCGCTCGATGACGATGAGTGCCGCGCGTTGCTAGCCCATCAGGCGATCGGACGCGTTGGGTTAGCGATCGGTGCACTTCCCGTTATTTTGCCCGTGAACTACGTGCTCGTCGGAGATGCAATTGTGTTCGCGACGGATCCAGGCTTGAAGCTCGATGCTGCTCGCAGAATAACGGTCGCGTGTTTCCAAATCGATGGTCATGAGCCCTGGAGGCATTCGGGTTGGAGCGTCTTGGCGACCGGACGCCTCGAAGAAATAATCGATGCGCAATCCGAAGCGCGCTGCCGCGAACTTCCATTGACCCCGTGGGCGATTTCCGAGCCTGTGCATTTTCTTCAACTCACGATTGAACTCCTGACCGGTCGGCGAATTGTGCGCGCGTGATGATTCGTCGATCTGATATTCCCGCACGGCCACCGGCCGTCGTGATGGCGAGAACAACGAGGTAGCTATGGAAACAACCGGATCGCATTGCCATCGTCGCGAGGCTGCAAGCGCCGATCAGCCATACGAACGGCATACACCGCTGCTTCGGTTCTGCGGTTCATTCCGAGCTTCGATAACAGGTTCGAGACGTAGTTCTTCACCGTCTTTTCGGCGAGGAACATTTCATTCGCGATTTGTCGATTGCTCAAGCCCTCGGCAAGAAGCGCGAGAATTTTGCGCTCTTGACCGGTGAGGTGCTCGAGTTGCTTGTCGGCCGACGCGGCCTCGCGGAGACGGGCCGTAACCTTGCCCGTTACATCCGGGTCGAGCAGCGAGCCGCCCGCGGCCACGACTCGAATCGCGTCGACGAGCGACGAACCGGAGATCTGTTTCAAGACGTAGCCAGCTGCGCCCGCCAAAATTGTGTCGACGAGTGCTTCATCGTCGGAGTACGAGGTGAGCATGATGCAGCGCACTTCGGGATGGTTCGAACGGATCTCACGGCAGACCTCGACCCCGCTACCGTCGGGCAAACGCACGTCGAGGATGGCTACATCGGGGGCAAGGGAAGGAACGCGGCGCAACGCTTCCTCAATCGTTCCTGCTTCGCCGACTACACAGAGATCCGGTTCGGCATCAATAAGGTCGCGAACGCCGCGTCGAACGATCTCGTGATCGTCGAGCAGGAAGACACGAATATCCATCGATCGACCTCCCGATCTGTAGGGCTCAATGCGTCGCCCCGACTCTAAAGCGACAGTCGGCTGACGGCGTGAATTGAGTATTTGCTGGGTTGCGGTACGCAAATCACTCCTCCTCGGCATGGAGCAAGCCGCGGCAGGCGAACTCGTCGAACGCGAGCGCCACGCTGAATATCTTGACGAGGACGAGGACGCGCTCCGCTAGAGGACGGTGAGCGTTGCGAACATCCCGTGCGTGAAGTGGTTGAGCATTTTCGCGCCATCCGGGGTATCGATGTTGCAAAACATAACGTAGGTACCAGGAGTCAGCGTGAAGACCTTCGACACTGTGCCACCCACCGCGACATTGCCCGTCTCGCCAATGACATCTGCTTCGGCAATCGCCGCTTCGTCGATCGCGCCGACTGAGCGTTCGCCTGCGACGGCAACTTTGGGTAGCGCGCCCGCACTGGCTGACCGAACCAGCACCATTTCGTGAATCAGATTGCCGCCGTTCGTGACGTTCAATGTCACTTTGCCGGATTGCACAAAACTCGGACGTTCGGCCATCGTGTATTCGTGCAACGAAATATTGGCCGTTGAGCTCACTACTCCACTCACTGCGAGGTTCCGCACGCGTGCATTGGCATCATCCGCATGGCTGTAGGCCTGGGTTGCCGTGAAGAGCGCTCCGGCTGCAAGCAGCACGGCGAGAAAACTAAAGGCGAAATTGCCCGATGCGATCGCGTCGCGAGTGGTTCGTTGAAAAGTCATATGCGCTCCTTCGATGCGCCATTGTCCTGCAATTCAGATCGCAACGCCTAGGGCCGAAGGTCACAACGTGGGGAATGCGAGCACCGAGTCGAAGTCGCGCAGCAAAGGTGGAAAATGACCTTTGGCCCTGGCAGGAGCACTTGCGATTCACAAGGATGGCTACGAAACCGGCGCACGATTGTCGCCGCCCGCGAAAGGATCCCAAATGAACGCGATACCGATTCAGGACTCAGCCGATTCCGCCATCGCCGAGGCCGAAAGCGCTTTGACGAGACTCATCGAAGAATCGCGCCGGACGCGACAGGCATACGCGACGATCCGCGATCAAAAGCATCAACCCGACCAGCGGTATTGCGACGACATTTGGGTTTCGCTTGTGATGACGGAGTTCGACGTATCCCTAGCTCGCGCTGAACGCGAGGTCCAGAGCGCGAGCGGCGCGAAAGAACTGCAAAGCTCGATCTCCGCGATGGTGGATGCCACCCGCGGTTGGTTTGATGATGTGGCCGTCCGTTCAAGGTTGGCGCGCATGGACGCTCGGGATCGCACGACTGCAGTCGGCGAACACCTCGAACGAGCCGCGGCCGAAGCACACCGAGTGTCGACGCGCATCAGCGACGCGCTCGAGGGCGATCTGACCGATGTGCGAAGAATTGCGATGGAAGGCATTGGTGCCGTGCGTTCATCGTTGGGCGGAGCGATGCACGCGGTGCGTAACCCATGACCGAAGCGCGTTTTGAAGAGCTTTCGTACTCGCGTTGTGTGGAACTCTTAAGCGCATTTTCGGTGGGCCGAATCGCGGTCGTAGTCGATCGGTTCCCAATCATCTTTCCGGTGAACTATCGAGTCGTCAACGCACCCGACCCGTGGCTCGCGATCCGGACTCGTCGTCATAGTCCAATCGATCGAGGCGAGGGCCACGTTGCCTTCGAAATCGACTCCATTGACACAAAACATCAACAAGGATGGTCGGTTCTTGTGCGTGGCGGCATTCGTGATCTTGCGCAGCAAACGCAAGCGGTCAAAGCGGAGATTGATTCGCAACCATGGACGGGCGATGAACGCGATGTCTGGCTGGCAGTACAGCCCCTCACGATTACCGGCCGCGCCCTCCACCACAGCACGGTGGATTGGGAGTTCGACCTCGCGGCGTACTTGTAAGGCATCACCACACGCACGTCGTCGAACTCCTACTCGATACGTGCCAGGAATGCGTCGCTGTCCTGTCGGCTCATGGTCTTTTGCATATGCGCCATGACGTCGGGATCAGCGTTGAGTTCGGCAAAGGGTGCCAGGTCCTCGGCGCACCAACGCCGCAACACGAGGCGCTGCGTCCGCAGGATTGGGCCCCTCGCATCGCACACGGAGTCACGGTCGGGATACACGAGCGCATATTGGCCTGATGGCGAGCGTCATGCAAGTACCGGTCTGCTGGTCTCCAGTCCCTGCCGTCAGTCGCAGCCTGAGAGATGTGGCTTCGATCGCAGTTTGGCGAAGTGTGCTGCCTTGCCGTCAGAGGTCATGAACACCGCGGTCGCATCTGACATGAACACAACGGTTCCCTGTTCGATTTGGTTCCACCCCTTAACGCTGGCCATTTGCTTATTTACAGGTGTATTGCGACGCGTTTGTCGACGACGACCCAGAGTTGGTTGTCGATGTGATGATGGCCGTTGCCGGACGCATGTCGGGCGAGCCGCTCGGAGACGAAGCACGCCCGTTTGTACAAGCAATGGCCGAAGAAGAAGGTCGAGTCGTTTTGCGTTGCCGCCCCTACAGCACATTCGCGCAGCCACCGCGCCACCTGCACAAGAACGATCAAGAAGATGTCATCATGCACTGGCGTTCGAATGTCATGGCGTGGGACGCACCCGACGAACCAGCGCGACAAGCCAAAGCGTTACGAAAGCGACGAGTCGGACGCGCCCGATACGCGCTTGCCTCGCGACCGAAGGCACTTTCGATGACGTCTGAGGCAACGCTCAGAGGTCGCCCGCTGCCGAGACCTTCCGTTCGGATTATTTGTCTCGACGTCGACGGCCGAGTCCTGCTGCTTCAGTGGCAAGACCCTGTCACCCGCGAGCACCTTTGGGAACCACCCGGCGGCGGTATCGAGGGAGACGAAACTGCTTTCGCTGCAGCGCAGCGCGAACTGCACGAAGAAACCGGGCTCGACCCGGCACGGATCCACGAGCGATCCATCAACGTCGAGCGCGACACCACGTGGAAAGGTCGAAGATACGTCGGTGCCGAACCTTTCTTCATTGCACACTTCGACACGAAGGAACCCATCGTCATCCCCGCTGGGCTCTCGACCGACGAGGAACAAAACATCCGACGCCATCTGTGGTGCCACGCCTACGACTTCGCATCACTCGACGGACGACTAGAACCGCCAGAGCTCGCGACAGTGATCGACCAGCTTCGAAATAGTGGTTCACCTCGATAGCGGCGCTGAATCTTCAATCATTGTCCGCGAATATTTCAAAATGAATCTGGCCGTCAGCATCGACGGCCACAATTTGCACCGACACTTGCGCACGAGCGTTACCAGCGACGAGCACTCGCCCGGCCGCAATGCTCGGTGAATCGACGGCTTGGTCAACGAACGACCACGGCAACCCATCTCGTCCGTTGTGTTGAGGTCGACGAACAGTTCGAACGTCAAAAATGCGGTTCAATACTTGCGGGCACCATGTCGTCCATCCCTTCAAACGGTCGCGATCGCGGATGGCATAGTCGCTCTACGGTGGCGCACAAGGGCCGAAGGAGGCGCGACATCACAACTGCGCGTGCATCGCGTACGGCGCCCATCTCGCCGACGTTCGCTCTGCGGACCTCGACTCCGAAGCGTGAGATTCAAGCCAACGCCGCTCAATTGGTGACCCTCTCCACCTTCGTGTTGCGTCACAGCGCAGGTGGTCAAACGCACCATGTTCACCACAACCAGCGACGGATTCGCGGCGGGTTGGTTCAGGAAGCCAGGTAGCGACGAAGCGCGTCGCGAATTACCTGACTGTTCGTCGTGTGATCGTGATGAGCACGGTCACGAAGCTGCTCGACGAGCTCGCTATCCAAGCGGACCGGGACAAGATGGCTCGGGCCGTCACCCAGCGCAGGCCGACCACGTCCGCGCACGACGCTCTCGGCAAATTCGTCAGTCGCCACTTCGTCGGCGATCGCCTCAATCTCGGCATCAGTAAGGAGCCGTCCACTTGCAGTTCGATAGGTCTTTGAATCGGGCATCTTGGTCACTCCATCGGGTCGGGAAGGTAGCGGTAGAACACTGGCCTGAGGCGCATTGCGTGAATGACAAGGAGTTCGTCGTCGGCGAGCACGAGGGCGATGAGTTCGATGAGTTCGATGAGATTCCCGGAACGGTCAGGACCGATAACGAGAATCTTCGGCGGGGCGGACTCGGGATCAAGATCGACGACAGCCACGAGCCGGTCGAAGGCGTGGGT
>JANYBW010000045.1 GCA_025360585.1 Actinomycetes bacterium | reverse complement strand
CCCCGGAGCGCAGCGACGAGAGCGCGAAACTGGATTCTTGCATCGGATCACCTCTCACCTATCAGTGCGCGTTCTAGTACGGCATCGTGGCGGTTGCGAGTCAGCACCCGATCAACAAACATGCAGATGATCAACAAGGTCGCGATTCGCAACTGCATGGTCGCTGTGAGCGCGTGTCGTCCGGTTTCCAACACGTCTCCGGCGTAGCTCGCCAAAGCGTGCACCGAAGCGCTCACGGTCAGGCCCAAGAGCATCCAGCGAAGTTGTCGATCCGCGTGCCACCAACCAACGCGGCGGATTCCCAAGAGCAACAGGGTCATCACTACGAGACCGACCATCAGGTTGCTCGATCGCAGAAACGAAATCGCACCGAACCATCCGTACAGCCGACCCGGAGTTGCACCGACAATAGCGACCGCCGGCGGCACCGGATATTCGAGAAGATCGGAGCGGTCACGGAAAAAAGTTTTGGCCTGCCATAAGGGGTGCGTGATGACGAAACGGGAATAGACGCTGAAGCCGTCGCGGCGTAACCAAGCGCGAAACGGTGCCCACTTTGGCCCGGACTCCATGTCTGCGTGCGCCAGGAGGTAATTCGGGCGCATCGCGATGATCTCGTCGGCCTGCGGCATGTTGTGATCCCTGAAGTACGCGAGGAGCTCCGGATCCGCTGATACCCGCAACACGATGTTTTCCTGCAACGGATAGAACCATCGCGGTGGATCTGCTCGTTGCGCGATCACGTTTGATCCAACGACCGCAGCAATGCACAGCGCCGCACAGACGAATGCAGCTCGTCGAAATTGGGCACGGCGGAATCCCACGCCGATCGATACCGCGATAATCCCCACGGCGATCACTGCGTTGCTGTCGCGAGCGAAGACAGCTATCGAAATCATTGTGGCCGTGACTACCCATGCGCGTGGTGTTCGCGTTCGCAAGGCGTGCAACGCACTGGCGATGCCTGCAACAATGGCGACCATCGAGCTCCACTCGCTCGCAATCGCATCGGTCCAGAACATGAGCTCGGGCGCCAAGCTCATGGCCAATACCGAGCACCCGGCAATCACGCCAACTACACGATTGCGGCACAGGTTACGCAGAGAAACCGCCAGCCATTGCCATGCAGCGATCCAACCGAGGGTTTGCACAACAACGATCAAGCGCAGATTGCGGCCGAGTGCGGCGATCAGTATTGGATACAACGGAGCGGCACGCGCCGAAAATGGATGCCATGGCCAATGCTTCGAAGCTTCGAGGTAACCCTCAGAATCCCCGCCCTGGATGATGTGCGGCGCCGGGGATTTCGGAGAATGGTTCAACCACAGCACCGTGACGGCGTACGCGACGAGCAACCCTGTTTGCACGATGCGCGCCAAATCGAATGCGATGCTTCGTTGCCTATCTGCTTGCGCTGCGAACCGCACGACGGACCCGTTCAATCCCTCGTCTGGTCGCGCATCTTTGTGCGTCACGAACGAACGCCGACACGCCGCACGATCGGTCGTTCAAAACCGAACCAACTCGCCGCAGCACACACGCTTGAAACAGAGAGTCCGAAAATCACGAGGAGCCGCATATCGGCAAAAAACACCGGTTTATATTGCCATTTGAACGCTTGACCGATCCAACTTTGGTGCCACAGATAGATGCCGTAGCTCACAACGCCGAGGGAAACCACCAGTCGTTGGCGTAGGAACCACATCACCGCGGTGCGTCGGCGGTGAGTGAACACGACGGGCAGCAGCAACAGGAACGCCAAGACGCCGTGGAGTTCTTGTTTATACAGCCCTTGCCACCGCATCGGGCGGACGGTGATCCCGACGCCGAGCCCGTTCGCTCCGATCCAAAATCCCGCGACGGCGATGACCCACCAGAGCTCACCCCACGTCGCGGCCCAATCCAACACTCGGCACGGACCAAGATCGTGGTCGTAACCCACGCTCAAAGTCGCGAGCAACATACCCAAGGCAAACAAGTCGAGATTCGCAATAATCCAGTAAGGACCGAGATTGTGAATGCGACCAGTCGCGAACCAATCCGCGTAGGAACGGAACGCAATTCCGGTGCTGGCCAATCCGAGGAGAAGCCACAGCTGCATTTGGAAACTGCGCTTTGGAGTACGACCGACAACACATTTACGCACCAACATGGCGTACACGGGCAGCAACACATAGAAGGTGATCTCCACGGCCAATGTCCATGCTTGATTCAAGCCACCGGTTGCTTCTCGCAAGTTGCGATAGACGTGGACCAGGCCATAGTAGGGCAGATAGCCCCAGCGCGATTTTGGTGGTTCGCTCAACCCTAGGAGCCGTCCGTCGGTGAGTTTGCCCACGACAATAATCGTTGTAAGCGCGAGCCAATACGCCGGAAATATTCGTGCGGCGCGACGAACCAAATAGCGAGGGACCGATGGTTCCACCGCTGCCGTCATGATCCGTTGAGCGAAGGGCCGATACAGCAAAAACCCGCTGATTAAAAAGAAGATCGCAACCCCGATGTCGAGTTGCGTGAGCTGGTGCGAAAAGTGCCCTACAAACTGGCGTCCTGATTCAAATGAGGCGTGATGTAATACGACGAGAATTGCAGCTAAGGCGCGAAGCCCATCGAAGCCATCAAAGCGCGGGGAGCTCGATGCGGCAACGACTGCGGTCCTACCCGGGAACACCTCCGGGGGGACGACAATTGCAGTGTCCGCGCCAACAGTGGAGTCGTACGTCATGACGCGCGCTTCTTTCGCGCCGTGGAGTACCGGGTGTCGAGCCCCAACGCTGGTTGTTCGATCAGCGCGAAACTCGCCACCCCGCAGGCAAAACTCAAGGAGAACGCGGTAATGCCAACCAGCCAGAAGTGACCCCGCAAAGCTTCGATACCGCCTGACCAATGAATGGCCTGCACAATCCAATGATCGTGCCAAAGGTAGATGCCATACGAAACCGACCCGATGTAAGCCAACGGACGCATCCGAACGATCCGCCGATATAGTCCGACACTTTGATCGCCGAATACGACTGGTAGCAGTAGACAAAACGCACACAGCATCTGAAAGAAGTTGCGGCCGTAGGCGCTCCAACCGTGCGTGACACCGATACCTTCGCTGGCGTTCGTCAGTACTGGCACCGCCAAATACAACAGCACTGCAACCGCGGCCCAAAGATCACCGTGGCGAGCGAAACGGTTCCAACCGTCGATTCGTTCACCGCTTCGTTGATAACCATCGATGGCCGCGAGACCAAGCCCGAGGGCGAACACATCCATTGTCCCTGGGAGCCAAAATTCCGCGACCTCCGGCATGGCGTGCACGTGATACACCATCGCACGCCACCCGACCGCTAAAACGCACAGCCCCGCGAGTGTCAGCAACTCGCATTGCAAACGCCTCTTTGCATTCGGGAACCGCAAACGCGACATCACCGACACGTAACCCACGAGCATGAAATAGAACGTAAACTCAGTGGCGAGGGTCCAGCTGGGAACCAACGTACGGTTCGCGAAGAAGTCGCGTTTTGAATAAATCTGCGTGAGGGTGATCATCCTCAGCGCGTGACCGAAACTCCGAGCCGACACACTGTGGATCGCGAACAGGAGCCCGAGTGCAACCCAATATGCGGGAAACGCACGCACCAACCGTCGCCGCAAGAAATCTGCCGATTTCGGCAATGCCCGACCGCTATACATCGCAGCCGCGAATGGCCTGTACAACAAGAACGCGGAGATCATGAAAAAGATCGCAACCGCGAACTCGAGGTGTCCGAGCAGCACCGCCGGCCGGAAACCTTGCGACCCGATGCCAACTCGCCACGTTGAACCGAAGGTCGTTCCGGTTGCGAATCCAATGTGGGATGCGAACACCGAGACCACGCCGATCGTTCGCAGCCCTTCAAGCCCTGCGAAGCGACTTGTCGTTGCGCCACTGCCCGCAGCGACGACACCTACCGACGTCGAGGTCATCGGCCGGCCATGCGAACGAAAAGGCTGCGCGTGGGTCGTTCAACGAGCCGGTACGAAAGCCCGGCAAACGCGACGGCGTACACCAGAGCCATTGGGGCGGTCACGGCAAAATTTGCACTGAACTGCCGTCCTCCGACGGCGCGCATGGCTGCGTCGAGCCAGCCTTGATGCCAAAGGTAAAATCCATAGGTCCACTGCGCGCCGACCGCGACCGCCCGAGTGGAAAGCAACCGACCAAACCAGCCGCCGCCCGGCCGACAAAAGATCGCAGGAATCATCAAACCGACCACGATGATTGCCAGCAGCTCGTGGCGGAGCTCGGCGTCGAGCCCATGCAAAGTTTCTAAACCGACGGTGCCAAAACGCAACGAAAAGAGTACGAAAGCGCAGCCCGCCAGCAAGATCCATGGCCACGGGTGCCGTGTGCCTCGATCAACCCACGCCGGCCGGACGCCGCGCTGTTCCCAGGATGCGAAAGCCAACGCGAATGCCATGCCGAAGGCAAAATAGTCCAAGAACCCCGGTAGCCAGTTCACCGCAGCGCAGGTCCAGTGCGTAACCGTTGCGCCGCAACCGGCACCCGCCGGGCGCAACGTGTGGCCGACGAGCAGGCGCCACCCCAGGTTGATCCCGAAGAGGGTCGCGATCCCGAAACCAACTACACGAACCGGCCGGGTCGATCGACTGGCGCCACGATGCAACGTAAAAACCCACAACGCGACGAAGACATAAAACGACACTTCGACATCGAGCGTGTACGCGGCAGCGATCCCGTGAAAGAAGTGTGCTGGGTTATAGATATGCGTAAACGTCGCCAGTTCGATCGCACCCCGGACACCACCGATGTTGATGCCAATACCGTTAGCGCCACGGCGATCGAACGCAAATAGCACTGCGAGCACGAGCCAATACAACGGCACGATGCGCACAACGCGGCGCATCGCGAACCCGGCAATGGAATCCGTAACGTCGCGTTGCAAAAGCCGACGTGCGAACGGTCGGTATACCAAGAACGCCGAAAGCATGAAAAAAATCGGCGGCCCAATTTCGAAGTGGTTCATCCATCCGTAATGGGGCCGAAGTTGTTGCCCAGTAGCCAAACTGGCATGTTTAAAAAACACACCAAGCGCACCCAAGATTCGAAGCGCATCGAGCGCGGCTGAATGATCCGCGTTCAGCGCAGGCGCCGATGCGCTCACGCTCGACTCAGCTCGCTTCGCCTTGGCGGGCCAGCGCCGCGGCATCAATCACGGAGCGTTCCAACACCGGAGCGTCGCGCCCGGTACCTTCAGAACCCGGACGCGGGCCACTCTCTTCGTGATATTCGGCCTCAACGTTGACCGTCCACACATCGTGGTGTGCGCCGAGAATATTTTCCGCGGACAACATCGCAGTGAGCATCGAGTGATCCTGGTTGTTGTACTTGTGCATGCCGTTCCGTCCGGCCGGCATCACATTGGGGGCATTCGCCGTAATCCAATCGCGCAACACGACGACATTGTCTTTGTAGAACTCGTCGTAGACTGGATAGGCCTTGGGCATCCGCACGACGTACCCAGCTTCTACTTTTGAAGCATCGGCCAAACCAAGCTGCTGAATTTCTTGTTTCGCTTGGGCGATCAAATCATCGTCGGATTTCGTCCACATGGAATCGCCTTCGTTCACAAAGAACTCAAGCCCGAGACACGTTCGGCCTTCCTTGACGAGATACGGAGACCACGATCCAAAGTTTTGGATGCGCCCAACCTTGACCGCGGGGTCGTGGATGTAGATCCAGTTATCGGGAAAGGAAAATTCCTGCGGAACCACCAACGCAACGGTCATGAAATCGCGATACGTCAGCCCCGCCGCAGCCTTGGCTGTGCGGTCGTCGATCGGCGGGCTCATCGATTGGAGGAGCTCCCCCATCGGCATTGAGCTCACCACGTACTCGCACGTAAAGCGGTGCTCGGCGCCATCGCGATCGGTTGCAACCACGGTCGTCGCCGCACCATCAGCGTGTTCGATGCCGACGACAGTCATCCGAAACTGCACATCGGATCCGCGCTCCGCGAGAATTTCGGTGCAGCGCTCCCACATCTGGCCCGGACCAAACTTCGGATAGTTGAATGTCTCGATTAACGATGTTGTCTGCGAAGACTTCGATTTACGGGCCTTAATCATCTTCGGAGTAAGCGCGTCGATAATCGCGGTCGACAGCGACATACCTTTCACCCGTTGCGCGCCAAAATCGGCGGACATCTCTTTGGTCGGTACGCCCCACACCTTTTCGTTGTAGCGGCGAAAGAAGTGTTCGTACAAGCGCCAACCAAACTGGCTGGCGTAGAACCCTTCGAGGTTGGAAACGTCTTTGGGCGGGCGGACGCGCACCCATGCATACGAAGCAACGCACCGCACGGCCTCGATCAGGCCCAGGTTCTTGAGCGCGTTAATTGGTTTGAGTGGATAGTCGTAGAGTTTCCCACGGTACAAGATTCTGCTCATACGCGGCCGCTGCAAAAATTCATCCTTGCCGAGGATCTCGAACCAAAGATCGTCTACCGGCTGGACTTTGGTGAAGAAGCGATGGCCCCCAATATCGAAACGCCAACCGTCGCGCTCCACTGTGCGGCTGATGCCCCCTACTACGGAATCCGATTCGAGGATGATCGACTGCACGCCTTGCTTCGAAAGTTGGTAAGCCGCAGTCAAGCCAGCGGGCCCGGCACCAATCACCACTACGGTGGGCGCCGAGGTTGGGGCTTCGTCGGCTGTCACTTCGGAGGGGCTCATGCCGTTGCCGTTCAGTTCGTTGGGAATTGGATTCGACCAGGTAACGATGCTCGGAATTCAGGATCACGAACGCCGCGGCAATGGGTTACGGCCTGCACCAGTCACCGGTATCGCTTCGGTCGAACCGCCCGATCCTAGACGGTTACGAACCTGCCGCGACCGATTGAAACCGGCGATGTTGCAGAAGCCACTTCCAAGCGGCGGCGAGCGGTATCGCCGCGGTCACGGGCAGAAATACATCGACAGGGATGCGATATCTCGTGATTCCAAAGGCAGTTATGGCGGTGAATGTGACCAGCGCAGCGATCGCGAGAAATGGCCAAATCGGCAGCCGCCTTCTCCGCAGCAGCACCAGCCCAACACCCGACAGCGGCAACAGAACCATGTATTGCGCGAACGAAAGCTGGGATGCACCAAAACCACGGCCTTCAAGGTTTCCATCAAAGCTGGTGTTCTGGGAGGGTCGAAAGACATCCCACATCCGCCCCGCGCGCGCCAACGCAACCTTCGGGAACTGGCTCAAATGTGCGCTGATGTAATCGGTTCCGACTTTGCGCCACTTGGCCTCGCGATCCGATTCATCGCCCTCAGTTGACGCGCCATATTTCGCACCACAGCCGAAGTACCAATAGCCCAGGAATTGGCCGCTGTACGTGGCATCACAGTTGCCATACATCGTGACATCGCCAACCCCGGTGCTCATGATCACCGGTTTATGGAACCGCGAAAGGTTGAATCCAACCCACGGCCCGATGCACAGCACAATCACGCCGATAGCTGCCGCGGCGCGCTGCAGCCGACCGCGCCAGCCACCATCGCCACTGAAAATCACCATTGGGATCACGAATAGCACCGCGAGCCCGAGCAGTTCGGCGCGAGTCATTGACGCGAGCCCGATCGCGGCGCCGAGTTGCAGACTGGATCGCAACGAAGGCCGCTTCCACGTTCGCAACGTGACGAGCAACAGCATCGCAATTGCGACCGCCGCGAGACTCTCAGGCATTTGCATTTCGTCGTTAATAAACAAGTTTGCGTAACCACCCGCGAGCACCGCTGCGATGAGGCCAACATGATCGCCCGCAAGTTCGCGAGCCGCGAGGCCGAGCACCATGACCGCGATCGCCCCGAGCACCGCGCAGGCAAGCCGTTGGCCCGTCCAGGTAGTGACGCCAAGTTTGTTCATTGCGGCCAGAAACAATGAGAACGCGGGCGGATGCGAAGCGCTCGGCGTAATCACTCCGGTACGCGACCACTGCACAGGATCGAGAAAACCGAGACCCTTCGCGAGCGCTTTGGCTTGTTGATGGTAGTAGTACGAATCGCCCTTGGGATGCGGATCGCGCCCGATCATCGACAACACGTAGAACACTCGCCACGCGAGCGACCCGACGGTCACAGCGGTGAGCGAGACCCAAAAGCGCATCGAGGCTCGGCGTGCTTCGAGTAGCAACGGTCGTTCGATCAAATACCAACTCGCAGCCGCGGCAAGCACAACAAACGGCACGACGACCGCAGTCAATCTCACGAAACCAACGTGCCCATCGGCGCCGTGAAGCCACTGATCACGAACAATGCGGATCAGCAAGTAATGCCACAAAAAGATGCCGTAACTGATATTGCCAATGAATCGCGCAGGCCCAGAATCCAGCATGCGAACCACCGGATGAGCTCGGTCTTCGCCTCGACGGATCGCAAACGGCAGCACCAGCAAGAGGGCAATCGCGCCGTACAGGAGTTGCGAACGCAAGCCATTCTCATGGGCAATCGTGAGCCGAGAACGGATGACGATCAGGCCACCAGCTCCGAGCCACAAAGCCGTTGCATGTCGGGCCAGAACTTCGGTGTTTTTACCAACCTTCGTGCCGCGACCACATTGCGTGGCCAGGACCGCCAAGGTGATGCCCACACCGAAGGCCATCGTAAAATTCGGCAGCCACTGCTGGCGCAACGCGTTGCCGTTGGTTTGGGTCGTCCAGAGGAGCCAAACGATCATGAGGCCGGCGATGCCACCCAGTTCTGCCCGCCACGCACCAATACGCCGTCCGAGCGCGCCGACCCCCCACGCGTACAACGGCAACGCAAGATAAAAACTGATTTCGACCGCGAGGCTCCAGGCATGGGGTAGCCCGCGCGGCAAGCCGAACGCGAGCAATACGTCTCGCCGGGAATAGATCTGGGTCAGGCTGAACTGGCGGATCACCCCCGCGATACCAACCGACGGCGATAACAACGTGTTGTGATTGGCGGTGAAGAAGATCAGCGCGACCCAATAGGCCGGCAAGATCCGCACCACACGGTTGCGAAAATAGTTCCTGAGCCTCGGCGCTTCTGCGCCGTCGAGGTGGGCGGCCGCAAATCCTCGGTAGAGCAAGAAGCCGGATAGGGCAAAAAAGATCCAGACGCCGAGGCGGAGTTGCTGGAGCAGTGGATGCAGCCACCCCACCGAAATCGGTGCAAAAAAATTGAGGTGGTAGATGAGCACGCAGACCGAAGCGACCCCGCGCAACCCGTCGAAGCCCATGAGGCGGGAGGTCGTCGTTTGACCATTGGCGCCAAACCGTTCGCCAAACCGTTCGCCAGACAGTTCGCCAGACAGTTCGTCTCCTCGGCCGTCGACCGATTCGACGCCGACCGCGCCGATGGTGGTATCGGAAACATCAGACCCGGCCAAGACTGCCGATCATACTGGCCGTCCTCGTATGCTCAGCGCACTATGGCAGCTCGGGCACACACGCGGGCACGAGCCACACACCCGCGAGTCGGGCCGCATCGGAGCCTCGTTGTGGCATGGGCGATCGGCAGCTTGAGTGCCTTAGGTATCGACGGTTGGCTTTTGGCGCGAGCGCCCCGCAACGCGCTCGCTTCGCGCCTTGGCTCGATTCACGATGCCCAGGCGCGGGCGCTGTTTCATGGGCACTGGAACCTGAAGTTCGACACGCTGTTACTGGAAGCCTTCAAGATCGACGGTAAATATCAGACCTATTTCGGGATCTGGCCGACATTGTTACGAATGCCAGTGCTCGCGGTGACGAATCGTTTCGACGGTTCGTTCACCGGCCCGTCGATTCTGCTCGCGATCGTGGTCATGTTGATTGCCACCGCGGGGATGCAATACGAATTGCGAAACCTTTTCGCCGCGCGTGGTGGCAATTCCCATCTCGATGCTTTGCCGTCGCGCAGCACGATGATCATCTCCGGCGGATTTCAACTCGTCATCGGAGCGGGTTCCGTCGTCGCGTTTCTCGCCAGCTATCCGCTGGTGTACCACGAAATGGAGATGTGGGGCATCGCGGGTGCGGTCGCGAGCGCATGGGCTGCACTGCGGTACGTGCATCATCCCGGGCCCCTGCGAACGGTCGGGTGTTCACTGGCCGCGACGATCACGATCTTGTCGCGGCCGTCGCTCGGAATCGGCGTCATCACGATGATGGCAACGTTGTTGCTGTCCGCAATGCTGCGGCGTGAAGGAATTGCCCGCGTCACGCACCTCGCGGTTGCCATCGCGATTCCGATCGTGTTCTACGGAGCAATGAATACCGCTCGTTTTGGCGCACCATTCGCGTTGCCGTTGGAAAAGCAGGTGTTCACAACCGGAGACGCGGCGCATCATTTCCCTGGCGATCCCCAACGTCAACGCGCACTCGCTGCGAACGATGGCAGTTTGTTCGGGCTGAAATTTCTGCCGACAACCGCAGTGCAGTATCTGCGGCCCGATGCATTCCGTTTCGATCATCGGTTTCCCTTCGTCAACTTCCCGCACTGGCGTGCTCGAGTGTTTCGTGGCGCGGTATTCGACACGCTCGATCGCTCGTCGAGCATTACGAGCACCATGCCGGCGCTCGTGTTGCTGAGTATCTACGGCGCAGCCGCGTTCGGCCGCAAGCGTCGCACGTTGTCGCCGTCAACGCGTGACGGTGTCGTTGCCATCGTTGTAGGGGGCGCCGCGGGAAGTGCCTTCGTATTGATGTTCGGATACGTCGCGAACCGCTACCTTTCAGATCTCTATCCTGGCTTGATCGTCCTTAGCACGGTTGGCCTCGCAGCATTGCGTTCCGGCCACAGCGCACCCATAGCTGAGGCGGCACAGCTACCTCAACCAATCCGCACCAAGCGTGAACGATGTTTCGTCGGCGTAATTGCGGTTGCGGCCGTATTCAGCCTATGGATCAACGTTGGGCTCGGCGTCGTCTACCAACGCCCACTCAAGCCGACTGACCCGGATTACGGGCGCGGCACCGCGTCGGTCCTGGTCGGGCGAAGTTCAAACAGCAGCTGGTAGCCGAACATATTCGGCCACACCTTGGTGGCACCCCGGTCGACTCGCGCGGCAACGTTGAGCGCCTTGCGACTCGCGGACGCTCGACCACCGCGCTCGAGGACTTCGAACGGCACGCCGACTGCACCCGATCGCACTACCTCAAATCCAGTATCGACTGCAAGGTCACGAAACGTTCGACGGGTGAAAAATCGCAGATGACCACGGTCGAGGATGCCGCGTCGTTCGTAGGCAAAGCGTCCGGCGGCAATGCGGCCCCGCGGATACCAGTGAGAAATATTCGGTACGCATGCAATCATTGATCCGCCGGGCCGTAGCCGCTCCGCGGCCCCGCGCAGCAGTACGGATGGATCCGCGACATGTTCGAGCACATCAGCGGCTAACACCACATCGAAGGTGCCCGTGACCTCGGCGGGGATCCCGGTCGACAAATCGGCACACACGAATTCGTCGAGACGACCGCGGGCACCGGGATGCTCTTCGATATCGACGCCGACAACGGTGTGACCACGCGCTCGAAGTTGTTCTGCGAGGAGCCCGGAAGAACAGCCCAAATCCAAAATGCGAAGGGAACCCGCGGGCGCTAACCAATTCACAATGTTTTGATGCGAACTAAATTCGCTGGCTTTGATTTCGTATTCGCTCGACGCGAACGCAGCTTTGCCCGATCCGAATCCCATTTTGTTTGCCCGGTACTTCAATACATGGCGCACAACATCGCGAGCGTACGCCAGGCCGTTCACGCGAGAAATTTCGTCGCCGTAGTAGGTCGGGATCGGGATCTCAACGATCTCTTTACGAGCTTCCAGGAGCTCCAAAATTATTTGGGTATCGAAATCAAAACCGTCGCTGTTCGACTGGAACGGAATTTCGGCCAGTGCCTTCACGCTGTACGCGCGGTACCCGCTATGCCATTCCGACAGCGATGCACCCGCGGCTGCGTTTTGGATGCGGGTCAAAATTTTGTTCCCGACGTATTTATACAGCGGCATACCGCCTCGGCGCGCCGCTCCTTCGTGCAACATGCGGGATCCGAATACGGCATCCGCGTTGTTCTCAATGAGGGCATCCACCATATCGGGAAGCATTTCTGGAGCGTACTGACCATCGCCATGGAGAAGCACGATGACATCGAGGCCGTTGTCAATCGCCCATTGGTAGCCGGCTTTTTGGTTTCCGCCGTACCCAAGATTGACTTCGTTACGAAACACACGCAGCGGGAGATCGGTCGTTTGCTGGTATCCGAGACCGATCAGATAAGTCGAGTCGTCGCTGTGATCGTCGAAGACCAGTACGTCGCTGATCTGTGCCGCAAAATCACGCGGGATTCGGTCCAGTACTTGGGCCAGCGTTGCCGCAGCGTTGTACGCAACGACGTGGATTCCGATTCGGGGACTCATTGGGCATGCGCGCGTTTTGTGTGCGAGTTCATTGGACGGAACTTACCGGGTCCATCGGCTGATTTCGGGCACCCGGCGATTCGTGAATCGACGCCAGCATGGCCACAATCCCGAGCGCCGCAAAGATCACCAAAGATGGCTCCGCAGTAGCCCGAAATCGAGGTTGTCCGTAGGTAGCAGCTGATACCAACGTCACGGTGATGGCAGGAGCCAACAGCACCCATAGCGAACGTCGCTCACGGAATCGAAGGAGCGCGGCTGCACCGAAGATCGCAGGCAAGATCAACAGGTAGTAGCTCACGAGTGCGGCCCAGCCCACCCAGCGTTCTCGATTTTCGCCTTCGTTGTAGCGAATCCCTTGCACGGGCCGAAACAGGTTCCATGTGCGCCCGATACGGGCAGCAACGACCCTCGGCAGATCCTGTTTGTGCATGCGCAAGAAATCCAAAGCGTGTTTGCGGTACGCCTTGGATACCTCGGATTGATCGCGCAACGTAAGTTCCTGGGAAGGATCGATTTTGCACGACGCATCGGTTGACCACAAACCAATACCCGGCCCTTCGAATACCGGCGGACAATACGATCCCGCGAGCGCGAGGCCGTCGTTGGTCGAAATCAAGACCGACTCGTTGAATCGGGTTGCGTTGTACGCGAACCATGGCAACAACACCAAGACGAGCGCGAATCCGCCCGCGCCGAGGTTCACCAACGCGCGCTTCAATCGCGGGCCGCGCCCGCGCACTGCCGGAACGATCATCAGCAACGGAGCGAGGAGTAATAGCTCTGCACGCGTCAACGCGGCCAGCCCGCAGATCGCCCCGAGCGCGGCAAAATGTTTCGCCGTGCGCGTCTCGTGGCAGCGAAGGGCCATCAGCAGTGCGCAACACACCATCGTGATCGCCAACGTCTCGGCGAACAGCAAACCATCATTGACCCATAAACCCGGATAGACCGCAGCGATGAACCCTGCAATCACTCCGGCCTTTTTGCCGCCAACTCGGCGGGAAATGAGCATGATCAACCCAACATTGACGACACCAAGTGCAGCCACGAAGTAGCGCTGCTCGCGCACGTGGGTGTGTACCGTCTTGTGGTTCGTGAGCACCGTGCTATCGGCAAGTCGGGAGAGCGGCTCATGGTTGAACAGCCACGAGGCAGTCGCCAAAAATATCGAGTTCAGTGGCGGGTGATCGGCGACCGGTTCGGGTTTACCGAATGGACTAACGAAGCCTTTGCCCCACGCCAGCTGGTTCGCGCTGCTGTTGTAATAGAGCTGGTCGTTGGGCTTGGTTGGGCTCGACCCGGTGCACTGACTGTGATAACGGCCGATTGCCTTGCCGTTGCTCAATATGTCGCAGGTTCCGCTCTTCACTTCGGCCACATAGCCGAACCGCACGATCGCGGCCGCACCAATCACGATCCAGAACCAAAAACGCGGGCGCGTAGGGCGCAGCGCAGCGCGGTTCGGCGGATCAGTCATGCATTTCTCCGACCGAGCACGTCGACACCCATGTGTTCGAACGTTTCGGCGTCGGAGGCAATCAAGGTACGGCGGCGGCGATGACCAAGTTCAACGAGCGCGGTCGTGATCTCGTCGCAACGTTGCGCGTGGGTGATGTAGCCCGGGGAAGTCACGACGAAGATCAATGCACGATCGCCGGAGACTTTGAGCACTCTGCGAGCGAAGGCTTCGGGGCTCACCGCGTTGATGCGATCCTGGTAGTCGACCCAATCGACCAATGCCACGCCGCCGGTATTCGGGTAGGCGATTTCGTGGAGCTGGGCAAGCGGCGCGCGCGCAAGAATTCGGTGGGTAGCCGGCCCGAGTTGATCCGGGCAATAAACCACGACATCGTTGGTATGCGCTCGCTGCAAAATCGCCGTCGCGACGGCACCGGCTTGCGTTCGGTTCTCGCCAACGTTGCGAACGATCCCGCCGAATCCGGTGAGCACCACAATGGCTACGATCACGAACCGCAGCCGATGGTTGATCAGCAGCGAAATCCCGCGGGCCATGATGAGTATGAAAAACGGCAAGATCGCTGCGGAATACCGCGGTTGAAATCCGCTGCCGCCGACGTACGCGATCGTGGCACCACACACGAGCCCCAGCGCGCCAACAATGCCTTCGCCTGCGACCGAACTGTGCGTATGCGGATCGATTTCGATGGTGCCTCGCTCAGTTGGGTGCCCCAGTATTCCAACGACGATGAACGCCACTGCCACGTAGACCAATACCCAACCTTCGGAATGATCACCCCCGGCAAACTCCAAAATGCTGCGTCCGATGGGAATCGGCGGGAGTTGCGGAGTAGCCCAGGGAGTTCCGGTATGTGCGGCTTGATAGAAAAATGCCGGTAGCCATGCCGCGAAACTCAAAGCACCCACCACGACCGCCCCGAAGACTCGCAGCGCGGTTGCGCGCCGAGTGCCGGTAGCACGCATCGCAGCGATCAGCAACACGAGGCCGCATGCACCCACGAGCGACAAGCACCAGTAGTGGGTCCAGACCAGCGCCGCAGCCAGTATCGCAACCGCAGCCAACCGCCCGGCACTGGCACGATCCAACGCCCTGCGCACACACACAATCGCGGCAAACACCAACAAGATTTCCAGGCCGTACATGCGAGTCTCGGTGGCGAAACGAATCGCGTAAGGATTCACGGCTAACGCGATGACACACAGCCAACCGGTCACGCGACCACCAGCGCGTTTGCCCGCGTGGAACGCAAACGGCAATGCCGCCACTCCCAGCACCCCCGACAACATCCGTACCGCAACGTCCGACGTACCAAACGCGCTCGCCCAGAGGTGCAGCAGCCAATAAAACAATGGCGGTGCACCATCGTGGCGCAGCCACGGAGCGATGCGACCAAAAGGCAACTTTGCGACATTGACCGTCAGTGCTTCATCGAGCCAAAGGTCGGACTTCGTGACGAATCGGGCAACGACCCCGATCACCAACAAACTCGCGACCGCGACTGGTTGCAAGCGTGACCCAACGCGCTCACTGCGCTCCATTGCGGCGCGCCATTTGAGGCCTCGAGCCTTTGCAATGGCTTCCTTGGGCGCAGTAGTCACGAAGCTGGACCTTACTGGCCCACCGCACCGGCTCCGGTGAGCGGCGCCGCGTATGCAACATTCGATGACATCAAAGATTCGCTAACTCGACCCATCGGAGCAGATCACACTAGGAGGGATTGGCCGTCTCGGATCCTTGCATTTCCCACCACTGGATTTCGATCATCATCGGCAGAAGAAACCCAATGTACGCCGCCGTTATCGCGATCGGGCCGTGATCGTCTCGCTGTTTGTCGATGATGTCGACACGGGCATCGCGTTCACGAAACCCGAGCGCCGCCGCAACGATCGAATCCAGCTCCAGCTCGGTGCCGACCGAATACCCGAAGTGATCCAGGCGCGGACACTGCATCGCGTTGGCGTCACCGTGGAGATACACAAATTGTTCGAGCGAATAGGTGTGAAACACCAGCCGCTCACCGACGACATCCATCATGTCGAGATGCTGCCAACCAAAGACCTCACGATAGAACTCAATGAGTAACGCTTTCGCGTCCCCGACCAGGAGTTCCGGAGCCACACTCATCGCTACGTGATTCAACCGCGGCGGGCGAGATCGTGATTCCGTGGTCATAGGGCTCCGTTCGGGGTCACCATTACTTTTGCGGCCAGCAGCCCATCATTGAGCGCTACGCACGCATCGACAAGGCCGCCAAGCGCGACATCCGCGGCCTCGACCAGTTCATGAACCGGCACGCGCCCCGAGGCCAACAGCTCGAGCGCACGTTCGAAACCATCGTGGTCATACACAAACGCACCGGTAATCGTGAGTTCGTTGAGCAAGACGCGATTGGGATCAATCTTGGGAGGATGAATGCCGGCCCCGACAAACACCATGAGTCCGCCGCGTTTCAATTGCGCCAATCCTGATTCCATCGCGGCGCGCTGGCCCGAACATTCGAGCACGACGTCGAACGGATCAGCCACGATGTCGTGCGGCATCGTCGGTTTCGGCAACGTTGCCGGATCCACGACCCGAGCTCCCAACCGTTCACAGAGCGCCCGGCGCGCCGCGTGCGGCTCGCTCACTACAACATCTCCAACCCCCACGGCGATTAACGCAGCGACGCTCAAAAAACCGATCGGACCCCCGCCAGTAATGAGGTAACGCTTGGCTGGATCCGCGCCTCCCGCCCGCGTGATCGCGTGCAGCGCGACAGCCATCGGCTCAACGAGCGCAGCGTGTTTCAGTTCGAGGGTCTGCGGGATCTTCAATACTTGACGTTCGCTCAGCATTTTGTATTGCGCGAACGCGCCCATCCAATCACCGTCGTCGGCACCAACACGGCCGCGTTCAGTGCACAGCGACGGACGCGACGCACGACAGTATTCGCAACTCCCGCAGCGCTCAGAGGGCCCACCAACCACGAGGTCGCCTACTGCCACCTTCGTCACGTTCGAGCCGATCGCGACGATGCGACCCGAAAACTCGTGACCTTCCACGGTGCCAGGTTTGCCAGCGCCGGGCCAGTGAACAATGAAATGAAGATCACTGCCACAAATTCCGCAATGGCTGACCTCAATCAGTACGTCGTGGTCGCCGAGGGTAGGCACCGCGATCATTTCCACGGGCACGTCACGGATGCCGCGAAATACCGCTGCTTTCATCGAAGTCGGAATCTCATCCACGGCACCACTTTCACAACCGAGACGTACGGTTGTCAAGCGAACGAACGATGACCTTGTTGCGCGAGTCGTTCCTACGAAGTACCGTGCCCGTCACTATCGGGTACTACCAATTGGAGTGGGATGAAACCTCGTCGAACACATTCTTCTACTAGGCGCGCAATGACGGCAGCTGCCGCCTTGTGCATCGCTATGGGCGCGGTGGGTACAACTCCGACCGCATCAGCGGCATCGAGCGCGGCTAAGAATCTTCCAAGCGGCCGGCCAAACCCAGACGATGCGTTCAGTTCGATGAGTCGACAACTCCGAGCAAGTGGTGCGTCCGATGCACATGCCGCGTCCAGTTACAGCGGTACACCCAACGCTGGGGCATGTTTCGCCTACAACTACTCCGATTCTTCTGGCGACGTTGTTGGCAACCTCGACATTGTCAAGTACGCAATGACCTACGATTGCGCCACGGGGCGATGGAACGCTACGTTCGACTTCCGCGCCGGATTTATCGACTCTGCCTTCAATGAGCTCGATATTCCGTTGGATCTAGACGGCGACACGAGCAACAATTGCGGCGGAGCCGACCAAGGGCTCGCTGCGTTCTACGTCCCAACCCAAAGAAGAGTCGTCGGCTTTCGCGTCGGGCTCAATTCCAATTGCGATGTCGTTCCTCTCGGCACGGTGTCGTATTCGCACGCTGCAGGCTCCGCTCACGTCGAGATCGGCGTAGCCGCAAGCTCGATAGGAGGCGGCAAGCACTTCCAATGGAAAGCGCGTGCGTTTTCGGACCATTACGTAAATAACCAGCATCTTCTCGACTTCGCGCCGAATTCGAGTAACTGGATAAGCGCATCGCTATCGAATCCGGGAACTGCGTTCAATCCTTCGCGTACAACTGGGATCAATGGTTCATACACGCAGGTAGTTCCTGGTGATTTCAATGGCGATGGGTTCTCCGACTTGTTGTTCTACGCGGCTGGAAAGACCAAGGATTACATCTGGTTTGGCAACAACGCTGGCACGTTCAGCCACCACGCATTTACGATCAACGGCGTCTACGACAAGATCGTGCCTGGCGACTACAACGGCGATCACAACACCGACCTATTGTTTTATGCACGCGGACACAAGCCCGATTACGTGTGGTCGTTCACTAGCGGAAGCCATTACGTATCGCATGCCTTTCCCATCAATGGTTCCTACACCGATATCGTCCCCGGCGATTTCAATGGCGATGGCCACAGCGACTTGTTGTTTTACGTCGCGGGCAGAGGCAAAGACTTTGTCTGGCTCGCCGATTCCAATAACCCGAAGCTGCATTTCACGAGCTCACCCACGAGGATCAACGGCACGTACCAAATCGTTTCCGGTCACTTCGGTGGACAACCGGCCACTGACCTATTCCTGTACGGCCTCGGTACGGCTCCCGATTTCATCTGGACCCCGACGGGTACCGGCACCACGTTTGTGTCAACCCCGCGACCAGTGAATGCCTCGTATGCACACCTGCTCGTTGGTGATTACAACGGCGACACGTACGACGATATTTTACTGTTCCAACCAGGAACCAAAGGCGACACGCTGCTTCGCGGCGGAGCTGGCTCACCGGCACTGACACCGAATCCAACCCCGGTCAGCGTGAACGAGCAGTACGACGGCGCCGTAAGCGGCGATTTCAACGGCGACGGCCGCGGCGACATCCTCTTTTACTTCGTTGGGGCCCGCCCGGAATCGATCTGGCTCGGCCTCTAACCAATCGGCTGAGCTCACCAGGCGCACCACACATTTGATGACCTCAGGCAGCCATGGTCGCTACCGAACTACGGTAGCGACCATGGCTGATTTTGTGATTCGAGGCGGAACCATTGTCGACGGCACCGGAGCACCGCGATACCGCGGGGACGTTGCTGTCTCGAACGGCCGAGTTGTCGAGATCGGCGCGAACCTTTCTGCCAACACCGTGATCGACGCGACTGATCACATCGTTGCGCCGGGTTTCATCGATATTCATTCCCACTACGACGCGCAGGTGTTTTGGGATCCCGCGCTCACCCCTTCATCGCACCATGGCGTCACGACCGTCGTCGCGGGCAACTGCGGTTTTTCGATCGCGCCAGTTCGCGAACGAGATCGAGCACTCTTGGTTCGCACACTCATGCACGTCGAGGACATGAGCCCCGACACGCTCTTCGCCGGCGTGCCGTGGGATACGTTTGAGACGTTCCCGCAGTACCTCGACGCAGTCGAGGCCAACGGTTCTGTTTTGAACTATGCGTGTTACGTGGGCCATACCGCGGTACGGATATACGTCATGGGCGAGCAAGCCTACGAGCGGGCAGCCACGGACGCTGAGATTGTCCAGATGCAAGCCATCGTGGCCGCGGCAATCGAATCGGGAGCCACCGGCTTCGCTACGAGCGCCGCACCGACCCATAACGGTGAGGGCGGTCGGCCCGTTCCTTCTCGCGTTGCGGATATTGCCGAGCTGCGAGCATTGCTGATGCCGTTGCGCGATGCCAAACGTGGCGTCGCCGCGCTCCTGCCCGGAGGCGTCATCCCCGCGCAGACCGTGTTCGATTTACAACGCGAAATTGGTCGGCCGTTCACGTGGACTGCCCTGCTCACCTTCAAAGGTTCGCAGCATTACCTCAACGCCATCGCCGAAAACGATGCTGCACGCGCCGAAGGTATTGAAGTCTGGCCGCAGGTTTCGTGTCGGCCTCTGGTATTCCAAATGAATCTGCGCGAGCCGTTCACGTTCAACACTCGCCCATCGTTTGCAGCCTTGATGTCGGCGTCGATGGATGAACGAATCACCGCATACCGCGATCCGGCGTGGCGAGCGACTGCATGGGAAGAACTCTGCAGCGGAGGATTTCTGCCACCGAATTTCGCGACAATGCTGATCGCGGAATCACGCCACGCGGAGTTGCTCGGCCGCTCACTCGCGGATCTCGCGGCGGAGCGCGGCGGTACTCCTCTCGATGTCGTACTCGATATCGCGCTCAGCGAAAATCTCGATACGCGCGTGACCAGCGTGTTGGCGAACAACGACGACGAAGGCATCGCATATCTGCTGCCGCGCGACAACGTGTTGTTTGGGCTCGCCGATTCCGGTGCGCACGTTTCGCAACTTTGCGACGCGTGTTTCGCCACCGATCTCCTCGGCAACTGGGTCCGGGATCGCGAGGTCATGACGGTGGAACGCGCGGTACAAAAACTCACGAGCGAACCCGCCGGGGTCTACGGCTTCACCGATCGCGGGACGCTGCGAGTTGGCGCCCACGCGGATCTCGTGGTGTTCGACCCCGACACGGTCGCGCCCGGCCCGCTTCGGCGAGTCCGTGACTTTCCTGCCGACGGCGAACGCTTGACCGCGGACGCACCAGTCGGGCTTACCCACACCTTCGTCAATGGCGTTGCGATCCGACTCGACGCAGCGGTAGTAGACAGCGGTGTGCAGCAACGTCCGGGCAACGTCTTGAGGTCTGGGAGCTAGCCCAGCCAGACCCACCGCTTCGACCCGCCGCTGCGACCCACCGCTCGGGGGCGCCAGGGAGCCCTCGGATCCGAGTGCGCGTCGTGGAGCGTTACGAATGCTGGATCAAAAAGTCTTCGAGCACTGAGCGAATCGGTTCTTGCGGTTCTGAAAACGCGCAGTGCACGCGTTGGTACGTTTCGTCGCTCGTGACCCCCACGACAAGGGCTCGTATCCGAACCACACTCGCGCCCAAGACGATGTCGGCGTCGACCACATCGCCGGTACCCCATTGTCCGTCCAGGCGCGCACCAAAGCCACCCATCGAAAGATCCGTGGTTTCGCCGTGCGCTTCATCGCCCGGACCACTCGGCGTAACCCGGCGTGCGATTACCGCGGCACGAACAGTTCGGCGATCATTGTCACGGCGCTCATCAGTCATTGCGGCTAAACGGTACTCCCCAAGTGGTTCCATACGCGACATACTCGGCGTTTGCATGTCCAAAGCTTGAGAAACCCACGCTGCGCCTTTGTGTTCATCACCCGTTTTGGGTGCGGAATTGCTCCAAAATTGACGTGGGCACTCTGCGAAAATGCTGAGTTGCCGAACGGTCACACCGCGTGTTCGGTAGCCGCCAACGCTGCGTTCACAACAATTCGTTGTGTGCTCGTCAACGTACGATCAGCGCGGGTGGCAGCCAGCCGGTACAACGACAATACCGCGAGATCCGCGGCACCCCGCTCCACTCCAGCCGCGATATCGAAATCTCGTTGCCAATCGTTGCCCATCGCGTTGCCAACGAGATCCCACACCGAATTTTCAGAGTCGTACAGAATTCGGTGGTGCATGGCCATCGAACGAACCAAAGGCCACAGCATCGAGCCGCGCAACGCGGCCGTGGCCCGACGATTCCCTGATCGTCGCAACCCCACAATGCGGTAGACCTCTTCGGCGAATTCGTAGAGCTCCGCACCGACCGCTCGATCGCACTGGGCGCTGATGGCGTCCCAGCTCCACGAATGGGCTTGGCGTTGCAGCGACGCGCCCACTCCATTGGGGTCGTGCAACATGCGCGCCTCGCGCCACGATGGCACCACACCGCCCACTGCAAATGGATCCTCGAATGCCTCTCGAATATCTGCGGTATTGCGCCACGAGATCGAGACCAACTCATCATCAACAATTTCGAGTTGGTACCGCGGGCCGTTTCCGATCGCGACGAGATCAATATCGGAGAACTCATGGGCATCGCCGCGCGCAACGCTTCCGACTAACGCGACGGCATGGGCACCTTTGGTCGCGAGCCGAGCTGCGAGCTTCTGCGCGACTGCATTGCGACGATCCGTCACGAGCGGGACCGCAGATCATCGCGCAAACGAAATTTCTGAACTTTGCCACTCGGCGTGCGCGGAAATTCGAGCTGTTCGTGGAGTTCTTCTGGCCACTTCGGTTTCGCGAGCCCAGCAGCGCGCAAGTGTTGTTGCATGCGTTCCATCGATGGCAAGGGCGCGCCGTCGAGCATGCGTAAGAACGCACATGCGTGTTCGCCGAGACGCGCATCGGGCGCCGCAACAACCGCGACCTCGGCGACACCTTCAAGGCGCATCAAGAGTTCCTCGACTTCAACGGCACTGATGTTTTCGCCGCCACGGATAATCACATCGTTAATGCGGTCAGTAATACGCAGCGCGCCACCAGCATCCAGCACACCAATATCACCCGTTCGATACCAGCCGTCGACGAAACGTTCTGCGGTAATGGCTGGCTCGGTATAACCGAACGAACAATCAGGTCCGCGACTCCAGATTTCGCCCGGCTCGCCAACCTCACAGTTTCGATCACCGTCCATGAGCCGGATCTCAACGCCAGCCATTGGAATGCCATCAGTCGCGCAGCGTTGCTCCCAAGAGTGCAGCCAATTACTCCCCGTAATCGAGGGATGTTCGGTGCTGCCGTAACTGCGCATGCATTCGATTCCCAGCGCTCGCGCTCGTTCGCAGACGGCCAGCGGAACCGCCGCGCCTCCCAAACCAATTTGGCGCATCAACTGCGGATGGCGCTGCGGATCAAAATCAGGATGATCCAACAATCCGGTGAGAAAGATGGTGGCCCCCTGACCTGCGCTCAGTTGCGATTCCAACATCGCCGCGAGCACGCGTTGTGGATTCCAAACGTCGATCAAATGGATCGATTTTCGGCGCCAAACGGGCAAGAGCAACGCGGCCAACATGCCTATACCGTGGCCGACGGGCGCACCAGTGATCACGTCGTGGGCGACCTCACCGAGCTCGCCAGGTTGAATCGCACCGAGTTGGCGGATCTCGGCACCAATAGTTCGGTGGGCGTGCACGACTCCCTTGGGATCACTCGTTGTGCCACTGGTGTAAGCGATCAGTGCGGGAGCCATCGGATCAACGCGCGCAATTTCGGTCATCGGCTCGCACGCAGCGAGCGATTCGAAGCCGATTGAATCCGCCAGCCGATCCGTACCCACCACTGCGTGCCATTCCAGCGAATCGAGACCACCTTCGCGCACCGTCGCAAAATTTTCGAGCATCGGAAGCTGCCCAAAACGGTCCGCGGTAATGAATGCTTTTACCTTGGTTTTGCGGAGGATATAGCCAGTTTCTTTCGGGCCGTAAAAGTGAACAATGGGCACAACAATCGCGCCGAGGTAGGCGATTGCGTAAAACGTTGCTGCTGCTTCGACCCAGTTGGGAAGTTGAAACGCCACCGCGTCGCCAGCCACGATCCCGCGTAGCCGCAGACCTTGAGCGACGCGCCGGGCAAGATCATCCACTTCACCAAGTGTTCCTACAAACGGGCGCGTTTCACTGCGTACCGAAAATGGATTTGCGCGCGCTTCGTGTAACCCCGCGGCGAGCAACTCGCCGAGCGAATCATCGGTCCAAAGGCCGTCGCGAACATAACGATGCGCAACCGCGCCATCTACCGGGTGCGGTTGCCAATCGAAACTTACGTCCATGACGCACCGAGCTGGCACCGTCGAATCATCGGGGAAGCCCGAGAACCCGTTCGGCGATGATGTTGCGTTGGATCTCGCTAGTGCCGCCGGGCAACGTGGCGCTGAAACTCCGCAAATACTGGATCATCCACGAGCCGTTGCGCCACAAGCGCGGGCCCGGTTCGTTCACTTCGAGCGCGTTTGGTCCGAGAAACTCAGCGCCCGCCAAGATGCATTGCTGCATGCGTTCGCTGCCAAACAATTTCAGCAGCGAATGCTCCGGAGCAGAACGGCCAGCCATGAATTTCGAAAAACCGCGGTACCCCATCGCCATCATGGCCATCGCGTCTACCTGAAACGATGCTACGGAGTCGCGAAACTTCGGGTCGTCGCCTAGCCGCGTACCGCTCGGCCCAATTCGATCACCGAGGTCAACCATGGATTGCACCGCGAGCTGGAGTAGATAGGCGTGGTCTATCCATAGCATGGCACGTTCGTGGGCCAGCGAACCCTGCGTGATCGGCCAACCGCCGTTCAATGTGCCCAGCAAGTTTTCCTTGGGAACGCGAACATCGTTGAAGAACACTTCATTGAAATCGCAGTAGTCCGGGTCAGTGAGCTCAGGAAACGGCCGGCAATCGATCCCAGGCAATTTCATATCGATGATGAGCGCGCTGATGCCTTTATGTTTCGGCACCGTTGGGTCGGTGCGGACAAAACAGAGACACCAATCGGCGTGTTGCGCGCCCGAAGTCCATACCTTTTGGCCGTTGACAACGAACTCGTCGCCATCGAGGACGGCTTTGGTTTGTAGCGACGCAAGATCAGAACCCGAGCCGGGTTCGCTCATCCCGAGGCACCAACCAATTTCGGCGCGCAATGTCGGCAATACGAACCGCTGCTTTTGTTCATCGGTACCGTAATCGTCGATCGACGGCGCGATGATTCCGAGTGCCTGTGGGTTCCACGTGCGCACGATCTGGCGGCGCGACAGCTCGTCGAAGTAGATCATCTGTTGCGAGGCTGTCGCGTTGCGGCCGCCGTATTCCGGTGGCCATCCCGGCACGAGCCACCCGGCATCAAAGAGTTTCCGCTGCCAGGCTCGAACCCAATCCGGCATCCACGCGCTCGAGAGCTTCTCAGAATTGAGTAGCTCGCGCGGCGGCGTATTTTCGGCTAGCCAGTCGATGAGCTCAGCCCGGAATGCTTCGTCCGCGGCGTCGTATTGGAGGCGCATCGCTCGAAGCTACCAAGGCTGGCGCGGGCCTGCCCCAGAGGCGAGCAATTCGAGGCGAGCAATTCGAGCGAGCAATTCGAGCGAGCAGTTCGAGCGAGCAGTTCGCGCGGGATCGTCGGCCAACGATCGGTTACACCCGCACGCGGAGTCGAGTATCAGAGTCGCAGTCGAAGACCCCGCGATCCCCCGTGAAGACGAACTCGTTGTTGGCGTCAATCGCACACGTATGCACATCGGCGAACGCCATATCGGTTGCCGGTACCCAGTGTTGCTCGGTCGAGGCCGCACCAACAAAGAATGCCTTCGCGGTGATCTCCGCGAACCATGCGGCTCCGGCCACCACCGTCACCGATTCCAGGTTGCCTGCGACCGGCCGACCGGTGTGGGGATCAACGAGATGATGGAGTCCATTGCCATCGGCCCCAATCCAAGTTCGGCGGGTGCGGCTGCTGGTACAGACGCCCCCCGATTCCATCGTGACCCGAGCGACAATGCGCTGCGGATCGCTCGGATCCTCGATGCCGATAATCCAACCGTTGGCATCGGGAGCTTGACCATCGACGGCAACATCACCGCCAAGATTCACCATGGCACCAGCAATACCGCGTGCCCGCAATGCCTCAACGACGAGATCCGCGGCGAAGCCTTTTCCAATACCGCCCGGATCAAATCCGACATCAGGCGCAAGGGTTACCGATCGCAGTGTTCGATTGAGCGCGATACCACCGCAGCCCGGTGCCACCACTCCGAAATGTGATCGTTTTGGAGCCGCTGCGAGATCGTTGAACGTGCGGTTGTAGCCCAACGCGAGCATGGTATCGAGCACGGTCGGGTCATAGTGCCCGCGGGTCAGATCGCAAGCATGCACCGCACGTTCGATGAGATCGAAGGTATCGCGAGATACCACAACGGGCACTCCGCGCTTTTCGTTCAGCAAAGAAATTTCACTCGTAGGGCGAAATCGAGACCAACGACCTTCCAGCGCTTCGAGGTGGGTTCGGGCATAGGCCTGAGCGTCGCGTCGCGCCGCAGGGTCGGCATCAACGACGACAACGTGGGCATCGCAGCCCATCGCAAAGAATCGCTCCGACTGCACCGTCACGTTGAATCACGACGGTCGCCACCGCCGTTGCTCCCGGCCGCCTGCGCGCGATTACCAACGGCTGCACCCTCACGTCGAGACGGCCTCAGATCAGTCGCCACCGTTAGCGCTGCCGTCGTCGCTGGAATCTTCGCTGGAATCGTCGCTGCGGTCGTGCCCACCGTGACTGGCACTCGAGCCCGAACCGCCGGTTGTAGTCGTTGGCGGCGGTGCGACACTCGACGAAGGAGTGGGATCAACGTGGCTTGACGAATCGTCGTTCGCGTTGTTCGACGACCCACCGTCGTCGGTGACTAACGGATTCGACCCGGCGGAATCATTGCCTGATTTCTTGCCGCTCGCGGGAATCGACGAACGATGGCGCGGAACACGTGGGGTATCCGGCGCCCGCTCGTCGGGCGGCGTAATCGGTTCACTGCCCGCGGAGCTTGTGGCCGGAGCGGATGTACCGGTGGTCGCAGGACCAGAGTCCTGCGGTTGCGGCGCAGTCTCAGGATCTGTGACGAAGACCTTGATCACTTTTGGCTTGGCAACCTTGCTGGCGACGTCGGTGGCCTGTACAACATCGCTGTTAGCACCCGATTGGGCGCTAGCTGCCAGGTTTGATTCGCCCTGCATTGCCGACGCGGCCACAGTTCCGAAACCGATTGACGCGATTGATGCGATGGTGATTGCGTTGCGTTTTTTCATGGTGGCCTCCGTGGTGCATTCGATCCGACCCCCGTGGCCGCAATTGCACCGTACGAAACCATCGACCAAGCAAGCTTGAGGATTGACCCAAGAAGGCAACAATTCTGCAAATCGCCCAAATCTTTACGTTTGATTGGAACAGCGTTGAGCGTCTCTTGCCGAAGTACTCCGTAGGTTCATCGGGACGGACTCGGACCTAAGGGCAAACATGACCAAACGCAAACGAACAGCAACTGCCAGCAAAGTGTTGGCGTCGTCGAGCGCGATCGCGGCAACGGTCGTCACCACCGGCGCGCTCGCGACGCGAGACCAAGCGCTCGCGAATGCAAAAGCTGAACGGTCGACAGTGGTGGGCGTACTAGCGCCGCAACCCATTGTTGTGCCTGCCGCGCCCCGCATCGTGTACGTACACCGCAGTGGCCTCCCACAATCGAACGGTCGGGCCGGTACTCGTGCACCGGGCGACGCGCCCAACAACGGTACTGCGGTAGGTCCCGCGACTGGCCAACCCGGTGGCGGGCCAGCTGCGGGAAAGGGCGCGCTCACACAACCACCAGCCGCGGGGTCCGGTACTGGATCGGGCGGCGCGACCAATCCAACAAATTTGGGACGCGGCGGCAACTCCGCCTCACCTTCGCGAACCACACCCACGACCCATCCGCCCACCACTAACGGGGGGTCAGGTGGCGCATCGAGCACGCCCACCACGGGAATCCACGTTGCGCCGCCGCCGATCACGCGGCCTGCACCACCTCCCCCGCCACCCCCTCCCCCGCCGACGACGTCGAGCGGTGGGAGTGCCCCGAAATAATGGGGAGTCACTTTTGGTGGTACTTGTCGAGGGCATCGGGAACCGTCGCGTTCGGAGTGATCACTTCGTCGGTGGCGTTCGGGCTGGTGCTCTCGACGCGGCTTTTTGGTCGGTCAGTGGCGCCGGCGTGGCTGATGGAGATGCACAAGTTCCTCGGCATTCTGGGCATCATCGCCACTGGCATCCACATGGGTTCGCTCATGGCCGACAACTACGCGCCGTTTTCCCTTGCGGATCTGCTGATTCCCTTCGCCACCCATTGGAAACCCGGAGCAGTCGCTTGGGGCGTCTTGGCCTTTTGGCTCTTGACCACAATTCAGATCTCGTCGTGGTGCATGAAGCGGATGCCGCGCGCGGTGTGGCACGCGATTCACATGACCAGCTTCGTGCTGTTTGCCAGCGCGATGGTCCATGGCCTCCTCGCCGGCACCGAGGGCAAGTTGCAGGTCGCCAAAATCGTTGCAATCGCAACAACGATGACCGTGTTGTTTTTAGGCGTTGTGCGAGTCCTTGCACCACGGCGAGCTCAGCGTAAACAGACGCGCGTCGCGCCTGCCGCGGCAACGCGGCAGGCCGCCACCCCGACGCGTGAAGCCGCGCGCTCCCGATGAGTAAACCGATTCGATTCCGCCGAACTCGCCTTGGCGCCGCGTGGATCGTCAGCGTTGCAATCGTCGCGGCGACCAGCGCCTACACAGTCCAGCGCTACAACGGAGTTGCTGCACTCGCCGAAGCCGACGCACAGGGCATGACATGGATACCCTCGGGGCGACATCTCATCGGCGCACTGAGCCCGAACACGGGCGAGCTCAAAGCCCGCTGGCTCGATATGCCGGGCTTCGCGATCGATCAACAACTAGCAATCAAGCCCGGAGCCGGGCCGCATACAAATGCGATCGTTTCGTACGCATTCGCAACCGCATACTGCGCGGCACGTCACAAACAACTACCGACCGAAGCCCAATGGGATTTCGCAATGCGAGGCGGGGATGGTCGCACCTACTCGTGGGGCAACGAGGCTTGGACGGCCACCGTCGTCGACCGCAGTTCGTTGGGAATTACGGGCGGCGCTCTTGGTCCTGGCGAATGGGTACGACAACCATTGCGCTTTGTTCATGCAACCGGGGCAGTGATCCGCGGTGGTACGCAATCATCGAATCATCCAGGGCTCCTCAATCAACGATCTGAATTCGGCGTGACCACCAAGACGAAAGCGAACTTTCGTTGCGCGGCATTTCGCACGCGCAACCTCACGATTCGTTCGGCCCACAACCACGTAGTCGAGACCTCGAACCCAACCACAAGCAGCGCAACCAGCCGCTAATGCACTGACAGAAGTTCAGTTGGTAATTCGCTGATCATGAACGCCGATTCCACAACACACTTATGACACAGAAACACTAGCAATGGCGCGCGACATCGAAGACGTCGAAGTCGCGGTCATGGGCTATGAGCTTCACTCCGACTCTGCGATTCGACGTGTTGCCGAGTTCCGAGAGCCACCGATGCTCATTGGTGTGGCGCGCCAAATCGTAGGAACGAAACGCGACGACTTGATCGATCCGCCGTTCGCACAGCAGCGACGCGTACGCATCGGAGCTCGCAAAGCTCACCATCGCTTGACTCTCGGGAAAGAACTCTGAATCCAAACGCCCACCAGCTTGCAACAACATGTACATGCCGAGTTTGGAATCGCTGCCGCGCAGCAGCCGATGCGTAGCGGACGCGTGATACGCCGATGAAGCAAGGTAACGCTGCATTGCGCTGCGGTGTTCAACTCGACCAAAGGTTCGCCAGCCCATGTAGCCACTCAAGGGAACGTTGATCGCAAAATTCCCGAGCAGGCAGACCAAGACCATCGTGGGCCCCAACAGATACAACTGTCGACGCGACGAACGCTGAATCGTGATCAACATCACGATCGGCACCGCGACGATCAAGATACGGGGGCTCAGGGTAGAAAAGAAGTTCACGACCCGATCACGCGTCGAGCTCGAGCTAAATGCGGGAGAAATGAACACCAACACCGCAGCGGGAGCCGAAATCACCAACGCGACCGCGTACCAACGCGCCAGTCGCGAACGATTCGCGGTGTACATCCAGTAGATGCCCGCTACGACACACCCCATTGGCAACACGACCGCCGCGTGGTTCGCTTGCGCAAGCCCAACGAACACTGCCGCGAGCTGGTAACGGTCGCGGCGCCACGCGGAAATGCCCAGAAGGAACACGGTCGCGGACCATAAAAAGGTTTGTTGGCCGAACAGCAGCCCCAAGATGATCACTGGATTGCAGAGCGCTGCGGTCGCGTACCAAGGCTTTCGCAGCTCTGGAAAGGCAATGAACGTCGCCACTATCGAACCGACTGCCCCGAGCAGTGTCCATGCGGTGGTAACGGAATCTCCCCAGGATGACCACAGCAATCCCGCGGTACTCCAATTCAAAAAACCGTACGGAAACGTCAAGGCGTCACCGTGGCCAAGTACGGGCATCGCCCACGGGATTCGATGGTTGCGCGCTATCCCTTGGGCAATCCACCACACGTGGGCGTAATTATTCATACTGTCGGGTGACAGCGCAATCCGTTTCGACAAGTAAGCGCCGCCGACGACCAGCCATGCGGTGATCGCAATCAGCAGTGCGAGGAGGCCCCCGCGTGAGTACCAACGCGGCACGGACTCGATGGTTTCGTTAGCGGTGACGACGCTTTGCACGCCACGCGCCTCGTGCCGCGACGATCCCACCTGCCGCAGAGGCCGCGGCTATGCAGCGGCCGACCAATGCCCCAAACCTGAACCGAGCACGCCATACCCGCCACGCGGCCCGCGGCATCACCGCGAGATCGATGACGGCATCGCGCATACGAGTGCGCGAACGAAAGATCGGTACGGGGACGAGGTAATCGTTGCGCACGCGATACCCGAGGCGACACATCACGACCGCAACTTCGACTGTCTCGGAATATTGATATCCCTGGTAGTAGTCGAGCGCGTGGGTGAGCGCGCCCAGCCGAAAAATTCGATATCCGGATTCAACGTCGTAGAGGCGCGTGCCGGCCCATATCGATGCCCACGTGCTCATCACCCAGTTGCCCAAGACCTTGTATTTCGGGTAGTCCGAGAGATCGCGTCGAGCCAACATCGCGTCGAGGCCTTCATCAATTGTGATACGGGTCAGCGTGTCGAGCACCCCAAGGTCGTGTTGGCCATCCGCGTCCACGGTAAACACAAGATCATCGGAATCAAGCTCGCCACTACGCAGCCGCTCGCGCAAATCGGTGAGTGCGAAGTAGTAGGCCTCGCTCATTCCCTGGTTCGTTTCATGCGCAAGCAACCGGACATTGCGTTTACCGGGCAACCAGGCTTCGATCACTTTGCGGGTGTTATCGGTGGAGCCATCGTCGACGACCACCAGCTCATCGACAAGGGGTGCCAAAATATCCAACACCGCTTCGACCGTTGGTTCTTCGTTGTATGCCGGTACGACCGCAATCCGGCGCGGAGCGCGTTGGGTGCGTGGAGTCATGGCGTTTCCTCGCGTGATTCGAGGTTGCGCCCGCGATACCAATCGAGTGTTCGTTCGAGTCCTTCGGCGAAGCTGTACCGCGCCTGCCAACCCAGTTCGTCACGGGCTCGATCGGAAGCCACGACACGAGCTTCGAAATCACCGGGCCGTGATGGTCCGAACGTCACTTCGGTATCACCGACCAGCTCACCGATGGTTGTGGCGAGTTCGCGAATCGTGATGGGCGCAGCGACTTCGAGGTTGTACGTGCGGTTTTCCGCGATAGGCGCCAATGCCAGCGGGTGTGCAGCTGCGAGATCCTCGACGTAAACAAAACTGCGTTGTTGGCTACCGTCGCCGTCGATTTTGAGGGGCTCACCGCGCAAGGCGCGTTCCATAAATGCCGCGATGACCAAATCACTGCGCATACGCGGACCAAACGGAATGCCGTACCGCAGGATCGTGTACGGCCGACCAAACAAATTCGCGTAGTCGCCGCACAACAACTCCGACGCGATTTTCGACGACGCATAAATATGGCGTTGGGTATCGAAGGAAATTGGTGTGCTCTCATCAACACGAGTTCCGTGGGTTGCGGCGTACACCCACACGGTGCTGGAAAACAGGACCCGGCCCGCGTCGGCTCGCCGCGCCGCTTCTAGCACCCGGGCGGTCCCCAAGACGTTGCGCTCGACACTGCCGGCGGGGTCTGCCATCACGTCGTTCACGTCGGCCATTGCTGCGAGGTGAAATACTGGCCCGCAACCTTTGATTGCGTCGGTGAGGGAGTCTTGGTCGAGCATGTCGACTTCGGCCCAATCCACGTTGTGTTGCAACGGGGCTTTGCCGTCGATTACCCGAACCGCGTATCCGGATTCAAGGAGTGCATCAACAACGTGGGATCCTACGAAGCCGCTCCCACCCGTCACCGCCACCAACTCGTTGGTCATTGCACGCTCGATTTCGTAGATGTGGTCGTTCTCTAGCGAATACTAACGATTTCCGCACCCAAACGGCTGAGCGCAGTTGCTAAAGAAGCCACCACGTAATCCGCATCGATCTCACTCAGCGAGGGATACAGCGGCAAACAAATATGGCGAGCGCATAGCCACTCCGCGCCGGCGAGGTTGACAATTCCTTGTGCTTCGGCCATCGGCGCAAACACCGGTTGGTGGTGCAACGGCGTGTCGTAGACCTCGCCCGACAAACCAATATCGAACTCATCGCGCAGCAGCTGTTTCAATTCAGTTCGCTCAACACCATCGGGCAAAAACACGATGTATTTGTAGTAGTTGCAGTTTGCGTTCGCGGCAACGTGCACGGTGCGCAAACCGATTTCGGCGAGCGCAGCGTCGTAACGGCGAGCGAGGGCTTGACGCGCGTCGATGAATTCATCGAGTCGGCGTAGCTGCGCAAGCACGATCGCGGCGTGCGGCTCGCTCATCCGCCAGTTGTGCCCGAGGCGCGTATGGAAGTTCGCGAGGAAACTCCCCTTACCTTGATCGCGATAGATGCGGGCTTCGTCGGCGATCATGTCGTCGTCGGTGATGATCATTCCGCCTTCGCCACCGGCGATCACCTTGGTGGGGTAAAACGAAAATGATCCTGCGATACCAAAGGTGCCGGCACTGCGCCCTCGGAAACTACTGCCATGTGCGTGCGCAGCATCTTCGACGAGGTGCACATCGTGATCACGACACAAGCCTTGCAACGCTTCGATCGACGGCGCGACGAGCCCACCGATATGCACAACGACGATCGCGGCAGTCTGCGAGGTAATCAGCGACGCCGCGTGTTGCACATCGATGGCCATCGTCTCGGGATCGCAATCCGCGAACTTCAAGGTTGCGCCTGCGTGCATTGCCGCGGCCGCAGTAGCGAAAAAGGTGTTCGCGGGCACGATGACTTCTCGGCCATCCACGGCCAACGCGCGCAAAATGATTTCCAGTGCGCTGGTTCCGCTGGAGACCGCAACCGCGTGTTTCGCGTTGTGGCGAACGGCGAACTCGGCTTCGAGCTCCTTACCGACAGGCCCGAGGGTCAGCTGCCCAGTCTCCATCGCCCGATCGATTTGGGCCAAGACAGTGGCCCGATCTTCGGGGGAAAATTGAATACGAGCGGGAGGGACGCGCATGGCGGAGCAATCTAGCGGGATCGCTGCGCGTGACCGGACTATTGCGCGATCACTCTTTTACCAACAACAGGCAACCGCACGTGTTGCCGCCTCCGGCGGCCACGGCCCCAACCTCGACATTGTTCGGGATCTGGCGGGCTCCGCCTTCGCCCCACATCTGAATCGCGGCTTCATGCAAAAACCCATACCCGTGGAGACGCCCAGCTGACAATTGCCCACCGTGGGTATTGAGCGGCAGAACCCCATCGCGAGCAATTCGTTCGCCACCTTCAACGAACGGTCCGCTCTCACCCACTTTGCAAAAGCCCATCGCCTCAAGCCAGCTCATCGTCAGGAACGTGAAACCGTCGTAGGCCTGCAACATTTGCACGTCGCTAGGTTTGAGATCCGTGCGGGTCCAGAGCTGTGCCCCGGCATCGCGGGTGGCCATTGTGGAAAGGTCGTCGAATTGATCCCAGCTCGGACGGCCACGCAGTGCGCTACCGACGGCTTCTATCCGCAACGGTGTATTGCGCAGATCTTTGGCGCGATCAACGCGGGAAATGATTACAGCGGTTGCACCATCGCACGGCGCGTCGCAGTCAAATAATCCAAACGGCGTCGCAATCATTCGCGCGCCGAGATAATCGTCCATCGTCATGGGATCGGTATAGATCGCTTTAGGGTTCAACGCTGCGTTGCGGCGAGCGTTGATCGCGATCCAACCCATTTGTTCGCGGGTCGTGCCGTAGAGATGGAAGTGCCGTTGCGCAAACATCGCGATCCACACCGCGGCACTCGGCGCAGAAAACGGCAATGTCCATTCGGTAAATCCGCTCGCTTTGAATGACCCGCTTCCACCACTTCCGGGCATAACTGCGCTGCGACCCTTGCTGCCTTGCGCCGTGCCTTCCCACACCGAACGAAAACACAGCACATGATTCGCGAGGCCGCTCGCCACCGCGAGGCACGCGTTGATCACCGAACCAAGCTGGCCCGACGTTTCTAATCCACCGCCATACCACCCGACGCTCAAACGCATCGCGTCAATGACGTCGTAGGCACCGGCGCCTGAGAAACCGGCCGGAACGGCCATGGGACCGGGATAGGTCGCGACTCCGTCGATATCGGCCGGGGTTAACCCAGCATGTTCGATGGCCGCGATACACGCGTCCAGCGTGAGCTCCAAAGGATCAATTCCGAGCCGGCGCCCGATATCGCTCTGGCCCACGCCAGTGACGCACGCGCGCCGCTCGATGATCGAGTTCGCGTCGAGAGTTTCGGTCATTGCGCTGCTCCAAGTTCGGGGGCAAATAAGGGCAGCCACACATCACCGTCAGTGTCGGAATGATGTTCGAATTGGACCTTGAGAGCCATACCAATCGTGATATCGGCGTGATCGCAATCGACGAGGTTGGTCGTGAGCCGTACCGATGGGTCTTCGACGATTTCGATGATCGCGACGACGTACGGCAATTCGGGGCCGGGCATCCATGGCTGATGATTGATCGAATACGTCGTGAGCGTGGCTCGGCCCGATACTGGCTCCACGCGCAGATTCTTACCGTAGCAACTCGGACAAATCGGCTGGGGCGGATGGATGAACTGGGTGCAGTCCTGGCAGCGCCAGAACCGCAATTCGTTGTCCTGGCCACCTTGCCAAAACTCGCGGTTTGCATCGGTGAGCTTCGGAAGAATCCGAAACGGAACTGTGGGCGTGTCGCTCATGCCGGGCCTTTCAGGGGTGACGTCGGAGCCCGACGCATCACGATCTTCAATGGATACACGCCCGGAGGCGTCAGACAATTTTTTCTTCGCCGGAGAACACCGAGATTGCTTGCGTCGGGCAGCCGCGCGCCGCGAGGATGATCTGGTCGTGCTCACCGGCGGACGGATCAACGACGATGGCAATGCCGTCGTCGTCGAGGTCCAGGACTCCGGGCACGTAGAACACGCAGTTCCCCGAACCCATGCACACTTCACGGTCAATTCGAATATCAAGGGCCACGGCCGCACTCTAGCGATTGTGCCCGGCGCCGTCGCTTCTCGAAGATGGTGGCGCCGGCACACAAGTGGCTACGAAAATCGAAGGTGAAAATTCTGGTGGGCGTTCCCTTTCGGATTCCGCACGAAAAGCTCCGGGAAAGGCGGGGCGGGGCGGGGCGGGATTGCTAGCCCGCGAGTTGGCTCCACTTGTGGTAGCGGTCGTCGACGGCATTTCGCCACTTCGTATTCGGATCGACCGTGTGGCTGATCGAGGCCCATCGCGATGCGGCCGCAGTATTGGTTTCCAAACCTGCGGCGATGCGAGCCAAGAATGCCGCGCCAAGCGCTCCCCCCTCGGGGACGGCCACCACGTCGACCGGGAGGCTCGTGCAGGTAGCCAGAGTATCGAGCCACTGCGCAACCCGAACACCACCACCGGTCGCAACAATCCGCCGCGGTTGCGCAGACGTCGCATCGATCATCCGGCGAGCGACAAATCCGGCGGCTTCAAACGCGGCCTGACGCAGGGCGGCCGGACCGTGGGTGAGGTCGAGGCCATGGATCGACGCTCGACGATCAACGTCGTGCAAGGGGACGCGTTCGCCACGCGGATACGGCACCCAAAGCGGCACCGCAATCGGATCGCCAGTCGGATCGCCAGTCGGATCGCCAGCACGCCCATAACTGAGGCCTTCGGGACTGTCGTGATCAGGATCGGCTTGCCGAAGTAGCGAGCTCGCCCAGTTCAAAAAGAGCCCGCCTGCATTCGATGGTCCGCCAACCAAAAACTTTCCCGGAGTTGTGTGCGGAATCGAAAAACATCCATCCACGGTTTCCGGTTCGGACGTAACGATCCACACGATCAGCGTGGTTCCGCACAGCACCAACACATCGCCGTCGTTATCAGCACCGGCAACCATTTGCTCGGCCATCGCATCAATCGTGCCCCCTTCGAGCACGCAATTCTTGAACCCTTTCACCGTTGCCGCAACGTGGCCGCCGGGCACCAAGCGTGGGAGTTGCTCGACCCGCGCCCCCGCCGCCGAAACCAAATCCTGGTTCCAACCCACAAAATCAAACAGTGGGTAACACGCTGCGGCGGCGGTCGTGGACAACGTTGCTTCGCCGCTCAATGCCGCGTTCGCTACTGCTTGCGCGGGTCGAAACCCACGGGCTTGGGGATACTCCTCTGCGAGCCATTCGAGAAAGCGGCCTAACTCACCGCTTTCGCCGGGATGGCCTTGCCCACCCGCGCCACGTTCGTCGCCGTACAACAATCCGGGCGCGATCGGCCGTTCGTGTTCATCGACTGCGGTGAGCGATGGGACCATCGCGGCGACGCTCACGCCGACGGGCTCGAGATCCGAACCCAGCTCGCGCAATGCCCGTTGCGGCCCATCGAACCAATTGGTTTGCGCATCGTGTTCAAACCGCTGCGCGTTGGGTATTGCGAAAGCATGCGGGACCCGTGAACGCCGAACGACGGTGCCTTCGGCGTCAACTGCAACGGCTTTCACCGACGAAGTGCCGATATCGATACCAACGGTGAGGTCATCGGGAAGCGCCATAGTGAAACGTTACCGATTCGCCAAGGCCGCCAGCGCCGCATCATGCAGCAGCCCATTGGTACACACGAGACTGTCAGCGCGCCGCGCATCGGTCGAGCCGTCGACTGTCGACCACAGCGCTCCAGAGGCTTCGAGAATCGGCACGAGTGCCGCGAGATCCCAATAGTTCAAGATCGGATCACAAGAAATATCGAACGCGCCTTCGGCCACCATGAGGTGCTGCCAGAAATCACCGATGCCTCGCGTCCGCCAACAGCGATGCGACAACGCCAGTAATCGATTCCCGATGCCGCCATCGATGAAGCGGTCGGCAGTGTCCCAGGCAAAGGTCAGTTGCGCATCTTCGAGCGCGGCGACCTTCGACGCGTGAATCGGTTCACCATTGCGGAATGCACCGAGACCACGCCCGCCCCACCAACGTGCGCCGAGCGCCGGTGCGCTGACGACGCCGACGACAAGTTCGCCGAGATGTTCAATACCGAGCAATGTCGCCCAAATCGGCACACCCCGCACGTAGTTCTTGGTGCCGTCGATCGGATCGACAATCCATCGAAACTCGCCCGCCGCCTCAGTTTCGCCGTACTCCTCGCCCAGTACCGAGTGGTCCGGCGCGATTTCCGCGAGACGGGCCCGAATTGCGCGTTCGACTGCCTGATCCGCCTCGCTTACCGGAGTGAGATCGGGTTTGGTTTCGACGACGAGATCCGACGCCCGAAAGCGAGACACCGTGATCGCGTCCGATGTATCAGCAAGTTCTAACGCGAGCGCCAACAACGATTCGTCATCCATTGCCCCGAAGCTACTGGCGCCCTGCCCTTAAAGATTGCACAGGTTTGCGGCGCGGCATGCCGATACACACCAACAATGGCCGTGACCGATATACCCTCACTGTCGATGACCTCTCCGGTCGACACCAATGCCGACGCGTTCGCACAGCTTGTAGCCAGCGTGATCGGCCTCGCCACGCAGTACGGCGTGGCGGACGAAGCGACCGGCCTCGATCACTTCATCACGCGCCTCCTCCGAGACCTCGACTACGCCGAGCTCAGCCAACGACGGGTCGAAGATCTCGCGGGCATGGCGCGCGCACTGTGGAATGAAGCCGCACACCGGTCCTCAGAAACAATGATCGTCCGGGCGTACAACCCAACGAGCGGCTTGAACGGCTGGACATCGAGTTACACAATCGTCGAAGTGATCTGTGACGACATGCCGTTCATCGTGGATTCCATCTCGATGGCGCTCGACGCGAGGCGATGCCCCATCGAAATGAGTGCGCATCCGATCATGCATGTCGTGCGCGACCCGCTTGGCAATCTGCGCGAGGTGCTCGCCGACACTCCGCTCACCATGGGCACCCCCGGGAGTTCTCCGATCGCGGAATCGGTGCTGCATCTCGAAATTCCAAGGATTGGCGATCAGCAAGAACTCACAGCAATCATTGCCGAAATTCACTCGGTGTTACAAGACGTTCGCGCCGCGACCAGCGACTGGATCAAAATGCTCGCAAGCCTGCGGAAAGTTTCGGGCGATCTTGCGCGGCGTCCGCCTCCCGTTGCCAGCGAGGAGCTCGTTGAAGCGCGAGCCCTGCTGGAGTGGATGGCCGATCACCACTTCACGTTGTTGGGAACCTGCGAAGTAGGTCGCAATGCGTCAGGCGAGACAGACGTAGTCGTCGAAAGCGGTCTAGGAATTCTGCGGGACACCAATCCGGGTCGAATCAGCGCGACGTTGTCTACGGAAACAACGCTGCTCGCAGTACAAAAGGACCCCGAACGATCACGAGTTCATCGCAATACCTATCTCGATACGGTTGCGGTACGCCGCTACAACGAGCGTGGCGAAGCCGATGGCGAATGGCGTTGCGTTGGGCTGTGGACATCGTCGGCGTACAACACGAGCCCAATCGACGTTCCGATGCTGCGCCACAAAGTCGCGTCCGTTGTCCAGCAAGCTGGCTACCCTGCGAATTCGCACGCCGGTAAAGATCTGATCGCAATCCTCGAAGGATTTCCGCGCGATGAGCTGTTCCAAATTGCCGAAGCCGAACTCTTGGCGACCGCGCTGGGCATCTTGCAACTCCACGAACGCCGCAAAGTCCGAGTCTTTTCTCGTCAGGATCACGCTGGCCAATTCGCCACAGCTTTGGTGTACGTCCCGCGGGATCGATACACCACAACCGTCCGCGAACGCATCGATGCGATACTCGTCGAAGCGTTTCAGGCGATCGGTTCTGAGTGGACAGTTCGGGTAACCGAATCGGTACTCGCCCGCGTGCATTTCGTGTTGCGCCTCGATCCGCTCCGACGCGTCAATCCGAACGTCGCGGCGATCGAATCAGCGATTGCTGACGCTATTCGTTCGTGGGCCGACGGACTCGAACAAGCGTTATGCAGTCGTTACGGCAACGACATCGGTGCAGACCTCAACCGGAGTTACGCGAACGCGTTTCCCGCCAGCTACCGAGACGAAGTAGCAGCCGAACACGCGGTCGCCGACGTTGCGGCACTGGAACAGCTACGCGACAACCGCGATGTCATCGTGCGACTCGATCCGCCCACGACATCAGAACCCTTTGAATTTACCGTCTTTGCCAGCCGTCAACTTCCGCTTTCGGACATCATGCCGATGTTGGCCAACTTTGGCGTGACGGTGCTCGATGAGCATCCCTACCACGTGGCCACCGACCACGGTGTGGCATGGATCGAACGGTTTCGACTTACAACCACGATCGATCCGGACGCTCTCGTTGAACGCAGCGCAAGCTTCGAGCGCGCGTTTCAATCAGTGTTGCAAGGCAACGCCGACGACGATAGCTTCGGTGCCCTAGTTCTCGCCGTGGGTAGCGACTGGCGTGAAGTCGCAATGTTGCGTTGTTACGCGCGCTATCAACAACAAATCGGCAGTCCGTTTTCCCAACAGTATTTGGCCGAAGCGCTGCGCCGCTATCCCGCGACGACGCGCGCACTCATCGATCTCTTTTGGGCCCGATTCGATCCCGATGAGCACGAAAACCAAACCCAAATCGCCGACCGGATCGCGGCAATCCACGTCGCCCTCGACGACGTTGCCAGCCTCGACGACGACCGCATGCTGCGAGCGTTCCTCACGCTTATCCTTGCCACGACTCGTACCAACTGGTTCCAGCACGACGGCCAAGGCAAGCCGCCCGCGGCGATCGCGATGAAGTTCAACCCATCACTCATTGCTGAGCTCCCAAAACCCTCCCCGCAATACGAAATATTTGTTGCGTCGCCACGTGTCGAAGGCGTACACCTGCGCATGGGCAGCGTCGCGCGCGGCGGGCTGCGATGGAGTGATCGACGCGAAGATTTCCGCACCGAAATCCTAGGTCTTGTAAAGGCACAAACGGTAAAGAACGCGGTGATCGTTCCAGTTGGCGCCAAAGGCGGCTTCGTTGCGAAACAACTTCCGTCGCCAAGGGACCGTGATGCCTGGCTCGCCGAAGGTATCGAGGCCTACAAGATCTTTGTGGGCTCGCTGCTCGATCTCACCGACAACCTCATCGATGGAAGCTTGATAGCTCCTACGCGCATGGTCCGTTACGACGCCGACGACCCGTATCTCGTCGTCGCCGCCGACAAAGGCACCGCAACGTTTTCGGATATCGCCAATCAGTTGGCGCTCGACCGCGGCTTCTGGCTGGGCGACGCGTTCGCCTCCGGCGGCAGCGTTGGCTACGACCACAAGGCCATGGGGATCACCGCCCGCGGCGCATGGGAATCGGTTCGAGCACATTTCCGGAGTTTTGGCCACGATGTTCAAAGCTCAGCGTTCACGGTCGTAGGCATCGGCGACATGTCCGGTGATGTGTTCGGCAACGGCATGTTGCAATCGGAAGCGATCGAACTCGTGGGAGCATTCGATCACCGCGACATCTTCATCGATCCAACGCCGAACGCTCGCGTCTCGTTTGCCGAACGCCAACGACTCTTCGCACTGCCCCGTTCGTCGTGGGCGGATTACGACCCTGCGTTGATCTCGGCGGGCGGTGGAATCTTTTCACGAGCACAAAAAACCATTGCGCTCACCGAACCGATACGTACAGCCTTCGCGATCGATCCGGCCATCGTCAGCGTCACTCCCGCGGAACTCATCAGCGCGATGCTTTGCGCACCCGTCGATCTCTTGTGGAATGGCGGGATTGGCACGTACGTAAAGGCATCGACCGAACGCCATGCTGAGGTCGGAGATAAGAGCAACGATGCGGTGCGCGTCGATGCAACTTCCCTGCGTTGCCGGGTGATCGGCGAAGGTGGCAACCTAGGTTTCACCCAACTTGCCCGGATCGAATACGCACTTGGCGGCGGACGCATCAACACCGACGCGATCGATAATTCTGCCGGTGTGGATACCTCGGATCATGAAGTGAACCTCAAGATCCTCCTCGACGGCTTCGTCAAGCAAGGCATCATCGCAAGTGCGGAACGCAACCCCCTACTCGCTTCAATGACCGACGAAGTCGCCGCACTGGTGCTGCGCGACAACTATGAACAGAATCGTGCACTCGCGCTGGCTGAGGCTCAAGCCGCTTCAATGGTTGACGTTCACATTCGATACCTCGATGCACTGTCGGCATCTGGCCGCCTTGATCGCTCGTTGGAATTTCTCCCGTCCACTGACGCCTTGCTGGCAAGGTCTGGCCCGCAAGCAGGATTGTGTTCTGCGGAGTTTTCGGTACTGTTGGCGTACACAAAAAATGCAATGGTCGAAGCAATCGAGGGTACAGCGCTGCTGGATGACGACGACATTCGCAGCGCCGTCGTCACCTACTTCCCTGCGTCGCTGCGCGAGGCATTTCCTGCATCACACTTCGACGCGCATCCGCTACGGTCCGAGATCATCGCGACATCGATCGTGAACTCGATGGTCAACATCGCGGGCAGCACCCTCACCTTCCGCATGCAGCAAGAAACGGGCGCGTCCGTCGAACAAGTCCTCCGAGCGCACCGCGCAGCACTCCTGATTTTTGATCAGCAGTCGTATTGGCAAGCGGTCGACGGTTTAGATCTGCATATCGAACATGGCCTGCAAATCGAGCTGTATTTGGAAAGCCGCAAACTGCTTGAACGCGCGACGCGATGGCTAGTTCGCAGCCAGTGGACCGATTCACCGATCCCCGCGACCGTGGAGTTCTTTCGCGCTGGCGTGCGACGTTGCGCGGAGTTCTTGCCAACGTTGCTGCGCGGTGATGAACACGTTTGGATCGAAGCCGCGACATCGCGCTTCAACGGCGGTGGAGTACCGGCCGAACTCGCACGCCGCGCCGCGACGCTCGATTCTTTGGTCACCGCGATGGACATTGTCGAAACCGCGGCGGAGTGTCGCCGAGCGGTAGATGATGTTGCGGCTGTTCGTGCAGTCATCGGCGATCGCCTCGAACTCGACTGGTTGCGCGACCGTATTGTCGAAGATTTAGGTCGCCAAGATCGCTGGCACGCGCTCGCTCGTAACGCACTGAGAGAAGACGCGTACCGAGAGCATCGCGTTATTACTGCGGCCGTGCTTGGACTCGCCCAGCCTGGCGACACCGCAGAAGGTGCCTACGATCGTTGGGCCGAGCAACGGAGCTCAGCAACGACGCGTTGCAGTGCGGTTATTGCCGATATTCGCGCCAGCCAAACGTTCGACCTCGCGACGCTTACGGTTGCGTTGCGAGAACTCCGTAGTCTGACGGGCTAACGCCACGGGACCAACCCGCGCCGGGGTGCACATGCGGGAGAAGCCCAACCTGTGCACAGGTCCAACTCATTCGGCGGCAGGGCTCAGGCCAGCCCGAGAGACTTGTACAAGGCTCGCTTACCCCAAGTCAGCGCAGCGCGCTCAGCGGTCATCGTGAGTAGTTGCGCGAGTACAAAAACCGCGGCGAACATCGCAACAATCGCGGTCACCGCCGCGACGTTGTACTCAACGTGTTTCCGTAGCGCTAAGAACACGCGGGCCATGATCGTGCGTTGGGTTGCGAGATGAATCAGATATACCGAAAACGAGATCTTCCCGAACCAGCGCACTAGTGGTCGGCACAAAACTGCTTGCACTCTCGGCGCGAACAACACGCCAGTCACCGCGATCGCGGCGGCCAGTTGAAACGCGAGCTGAGTCAAGCTGCGGTATCCCATATCGAATGGATGCACACTGGAGGGAAATACTCCGACCAGTAACGCCCCGCCGACCAACAGCCATGCCAACCTCGCGTGGCTACACGCCCAGTTACGCAGCCGTTGATCGGTACGGGTCCATTCGTACGCAATCCAAGCACCCAACACGAAGCTGAACGACAACAACACGATCAGTCGTAGTGAATTCTCCATCGTTCCGTAGGAAAGCTGCGGAGCGGCTTTGTGGCGGGCAACAACCGCGAGCAACGCCGCGATATACAACGCGAGGCCCACGCCGCGAGTCCAGCTTCGACAGCGTGGCGACACCGCTAGCAACGCGAGCAATGCCATGCTGCAGTACAGCTCGACAGGCATCGTCCACCACGCTCCCGCCACCGCGCTGCGGCCGAGCAGGGCCGTTCGGTAGATGCCATCAAGCAGGACGCCGCCGAAGGGCGGCAGGGATACTGCTCTGCGGCTACCTTGCAGCCCAGCCTCCAACGCGAGCTCACGTGCGGGCTCTCCGAATGTCGCGACGAGCAGCCAGGCGAACACCATACTGACGAATACGGGAAGCCCGAGCCGCAACGGCCGGCGCAGAAACATCAAGACCGGCCAACGCGCATCACGCGATCGAAAGAATTTCAACGCAAGCACGAAGCCGCTGTGGACAAAAAAGATTCGCACTGCGAAATCCGCACTGACGAACACGGCTAACGGCGATCTTGAAACGTAACGGTCAAGGCCAAAATGGCGCACACCGTGGCCCGACATCGCCGGGTACAACTGCTCACAGGCATGCGCCAACACGACAACCAAAGCGAGTAGTCCGCGCAATCCGTCGAGGGCATCCACGCGGCTGGCGACACCGTCGGCGACCGTCGCGCCATCCGTTGCTACGTGGTCCATCGAAGCAGTCTGACACAAATCTGGGGCCACTCCCAATAACTGGGAGGCGCGCCAAACCGTCGGATCGAACGACGGAGCGAACGACGGCGCGAACGACGGATCGAACCTGCCGGCTCGTACATCACGCCGAGCGACACGCCGTCAGTGGACTTCAATTACGGTCGCGCTGCCCATACCACCACCGGCGCACATACTCGCAACGCCGATACCGCCACCTCGGCGTTGCAGCTCATGAATCAGCGTCACGATCATGCGGGTGCCAGTTGCGGCGACTGGATGCCCAAGCGAACAGCCGCTGCCGTTCACATTCGTCATTGCGTGATCGATTCCCAAGATTCGGGTGGAAGCAACGCACATCGACGCAAATGCTTCGTTGATTTCGAACAGGTCGACGTCGGCCACCGTAAGCCCACAACGATCGAGTGCCTTAGGGATTGCGTAAACCGGGCCGAGCCCGGTAAGCGCGGGCTCCAAGCCAATCGACGCCCAGGATTTCACGGTCGCCATCGGAGTCAGCCCGTGCGCAGCCGCATAGTCAGAACTCACGACCATGACGGTCGCGGCTGCGTCGTTGATCCCCGATGAGTTGCCCGCAGTGATCGAGAATCCTTCGATTTCCGGGTGCAATGGTTTCAAACTGGCGAGTTTCTCGACGCTGGTTTCGCGGGGGTGTTCATCGCGATCGAACACCGTCGAGGTGCCGTCGCGACGCGGCGCGTTCACGGCGAAGATTTCAGCTTGAAACTTTCCTTCGTTGCTCGCACTGAGCGCGCGTTCATGGGAAGTTGCCGCCCAGAAATCCATTTCTTCACGCGTTACCGAAGCCGCCTTCGCGGCATTCCAGCCGACAGTGATGGACATATCAAACGCCGGCGCGTCCGGAGTATCGCGGTGTGACGGCGACATCCACGGCTGGGCATCGTCGGTGCCGAGCACCCGCTTCGATGACATCGGAAAACTCGAGACACTTTCCGCGCCTCCGGCGATCACCACACGATCCATCCCGGCCCGAATCGAACCGGCTGCAGTGTGCACCGCGGCCATTCCCGATGCACAGTGACGGTTGTGCGCCAGACCGGGTACGTGCACCAGCCCACTTTCAATCGCCGCGTAGCGAGCAATATCGCCACCTCCCTGCAGCACCTCGCCCAGCACGATGTCTTCGACATCGGCGGGGTCGATGCCGCTACGGTCGAGCACTTCCCGCACTGCCCACGTTCCAAGATCGAACGCGCTCACATCAACAAGGGTGCCTTTACGGGCAGTGCCAATCGCGGTACGGCAGGCAGCAACAATTACGGCTTCAGTCATAGTGCCCGAGCGTATCCGCATGCGCGTCGAACTTCAGTTCCGACGAGGTGAACCTGCAGCGGAGACCGTGATTGTGAACCCTTGGTGGTCGCCGAGCAGACCGAGCAACGAGAACTCGATATGTTGGGACACAGTCACGCGCACTGCGGTTGTGTCGCTGTCGATCACAACCGATTGCACTCGGACGACGTCACTTGACCGCGCGATTTGGTCGCCCGCGAGCTGGCGAGCACGGCTCGGATTCAGCGCGAGAGCGCCCGATCGCAACGCCGATAGGTCCACACCATTTGCTCCCGCGGCTGCGGCGGAATCGGCCATAGCGGCCAGAGCCCGGCGAGCAGCAATCACTCGCCAGAAGTCGACTGAGAGCCCACCGACGAACAACACCACGACGCACAGCCCGAGCACAAAGATCGTCGTCGACCCTCGCTCGTTCATGTGGCTCGAAGCATTGAACGAACCCCGCGATGGAATTCGTCTAGCGCTCATGATCGGCTCCGATAGTCGTCGATGCGAACCGTCGCGGTCGTGGACCAATGCCACGCGCCAGCGGTCCCAATGCCGGGCACCGAGATTGCCGGCATGACGATCGTGACCGTGGCGCGGACCTGGCCCCCGCGAAATTGATCTGACGTCACTTCAATCGTGACTTGACGAGGGTCAGCGCCGAGATTCGTTGCGGTGTCGACAACGAGGGTGTCGATCGCGGCGTCTGATTGGTTCGGCCATTGTTGCGCGGCGAGGCGCGCCGCTTCTCTAGCGATGACCGTCGCTGAGTGCTCACGGGTGCTCCACGATGGCAGCGACGCAACCAGCATGGTCACCGGCAACAGGAGTAACGCGATCGCCGCGCTGAACTCGATCGCGACAAAACCGTGCTGCGAGCGACGGCGCCAAAGACGGCGAGCGAAGACCCTGGGAATAGTCACAACGGCTCCTGGCGAGCCACCGCATGCAATTGCAACGACCAACTCGGCAGTAGCGATGGCAGGAAGCTCGGCAAATGTAGTTGCGCATCAGCATGCACGACTCCGTTAACGACGGAACACTGCGCGCGTACTCCGCGGCGATACGCACCGTGCAGGAGACCGGCAACGGCACCGTCGACCCGTTGTTGGCACACGTTCACGTCAGCCCCGTGTGCAATCGCTGCCCGCACTCCATCGTCAATCGAATCGCGTACCGCAGCCCGCACGTACATATTGATCAGTGAATTCGTGAGCAACACAACCGCAAATAGCGCCGCCGCCGTTGCAAAGACGTACTGCACCGTCACGAATCCACTGGTGTTACGCGAACGGTCAGCCGACACCGATCTGTTGTCCCATCCAGCCGACAACGTCGACACCGAGTTGACGAAGCAGCGCCCAGATCACAACGAGCGCTCCGATGCCCAACGCCGCATTACCGAGCAACTCCGCGGTCGCCATGCCGTCCTCATTGCGTATACGCGATCGATCGCTCAACGCGGTCAAGATTCGAAACATCAACATTTCCATTTGCTTTCTCCTGTTTATCGACTGCCAAGAATGATCGACGGCAATGGCGCCGCCACGAACAACAACATGATGGGTGCAAGCACACCGATGGTTGGAGCGAGCATCGCTGCGCGCTGTTTCACTGCATGTTTGCGCAAGTTCTCGCGGCGGGCGTCGCGCAAGTCATCGCCGACCACAAGGAGCGCACCACCCAAATCTGATCCCCGCTCTGCGGCAAGCGCAAACATCTGGTAGGTACGCGCAGCACTTTTGCAGGGCGTGAGGTCCGCGGCGCGTCGGAACGCAGCGGCTTCTTGCTGCCCACTGCGCACCCAAGTGAGCACCGTCTCCAGCTCATCGATCACCGCGCCGCGGCCACGCTCGACAACGCGTTGCACCGCTTGCATGGGCCCGGCGCCTGAGCGAACGTGCAACGCGAGCAGCTGGTTGACCGTGTATAACTCGAGCTCCATACGCTGCGACCGGTCCAGGATCGCTCGTTCGAGGCGGCCGCGCACGCGGGCCGACCCCGCGACGAATCCACACACCGCGGCCGAAACGATCGCGACCAGCGTGTGCGCAACGATCAGTGCGCTCGCTGCCATCGCCAAGGCGAGAACCGATCCGCGGGTTACTTGCTGCAACCGAAACTCAGTGGGAGTTTCACCATTGCGGCCAGCTTGGTACAGCTTCTCGGCAATGACTTCGTCGCTACGCCGTTCAAGCACACTGGCCATACGCCGAATCAACGCGCGGACCGGCTCAGCCACAACCGTGGCCGTCCCGCCGAGTCGGTCGGCTTCGATGTCGCGCAGATCGGTCGGTTTGCCAAATGCAGCGCGCGCCGCCACGGTGTACGGCCGTACCCTGAGCGCGATTCGTGGCGCCGGAGGAACCAGGACGTACGCAAACCCGCCGACAGCGGTCGCCCCACAAAGAGCGGCCAAAAACGCGATCGGAATCATCGCGGGCCTCCCGGCAGGAACACACGTTGTTCCTCGGGCATCCGACTCAATTTCGAGACCATCGTCCAGCCCAAGACTGTCATTGCTGCACCGAGGGCAACGACAACGAACCCCGCCGACGTTCGGTAGAACTCGTGGAACGGTCCGCCGCCTTGATTCAGCATGATCAACGCAACCCACGGAAGCGCGACCACAGCGCGCGCGTTGATTCGACTCTCCAGCACTGCCGTATCAATTTCGTTGAGCACGCTGATGTCCGCGCCAATCGATCCCGCGAGATCTTCCAGAATTGTGCGAACGACCGAGCCTCCGCGCTCAGCCGCAAGAATGAAGACTTCAATCACCCGGTCGCTGACCGGATCGGCGAGCTCTGCCCGCACAACCTCAAGCGCGGCGACGGTACCCAGGGAGCGACTGAGCGAGCGATAGCGATCAAATGCGGTACTGAGCTCACCGTGTTTGCCATTCGGAAGTGCCACCATTGCTTGATGCAGCGACTGGCCGCTCGCAATTGAAGTGAGGACGTCGCGCAATGCATCTGGCCACGCCCGTTGTGCCGCGGTGAGTCGAGCGATCCGACGCCGCGCGTAAAAGAAGTACGGCAGCGCGCCTATGGCCGCGGCCGGCACGACCGCAACGATGGGGCCGGCAATCGTACTCAGACATCCGTACGCCACCATGGTCGTTGCCAGTGATGCGGCCGCGAACTGCGCGACCGTTGCGCGCGCTCCTGCTTGTTGCAGCCACGCATCGCAACCGGCCGAGTAGCTCCGGCGTTCGGTCGTTCTGCGAGGGATGGGCAGTGGGTTGCCGCTCACGACAGCAACGAGTGCAGCGCAGCTCCAGCCGACGATGATCGCGGCCAACACCATCATGATGCGACCTGCACTCGTTGTTCGAGAATATTGCGAACGGTGTAGCCCTTTGGAAGGCTTCGATCAATTCGATCCTCAAGCGATGCCGGCATCGCGCCCGTCCATTCGAGTGGTAGTCCTGGCGATCGCCGCACAAACAGCGGTTCACAGGTAAAGTCCTCATTGAGCGACGGAGATACCGCAGCAATTTCGGTGACAAACCGCCGCGCCGGCTCATCGTGCGCCTCGACTGCAGCGTCCTCGCGATCCAGATGCACCACCAAATCGAGTGATTCCGAAAAGACCTTTCGTACCGCCCGTTCCGCGACGTTCTCGCCAGCCATCAGCGCAGCATTCACCAACGCATGCAGCGAGTCCGCGGCCGAGTTCGCGTGCACCGTGCACATGAATCCACAACCGGCGTTCATCGCCCGCGACAGCTCAAAGGCTTCCGAGCCGCGTACTTCGCCGACAACGATGCGATCGGGGCGCATCGCCAACGTAAATTTCACAAGATCGCGCAAGGTGATTTCCGATCCACCGTCGAGGCCCGGTGGCCGAACCTCGTAGTAGCTGCCGTGGGTCAACGGCACCGAGACTTCACGAATCTCTTCGCAACACCGAACGCATTGGCTCGCCGGAGCAGCACTCAAGAGCGCAGCCAACATTGTTGTCTTGCCCGCGCCAGGTTCTCCGGACACAACGATGCGACTCCGAAACTGCATCGCGGCCCACAGGAAGCCCGCGGCTTCGGTCGAAAGCGATCGGCGGCGCACCAAGTCGGCCAACGAAACGTGCCGCACGACGTAGCGGCGAATAGTGGCTGAGAGTCGATCGGTAATCGGCGGAATCGCCGCAGTCAAACGTGCAGTGCCACTCAAGACGCGGGCTTGCACGATCGGGTATTGCGCGTTGAGGTGGCGTTCTGTCGAAGCAAGCATGCGCTGCACGACGTGGCGATTTTCTTCCTCGGTCGTTGGCGTCGTGAGACCACGAAGTTTGCCGTGTGAATCGAGGTACGAAATCCGTGGTCCCTCAATAAAGATTTCTTCGATGTCGTTACGACTGAGCAGTTCTGTGAGCGGGCCTAGATCACAAATCGAACGAACAATACGTTCGACCATCGCGATCGGATCTGAAAGCCTCAGTTCTTCACCAAGCCGTGATCTCCTTTGGTATTGCTCGACCGCGCGTTCAGTCTCTACGCGAACTTCAGCGAGATCCGATTCCGGTTCCAGGCGCCGTTGCTCCATGGCGCTCAGCACCTCGCGCCGCACGATGTCGTAGGCGTCGCGGCTCATGCGATGCCGTAACGAGTCGCGCTCACGAGTCGCTCGCCGTCGTCGGTGAGGCCGTCGTCGTTCATCGGCGGCGCGGGGCGCTCGGTGTTGCCAACGCTGCGTTGCAAGTGAGCGCCGAGCGCCCCGATCACTTTGGTGAATGCGCCGTTGCGTACACAACAGCCAGACCATGCCGCCGCTTCGACCTTGCGGTCGTCGGGAACGGTCCACATGGTCAACGCTTCAAACGTTCTCGAAATCTCGTCGACTAACTCCGTGCGACGAAAACGATCGCCGGGGACGCAATTCAACACGATATGCATCGGAGTTCCTGGCCTCATGGCCTGAACATCAGCAATCCAGCTCAGTAAACGAACCACGCCCAGCGGTGTGCCGCGCCCGACCACGACAACCGCGTCAGCCTCGCCAAGGACCGCCCGCGTGACTGCATACCGGCCGCGGGTTGCGGTGCCGATGTCTTCGGTGCATGCGCTCGTATCGGCGACAACGATGTGATCGCGGGCCAACGTTCGCAATGTTCGCATCACCTCCGTCGCTCGGATCTGCGACCAAGACGCAACGTTGGGAAGACCGGTGATCACACCGAGGCCGTGATGACGATCATGAACAATGCAATCGCTGATTTCGCCGAGCCCAAACTCAGCCGCGTCGATTGCGGTTCGCAAGTTCGGTTCAATCGGCAATCCCAATCGCACCGCAACTGCCGGCGCGACTTCATCGCAATCGACCAACAGCCCCCGCAACGAGCGGGCCAATGCAATCGCGACCTCAGTCGTACCGACCCCCGCCGGACCAGCAAGAGCCAAGAGCGGGAAGCGTTCGCGATCCGAACCAACATCTCGGGTTGGTTTGAATCCGAGCACGCCGTCCATGACGGGATCCGATTGCAACAACGTAAGCGCCTCAAGAAATTCGTGGTGCGCAGCATCGAAGGAAACTGCTGCATCGACACCGCATGATTCCAACAAGGATCGCGACGCCGGTTCCGAATCATCGCCAACCCCCAGGACACGACGTCCTTGTTCATGCAGTTGCTCGACGAGACCGCGAGTCAACGATGGCCACCGCCAACTCACGACGAGAATCGCATAGTCCTCCGCGATTGCGATTGCAGGGTCAACGATGAGTTGACGAACGCGAGCGCCGCCGTGATCCGTGAAGAATCGATGTAGTTCTTCAACCCACGTTTCGGGCGTGAAAACAATCGCAATATCTGGATCAGCCACGACTTGCTCCTGACCCAGAAGTGGTGATCGTTGGCTGCGGATCTGATGCTCCAGGCCCGTTCGTCTGAGCGCTTGTTGCTGTTGCCAACGAAAACGGAACCAAGTCGTGCGCTGGCGTTGCACCGGTGGCTTTGACCACCACGACCTTGCCGCCGGTTTGCGCCGCTACTAATCGGAGTGCCGCGTCGCTCTCGACACTGATCGTGAGCGTGACGTGATGGTCTGAAGATCGCAGCGGGCCCGACGATTGCGGATTCGAAACGGCAAGCAGCGCGGCGTCCAACACCACATACCCACTCCGAACACCATCATGAGTTACACCGATCACATCGATGCGATCCCCCGCCGAGAGATCGCCGCCGACCGCGTCCGCGGCTTCCATCGAGAAGCTGATCGACCGCTGCCTGTGGGTATCTGCAGCGGAACGAAGATCTGATCGTCGCAACACATCACCACGCTGCATCGGCGCAACCGCGATTTGATTGATGTACCTGGACGCGTCGCGCATTGAGACCAGACCAGCCAGCGTGTCGCTATCAGTATGCATTTGGACGGCGACGAGATCATCCGCGCGCACTTCCGCACCGATGCGCACGTCGTGTCGGAGGCCAGCCACAGCAACCGTGTGATCAGCATTGCGAACGGCAGCCATCGTCAGCAGCGCGCCGAATAGCCCGGCGACGAGCACGACCAGGTGTGCCCCACTCACCCGACCACCAAGTGCACTCATGCCGCCGAAACGACGCGAGGTAACGCGCCCACTGCCGGTCGCATCAGAGCCGCGCTCGCGCCCAAACGAAATCGCCGTCACTACTCCCCATTTCTTACCCGCACCCCGCACACTGCGAGGTGGCATTTGTCCGAATATTGCACTTCGGACAATGTGCAACACACCGGCCGCGAACGCAATTGCCCACAACCCGCCTTGTGACCCATCACGCAGCCATGAGCCAAACGCGTCGATGTCGCAGCTGAGCGGTACTGTGACGCCATGTCGATCGGTCCGAGCCCTGCGGAGCAATACCCGCCTATCCTGACCACCGCGCAGGCCTCTGAATTACTTTCGGTGCACGTGGAGTACCTCCGCAAGATGGTGCGAGAAGGTCGGATTCCGGCCCACCGATTTCCGGGAGGGCGCGAGATCCGATTCTTGCGCGATGAGCTCGTGGACTGGGTTGCCCAACAGCCAGGGCATGATCGTTCGCCATCGGCCGATCGCTCAGAGCAAAACCAAACACCGTAACTGGAGTATCAAATGGCCGATCTCACCAACAAAACCGTCATCATCACAGGCGCGAACTCAGGGATCGGCCTCGAAGCCGCCGTGGCACTGGCCCAACAAAACGCACACGTCGTGATCGCCTGCCGTAACCCCCAAAAGGGTGAAGCGGCAAAGGCTGAAATCATAAGCCGAGCGGGTCGGGGTAGCGCCACGCTCATGAGTTTGGATCTGGCATCATTCGCATCAATTCGCGGTTTCGCCAAAGCGGCTCTCGATGCATACCCAGCCATCGATGTGCTCCTGAACAACGCGGGAGTAGTCATGCGCACTCGGTCATGCACCGTCGATGGGTTCGAACAGACCTTTGGGGTCAACCACCTCGGCCATTTCTTGCTGACCTCGCTACTGCTCGAGCGCATCAATACAACGCCGAACGCTCGCATCGTGACCGTCGCTTCGCACGCACACAAGTTTGCCAAGACCGGCCTCAATTTCGATGATCTCGAATCCGTGCACGGATATAAAGCTATGAACGTGTACGGAAAATCAAAGCTCGCAAACATCATGTTTACCAATGAGCTCGCTCGCCGAATCGCAAACACAACCACAACCGCGAACTCCGTACACCCCGGATTCGTAGCGAGCAACTTTGGTCGCAACGATCGTTTAGGCAACGTCGCGATGATCCTCGCAAAACCATTCGCCCTATCACCCCAGCGCGGCGCGCTCACCTCGATCTATTGCTGTAGCGATCCCGCGGCGCAAGGCGTGAGCGGAAAATACTTCTACAAATGCGCTCCCGAAGAGCCCACAAGCTTCGCGACTGATGATGCCGCGGCAAAACGATTGTGGGAGATCAGCGAGCAACTCATCGCCAAAGCCAGTTAGCCCCCTCAGTGAGCCCGGCAGATAGACCGGCAGATAGCCCAGTTGAATCCTCGGGACAAGGCCTAGACCCTCGGAGTCACCGCAATCACCGCACTCAACGGCACCATCATCCGAGCGCCGAGGCGACTGTTGATCCAGATGCAGTCTGTACCGACTTCGATACGACCTTCAAGCGATTCGTGTTCTCCAAGTACCCACGTTGAGAATTCATCGCCGGAGGCATCGAGCGCGAGTAGGCGACCACGAAACCCTCCGCTCGGTATCGGCGCCGTCGCACCCGGCACAACGGCCGCTTCCGAAACCTGCACGATGTACGGAAGACCTTCTCGCAAATGCAGGTCCACCCGACCAGCGCCGATATTTCGCAGCGACACAAGATCGCCGTCCACCTCACAAACGGTCCCCGCGGCTCGCACCTGAAAACACCGAACGGTAAGCCGATCGCCACGCGCCATCGATTCCCGAAAGCCATCGAGAATCCCCAACGATTGCCGGTACGCGATCGCGTTATCTTCAATCACAACTTCATTCTCCTCGCGCCACTCAGCTCGCGCCGCAGCAGCAACCAATCGCAGTTGCGGATCTTCGGGCGGATTCCAGGCAACGTTTGTCATAGCAGCGATTGTCGTCGCGCGCCAACAAAGCGTCGATAGGCCGAACGGACCCAATCCGGTTCAATTGCCTACGCTCCGGCGGCGAGTGTCTCGCCACCCATATCGTTCGTTCGTCACTCCTACGCTGGCTTCAGCACCGTATGCACAACAGCAACGTCCAAAGAGCAGCGTTGGTCGGGTCGGCTTGCTCCGCGGCGCCGCCCTGACGGGACGCTCCCTCCGGCGCCGGGGGTAGTTAGACCCTGGCGCGCGCGATTGCGGCCGCCCATTTGCGATCGCGTTTGGGCAGAAATTCATCCGCGGCACCGAAACCATTCGAATGCCGCCCGACGCGAGCCGGCGGTTCCGGATGGGTTGCGCCGTCGTCGGTATCTTCACGCGCCGTAAACGGTTCTGGTGCCGGAACGTCTGGTGCCAGCACTTCAGGTCCCGGAACTTCTGGTGCCGGAGGTTCAGATCTTGCAAGCCGGTTCGGTTCCAACGTGTCGCCCCTCGGACTATGTTCCGTGAGCAGCCGATCGAGGCTGGTTATCGCAGCGCCGCCGAACTTGGGCGTGTCGCGTCCGCGGCTCTCTTCGTCAAAACGCAGCGAAGGTGTACGCGGCGTCTCGTCGTCGACTCCGGAGCCAATCGTGGGATCGAGCGGCATTGGGTCCGAGCGTTCCTGCGAATCGCCGCCACCGGCTCCAGTTGCCGCCGAGCGCACGAGAGCCAACAAATTGTTCAACTCGAGTTCGGGCCCCAGCTCGGGTTGGCGTTCGGGCCCCAGCTCGGGTTGGCGTTCGAGTCCGAGTTCGGGTCCAACCTTTGTCAGATCAATTGTTGCGCCCGCCTCGCGCGAGTGCGTTTCCGCGTTTGCATCACTATGCAGCGGCAACAAATCGTTTGTAGCCGGGGTCATCAAAATTGATGCGGGAAGTTGCACGCGCACGACGACCCCGCCTTCGCTCACTTCGCCCAGTTGGGCTTCTACCCCGTGACGACGGGCCAGCCGCCCCACGACATCGAGGCCAATGTTTCGTACCGGCACTCGATGGAGCGATTCAAGCCGGCGCACTCGCCGGTTCGCGGTGTCGAGCTCCGATGCAGCCAATCCGCTGCCGTGGTCCACAATCGTCAGCTCGTAGGACCCAAACGCATTTCCTGCGCCCATAACCGTAACCCGAGCCGGGGCCGGGGAAGCTTGCAACGCGTTTTCCAAGAGTTCCGCGAGAAGGTGCGCAATATCGGTGACTGCATCTGCGTGAATCGTGATCTCCGACAACGCGTACGCGTCGATGCGATCCGATGAGTCAACCGCAAGTGCTGCGGCCCAAACAACGTCGGTGATGGAACACGGTGCACTCGCGACACGGCCACCTTCACCAATGAGGACCAATGCGCTCGCCGTCGTGCGATCAACTCGCGCGACGATGCGATGCACCCGGGCGATTGCTGCGGCGGTGCTCGGCTCGTGGTCGCGACGTCCTATGTCGCCCAGCGCATCGAGTGCCGCTCCGAGCAACCGTTCGTTACGCAACGAGATATGCGCAACGAGATCTGTGACCGAACGGCGCGCCTGGGCTTGTTCGGTCACAAACTCATACGCTCGTCGTCGGCCATCGGCTACAGCCACCGCTAAGTCTGCAAGCTCGCCACCAACGGGAAGTTTGTGCGGCGGTAAAACGTCATCGTTAGGTTGCCCCGATGCGTCGATGGCGCGCAGCTCATTGAGATCCAGCACGATCATTGCGATGTCTTTGAGCGGGCGCGTGATACCGACGGTCACGAGCGAAGCGAGCAGCAGCCCGACCACAGTGACTCCAGCGGCCACGCCAATGGTGACTGGGCTGCGATGGAGATCAAAGCCCACGATGACCCAAAGCGCGGCCGCAGGTACCAGAGGCAGCAGCGCTAAACGGTAACGGATTGGCAGGTGGCCCGACATCATGCTCTACCGTACCGGAATCGGGCCAAAAAGGCCACCCAAACCCAACGACCCGCGGGAACTACCCCCCTTAACTGGGCCGTAGTGAGGCTGCGCACCGTATTTCAACGGACAACTTTGCTAGACGCACCCTATGAGCAACTCTCCGATACGCGCGGCAATGCCGGAATTCGAAACCCGTCCGCCTGCGAGTATTCTCAGTGACCTTTTGCGCGTGGCTCCGAAGGCGACAGTCGCCTGGATAGCAAACGAGGAAACCCGAACGTTTGCAGAAGCATCCGAACGATGCGCGAACGTCGCGAACTGGCTTGGAGCTTGGGCGCCAGTCGATGGTGTCATCGCCATTCTCGGTGAAAATTCAGGAACGTACATCGAGTGTCTCTACGCGATCCCAGACGCACAATGCCGCGCGCTCCTGTTGAATTATCGGCATCACCCCCGCGAGTGGGTGGCGATGCTGCAACGCACGCAGGCCGTGGCGGTCGTTGGTGATCTGGAGCTCCTCGAACAGCTCGCGCCGTTTTTGGCAGCCGCCCGGCTCACAGTTCAGCTCATCGCATTCGACCCCGGTCGACCGAACGAAGCAACCCCCAGCGATGCCGCGGCACCCGACTGCGCCTATGCGTCGTACGAACAGATCGCAACATCGTCGTCACAACCCGGCCGAACCCTCGCGAGTGACCCTGATGCGTGTGCGTGGCTCGTTCCTACGAGCGGCACCACAGGAACTCCGAAACTCGCGATGCTGTCGCACAACTCGTTGTTGACCGCGGCATGGGGATGCCATCTTGCGCGTCCAGTGGCCGCCGATGATGTGTACCTCTATCCGTTTCCGCTGTGTCACGTCGCCGCCTACAACGTTTTGGTGTATCACCAGCACGCGCGTCCGATCGTCGTCATGCGACGCTTCGACGCGCCGGCGATCATTGCGTTAATCGCCAAACACCAGTGCACGGCAACATCGTTAGCGCCGACGATGTTGTCGTTGCTGCTCGATGCTCACGCGTTTGAACAGGGCGAGAACCTCAGCTCATTGCGCTCAATTGGATACGGGTCCTCTGCGATACCCGCGCCACTCTTGCGTCGAGCGATTGGCGATCTGGGCTGCGACTTTTCACAGGGTTACGGCATGACGGAACTCTCCGGCAACGCAGTATTTCTCGACGCAACCGACCACAGCAGCGGCGTCGACCATAACCCCGAGCTGCTCACGAAAGCCGGGCGGGCGACTCCGCTCGTCGAACTTCGGATCGTCGACGACGACGGGCAACCAGTGAGCGATGGTGTCGTCGGCGAGATCACCGTTCGCGGAGCACAAATCATGATCGGATATTTCAACGATCCAACAGCCACAAGCGAAGCGCTTCGCAACAATTGGCTCTTCACCGGAGACCTCGGAGTGCTTACAGACGGGTACCTCCGGGTCGTGGATCGAAAAAAGGACGTCATCATTACCGGCGGCGAAAATGTTGCTTCGAGGGAAGTTGAAGCGGTGCTCTATCAACATCCGTCGGTCGCCGAAGTCGCCGTCGTTGGTCTCAGCGACGAGCGATGGGGCGAGATAGTCGCTGCGGCAATCGTGCTACGTCCGGGCCTAGCCGTGTCGGAGGAAGCCCTGACCACGCACTGTCGTCAATCGCTGGCGGGCTTCAAAATCCCGCGGCGCATGGCGTTTGTTGCCGAACTCCCAAAGAACACAACCGGAAAGATCGAAAAGCCGCGCGTTCGTGAATACTTCGCGACCACTGAAACTACTCACTCTGCGTGAGGAACCGACCTCAAAGAGTTCGAGGTTTGGGCCACTTTTGCAAAGAAAGGGTTAACGAGCAACGGTTTGAGCGCGCGACCACCGATGATCGAGCCATGGCAGGAGTAGCAGCAAACCGTTATGCCCGAAAACAAATGCGACGCAACGCCAATATCGCGGTAGCGGTCGCCCTCGCCAGCGCAGGCGCGTTGACACTCGCGGCGAGTAACGCTCGAGGCGCGACCGCGGCGATCACCTCGAATTGGGAAGTCCCGACGATCACGGACACGAATTATGCAATTCCAAACGCCGCGATATTCGTCGCGCCGAACGGCAACGACAACAACGCCGGCTCCCAAGGCGCACCGTTGGCAACCATCGCCAAAGCAATCAAAACTGCCGGAGTGGGAGCAACGGTCGTATTGCGCGGTGGGACGTATCGCGAAGCCCTCGGATCAATCTCGAAATCCATAACGTTTCAGGCATTCCCCCACGAACAGCCTTGGATCAAAGGCAGCTTGGTCGCCACCGGATTCGCGACTGCAGGACCAACCTGGACCAAACCCTGGACGACAACCACGTGCAACAACTGCTACCCGAGTGGTGTTCTCGATCCTTTGTACCCCAACGCGGGGATGGGCGATCAGGTCTTCATCGACGGCGCTCCCCTCGCCGAGGTGTCCAACCGCAACGCGGTTGGGCTCAATAGTTTCTATATGGATCGTGGCGCCCATCAACTCGTGTTGGGGAGCAACCCCAATGGTCACACCGTCGAGGTCACGACCCAAGACAAAGCAATGCAGTTCAACAGCAGCGCTGGCGGATCAGCACTCAAGGGAATCGGCATCGCGCACTACGCAGCGCACTACAACTCAGATGTTCCTGCGATGGTCGTCGTTTCCGCACCGAACATGCTCATCGACAACACCACGTTTGCCTGGAGCGCGAGCCGCGGCTTGAGCTTCTACAGCGCCTACCCCACGATCACGAACAGCTTGTTTATCGACAACGGCATGAATGGTGTGCACTCGTACCAGTCGAGTCACCTCGTGTTTCGCCACAATCGTTTGGCCTATTCGAACTTCGAACGCTTCTCGATTCTGCCATCATCTACCGGATCCGTTGGCGCCGCAAAAATGACCATGGCTTCCTATGGCCTCTACGACAACAACCTCTTTGAAGACAACTACGCCAACGGACTCTGGTTCGATGTCAGTTCGTCGAACAACACCGTCGTGAACAGCACCTTTACTCGCAACTACGGTCACGGCCTCGACATTGAATTGTCGTCCAATACGATCGCGGCGGGAAATTCAATCCTTTTGAACCTGCGCGACGGTTTGAAGATCAGTGGCTCCAACAACGTAGAAGCGTGGAACAACACCATCCTTGCAAACGGTTGGGCGCAGCTCGGCGTATATGAAGATCCACGGACGAAACCGCCCGCAGCGATAGCCGCGTTAGGTATCACCTGGGACACCGCGAATGTTCACATCATGAACAACGTCATTGTCTCCGGACCATATTCACAACGCCCGGTGCTCAACAGTTTCGACCTCACCTCACCCACCCACGCGACAACACAAACCATGGTCGTCGCCCAGGACAACAACATGTGGGGCCGCACCTCCTTGGGATTGAAGTATCTGGGCTACGTACAGGCCACCCTCGTGTCTCGCGGCTGGTACACCGATCTCGCTTCGATGCAGTCCGGACTCCACCGTGATACTCACAGTACGTCCGTCGACGGATTTAGCTTCGGGGCGATCTTCGCCAACCTCGGATCGGGCAGCGTCGTACTTGCCAATTCCGCGCCAAAACCGGCACCCGCAGCATTGCCCACGAACGTCGCCAGCGCCATGGGCATCTCCACGAACCCCGGCACCATCGGCGCCGTACGAGCCCCGATCGCTTAAGTTCATCGCCGTCGTGCCAGATTTGACGGCATCGCCGTCGCAACAAGTTTCGGGGCGGCCAGTTGGCCGCCCCGATCTCGTTCGTCCCAGCAATGCTGCTGGCATTTCCGTGGTGGGCCGTGACAGATTTGAACTGTCGACCCCTTCCGTGTCAGGGAAGTGCTCTCCCCCTGAGCTAACGGCCCTTGCGGGGACCGAAATCTAGCACCAAGGCGGTGATCAGGTTCGCACGAAGTCGGTCGATACAAGACAAGAGCTCTACCTGCAGTTCTTGTGTCGCACCCGAGCCGGTCCCCATGATGAGTAGCCCGAATCCCGCCGAAGCCAACGCAACCCAACCCGGCTCCGACGCGCAAAGCCTCGGGCGCGGAATCCACTTGGAGTCCGTTTCGAATCGAGACCAGATCTTCGACCAAGACGCAGACGTCACCGTGGATCAGCGGCAACGAACCAAACTCAGCATCGAGCGCATCACACAGATCGTCAATGATCTCCCCATCAATCCGCAGACGCTCAAAGCCGCGCCCCGCAATCTTCAATACACACTCGCCGGTTCCGTAACGGGTCTCATCTCTAGCTTTTTTGAGTGGTGGTCGGGATTCGCACGCGTCCACGGGATCGTGAATTACTCCGCCACCGGCGACGGCAATGCATTCAGCGATTGGCGCGGCCTCTGCGTATTTGCGTTGTGCCTCGCCGTCGCGGCGCTGGCGAGTTGGCAACTCTTGCACGGTGGATCAGCTCCACTACGCAAAGCATCCGCGATCATGGCAGCGTCGGCGCTCGGCTTTGCCCTGTGGTTCTGGGCGGCATTCAGCGCGGCGGCGGGTTTCTCCGACGGCCTCAGCTTGGAGCTTGGCGCCAGCTTTGGCCTATACCTCGGCATCGCGGCCGCGACCCTTGCCGTGGTCGGCGCAGCCCGCGACCTACGCGGAAGCGGTACCGACCTTGATGAGAACCCAATTCATCGGTCCGGCCAGTAGCGCGATTCGCGGATATCCCCCACATCCTGGCGGTTTGGGCGCATAATCACCCTCGCAGCGTTCGCCAGATGGGTTCGCCAGATGGATTCACGCGCAGATCGAGGAGCAACCAATGAGCGATACCCCAGATTCCAACAGCACGCCGATGCAAAACCCATTCGAAGGGCTCGACGTCGACAAGATCAAGAATGCGGGGCTGCCCACCAAGTTGATGCTCGGCGGCTCGATCGGGTTCTTCATCTTCGGATTCTTCGACTGGTGGAGCGCCGATATCTCAGTCAAATCACCGCTGATTGGCGGAATCAGCCGTTCCAGTTCAGCCAACGCCTTCGATCTCAGTCAAGGTACAATCGCTTGGCTGTTGATGGTCGCGGTGGGCGTACTTGCAATTTTGATGCTCCTCAAAGGGCCCAACAAGAACTTCGTGATCGCAGCACTCGCGTGTTCCGGATTAGCTCTGCTTTTCACACTTTGGTACTGGGCACGAATTCCCTCGGACTCCGACCTTGGCGTGGCTAGCGCGCTTTCTGGGGTAAGCGTCGATGTCGGCGCCAGCTTCGGCTTGTTCATCGCTCTGATCCTGTCGATCGTCGCCACCGCCGGTGCGTTCATGACGTTCCAAGCATTCCAACAAAGCTGACGAGATCAAGAATCCTGGCGGCTCAGACTGCGCGCGTTCTTAGTCGAGGATGATTCCGGCCATGGCTCGCAAGGTGTCCGGGCCACCACTCATGATGATCGTGGTGACCGGTGAATCCTTCCAGGCGGCTAGACGATCTTTGATGCGTTCTTTGGAACCGACGAGCGAGATCTCATCGGCGAACTGTGTTGGCACGAGCTGAATCGCTTCGTCGCGTTTGCCTTCGAAGAACAGATCTTGAATCTTGATCGCGGCATCTTCGAAACCCATACGGGCCATGAGTTCCATATGGAAGTTGCGAGTGCGGTGCCCCATCCCGCCGATGTAGAAACCGAGCGCAGCTTTCGTCGGCATCAATGCCGCTTCAATTTCTTCATCGCTGTCACCCGTGATCGTGCAACCCATCACGTTGACGGCAATTTCAAAATCGTCTTTCATTCCTCGCAGCGAATCCGCGTACACCTCGGGCCGAAATGGCGAGTAATACAACGGCAGCCAGCCATCGGCGATCTCTGCGGCGAGCGCAACATTTTTGGGTCCTTCGGCCCCCAGATAGATCGGTAGATCCGCTCGCAACGGATGGACCATGATCTTGAGCGGCTTGCCCATTTCCCAACTGTCGGCGCCGTTGTAGGGCATGTGCACGAACTGACCGTCGTAGGCAACGGGTTCATCGCGCCGCAAGACGGCGCGGATCACGTCGATGTATTCGCGCGTACGCCGCAGTGGCTTTGCGAACGGCTGGCCGTACCAACCCTCCACTACTTGGGGGCCCGACACGCCGAGCCCGAGCGCGAACCGGCCTTCTGACAGATGATCAACGGTGACCGCATGCATCGCGCACGAGCTGGGTGTGCGACCAGAAATCTGCACGACTCCCGTGCAGATGCGGATCGTTTTGGTGTGCGCGGCCATCCACGTTGCGAACGAAAACGCGTCGTTACCCCACGATTCGGCAACCCACACCGAATCAAAACCCAACGATTCCGCTTGTTGTGCCAATGGCACATGGAATGGGTTCGGGCCTTTGCCCCAGTATCCGAGCTGCAATCCAAGTTTCATGCGTGCACAGTAGAACGTGTTCTAGGTACAACGGAACCCGACTCATGTATTTCTTGATCGCGACGACGCTTCAACTGCTTGGCTCGATACTGAGCCAGCCCTAACATTTCCCTTACAAACTCCGTCGATGCTGGCAGTGAAGCAAATCTTCCACGAACTTTTTGGAGCCATCATGTTGAAAAAGACCCTTGCTGGAATCACCGCCGCGGCAGTCCTTGGAGTCGGAGGTGTTGCGTTTGCTGCTAGCGACACCGGAGCCGTACCACCCAAATTGCAGTCGTCGGCCAACGGCCAACAAGGCAGCAATCGTCATGCTGGCAGGCACGCTGGCAGGCACGGCAGGCACGGCAGGCTCGGGGCCATCGCAGCGGAAGCCGCACGAGTGATTGGCGTCGATGTCGCCACGTTGCGCGCCGGAGTTGCCGCAGACGGCAGCATCGCGGCCGTCGCCACGCAACGCGGCGTCGAGCCACAACGCGTGATCGACGCGCTCGTAATATTCGTGAACACCAACATCGAAAAAGCCGTTGCTGCGGGCCGCTTGGACGCGGCGCAAGCAGCGAAGATCAAAGCGAAGGTTCCCGCCCGAGTCGCCGTGTTTGTCAACGACACCATGAAGGTCGTGGACAATCGGCGCGCCCACCGATCCCAACGACAGGGTGAGCGACAGCAGCAGATCCTCAAGACCGCGAGTAGCGCGCTCGGAATCACCAGCGAAGAACTCGCTAGCCAACTTGCGAACAAGTTGTCTATTGCCGATGTTGCTACGGATCACAAGGTTGCATTGAGCACCGTTGTCGACGCCCTAACCAGCGCAGCCACGGCCAAGATCGACACGGCCGTCCGATCCGGGCGGGTTACCTCGGATCGTGCCACGAGTATCAAGTCGCACCTCGCGTCGCGCATCGATCGGCTCGTGCACCGCCGAGGATTCCGCAGCGCGAACGCTCACCCGACGGCGACCGTGGAACCAACGTTTGGCCTATCGCCGGATTCAGCCTCCGATCCGGCGGGCATCGCATCGGCGTGATGAATTGGTGGCGTGATTACGACGGTGCTCTTTGATTTCGGTGGAGTGTTCACGCCTTCACCCTTTGCAGTAGTTCGAGAACACGGCACGGTGGCAGGAAACGATCCCGAAACCATTCTCCGGATCGTTTTCGGCGAGTACGACCAGGACACCGATCACCCATGGCACCGGCTCGAGCGGGGCGAAATTTCGTTGCAGGATTGCCGCGATCAGATCATGGCAATCGCCGCGGGCATGGGCCGAGAGCTCGATCCGTTCGATGCGTTGCGCGGCATGGCGGGCGGCCACCAAACTGAAGAACCCTTCGTCGCACGAGGAATCGCACTACGAGCTGCGGGCTACCGAACCGGGTTGATCACGAACAACATCAAGGAATTCGCGGACGGCTGGCGTTCGCTGATTCCTGTCGATGAGCTGTTTGAAATCGTGATCGATTCGTGCGTGGTCGGTATGCGAAAACCGAATCCCAAAATTTTCGAAATGGCGCTTGCCGAACTCGGAGCGAACGCGCACGAGACGGTATTCATTGATGATTTTCCGGGGAACATCGTCGCCGCCGAAGCGCTCGGTATGCACGGCGTACTGGTTGGCGCAGATCGCACCGCCGCCGTCGCTTCCCTCGATGAGCTCCTTGCTCAACATCCGCGTGCCTAACATCGCCGCGCGTTAGCACAGGCCGATGGAGACGGTTTCGATCGGCACGGCTCGCCGCATCGCGTTGGGCGCGCAAGGCTTCGCGACGCCGCGCCCGAAGGGAATCAGCGATCGGCGTCAGATCCGGCGAGTCCTTCGGCATACGCAACTGTTCCAAATCGATTCGGTAAACATTCTTGCGCGCGCCCACGAAATGCCATCGTGGTCGCGGATTGGCGCCTACCGTCGCGGCACGCTCGAAGCGATGCTCAACGACGGCGAGCTCTTCGAGTATTGGGCGCACGAAGCATCACTGCTGCCCGCGGCCGATTGGCCATTAATGCAATGGCGCATGGAGCTTTCGCGAACTGGCAAAGCCGGTTGGGCGAGCGTGTTGGCAATGGAACAACGCAATCCCACAATGATCAACAACATTTTCGCGGCGATCCGCGACAATGGCCCCACAACCGCGAGCAGTTTCAATGAACCTGGGCGGCGAACCGGGCCGTGGTGGGATTGGAGCGATGCCAAACTCGCGCTTGAGTTTCTGTTCGCAACCGGCCAAGTGACGGCCCGGCGGCGCTCAAACTTTGAGCGCGAATACGATCTTCCTGAGCGCATGTTGCCGCCCGAGGCCGTAAACGCCGTGATTCCCACCGAGTTCGAAGCGCGCCACGAACTCCTTCGACGATCAGCGATTGCGTTGGGCATCGCAACCGAGCGTGATCTGTACGACTACTACCGCTTGAAATCAAAAGCGTCACGCCCCGCGTTGCAACAGCTCATCGCCGACGGTGTGATCGCGCCGGTAGCGGTACAGGGATGGAAACCGGTTGCGTATCTCCACCGCGACGCGGTCGTGCCGCGAACAATCAACGCGAACGCACTGCTAAGCCCGTTCGATCCCGTGGTCTGGGAACGCCGACGAGCGTTGCAGCTCTTTGATTTTCACTACCGAATTGAGATCTATACACCGGCCCCGAAACGCATCTACGGCTACTACGTCTTGCCGTTTCTGCACGACGGCCGCATCGGTGCGCGTGTCGATCTCAAAGCTGATCGGCACTCCAGTACGTTGCTGGTGCTCGGAGCCTGGGCGGAACATCATGCGGAACGCGTAGCTGTGGCTGAGGCGCTCGCCACTGAACTTGTGGAACTCGCGAAATGGCTAGACCTCGAGACCATCACGGCATCACAGCTCGGCGATCTCGCGCTGCCGTTGGCCGGCGAGTTGCGCAGCCTCAGTCGCTAATTCGCACTACATTTACCGGTGATGTTGGGATCCCGTCGCGGCCGGAACGAGCCGAGATGGCCATATCGACCTGCAGTGAAACCGCCCTTCGCTCACTTCCGATTGTTCGTTGCGTGTCTGATGCTCGCGACTGCGTGCAGTTCCTCGAAACCAGTTGCGAACCGACCGCAACCGGGGCTCAACGACGATCAGCCAGGATCGATCGTCATCCCGACTGTCACAACCAGACACCAGCCCAACAGGAAGGTACTGCTTCCAACGAAGCTCATCCACCGGTTGGGATTCAACGTGGAAGATGTTGGGCAGGCCGCGAACGCACAGAGTTGGCGCGACCCAAACTTTCTCACCGCGCTCGCCGCGCTTCATCCGGGAGTCTTGCGTTTCGGGGGAACCACTTCGATGTGGATCGATTGGCAAACCGGCCAGTTCGTTGATTCCGGCGATCTGCCCAACAACTTTCGACGGGCCAAGGCGCAGCGCAAGGGTCTTACATTGCAGGACTACGCGAACGTGTTGCAAGCGACGCATGCGGATGCAGTCTTCGACCTCAATATGGCCACGTCGTCGCTTGAACATGAACTCGCGATGTTGCAACAGGCTCGCAGTATCGGCATCAACGTCGATCGCATCGAGCTCGGCAACGAGCTCTACGACCCAGCATTTGATCGCTATTCTCGGCTGTACCCGAGCGGCCGAGAATACGGCCATGCTGCGAATCGGTGGATGAAGACGATTCGTGCATCGTTTCCCGATGCACGGTTCGGTGTGGTGATGTGGGACGACGCGAGCACGTTGACACCAATACTTCCACAACGCGTGCGCCATTGGAACGCCGATGTGCTCTCGGTAGTTCGAAGTGAACAGGCTCTCATTTTTCATCCGTACTGGCGCATCGCGGCCACGAACACCGGTCCCAATGATTTGGCTGCCGAGCTCCTCCGTGCCGCGGCATACCACTGGGAACGTGTGGCCTCAACCGATCTCACTCTGCTGCCGCGGGGTGTTGAGGCATGGCTCACTGAATGGAATGTGAGTTATACCCAAGAAAGTGCGGTCAACGCCACGACCCAAACCTGGGCACAAGCCCTCTCGACGGCATGGTTCGCGACCGCATCGGCCACGGATCCGCGTGTCGGCCTCTCAACCATCCACGACGTGATTTCTGGCGGCGCGCGGGCATCGCTTGTACCTGCAGCATCCGGCAACAGTTTTCTTGCGACGGCACAAGGCATCGCGTTCGCGACGGTGATCGCCGTACTGGACGGATCACCCGATGTGCAACGATTCAGTACGCCGATCTTGACAGCCAACAAGGACGTTCCCGCAATCGCGGGCCAGCCCGTCGGCGGTTCAGCACGCTTGATCGTGAATCCGACTGCGCAATCATTTTTCATCGATAGTCGTCGCGGCGCGAGTAGTTGTGATGTGAACAACATCCACTACGAGGTGACGGCGACGCCAGTGCCGATCAACTCGCCGGTCAACTCGCCGGTCAACGCCGCGATCACTCGATCGAGCGCCCAACGATGTGCCAACGTTGCGATCGCACCGTATTCAGTGACCACAATTCGCTAGAGATTTGCGGCGGACCCAACGGAACAGCTCCAATACACACCGGTCCGGGCGAACCGACGCCTAGGCTTAAAACGAACGAGCGCTTGGCGCGCTACCCCACAACCCAAATCAATACTTCCCAGCAACGGATACTGATATGAGCACGTTGAACGACCGAATTCGCGAGGATCTCACCCAGGCCATGCGCGATCGCGACGCGCTCACGCTCTCGACGATGCGGATGCTCAAGACGGCTATTGCGAAAGCCGAAGTAGCCGGTACCGAAGCCGTCGAGCTCGACGATGATGCAATCCTCGCGTTGCTGGCGACCGAAGCCCGCAAACGCAACGAAGCCGCCGAAATGTACGAACAAGGTGGGCGCACAGAACTCGCAGCCAAAGAACGAGCAGAAGCCGAAATCATCGCTCGCTACTTGCCAGCTGCGCTCGACGACAAGACTCTCGTTGCAATCGTCGCTGCCGAAGTCACCATTGCACGCGCCGCTGGCCACTCTGGTGGCAAAGCCATGGGGGTCGTGGTGAAAGCAGTGCGCGAACATGTGGGCCAACAGGCTGATGGCGCAAGAATCGCGGCCTTCGTGAAACAGGCGCTGGCGTAACGACGTCGGCCGAGGGCGACGACCGCAGTGCGGGAACGCGGCCACGGGAAGGTGTCCACCACCCAGCGCCGCTACGATTCTCAGACACGCTCTGGTCGCCGATGGCCGCCGTTTCAACTCTCTAGGCAACGATGACGAACGACGATCGAGAATCATTCGACAATGCGCTCAGCGACCCATCCCAGGGTCTGCTGACGGATTTTTCGGCTGAATCAAAAACGGTCATTATTGCATTCGGGGGAATGTCGAACTGGTTGGGGATACCACCGTTTGAGTTCTTCAGCCTCTTAAACGACACGCCAGTTGGGCGGATCTTCGTCCGGGATTTAGACCAGGCCTGGTACCACATGGGCGTCCGTGGATCGTCGGACGATATTGATTCGACGACCGTCATGCTGCAAAAACTCTGCGCCGATCACGGCATACAACGAATCGTCTGCGTGGGAACCTCGGCGGGAGCGTTCGGAGCGCTCACGTTCGGATCGCTGCTCGGAGCCGACGAAGTCCACGCGTTTGGAGCACAAACAACGATCGCGCGGCGCCATCGCATCGTTATGCTCGACCGCCGTTGGAGCGGCCAACTCGTGGCGATGCGCGCGGCCCTTGGTGCGCGACCGAAATACTTCGATGCGAAACGCACCCTGAAGAAACCGAAGAATCCCGAAACGAAGTTCCATATGCATTGGGGTCGCGAAGAGCACCTCGATGGGGTTCACGCCAAGCGCCTGAAATCCGTGCCGGGAGTGGTGCTGCACGAACACGATGGCAAGCACAACGTCGCAGGAACGTTGCGAGAACAGGGACGCCTCAAACCGATTCTGTTGAATGCTGTCGGGCTCGAAGATCACTCGTAACCCAACCAAAGTCGGTCAGGCAACACTGCGCGCCGCCCACAAACCAATTCGCGCAAGGTTCATCTGAGCCACGCGATGAACGAGCCGCATCCACACGCTGAGGAATACCCGGCGAAAATCCATGATGCACACCGGGCCGCGGTCGCGTCCGGCGAAGACGGCTATTTCGATCCACACACTGGCTTGTTCGTACTGACGGAGCGCTACCTCGCCGAACGCGGCGCCTGCTGCGACAGCGGCTGCCGCCACTGCCCCTACGGACACGATCAGTAGTCAGCCGGCTGTTGTCCCTTTTTACAGGTAATCGGTGTACAAATGGACAATAGTTGCGTGTTCCTACCTTGACGGCCGGCGATTGAAGACAGCGCATGGATCAGCGCGCCAACTCCGGCCTCGTCAGAAAGCCGATTGTTTGCATACATGGGTTGAAAATAAAAGAGCCGGTGCGATTCGCACCGGTCCTGACCTGGGCTTTTGTGGTCGGGCTGCCGGGATTCGAACCCGGGACCTCTTGACCCCCAGTCGTAGACGCGCCGTTTAGGGTGTCCGGTTTGTTCCGTGCAGTGCCCTGACCTCGGCCTTTACCGTCCACTCAGTCCGTTGGCGCGACCTCTTGACCTTGAATAAGAATAGTTTTCCATACATTTTGCATACATTGATCACCCCGAATCACGGTCGATATACGCCGATTTCTATGGTATTGCGGCCTGCTTTGCGAAGTTCGAGCGCGGTCGGCTGTATACATGCATACACAATCGCGACCTCAGTTGGGGCGGTCAATTGCAGCGAGAGGCGACTCGGCGTGAGCTCGGTGCCATGCACGAGGTTCAAGTGTCTCTAGCTGCGTAGCCCATGATTTGTCAAGCCGCCTCGCACCGCGCGATATCCAATACGCTAGCGAACATGCATTCGATGAGAACCCGTCAACGAACGCCCGAATATCACAGTGCACCCGCCGCCGACAGCACGGGAGCCGTCATCAGTCTCTCGGCAAGCGACGAGTCGAGTGAAACGCGATGACCTCGCCGTCCGACGAGCTGCCGACAGGCACAGGCATCGACTCCTTGGCCAAGCGGATCAGAGCAAGCACCCCGTCCGATCCGACAGAAGCGACACTAGCGACCGACGAGAGAGTCTTAGCCCGTGTCACCGACGGCATCTACCGGCAACCAGCATCCGCCATTCGAGAACTCATCTCAAACGCCTTCGACGCTGACGCGACTCGCGTAACAATCAAAACTGATCGGCCCCGCTTCGGACAGATCACCATTCACGACAACGGATCTGGGATGAGCCCTGAGGTCCTCGAGCACCTCGTGATGCACATCGGCGGAAGTGCTAAACGTTCAAGAGGCGGGGCGTCTCTCGGAGTTACCCAGCAAGGCGACTCGACTCGCAGCCCAGGTGGGCGAAAGCTCATCGGCAAGATCGGGATTGGGCTCTTCTCCGTTGCCCAACTGACGGAACGCTTCCAGATCATCACCAAGACCCGCGGCGACGAGTTTCGAACCGTCGCGACCGTCGCTCTCAGGCATTTTTCCGACGAGGTCGAGCCGAATGCATCGGATTCCTTCGAAGCTGGACGCGTCACGATCTGGCGTGAGCCGGCGACAGACACTGACGAGGCCGGGACGACGATTGTGCTTACCGATCTTCGGCCACAGGCCCGCGAAACGCTTCAGAGCCTCGATATTTGGAGGGCAATTGACGCTTCCCTCAATTCCGGTCCGCCGCGACGTGGGGAGCTGAAGCCGCCTCGATTCCACATCGGTCGGGTCGACGCCGCCGACGAGGATCTCATGTTCGGGAGTGGAGGCGCGTATGACAATCTCCCGTGGCAAGGGAATGATGAGCCGGGCGTCGCGTTCCGGAAGCTGGTTTTTTCAGTTTGGGACGAGGCATCCTCTGGGAGAGGACCAAACCCACGACTCGACCAGATCTTCGACTACTACCTGCGAATGGTTTGGCAACTGAGCCTCGCCATCCCAACGAAATACGTTGACGGCAATCCCTACGACATTGCCTTCGAAGACACAATTTTTGCGTTCTCCATGTCCCAGGACTTCCGTTCACCGCCTCAGCAACTCACGCTCAACCCGGTCGGCAC
>JANYBW010000025.1 GCA_025360585.1 Actinomycetes bacterium | reverse complement strand
GAGTACTGGCGGGCGTTTCGGCGGTGGAGGGCCGGGAGGTCGATTCTTGAGCCGGCCGGGTGTTGCCCCGAACTTCGGCGGTGGCGGGATTCCCAATGGTGGGCCGCCGGCAGGTTTTCCGAACTTTGGCGGCGGCGGCCCCGGTGGATTGCCGAACGTTGGTGGTGCCGGCCCCGGTGCCGGTGGTCCTGGTGCCGGTGGTCCTGGTGCCGGTGGTCCTGGTGCCGGCCCCGGTGCCGGTGGTCCTGGTGCCGGTGGTCCTGGTGCCGGTGGTTCTGGTGCCGGTGGTCCTGGTGCCAGCATTCCAAACTTTGGTGCTGTCGGTGGTGCGGGTCCTGGAGGCCTCGGTGGTGGTCGCGGCGGCGGGCTGTTGAGTGCAGCGGTTCCTGGCAAAACCTTGACCGCGATGTTGCGTTTGGGTGGAACCGGATATCGCTGGACTGCAGCGTCAATCGGCGCGATGACCGCGGCTGGCTACCAATTGGCAACCGACGAACCCGTGATGGCCATCGGAGGATTCAACGGCAACGACCCCGCGCCATCATTGGCCCAATTCCAGCAGTACGTCGCAAACCACAGCGTGCACTATTTCATCAGCGGGGGTAGGGGATTCGGCGGTGGTTTCGGCGGTGCCGGTTTCGGTGGTGCCGGTTTCGGTGGTGGTGGAAACGGCGCCACACGATCGACGAACCCAACCCAAACGATTTCGGCCTGGGTCACGAACAATTTTACTGCGAAGATAGTCGACGGCATTACCGTCTACGACCTGTCGCAAACGCCGGATCCGCATGTGGCAGCAACCAACGCATCTGGAGCGTGAGTACGCAAATGAGTGGTGAAAGGCTCCTGCTGGTCGACGACGAAGACAACCTGCGCACGATGCTGGAAGCCGCGCTTGCCCACACTGGTTTTGTGGTCGACGCGGTCTCGAACGGGCGCGCCGCGTTGGAAGTGGCCAAGACGAATGCTCATGATCTCATCTTGCTGGATGTGATGATGCCCGATCTCGATGGCTTTGAGGTGTGTCGCAGACTGCGCAACGAGTACGTCAAGACTCCCGTGATCTTTTTAACGGCCCGCGACGCGACCGAAGACAAAGTGCGTGGCCTCACAACGGGTGGCGACGACTATTTGGTGAAACCTTTTAGCCTCGAAGAACTCGTTGCGCGCGTGCAGGCCGTCTTGCGGCGCTCAGGAGCGGCGAAAACCGATACGGTTTTGCGCTGCGAAGATCTCACCCTCGACGACGATGCGCATATTGTTTCCAAGGCTGGCGAAGAAATCTCGTTGTCGCCCACTGAATACAATTTGTTGCGATATTTATTGACGAATCAGGGCCGAGTGATGTCGAAGACACAGATACTCGACCATGTGTGGGAATACGATTTTGGCGGCGACGGTGGGGTCGTCGAGACGTACGTTGGGTACTTGCGCCGCAAACTTGATCAGGGTGAGTCGCGTTTGATCCACACGATCCGCGGAGTTGGCTACACGATCCGGAACCGGTGATGTCGTTACGCACGCGCGTGCTTTTGGCGATGACGGTCATCGCCTTCATGGTCCTGGCGAGCGCGGTTGTAACTCGACAACGAGTGCAACAACAACTCATCGATCAAGTTGACACGCGACTTGATTTCGGTGGCTTCGCCGAGGGGCGCGGGCCGAGGCCAGGCGATCGAAATCCCGGGCAGCTGATACCGCGCGATTCGGGTGGTCTGCCGCGTGGATTGATCGCGTTGTATTTCGCGTCGGTGGGCACCGACGGAGCATTACATGTCGTGTCGACGCCGACGGTGCGGGGTGTGAGTTTGGCGGCCCCGGCGATTCGGGTTGAGGTCGCAAGGGCTCGCGCGAAGTCGGGCGTTCGCGCACCGTTTACCGTCTCGGCCACCGGATCTCGCGACTTGGAATACCGGGTCGTTGTGCGTGTCGACGACCGCGACGGCACGATCCGAATCGTGGGTGCTCCGCTCAACGAAGTAGCCGATTCAGTAGCGAAACTCGATCGAATTGTGTTTTCGATCGCGGGAATTGTGCTGCTGGCTTTGGCGATCGTGACGTGGTGGGTGATTCGGCTCGGCGTGCGACCAGTGAAACGGATGGCCGTTACCGCGACCAGCGTCGCGGGGAGCGACGATGCCGCACTCGATCTCTCACAACGTGTGGACGTTGCCGCCGCGGGCACTGAAATCGGTGAATTGGGTCGGGCTTTGAACGTGATGCTGGATCGAGTGCAGTCGTCGTTCGATGAACGCGTTCGCACCGAAAATCGCCTGCGCCAGTTCGTTGGCGATGCTTCGCACGAATTGCGCACGCCGGTGCAAACCGTTCGCGGGTACGCCGAACTCTACCGCCTCGGTGCGTTGAGCGATCCGTCGAAACTCGATGACGCGATGCGGCGGAGCGAACAAGAAGCCGTTCGTATGGCTGCGCTGGTTGACGATCTGTTGACCTTGGCGCGTTTCGACAATGAACGCCCGTTGCGCCACGATCCAGTTGATCTCGTCGAACTTGCTCGCGACGCGGTCGCGAATGTTGCGGCGATCCAACCGTCGCGAGCGATCATGCTCGATGGCGATGGTGAAGCAACGATTACGGGTGATGATCACGCGCTGCGACAAGTCTTGGCGAATGTGATTGGCAACGCGCTGGTCCACACGCCGGTTGAATCGGGGATACACGTCGCGATTGGTGTCGATGCTGAGGCCATCATCACCGTCACGGACGAAGGGCCGGGAATGTCGGCCGATATCGCGGAACATGCATTCGAACGGTTTGCTCGTGCGGACCAAGCTCGCACCCGTCATGCCGGCGGTGCCGGACTTGGTCTGGCGATCGTCGAAGCGACGGTTGTTGCGCATGGCGGCACCGTCGCGCTCACGAGCAGCGTCGACGGTGGCACCACCGTGACCGTCCGCCTGCCTCGTCCCTGAGCCTCAACCCCGCTGGTCCCTACAGGGCGCCGTCCGGGGCGTTGTGGAGTGACCAGGGCGTGGCTGGTCCCTGCTGCGGGCCGTCCGGGGCGTTGTGGAGTGACCAGGGCGTGGCTGGTCCCTGCTGCGGGCCGTCCGGGGCGTTGTGGAGTGACCAGAGACGCACATATGCCGGACCGGAAATCTGCCTGAGCAGTGTCTCCAATCCGGCATTCATGTCCTTGGATCGGTGGGCGGGGGAGCTATCGACCGACGAATATGTTGTGGGTGAACTCGCCGACGGTTATGCGCCTGGCGTTGCAGATGCGCCGGGGCGTGGTCCTGCGGGTCCAGCACCGAATCCTTGCCGGGTTGCAGTGACTTTGAAGCTCGCGTCGAACTTCAAAGTCACAAACGATCCGTCCGCCTTTTTCATGTGAGCCTCATAGACCGAACCCTGCGAATCGGTTTCGACCCGGATGATCGTGGCTCCAGGCTGAGCAGCGACCGCGGCCGCAGTGACCTTCGAAGCAGTGTCGCCCGTGAGGAGAGTCTCGGCCGGCCCGTTGTGGAGCGTCGAGGGATCTGGCATCGCTGAATTCGGCGCCGCCGTCGCATTCGCGGCGCTGGCCGTCACCACGCTAGTGACCGCGGCGTCCGCGCTGGAGTCCGAAGAGTTGGTTGCCGCGCTCGCGATGCCAGCTGCGCGAGCATTACTCCGACGCTCGCCGCCGAAGCGATGAGCCATTTGCGGCCCCGGCTCGTTTGTGGGTTGTGGTTTGAGACCGCTGGGATTTCGAAGTCGTTCATGGTTGATCCTTTGGTTGACGGAAGGCTCGAGTTCGAGGTACGCCTCGCTGGTGAGGCCACTACAAGATCGCAAACGAAGATGAGAAGCCCCGCAGATCCGGCCGTGAACTCCCGCAGAGTTCTTGCGCCCAAACTTGAACCGCGGGTTACGATTCATGGCATGAGCATCACGATCGATCCCATGACTGCGACCGTCGGCGCCGAAATCGGCGGGGTCGACCTCGCCGACACGCCGAGCGATGAAACCATCGCGGAGATTCGTGCAGCGCTATTGGAGTGGAAAGTCATTTTCTTTCGCGATCAACATCGACTTGATCGCGATTCCCACATCGCGTTCGGCCGACGGTTCGGTGACCTCGAAATCCATCCCGTAACGCCAAAAGATCAACAGCACCCGGAAGTCTTCGTGATTCCCGCCGGCGGCACGTTTAGAGCACCAGATGTTTGGCACAGCGACGTCACATGGCGGCCCGAACCTTCAATGGGTTCAATTCTGCGCATCACGCACATTCCACCGCTCGGCGGCGACACTCTCTGGGCCGACATGGGCGCCGCGTATGACATGCTCGACGACACAACAAAAGAACACGCCGAAACGCTCATAGGCCTCCACGATTTCACGACAACATTCGGACGCGGAAAAAGCCCCGAAGAACAAGACGCGATGCGCGAACGGCACCCAACAATGGAACACCCCGTCATTCGCACGCATCCCGAAACGGGCCGTAAAACGATTTATGTCAACGCCAACTTCACGATTGGACTCAAAGACCACACGCCAGACCAAGCCGCACCGATCCTGCGCAAACTCACCGGCACTGCCAAAATCCCCGACGTCCAATGCCGATTCCGCTGGGCTCCCGGCAGCGTCGCATTCTGGGACAACCGCGCAACCCAACACTGCGTCAGCAACGACTTCCTCCCACACAAACGAGTCGTCGAACGCGTCACCGTCACAGGCGACAAGCCGTATTGAATTGTCCCGCGGGTTGGATTGTCTCGCTGTTCGCTCGACGGCGAGTGATCTGCGGCCTCGTTTCGCTCCTGCGTCGCTCCTGAGCTCCTCCGGTCACCGCGGGTTGGATTGTCTCGCTGTTCGCTCGACGGCGAGTGATCTGCGGCCTCATTTCGCTCCTGCGTCGCTCCTGAGCTCCTCCGGTCACCGCGGGTTGGATTAACTGGTTGAATTGCCCGCATGACAGAAAATGCAACGCTGCTTGATCTCACGCCGATTTTGCGGCCTGAACGAGAGAGTCTGCTCGAACTGCTTCGAGGGCTGAGCGGCGACGATTGGCACCGCGCCACTGAATGCCCAGAGTGGAACGTCAAAGGCATCGCGTTGCACATCCTTGGCGACGATCTGTCGTTACTCACCCGACAACGTGATGCCGCCCCGAACAGCCTTGTGCTATTTGCCGAACGCAATCCGGCGATGAATTTCCGGGAGTTGCTCGATGGCTTCAACAACCTCTGGGTTGAAGCCGCGCGATTCTTCAGCCCGGAATTACTCATTGAACTATTGCGCGTCGTCGGCGACTGGAGTGACGACTTCTATTGCAATGTCGGGCTCGCGACATTGTCGACTGAGGCTGTGGGTCTGTTCGCCACGGCCGATGTCTCGCCCTATTGGCAGGTGATCGCCCGCGAATATCTCGAACGTGTGATCCACCAATCACAAATCCGGCGCACGGTCGGTGCAATCGATCTTGACACGCCACTCATCGTCGAAGCGGCCCGGGTGAGTGTGCACCTTCTCGCTGCGTGGATGCAGAACATTGACGCTCCCACCGCAACGACGGTGACCGTCGAATTCGAGCGCATCGGCTCGTGGACATGGCTTCGCAACGCCGACGGATGGTCAGTACACGATGGCCCCGACAACAACGCCGACGCCAAGCTCACCGTCGGATCGCAATACGTCGGTCGGGTCGTGTCCCGCGGCCTCACGCAAGCAGATGCCATAGCGGCAACCTCGTGGAGCGGTGCGCCGGACCTCATTCGCGAGATCGCGGCCGTAGCCGCGCCGCTACTCAGTCGACCGTCTTGACCACTCCCTGGTACGACGCTGGCCGCGATCGTGTGGGGCGAACGCAGTACCAGGGTGGCCTTGAGGGGTGGCGCGGCGCCCGGTTCGTGATTTGTGCTGTCCAGTTGGCACAATTTCGGGCATTACCAAATGTGTGGCCGTCGTCCGGCGCGCCCGCACCCCCGAACCCCCTAGGAGAGCACCGTGCATGTCGTCGTCTGCGTCAAGCAGATCCCCGACCCGGCCGTTCCCGGCGCGCTCAACGCCGACCACACGCTCAAGCGTGAGGGCAAGCCAATCCTCGACGAATCCGATAGCTACGGCGTCGAGATGGCGTTGCAGCTTGTGGACGCGGCTGGTGGCGGTGAGGTCACCCTCATTTCCATGGCCGCCAACGAAGAAACCGCTGGTCTGCGTACCGCACTTGCGATGGGCGCGGCCAAGGCCGTCCTCGTGAGCGATCCTGCGTGTGCTGGTTCGGATGCGCTCGGTACCGCCAAGGCACTTGCCAAAGCCGTTGAGCGTGCCGGTTCGGTCGACCTCGTGTTGACCGCCACCGAATCCAGCGACGGTTACACGGGAACGGTTCCCGCGCAGATGGCCGAACTGCTCGGCTGGCCCGCGCTCACGTTCGCCAAGAAGGTCGATATCGCGGACGGCACCGTCACGATTCAGCGTCAAACTGAAGCGGGCTACGACACGGTGCAGGCTTCGTTGCCTGCGCTCGTGAGCGTTACCGCCGGTGTTGTTGAACCGCGTTACCCGAGCTTCAAAGGCATCATGGCTGCCAAGAACAAGCCCGTTGATATTTGCACCGCGGCCGATCTTGGCCTCGATGGTCAACTCGGTTGGGCCGGTGCCCGTCAGACCATTACCAACGTTGAGAACGCGCCCGCGCGCCAAGCCGGTGAGAAGTTCGAAGACGATGGCACTGGCTTCGAAAAGGTCGTCTCGTTCCTCGAAAATCTCAAAGTGATCTAGGAGGATTGCAGATATGACACTCAACAATGTGTGGGTTTACGCCGAAGCGAACGGCGAAAAAGTCACCACTGCTACGCTCGAATTGCTTACCAAGGCACGCGAAGTCGGCTCGACGGTCTCGGCGATCTACGCCGGAACTGCGGGCGACGCGGTTGCCGCACAGGTCGGCGAATACGGCGCAACCACGCTGTACGTCATCAACCCCGGCGATGGTCTTCCCGGCCAGGTCGCCGCTGCGGGCATCGCTCAATTAGTCAATGAACACAGCCCTGAAGCAGTTTTGTTCGTGCAGAGCTACGACGGTCGCGACGCTATGGCTCGCACGTCGGTGAAGCTCGACCGTCCTGTATTGACGAACGGATTTACGTTGTCGGCCGCGGATGGCCTCACCTTCGGCACCGCGATTTTCGGTGGCATGGTGATGGTCGACGCGAAGTACAACGACGGTGGCGTCGCGATCATCGGTATACGTCCGAAGTCGTTCACCGCTGAGCCGAGTGGTGGCGCGGCCGCCGCAGTTGTGGCCGTTGATGGTTTTGATGCTGGTCGCGCCGCGGAAGCCAAAGTGCTGGAGCGTTTCGAAGAAGAACAAAGCGGTCCAAAGCTCGAAGAAGCCGCGGTTGTGGTTTCGGGCGGGCGAGGAATCGGAGCTGCCGAAAGCTACAAGCCACTCGTTGAAGGCCTCGCCAAAGCGCTCAAAGGCGCGTTTGGGGCATCACGCGCCATCGTTGATGCCGGTTGGGTTCCGTACGCGTTGCAAGTCGGCCAGACTGGTAAGACGGTGAAGCCGAAGGTCTACATCGCGCTTGGTATTTCGGGTGCTACCCAGCACCTCGTCGGAATGAAAAACTCCGACAACATCATTGCGGTCAACAAAGACGGCGAAGCGCCCATCTTTGGTGTGGCCGATCTCGGGATCGTCGGCGACGTGAACAAGGTCGTACCGGCGCTCATCGAGGCCATCAACGCCAAGGCCTAAAAACCTTGTGTCCCACTGATATTCCACATGTGGAACATCAGTGGGACACTGGAGACCTAGTGTGGATGGTCTGTGACTGCTGCGACGCGCCGTTCCGGTGCCGATGAAGTAAGCGTGGATTCCACGCAGGGCGCCCCGGTACAACTTGTTCGGCGGGTCATCGATGTCGATGGGCGCGCGGTTGGCGTTGCTCGGGCTGGCCATGGCGTGCCGCTGGTCATGGTGCACGGTTTCGGGGTTGAGTCACTGTTGTACGCACAGTCTCTTGGCCGTTTGGTTGGGCTGGGATTCGAAGTCATCGCGATTGATATTCCTGGCCACGGCGACAGCGATGGCTTGCACATGAGCGCGTCGCTTACTGATTTTGTTGATGTTTTGGACGCCGCAATCCGTCGGCTTGGGATTCGCAAAGCCGTCTTGATGGGCCATTCGATGGGCGGTCGGCTGGTCACCGAACTCGCCGCGCGCACTCCCAATCGTTCACTAGCGGTTGTGTTACTTGATCCGATCGTTGGTCAGCCATGGGATGAATTGCGCACCTGGCTGCGTTGGTTCCCTCCCGCGCTCGCCGCGTACGGCGCGTTCGCAGTCATCGATGTGCTCTCGACGTTGCCCACGGTGGTCGACGGGCGCCAGGCGCTCAAGATTGGCAGCCGTGTGCGCCGTTCGGCGGCTTCGATGGTATTGACGCCCTGGAACGGCTTGATCGCCGGCGCGGCCGTTCTGCGATCTGGCGCCAGCGTTGATGCACTCACGAAAATTCGGATTGCCCGTACACCGTGTTTTGTGGTGCACGCTGACCGGGATCTCCTCGTGCCGCAACGGGCTGCTGAGGACACCAGGGCCCGCCTGGACGCAACGTACATTTCGGTGCACGACGCTGGGCATTCGTGGATGGTCCGCGACCCTGAAGCGCTCCCGGCGATCATGCAAGCCTTGTTACAAGGACGGCTCGGCACCGTACTGCGTAGCGTCGGGCTTGAGACCGACACGCCGTTGCCGGAGATCACGGCCGCGTGTTTTGATGCTGATATCGCTGGTGATCTCTTCGACCCAATCGACGTACTACTGCCGAATCATCGCCAGCCCGCGCGATTGAAGTTCGTCGTCAGCTAGGCCTCAGCTAGGGCAAAGTGTCGCGTTCGCCGGGGCGTTGGGCGCGACCGTCGTAACAACAGCGCCGTTAGCTGTAATCGACGATGACTGGCGCGTGGTCTGAAGGCTGCGTGCCCTTTCTGGCGTTTCGATCGACCACCGCGTACGTCACTGCATCTGCGATCGGCTTGGTGGCCAACACGAGATCGATGCGCATGCCGCGATGCTGATGAAAATCGCCGGCTCGGTAATCCCAATATGAATACAGGCCGTCGTCGTCGAGGTGAATTTTGCGAAACGTATCGACCATGCCCCAATCGCATAGCGCGTGCACGGCCGCGCGCTCATCAGGGGTGATGTGGGTTGAGCCTTCCATCGCTGCCGCGTTCCAAACGTCGCGATCTTCAGGCACAACGTTGTAGTCGCCCATAACCGCCACGGAATCCGATGGTGTGAAATTACGGTCGAGCCACTCACGAAGTCGTTGAAACCAAAGGAGTTTTCGATCGTAGAACTCGCTCGGGACGGTGCGCCCGTTGGGTACATACACGCTGACCGCGGTCAGATCGCCGCACTTCGCGGAGATCAATCGCGCGTCGCCGGCATACGGATCTTCGATGCCTTCGCCGAACCCGTACTGCACATCAGCGATCCCGACGCGACTCAAGATTGCTACGCCGTTCCATTGCCCTTGGCCGTTGTGCACGCTTTCGTAGCCAAGTTCCTGAAAGGTGAGGTGAGGAAACGCTTTGTCGGAGAGTTTCGTTTCTTGAATGCACAAAACATCGACGTTCGCGTACCCGAGGAACTCTTCGACCCGAGGCAAACGAACTTTCAGTGAGTTGACGTTCCAGGTTGCGATACGCATCGACTGATCCTACGGCTCACTGTTGCAAATATTTCGGGTTGGCGACTTCGAGCTTTTCGTGCACCGTCGCCCGAATGTGTTCGACGGCGGCTTCGCTCTGGTCCGCGCGGAGTGAGCCGTTGCGGATCGCGGTGGCGAGTTCGCGCTCAAGGTCTACGGTGGTGTCCGTGGCATCGGGCTCGCGAAGTAACAACGCGACGAGCCGCGCCCGCTGTGCGGCGTCTTGCGCTTCGCCGAGTTCCAATTCGCGTTGCACGGTTGCGAGTACGTTGAGCGCCACGCGGGTATGAAACGCGACCCGGCCGGTCACTGCGCCCATGACGTCGCGCTCCAAGAATTCGTGCACTGCCTGTACCAGCTCCGCGGCTGTGGGTCGATCTTGCATTCGAGAACTCCTACCATTCACCGTCGAGAATCTTGAGCAAATCCCACTCGTTTTCTGCCACGCGCCTGCCGATCGCAGCGAGCTCGACCGAACGCACCGCGCCGCTCAGATGGGTGAACGCCTGCGACATACAAATCACGCCCCACTTGATTGTGCCCATCGCGATCCAGAAACGCAGTTCATCGTCCGTCGGCCGTCGGCCGCCCGCGGCTTCGTACGCATCGAGGAGTTGCGGAATCGATCCGAAGCCCCCGACTGGCTGATCGACATTTCCGAACCGCCAGGCACGCACGCACAACCAGCCGAGATCTTCAATAGGGTCGCCAAGGTGTGCGAGTTCCCAATCGAGGATCGCGCGAATTCCATCGGGGCCGACGATAAAATTGCCGTTGCGAAAATCACCGTGCACAACTGCGGTCGCACCAATTGCCATTGGTATTCGTTCGCTCATCCAACGCAGGCCAAGTTCGAATGCAGCATGAGGCTCGCCAAAACCATCGAGCGCGGCACGCCATTGATGGATCTGTTTTTCTGGTCCCTCGATTCGCAGGCCAGTAGTCGCGTCTATCGCAATGCGATGGACCGCGGCCAAGATCGTGCCGCATTGGGCGGCCATCAATGGTCGTGCAGCTGCAAATTCTTCATCCCGCAAAATTTTGCGGGCAATGGTTTCGCCATCAACGCGATCCATAATGAAGCCATCGCCGAGGTTGTCTTCGGGCTGTAACAACATTCGTACTTGTGGTACCGCGACGCCAGCGTCACCGGCTGCTGCGAGCAAGTTGTACTCGGTAGCGCGTTCGGTTTGACTGTTGTTTTTCCCGGGGTCGCGGCGTAGCACCAAGCCTTCGGAGCCGTCGCGATGGGTCGCCGTAAAGAGCCAGGTTTCGCGCGATGCTCCACCCGTGACGCGTTGGAGATCGGTCACGACGATCGGCGCTGGGAGAATACGGCTCAGTGCGCTCGTAAGTGCATCGGGATCAGGTACAGCCATAGCGTGCGACACTACCGAGCCCGTCCTACCGAACTTGCGCCTCGTTTGCGATCATGAGCGTGAAGGTCGCGTCGATGCCACCTTCGGGGGCCCTATCGAGCTGGGCTGAACCGCCGCTGGCCTCCGCGAGCTGGCGAACGATCGCGAGGCCGAGGCCCGAACCTCGGCCGGGAATGGATCCCGGAGCGCGCCAGAACCGATCGAATGCGCGTCCGCGCTCATGGTCCGCCATCCCTGGGCCCTGATCGACGACGTGCACCGTCGCGGCAGTTGAGGAATGGTCGAGGCGCACCCGAATCGTTGAGCCGCCGGGCGCGACTTCGAGTGCGTTGGCAAGGTAATTGTCGATCATTTGGGAAAATGCGCCCTTCACGACCGAAACGTGCAATCGCGACGGTTCTGGCCCTGAAAGGATAATCGACTGTTCGGATGCAAAGGCCTCCCATGCATCAATGCGTTGCGCGAGCTCTTCGTCGAGGTTGATCGTTTCGCGTTCGGGCCGTTGGCCTTCCGCGCGAGCGAGTGACAAGAGCCCCTCGACGAGTCGCGCCAAACGGCCAATTTCGTTCGAGAGAATCTCGACCTCACCGGGTAACGATTCCGGCTGCGCGAACTCCAGATTTTCGATGCGTAATCGCAATGCCGTGAGTGGTGTTCGCAGCTCGTGCGACGCATCGGCAACGAAGGTTCGTTGCGCGCCGATCAGCGCACCGAGGCGCACCGCCATGTCGTTGAACTCTTGCGCTAGTCGGCGTGATTCGGGTGGCCCGACGTCGGTGGGTGCGCGCGCTTGCAGATTGCCGGCCGCGAGTGTCGCCGCAGCTTGTTCGACGGTGCGCAATGGTTGCGTGACGGATCGGGCGAGTAACGAACCGACGACTGCAACGGCGCCGAGCACGACTCCGCTCAACAACCCAAGGGCCAACCAGTTATTCCGCACCCGAGTATGCAGATTTTCCGCGGGATACGAAATCCGTACGGCTCCGAGCAAGCGATCCCCGGTGACGACCGGTACTGCAACAAAGATGAGTGTGGTTTTGAGTTGCGATGAATGGCGTTCGATCGAATACGAACGGGGTTTGAGTTTGTTGAGCGCGTGCTCGAACTCCGGTCGGTCTTTGGTGAGGTAGTTGGTCTGGCGATCGGTCGTGCTGGTGTCGGCAACTCGTTCGCCGACGTCGTTCACGATGAGCACCCGCGCGGAATCGCGCGCCGCGTAGCCGTTCATTTGTTGTTGCAAACGTGCAAGCCCGACGCCGGTCGCATCGTCCGCGGGAGTCGTATCATGACGCCGATTGAGGACGTCCTGTGCGAACGCGGCGAAGTTGCGCGCGTCGCTATCGAGGCCAGAAACCAATTGGTTTCGCTCGCTGCGCTGAAACGTAACGCCGAGTGGAACTTCGAGTATCAGCAGCACGAACGCGGTGATCGTGAGATAACTCACGAGGAGTCGTTTGGTCATGGCGTTCTCGTTAGCAAGCAGTCTCTGGGCAGGGAATCTCTGGGTAGGGAATTTCTCGGTACTGATTTTCTGGGCTGTGCATCATTCGGGTTGGAGTAATCGAAACCCGACACCGCGCACCGTCTCGATCCAGCGCGGATCACCCAACTTCTTTCGCAACGCGGCGATGTGCACATCGAGGGTCTTTGTCGGGCCGTACCAGTGGGTATCCCAAACGCCTTCGAGAATATCGTTGCGGGTGTACACCGCTCCGAGGTCTGTGGCCATGAATGCGAGGAGGTCGAATTCTTTCGGAGTGAGTTGCATCTCAGTTCCGTCGAGTAATACTCGGCGCGTGCGCCGATCGATTTCGAGGCGTTCGGTTCCTACCGGCCCTCCAGCATCGCTCCTCGGCTGCGAGCGCCGTTGTACTGCACGAATTCGCGCGCGTAGCTCGCGGAAGCCAAACGGCTTCACCATGTAGTCATCCGCGCCGAGTTCGAGGAGCACGACGCGGTCGATTTCATCGGCACGTGCGGTGATGACAATGATGGGCACTTCGCCGCGGCTACGCAGTACACGACACACGTCCGCGCCGTCGCAATCGGGGAGCCCCAGATCGAGCAGCACGAATTCTGGGTCCGTGGCGGAAAGTGCCTCCGAACCCGTCCGGACGCGATTGACACTGAAGCCGTCGCGTTCCAAACCCAAGATGAGCGGTTCAGCGATTGAGTTGTCGTCTTCTACCAACAAGATGTTCATAGGCCCTACCGTCGCGCGCCGCGATCCGGAAATTGGGTCACGTTCGTTGAATCTTTACCGAACGCTGGCCAAATGTGGTGCACCCTCGGTTTAACCTGGCCACATGCAAGCATCGCGTCGTTCTGTGGCTGTTGGCCTGGTCTCTTTGGGCCTGCTGTGCGGCGTGGTCGCGACGGCCGCGAATTTCGGTATTTTGAACAAGACCAATAGCGATCCGGTCGGCCGGTTTGTGCAGCCGATTTCTGAACGGCAGAGCAAATCCGCGCCTGGCGCGACGTTTTCGGGAGATCAGCCGACCGCGACCGAACCCGACGGGACGCCGCTGCCGACAGCGGGCTCGGGAAATGCGCCCCAAACGACTGGCGGCGGCCGCAAGACGGGCAGCGAGGGATCAACCGCAACGACCCAGCCGGGCAGTTCTCCGACGGGTGATGGTCAAACGACACGTTCGACGACTGCCGATCCGAACCACCCTACGAACCCTGGGGCCCACAACACTTCGCCTTCGAGCCCCGCCACGATTCCGAACTCGACCGCGACAACGCATTCAGGATCGGGGAGTACGGCTTCCACCGGACCGCCCCCAGGGACCACCGATCCCAATGAGCCGACCGATCCTCCTGAGCCGACGGAAACCACCTCACCGCTCGATTCATAACCTCGTTGACCAGGGCGCGTGTCCTGCCTCACTGGCGTCATCAAGAATCTGCACGGTTTCTCCACACGGTAACGACCAGATCGTGACATTGCGTCCGTATTGTTGACCTCGTGACGGACGGGACGGCGCGGATTGCCGTAATCGAAGATGAGGTATCGATCGCCCAGGCGATTGCTGCGCGATTGCGCAACGAGGGATACACCGTCGACGTTGCCCACGATGGGCCAACCGGCGTCGCACTCGTGCAGCGGACTTCGCCGGATCTTGTGGTGCTTGATCTCATGCTTCCGGGATTCGACGGCCTTGAGGTATGCCGCCAGATTCAACGTGAGCATTGGGTACCGGTTTTGATGCTGACGGCGCGTGATTCGGAAGCCGACCTCATTATTGGGCTGAGCGTCGGTGCGGACGACTACATGACGAAGCCGTTTAGCGCACGAGAGCTTGTTGCGCGCGTCTCAGCGATGCTGCGCCGCGTTGCGCGGTTGCAGCAACCGCCGTCGTCGACCTCGGAAATCGTGCGGGTTGGGTGTATTGAGCTGGACCCCGCGACGCGTAAAGTCGTGGTCGGTGGAGAAGCCGTGCATCTCACTCCAACGGAATTTGAGCTTGTGACATACCTCGGCACGCGGCCCGGCCGGGTCGTTACCCGCGAAGAACTGCTCGAAAACGTATGGGGCTACGACTTTCCGGCCGGCGGGCGCACTGTGGACTCGCATGTGCGGTCGGTACGTCGAAAATTGGGCGCCGACATCGTGCGCACGGTCCATGGAGTTGGTTACGCGATCGACGAATCTGCGGTTGCGCAATGAATCGAGCGAACCCTTTGGGTGCGTTGCCGACGCTGAAATTACGACTCGCGGTCATCATTGTTGCCGCGGTCGGGGTAACGGTTGCGAGCTTCTACGCTGCGCTGAAATTACTGAACGTGTGGCCAGCCTTCGCAGGTGTCGTCGCGGGCGGCGTTGCGCTCGCCGTCGTCTGGGTGTTGTCGCGCGGAACCCTCGAGCCGCTGCGCGCGATGGCGTCGGCTTCGGAGGCGATTGCGCGCGGCGAGTTCGAAACGCGCGTCGTCGCGAATTCGCGTGATGAAATTGGGCGGCTCGCGGAGAGTTTCAACTCGATGGCCGAAGAACTCGCGCAGACTGATCGTGTCCGGCGCGATTTGGTCGCGAACGTTTCGCACGAGCTGCGTACGCCGTTGACTGCGCTGCAAGCGAAACTCGAAAATATTGCCGACGGCATTGAAATCGCCGATGCGGAAACCGTCGCGACGATGCTCGCCCAAACCGAACGACTCGGTCGATTAGTTCGTCAACTGTTGGATCTTTCGCGGCTCGAAGCCGGAACCGTTCCGTTGGATCGTCGCGAATTTGAAGTGCAACCGATGCTGGAACTCGCGGCGCGCGAATCACGGCTTGCACAATCGTCGAACGCGATCGAGGTTTCCGTGGAGCCGAGCGACCTTACGATCGACGGCGACCCCGAACGACTGCATCAAGTTGTCGCCAACTTGGTGGAAAACGCAGTTCGATATTCACCGGCTGGAGGAACGGTCGAGATCGCGGCCCGCCATGCGGATGCTGCGGTCACGATCACGGTGATCGATTCTGGTCCTGGCATCGCGATCGAAGAAACACAGCGAGTCTTTGAACGTTTCTATCGATCGGATGCGGCGCGGTCGACCCAACAGGGGGGTGCTGGCTTGGGGCTAGCGATCGCTCGCTGGATCGTCGATCTTCACGGCGGCGAGATTCGGCCCGAAGCGTCCGAGCCTCATGGATGTCGGATGGTCGTCACGTTGCCGAGCAAGGTCGGCTGACGTGAGCCCGACGGCAACGGTGCCACCACCGCCTCCATCACCACCGCGCCCATCACCACCGCCTCCATCATTAGCGCCGAGCGCAGCTACGCCTGCCAACGAGCCGTGCGCTACGCAGCAGTGGTCGTTTGCTGTGCGGACGCCAGCGACGCGCCCTCTGACTGTCGCGGTCCTTGCCGCCGGGGTGCTCGGCGATATCGCATTGCGGACTGGGATTGCCAGCGTGGTTGGATCGGCGACGATCGTGTTGATGGCTGCGATCTTGTTGCGTTCTGGTCGATTGCGCACGCGTGGGGCCCAGCTCCTGGCCTACGGGGCAGTGCCGTTCGCGCTGGGTTTGCATTTGCGGACCGCGTCCTGGCTCGTTGCCCTCGACTCGCTGGTTGCGATTGGATTGTTGCTGTTGGCCGCGTCCTATGCGGACGGTGTATCGATACTGCGGGCTTCGGTGCCGGAACTGCTGGCGCGCTCACTCGCCGTGCTCGGACACGCGGGACGCGCAGGAAAATTCGTTGGGGAAACACTGGTGGTGCGTCGCGGTGCCCCGTGGCGATCGCTACTTCGCGGCTTGCTGTTCGCGATTCCTTGTGTCGTCGTGCTGGGGGCGATTCTGGCATCGGGCGATGCGATGTTCGCTTCGTTGTTCCATATTGATGTTCACTTCACGACGGGTTTTGGTCACGTGGTTGTGGCGCTGAGCTGCGCGTTCGTGATGGCGACAATGTTGCAGGTCGCTTCGGCAGCATGGCGCCCTGCTGGGTCGGTTGGGTTTCGACCGTTGCGTGCCATCGAGGTCACCGTCGTGTTGGTCGCACTCGACGCGCTGTTCGGCCTGTGGGCCATCGCACAGGTTGTTACGATGTCGGGTGCCGGAAATCACGTGTTGCAGACGCGCGGTCTTACGTATGCGCAATACGCTCGCTCCGGATTCTTTCAGTTGTTGTGGGTCGCCGGCCTCACCATGGCGGTTGTCCTTGCGCTGCGGGCGATGATTGTTCGCGATGACGCACTTGCCCAAAGCCGGTTCGTTCGTGGCACGCGCGTATTGCTGAGCATTGCGCTAGCGATGGTTGCGGTTTCGGTGCAACGACTCGGGCTCTACGAAGACGCGTACGGTCTGACGGTATTGCGCGTGGTGGTGCACGTTGTCGCGATCGCGATTGGCGTGCTGGTGTTGTTGCTCGCCGCGTCGTGTATCAAAAAACTTAGTAACAACAATTGGTTTCCTGCCGCGGTGATCGTCGTTGGTTGCTGCACCGTGCTCGCATTAAACATTGTCAATCCCGATGCACTGGTCGTTCGCAACAACGTGAGCCGGGCCGGCACTGCAACCGTTCCGCTCGATGGCTTGTACCTCATCAGCCTCACGGACGACGGAGTTCCATCGGCAGTACGCGCGCTCAGCGACCTTTCCGGTGCGGACGCATCAGCCCTGCGATCGTCGCTGTGCGCGCGCCCGCATGCGACCCACTCTTGGTGGGGATACAACCGAAGTGCGCGCGCCGCCGATGCTGCGATCGCGTCTTTACATTGCTCACAATTGAATGGAGAACACCCATGACTCTTGCCACAATCGACGAAGCGCTACGCCGTATTCGGCGCGGTGAAATGGTGCTGGTCGTCGACGATGAAGATCGCGAAAACGAAGGCGACCTGACGATGGCCGCGGAGTGGGTTACCCCCGAAGCGATCAACTTCATGTTGCGGTGGGCACGCGGCTTGGTGTGTATGCCGTGCGCGCCGGAACGGCTCGATGCGTTGGGCATTCATCCGATGCTGGCGCCCGGTGCAGCGACCTGCGATACCGCGTTTTCTGTCACGATCGACCACGTGCGCGCGGGTTCGGGCATTGGTGCCGCGGACCGAGCACTGACGATTCGTGCGGTGCTTGACGACAACGCGGTTGCAAGCGATTTCATTCGGCCGGGGCATGTCTTTCCGTTACGGGCGCGGGCCGGTGGGGTCGCCGAGCGGCGTGGCCACACTGAAGCAGCTGTCGATTTGGCGCGCCTCGCGGGCCTCGCTCCGGTGGCGGTGATCTGTGAAGTGCTGCACGATGATGGTTCGCCCGCTCGGCTGCCGTATCTCCAGATGTTTGCCGAGGAGCATCGCGTCGCGATGATTTCGGTCGACCAAGTTGCCGCGTATCGAGCGGATGCGGAATCTGAAGCCGGCGTGGCAAATGGCTCGCCGCTACTGTTGCTGTAATCAACTCTGTAGCTCGCGTCGCTGTGCCTGATTCTCCCGTCGCAGTAACGACGCGAGAACGTTGCGTCGCGTGGGCCGCGCTCGTGGTTGCGTGCACGCCCCAGATTCTCTACGTGTCATTGCTGGGGTATCGCCAGCGGGGTGAACGGGCTATTGCGTTGTTCGCGGTCGCGACGATTGGTTGGGCGCAATTGGTGTGTGTACTTCGTCGGTCGCCAGGAGCCTTGCGGCTGCGATCGGCGATCGCCGTGATTCTTGTCATGGGCGCGGTGATGGTTTCGTATCCCGCGCGTGGATCGAACGACGTGTATTCCTACTCGATGTACGGGCGCATCCTCACCGAACATCACTCGAACCCGTACACCGCATTGCCCGATCAATTTCCTCACGACCCGCTGTTTGCTTCGGTTGGGCCGGTGTGGAGGCATACGCCGTCGCGTTACGGACCAATATTTACAGGGCTTTCTGCGATCGGAACTTCATTGCTTCCGGGCGAGCGGATTCCGCTGCGCGTCTTTTTTCAGATCGTGAGTGCGTTGGCGGCAGGATCGCTGTTGCTGCTGGTGTGGCGGCGATGGCGTTCGCCGGCTGCGTTGGTGTTTGTTGCGTTGCATCCGCTGATGCTCGTGAGCGTTGTGAATGGCGCGCATAACGACATTTTTGTGGCTCTCGGCGTCTTCGCGTTCGCGATGCTTTTGGAGCGCGATCGGATTGTGTGGGCAGGCGTTGCGATCGCGGCTGCGGCATTGGTGAAGGCGACCGCTTTGTTGGCCGTTGTTGCTGCCTGCTGCTGGATCGTGTTGCAAGTGGGGCGACCGTTGCTGGAGCGATTACGAGCTGCGGCATTGCTCGGCTCGGTTGCGGTGGGTGCTGCCGGGATCGGCACGGTCACGGTTCCTGGTTGCGCGGCGGCGATTGGCTCGGCCGCGGACCTCAACGGCAATGCTTCGATTTGGTTTCCATTTTCGTTGTACGCGACGCACGGCAATACGTTTCCGGTGCACGGGTTGGGATGGTCTGCGCAACACGTCGAGCAGTTTGTGAAGACGCCCGCGCTGTTGGTAACGCTGCTCGCGCTTGGCGTTGGCGTGTGGATGTTGCGCCGATCGGCTGCGAACTTTGATGTTGCGATCGCGGTTGGGGTCGTTTCCTTTTCGGTATTCGCGGCGTGGGTGATGCCGTGGTACATCATCTGGTGTTTGCCGTTGGTGGCGATGCACACGGGTCGGCTTCGGATGACGATTGCATTGCACGCGATGGTGGTACTCGCGGTTGCGCATCTCCATAAATTTGCGCACGAACAGTTGAACGTTCGCACATGGTTCTTTTTGATCGTGGTGCCGCTTGCCGTAGTGCCCGTATACGGCTGGGCCATCTGGTCCGACGCGCGCCGCAGCGGAGCAAGGCGAGTCGACTGACCAGTTGGCATGAGCGAGGCGAGTCGAGTGACCAGTTCAACCGGAGGGAGCGTCCCGGAGGGCGCCGACGCGGAGCTAGGCGAGTCGAGTGACCAGTTCAGCCGTGTCTCACCCCTCTGGCAGTATTGCTTCAGGGGAGTTTGCAGTTGAGGAGATGAACATGGTGAGTGATATTCGAGGTACGGCGGTTCCGTTGTCGATCGATTGTGGTGAGTGTGTGATGGCGCACACTGATGCGTGCGAGGACTGCATCGTGAGTTTCATCGTGAATCGTGAACCGGGCGATGCGATCGTGATCGATGTGGAGGAGCAACGCAGCCTGCGGCTCTTGAGCAGCGCAGGTCTAGTGCCCGAGTCGAGGCATCGCGCCAGGGCGGTTTGAAGCGCGCGTTGGGCGGAAGACGCGATTGACAAGATATATCGAGAAATGATCTACTGAGCGGTATGGGACGGCCAAAGCACTCCTCGGGGCAAATTCGTAAGGTTATGGAAGCGTTCGCTAATGATCGCCAACGCTGGCGGTACGGCTATGACCTTTCGCGTGAAGCGGGCGTCTCCGCGGGGACGTTGTATCCGGCGTTGAGCCGGCTTGCTGCCGATGGGCTCTTGGAGCACCGCTGGGAATTGCCGCAGGACGGCGGCCGACCGCGCCATTGCTATCGGCTGACCGATGAAGGTGTGGAGTTTGTGAACGGTTTTCCCGCCGCGGCTCCGGCACCCGCTCCAGTTCCTGTCCGGCGGGTCAAGCCGCGCCTCAATGGTTTCTCGCAATGAAGCGGCGAGAACAAGCGCGCGCAGCTCGCTCCGACCGCTTGACTGCGGAGCATCGCGAACTTTCGGTGGCGCGTACGAACGCCGGACTGGGTGTTGGCCCGGTTGATATGCCGGTTGATATGCCGGTTGATGGGTCGGTGGGTACGGCGGGTACGGATGGAGTCGTGGTCGAGGAAGTCGCGTGGCGGGCGCACCGCGAACTTGCGCGCGCGCTGATCCGCGAAGCCGAAGGCCTGCGCGGCATCCGTAAGTTCACCTGGCTATTCGGCCTGATTCCATTGCTGTTTTCGGCAATATGGGCCGTCCTGCGCGAACGCAGCGCCAACACAACCATCGACCAACACTCCTACCGCCGCGCGCTGCAAGTGGGGCTAGTGCTGGCAGTGTTCGGCGTGGCTTGGGGATTCTCCATGGCGGGGCCGCGCACCTTGCGGTTGCCTCGGGAACGGTTTGTAATTCTGGCGCTGGTCATTCTGGTTGCTGGGTGGCTCGTGGTTCGACGATGTGGCCGAGCGATTGACGTTTGGATTGTGGGCGGATGCGCGGTCCTTGCGCTCAACGACCTTGTGGCCCGGCTGACGCCGCACCCGTGGGGGTTGGTTCCTAGCATTTGGATTTCGTTACTCATGTTGAGCCCAGCAATGTGCGTATGTGTGTCGTTTCGATCTCGAACGTCGCGACTGCGGGTCGGTGTTTGTACAGGGCTCGCAATGTTCGTGTCGCATGTTTCATCGAGTGCATTTTGGTTGTTGAAATTTCAGCTCGATGAATATGGACGGGTCATCTCGGCGAGAATGTTGCTCTTGATGACGTGGAGCGGTGGCGCAATTTTCCTGGTCAGTACCGCGATCGGCCTGGTCCTGCCCCCGTGATGCGGCGGTTTCGTCGTCGTGACACCGATTTCACCGCGCTCACCTAACGAATCGGGGCACGTCGGGTCTTGGTTAGTCCGGGTCGCCGCATGCTGCCGCCAATGAAGACGGGCTGGTCGGTTCATTCTCCGTTGGTCGGACACTTCGCCGTTGTCTCGGTCGGATGTTGGTCCACGATTCGTCTGCCCGACATCCGCGCTCGGCCGTGGTCCAACGATTGGCCGCCATTGCGGGCGTTTGTACCTCCACGACGCCACTTTTCGCCGTCCCAGTTGTTCCGTGGTCCAACGTTTGGCCGGTACTCCAGTCACAGGTTTGGCAACCGGGGCACGGCAACTGGTCCGTGGCCCGACACGTGACCGCCGCAGCGGTCGCGCGTCGGGCCAAGCCGTGCTTCGAGCCGTCGCGCTGGCGTCGCCGTCGGCGATGTCCGAGGGTGATGCCATGATGAATGCGTTCCACGAACTTCCCCCAAGTCCGCTGTATTTTTGCGCGCCCAAAGGAAACGTTCATGGCTCATGCCGCGATACCGCAATCATTGCCCGACATTCTTGCAACCCGACTTGTCCCTAACTACGCGCGGCTCCGCCGGATTGCGGCGCGGTCTTCGCAACGCGGCCATTTCACGCGAGCGCAAGCGCTGTCGTGCGCTGTGAGCCGACACCGCCTGAGTCACTTGGTCACCGTTGGCATGTTGGAGCGCACCGCGCCCGGCCTCTTTCGATTCGTTGTCGCGTCGGCTCCAACTTGGAAAGATCGTCTGGCCGGACAGTTACTCAAAACTGGGGGAGTCGCGAGTGGCAGAACCGCAGCGGCACTCTTCGGTTTGATCGAACCGCACGATGGTTTCGATATCATGGTGCCGCGCCGATCTCGGCATGCGAACGCGCCGCATCACACAACGCGTGATTTGCCTCGACACGAAATTGTTCAGTCCGATGGCCTCGCTTGTCTGCATCCGATTCGTGCGATTATCGATTGCGCATCGTTCGTAGCGCCTGCGATCACCGAAACAATGATCGAATCCGCAGTTGTGAAGAAGTTGGTCGCGCCGGCGGATCTCGAACGGCGAGCGCGAGAACTCCGCAATTCGAAACGGCCCGGAGCGATTGCCGTGCTGCAGGTGCTCGACGGCCTGCACCCAGAGTTGCGGCGATCCCGCAACGAATGGGAAGCGTTGGTTGTGCGGCGAGTTCAGGAGTTTGGACTGCCGTCGCCCGAACTTGAGTTCGCGCTCTGGATCGACGGACGGCGCTACATCCTCGATGCGGCGTGGCCCGAGCATCGGGTCGCCCTCGAGTTCGACGGCCGCAATCCGCACATGCGCCGGGCCGTCTTTGATAACGACAACCTCCGCCGCAACGATTT